>NZ_JACBYP010000009.1 GCF_018982965.1 Streptomyces mayonensis | reverse complement strand
CGCGCCGCCTCGCCCGCCCCCTCCGCCTCACGCGCCTCGTGCGCCCCCTGCGCCGGTGCGGCGGTTGCCGGGAGCGCCGTTCCCCCGAGTCCCGCGGCCGCCGCCCCGGTGAGGAAACGCGCCCGGCTGATTCCCTTGCTTCGCGTGCTCGTGCTGGTCTTCTCCATGCGGCCACTGTGCCGACGCCGGGCACCGGCGGCAGTCCGCCGTCGGTCTACGGCCCGGCGACTTAAGAGGACCGCACCGCGCCGAAGGTCAGGCCCGGTCCACCATCCAGTTGCCGTCCTCCTCGTCGTCGACGCGGACCTCCAGTTCGCGCAGGCCCATGCCCGCGTCCCAGAGTTCCCTGAAGCGCTTCAGGCGGTCGCGTACGTATTCCTGACGGGCGGTGAGCCGGGTGCGGACGTTGACGTCGCGCAGGTCCTGCTCGATCTCGAACGACACCTCCTCGTCGTAGAGGATGAAGTCGTTGGTGGTGCCGCGCTGGAGGTGCGGGGGCAGTTCGGGCAGGACGGCGGCGCGTACGTCGATGCGCCGCAACTCCTGCTCCTCGCACAGGCGCAGCAGCCGGTCGTCGAGTTCGCGGGCGCTCTCCAGGAGGAACAGACGGCGCACCGTGACGCCCTGTTCGTCGATGGCGGCCTGCTGGGCGTCGAGGTAGCGGCCGGCGGGCTCGCTGCTCCAGAACTCCCGGTCGACGGAGGTGCTGGTGGCAAGGATGGAGTGCTCGGCGGCCCGGGTGAGGGTGAGCATCCAGTCGTGGTTCTCGCCGGGGCACTCGGCGCTCAGGTTGGTGAGGTCCGCCATGTGGCCGACCACCCGGGACATCTCCAGGTGGACGAAGGTGTGCAGGATGGAGGGGCTCGGCAGGAGCACGTCGGCGAAGCCCTTGGCGAGGTCCGGCAGCCGGTCGATGCGGACCGGGTCGAGGCGTGCGCCGGCGGACTCGGCCGTGTGGTGGTCGGTCTGGGCGACGTGGGTCTCGACGAGCTGTTTGACGTCCTCGGTGTGCCGGGTGAGGCCGGTCTTCAGCTCGTCGTCGTACCGGTTCAGGCCGTCGCGGACGGCGGTGGTGTGCTCGGCCAGGGCGCTCTCCACCCGGCGGGTGTGCTCCTCGACGCTGCGGGTGTGCTCCTCCAGCCGCGCGTGGTCCAGGCGTGCGTCGTCCGGGCGGCTGTCGTCGAGCCGTGCGCGGTCCTGCGGGGCCAGGCCCAGGACGTACTGGACGGTCACGGCCGCGCCGGCGCAGAGCACGGCGGACACGAACTGCCGCAGTGTGCCGCTGTCCGGGGCGAGCAGTGCCGTGACGGCCCAGAAGAGGGCGCCGACGACCAGGGCGACCAGGAGCGTGCGCGCCCAGGGGGACTCCCCCTTCAGGTCGGCCGGACCGGACGTGCGGGGCGTGTCGTCGGGTCGGGGTGACTGTGCCGTGCTCATCTCGCTTCTCCCCCCGTTGGGATGTGCGTCGGATCGGGGTGCGGGGATGTGCGTGCCGGGCTGCGGGGCCGGGTCAGGGAGCCGGTTCCGCCTCCCGGTGGACTGCTTGGACGGTGTGCAGGGTGAGCTGGTCGCGGATGCGCTGCACCATGGCCTGCCACTGCCGGGTGAAACCGGGGCGTTCCTCCAGCGGGCCCCACAGCGCGGCCAGTTCGCGGGTGACCCGGGCGCCCGGCATCCACAGGTGGAGCAGGTGGTCGACGGCCGGGCGCAGTGCCCGGACGGCGGCCCCGGGGTCCTCGGCGGAGGGGGCGCCCAGCCGGATGCCGTCGAGCATGCGGACGACGTTGGTGAGCAGCCAGTCGTGCAGGGCGAGGTCGTTGCAGAGCGCGGCGAGGTCGGCCGCGGCGGTGTCCTCGGGCACGCGCAGGCGTACGGTGCGCAGTTCGTCCTCGGCGAGGGTGAACCGTTCGAGCGAGGGGCCCTCGCCCGGCGCCGCCGGCAGGGCGGCCCAGCGCAGCCGGGTGGGGCGGGAGCGGAAGGGCGGGCGCTGGTCGAGCAGGGGGTGGCGCAGCAGCCGGGTGAGCAGCCCGTCGGCTATCAGGCCGACGTCCAGGTCGCCGCGGCGCGGTCCGTCGAGGACGCCGCGGGCGACCGCCTCGTGGGGGAGCTTGCCGAGCGGCTCGACGACGCCGGGCCGCACCAGGTACTCGCCCCAGGGGCGGCGCTGGTCGGGGCCGGTGGCGGGCAGGCTGCAGTGGGCGGAAGTCTGCAGGACCCGGCCCTCGGTGAGCGCGGCGTGCGCGGTGACGGTGCCGACGGCGCGGACCCGGGCACCGTTGGCGCTGGGCAGCGGGCAGTCGACGCCGGTGAGGGTGGCGGGGGAACGCGCGTAGAGACCGGGGCGTTCGGAGAGCAGGACGCGTTCGTCGGCGCGCAGGGCGAGGAGCCCGGCGGCGGAACGGATGTCGAGGGCCTGCCGGGCGGGCAGCAGGCTGGTGCGGACCTCGCCGCAGGAGAGGGCGGTGCGCGGGGTGCTCTGCCGCGGCGCCATGTCAGAGACCCGCGTAGTAGACGTAGGAGATGCGGTCGGCGACCGAGTCCGGGACGGCGGTGCGTTCCTTGCCCGAGCGGTCGGCGACCTGGGCCAGTGCTCCCGGGTCGACCTCGATCTGGTCGAGGATCACGC
Organism: Streptomyces mayonensis; assembly: GCF_018982965.1. Taxonomy (GTDB): domain Bacteria; phylum Actinomycetota; class Actinomycetes; order Streptomycetales; family Streptomycetaceae; genus Streptomyces; species Streptomyces mayonensis. The sequence continues at coordinate 117,343 of NZ_JACBYP010000009.1, read as the reverse complement.
GGACGGCGTGCTCGACGGGGAGGAAGCGAGTGGGCAGGACGGAGCAGGTGCGGTAGGCGGCGAAGGGGTCCGCGCGGTCGTTGAGCTTCAGCAGGGTGGGCAGGTCGTCCCACCGGTCGGGAAAGCCGGCGGTGGCGGTGTGCGGCTGGGGGGTGAGGACGGCCTCGCCCTCGTTGCGCAGGAGTCCGAGGCGGGCGAGCTGCCAGACGGCGGCGAGGAACGGGCAGGACCAGGTGCGGTCGCCGTCGTCGTCGCTCCACAGTTCGACGTCGAGGAAGACGGAGTGGCGGCGGGCCGCGGTCTCGTGCGGCGGCTGCCAGCCGACGGCCCGTTTCATGGCCTGCGGGGCGCGGGCCACGGGGCTGCGTTCGCCGTTGGCGAGCCAGCCGGTCTGGGCGGCGGGCGGGCGTAACCCGTGGCTCCCCGGGGGCGGGGACTCGACGATCCGGGCGGCCACGGACTCGGCGACGGGGATCTTGCCGGTGACGGCGCAGCCGGATTCGCGGGCCAGGTAGTCGATGGTCAGTCCGGCCCGTTCGGCCTCCGCGAGGAGTGTCGGGACGACCTCGGCGGGGGTGGAGAAGCGGGTGAAGTAGTCGTCGATGAGGAAGCAGGTGCTGACCCGGGCCCGCTTGCCGCCGGCCCGGGCGGTGGCGGCGGCGCGGGCCGCCTCCACCCAGGGGCGTACTTCGGTGAAGTGCGCGCGCAGCCGTTCGGGCCCTGCCTCGAAGTCCTCCATGTAGAGGTGGCCCAGCTCCACGGAGAGGTGGGCCAGCGGCACCGACTGGGTGCGCGGCTCGGCGGTGGTCTCGCGGAACACGGACTCCGTCACAGCCGCCCCCAGTGGGTGTCGTCCGTCAGGCGCCGGGCGATCTCCTCCAGCGCGTCCAGGGTTTCCTTGTTGGCGATCTGGGTGGAGAGGACGTCGTCCTCGGTGATCAGCTGTTCGTGCCACTGGAGGATGGGCTCCAGCGGCACGATGCCGAGGACGACGCTGTCGCCGATGCGGTACTCGGCGGCGAGCCGGCGCAGCGCCTCGTCGCGGGCCTGCATCCAGGTGGCCTGCGCGGTCGACCCCTGGGGCCCCAGCGGTGCCTCGGGGTCGGGTACGGCGGCCCGGACGAAGCGGATCGCGGCGCGCAGGGCGTCCTCGTCGTGGCCGCGTTCGATGCCGCTGCCGATGATGCCGTGCTCGGCGTGGACGAGTCCGGAGGCGGCGATCACGTGCTGGCGGGTCCAGCGGTGGAAGATCAGCCAGCGGAAGGGGAGGTTGCGCATCCGGGGGTGGGCGGTGGCGGCGAGCACCATGTCGACGGCGTAGCTGCGGCCGGCGCTGAGGTCGACGAAGGTGACGTCGAACTCGGTGTTGAGCCTGAGCAGCAGGTCGACGCACCGCTCCAGGGCCTCGTCGCCGGTGGCGAACTCGCCGCCGCCGATGTCGCCGGGGAAGAGCACCAGGCGGCCGGACTGATTGGGACGGGAGCGCAGCAGCGGGTGCTCGGTCTGGCGCCAGACGTCGATGCGGACCGGCTCCGCGCTCTCGCCCTCCAGGTAGGAGTGGAGGCCGCGTTCCTCGACGCCGCGCATGGCGCCGGGCACGTCGAAGACGGCGGCGGCGGTGGGCGAGCCGAAATCGAAGTCGACGTAGGCCACGTGGTCGCCGGTGAGTGCCCGTTGGTAGGCCAGGTTGGCGCTGGTCACCGACCGTCCGGTGCCTCCCTTGTCGGAGGCGGCGAAGACCAGCACGCTCACACCTCCTGGGCGGCGGCGCCCCTGGCCTGGGCCAGGGTGTCGAGTTCCTGGAGCACGGGCAGGGCCAGGGCGAAGGCGGTCGCGGGCCGGTCGTCGACCAGGTTGCGGGCGTGGTCGAGGCGGCTCTCGATGCTCCGCATGGCCCTGGCTCTGCTGCCGTCGGCAGCGGCCGACGCCTCCAGCTGCTCCTTGCCGAACAGGTGGGTGGCCTCGCTGAGCAGTTCCCGGGCCAGTTCGGCGACTTCGGGGCTGCGGATGGGCTGCTGTTCGTAGAGCATGCGGGCGGCGACGAGGCATTCGGTGACGCGCTCGGTGATGCTCCAGGACAGGCGGTGTCCGACGTCCCGGGCGTCCGGGAAGACGGCCTGGATGTTGTCCCAGAGGCCGGCGCCCTCCTCCTCGTCGATGCGTCGTTTCCACAGGTGCTCGAAGGACTGCTCGGCCAGGCGCAGCAGACGGTCCTGGGCGCCGATGTTCCGGGAGAGTTCGGCGAGCTGGATGATCCGTTTGAGGAGCTGGGCGGAGAAGTCGGTCATCCGCCACAGGAGTTGCCCGCCGGCGCGTTCGGATCCGGCGAGCGGCATGGTGACGCCGGGGGTGTGCAGCAGGAGGGTCGGGTCCTGCCGGGTCATGCGGCTGGTGACGCGGCCGCGGTCGGCGAGGCGCTCCATGATGGCGACGGTGCGGGTGAGGTCGTCGTCGGTCGCCTTCCGGCGGACCAGGTCGTGCACGAGGATGGCGGCGACGGTCAGCGAGAAGTACTCGGACTCCAGGCGCAGGCCGGTGGTCTGCCAGGGCAGGTCCTCCAGGGGCCAGCGGTCGGCGCCGAAGCGGGCGACCGCGGACCAGTACTGCTGGCTCAGCTCCCAGCGCAGGCGCAGCATCTCGGCGAGCTTCTGCTGGTCGGCGTCGAGCAGGCCGAGGGTGAGGGTGCGGTCGGAGAACAGGTCCTGGATGCCGTCGAGGGCGGTGACGGTGAAGTAGACGTAGGGCAGCCGGTCGGCGATGCCGTCGGGCTGGCCGGGGGCCGGGGTGTTGAGGTCGGTGATCTCGGGGGCGTCCTTGACGATGCCCCAGGCCCAGCCGCATTCGAAGAGCTGGCTCTCGTCGCGGATGCCCTCGTCGACCTGGATGCCGCGGGAGAGGCTCTCGATGATGGTGGCGCGCAGTGGGCGCAGCCTGCGGGAGAACTGCTGGAGGACGAGGCGGTCGGACTGTCCGCCCTGGCCGATGACCTCGATGAGCCGCTTGCCCTGCTCCGACTCGGCGTCGAAGACGTTCACGGTGAAGGAGCGCAGCAGGCTGATCATGGCCGCGGTCAGCCGGGCGTTGGTGGCGTCGCGCAGCTCGGCGATGGCCTTCAGGACCTCGGGGCGGGTCGTGGTGTTCTCGTAGACCTTGAGGAATCCCAGGGTGGCGAGGCACAGCGTGACGGACATGGAGTAGGAGTCGACCACGCCCAGCTGGCGCTGTTCGTGGGTGACCGTGCCGCCGGGTTCGGCGGGGCGGAAGTAGTGGCCGCCGGAGAAGGTGGGGCTGTCGTCCGTGGCGGTGTGGGTGCGCATGAACTGGGTGAGCGCGGCTATCAGGTTGGGCGGGATCTCCAGGCGGCTGCCGACCCGTTCGAGAGCGCGCAGGACGTCGCGTTCGGTGGTGTCCGGCTGGTCGAGGCGGAAGGCGGGCACCTCGGTGGCCGGGTAGAGGAGGCAGAGCAGGCGTTCTGCGTCGGCGACGCTGCTGAGCCCGTCGGTGTCCCCCCGGACGAGCTTGCCGTCGTCGAACGAATGACGCGCCATGGCCTGCCAGATGTCCAACAGGTGCTGGCGTGGCTTGATCTGCATCCCCGTACCCCTCGTACAGACCTCGTTGCCCTGTGTGGACAACGTCCCCGTTGTGCATGTCCCCGTTCCTAGGGGGCGGCAATCTCCGCGTTGCGCCGTCCCAGGGCGAGGAGCATTCCCTCGTGCCCCGGCCGCACCGAGTGGTGCAGGTCGTGGATCTCCAGCTCACCGGTGAACGGCGCCAGGCTCTGTGCGACCGTTTCCTCGTTGACCCGGTAGGCCGGGTAGTCGTGGTCGCCGACGCGGTACCCGACGGACTCCTTCATGAAGGCGGCGGCGAACGGCGCCCCTTCGCCGAGCGCACCCATGAAGCACCGCACGCCGCGGTGGAACTCCTCGGACGCCTCCGACATGGAGTCGGCGACGAAGAACATGGTCCCGAGGTCGAAGCGCCGGGTGCCGCCCTCCAGGTCGAAGAGGCTGCCCCGCTCCACCCGGGCGACCTCGCCGATCCGGTCCCTGGGCCGGTCGACGGCCCCGTAGGCGGGCGCTTCGCGCAGTACGTCCCAGAAGGGGTCCCAGGCGATGTCGTACCCGGCCGGGGAGACCTGCTTCTCCAGGTACTCGACGTTCAACGGGGCGAACTCCAGCAGGACCAGCTTCTCGCACCAGGGGAGCATGGACAGGCCCGGGTACAGGTTCGCACCGGCGCCGACGTCGATGCCGCGCGCCGAGCGCGGAAGGGTCCCGTCGAAGCAGCGGGTGAGGTAGTCGCGCAGCAACCGGACGATCAGCAGGTCGACTTCGAGCGGCGTCCGGTAATTGTTGTCGACGTACACCTCTGGATCGAACTTCGACCACGGCGCGTCGGCGTTGCGATCCATAGTCACCCTGCCACGTTCCATTCGAATTTGGACAAATCCCCAGCACTGTTCACGGTAAGTGACAATGCGACTTCGCAACAGCGGGTGAATACGCCATCCTCATCCGCCCGGCGCACGTCGGGCGCATGGTCGCACACCTTAACTCGCCCTTGCATGCGGCAAGTTGGACGCTCACTCTAGCCAGAAGCAGACACTGGCCGCCACATGAGTCCTCACTCCTTCGGGTGGGCGGCCTGGGTGCCCATGATTGACGCCGTCCGACCAGGGGGTTGCATGACCGCCGAACCGCTGGAACGTTCCCTCGACCACCACGACCAGCTCACGCGACCCGACTCCCCGCCGGACGACCAGCCACTGGACCTGCGGCCGGCCCGGGAGTCCGACCTGCCGGAGCTGCGGCGGCTGGACGAGGAGGTCTTCCAGGACTTCGCCTATCCCGGGTTCCTGCTGCGCCAGCTCTTCGACATGTACGAGGAGCACTTCCTGGTCCTCGACGACGGCACGGGCCGGCTGCGCGGATACGTGCTCGCCGCCACCCGGACGCTCGGCGCGGACAGCTGGATCCTCGGCCTGTGCGTGACGCAGGACCGGCGCCGCCACGGGCTGGGCCGGGAGCTGATGCGCGAGGTGCTGGCCCGGCTGCGACGGGACGGCATCCAGGTGGTCCGCCTCACGGTGGAGCCCGCCAACCTCGCCGCCATCTTCCTCTACCGCTCGCTGGGCTTCCGCCCGGAGGAGCCCGACGGGGGGCTGCGTCCGGACTACTTCGGTCCGGGCATGCACCGCCAGATCATGCGTCTCGACCTGCCCGGGAGCTTATGAGCCGGGCCGCACCGGTCCCGCGCGGGGCCCGTGGGGGCGTGTCGGGGCCTATGAGGGCGTGCCGGCCGACTCCAGGAGCCGGGTGACGTCGTCGGAGCAGATGGTCAGGGCCGCGCCCACGGTGGCCAGGGCGTCGCGCTCGGCGGGGGTGTAGGGGCCGTCGGCGAGGGCGATGCGGGCGCCCTGGAGCAGGATCGACTCGCGGCCCGCGGCGGCGAGGTGCGGGGCCAGCGGGTCCAGCGCCTCGTGCAGCTCTATCGCCAGGCCCGGCACGCAGGGTTCGCCGCGGACCCGGCCGGTGTCCGCCTCCAGCGCCTCGACGAGCGCGTCCAGCTGGTCCTCGGTGCAGTCGTCGAAGCCGGCCGCGCGCACGGCGACCGCCGCCGTCTCCAGCGACGTGCGGGAGCAGGTGCCGCCCGCGGTCAGGACCGCGAGGGCGACGGTGTGGACGGCGTCGCGGAGCATCGCGGAGAAGCGCGTGGTGGTCGGGTGGTCGAGGACGTCGGTGCCGTAGTGGCGGCGGCAGGCCGCGCACTCGACGGTCGGCGCGGACTCGCCGCGCGGCAGCACGGGCACACCGAGCACGGTGAACCGGCGGCGGCCGGTGAGCCGCGTGTAGTTGCGGTCGCCGCCGCAGCCGGGGCAGAAGAACTCGCCGTCGCCGACGGGCGTCCACGCGGTGCGGGTGCCCAGGATGCGTGGCAGCCGGGCAGCTCGGCTGTTTCGTCCCCGTCCAGGCAGCACGTCCCACCTCCGTAACGGCGCGACAGCATCGTCGCGCTGGCGTGATGTTAGCCACATCACCCACGTGGAGTCAGTACCCAGGACGAGACCTTTCCGTGACCATCACGGATATATGGCCGGTATATGACGGGGTCCCGCCCGCAGATTTCCTGCGGGCGGGACCCCAAACCGCCGATTCGGCTGGTCAGCGCGCCGCGCGGTTGACGGCGGAGACGACCGCCTTCAGTGAGGCGCGCGTGGTGTTCGCGTCGATTCCGATGCCCCACAGCACCTTGTCGCCGATGGCGCACTCGATGTAGGAGGCGGCCTGCGCGGAGGCACCCTCGCTCATCGTGTGCTCCTGGTAGTCCAGCAGGCGTACGTCGATGCCGACGCCCTGCAGCGCGTGGAAGAACGCCGAGATCGGTCCGTTGCCGGAGCCGACCAGGGTGGTCTCCTCGCCGTCGACCGTGGCCTCGACGGTGAGGGTGTCGACGCCGTCGCGGTCGGTGGTGGTCTGCCCGTTGGCCACCTGGATGCGGCCCCAGGGGTTGTCCGGGTTGGGCAGGTACTCGTCCTGGAAGACGTCCCAGATCGCGGTCGGCGTGATCTCGCCGCCCTCGGCGTCCGTCTTGGCCTGGATGGTCTTCGAGAACTCGATCTGCATCCGGCGCGGCAGGTCCAGGCTGTGGTCGTTCTTCAGGACGTAGGCGATGCCGCCCTTGCCGGACTGCGAGTTGACGCGGATGACCGCCTCGTAGGAGCGGCCGACGTCCTTCGGGTCGATCGGCAGGTACGGGACGGCCCACTCGATGTCGTCGACGGTGACTCCCTTGGCGGCCGCGTCGGCCTCCATGGCGTCGAAGCCCTTCTTGATGGCGTCCTGGTGGGACCCGGAGAAGGACGTGTAGACCAGGTCGCCCACGTAGGGGTGGCGCGGGTGGACGTCCATCTGGTTGCAGTACTCCCACGTGCGACGGATCTCGTCGATGTCGGAGAAGTCGATCTGCGGGTCGACGCCCTGGGAGAACAGGTTCATGCCCAGGGTGACCAGGTCGACGTTGCCGGTGCGCTCGCCCTGTCCGAACAGGCAGCCCTCGATGCGGTCGGCGCCGGCCATCAGCGCCAGCTCGGCCGCGGCCACCGCCGTACCGCGGTCGTTGTGCGGGTGGACGGACAGGCAGACGTGCTCGCGGCGGGACAGGTTGCGGCCCATCCACTCGAAGCGGTCGGCGTGCGTGGAGGGCGTGGAACGCTCCACGGTGGCGGGCAGGTTGAGGATGATCTCGCGGCCGGGGCCGGGCCGGTAGGTGTCCATCACCGCCTCGCAGACCTCCAGGGCGAAGTCCAGCTCGGTGTCGGTGAAGATCTCCGGCGAGTACTGGTACCCGAACTCCGTCTCGGGGCCCAGCAGTTTCTCGGCGTACTCCATGACCAGCCGGGTGCCGTCGACGGCGATCTGCTTGATGTCGTCCTTGGAGCCGCGGAAGACGACCCGGCGGAAGACCGGGGCGGTGGCGTTGTACAGGTGGACGGTGGCCCGCCTGGCGCCCTTCAGGGACTCCACCGTGCGCTCGATCAGGTCCTCGCGGCCCTGGGTCAGCACGGAGATCGTGACGTCGTCCGGGATGGCTTCCGGGTCCTCGATGATGGAGCGTACGAAGTCGAAGTCGGTCTGGCCGGAGGCCGGGAAGCCGACCTCGATCTCCTTGTAGCCCATCTTGACCAGCAGGTCGAACATGGCGCGCTTGCGGACGGGCGACATGGGGTCGATCAGTGCCTGGTTGCCGTCGCGCAGGTCGGTGGAGAGCCAGCGGGGAGCGGTGGTGATCCGCTGCTGCGGCCAGGTGCGGTCGGGGATGTCGACCTGCTCGTAACCGCGGTACTTGGCGATCGGCATGGGGCTGGGCTGCTGACGGTTGGCCATGATGGCGTGGGCTCCTCGTGATGTCCGCGGTGTCAGCGGGTGACAGGGGTGTCCGCGTCGTCCGCGTGTCCGGAAGGACGGCCGACGGCACCACCAAGCTCCGCGGGGAGGGAGTCGGCCTCTACAGGCCCTCGCCGCGGCAGCTAAGGAGAAGCAGCCCGAATCGCATGGTGCCCAGCACCTTAGCCGAGTCGCGCGAGACACGCGGGTCCGTCCCAGTATGCGGGACCACGGGCGGAACCGGGGCAAATGGTGCTCCATACCACTCGACCACGACGGAAGGACAGCCCGCGGACCGGTTTTTCATCAATCATGGTTGCAGCTAGTGACATTGACATTACTCAGTGCAATGGTTCTGGCATGACGACCCACGGGGGCTTCGAGCCCGTCTTCTGCACCATCGTGCCGCCGCACGTCCTCGACAAGCTCGCCCGGGACGCGAATCCCGTCCGGGCCGACCGCGCCCGCCGCACCATCCAGCGCGACGCCGCCGAGCGCACCCGCCGCGGTCTGACGACCGTGGCCGGCGCCCCGGCCGTCGCCCCACGCGCCGGCGCCGAGCCCGGGAAGCCGCACCGCACGGTCTACGACGCCCGGGGCGGCACCGACCTGCCCGGCACCAAGGTGCGCGCAGAGGGCGAGGACCCGGGCCAGGACGCCACCGTGAACCGCGCCTACGCGGGCCTGGGCGCCACCTTCGAGCACTACCTCACGGTGTACGGACGCGACTCCATCGACGGCGCCGGCCTGCCCCTCGACGCGACCGTGCACTACGACCGGGAGTACAACAACGCGTTCTGGAACGGCGAGCAGATGGTGTTCGGCGACGGCGACGGCGAGGTCTTCCTCGACTTCACCAGCTCCCTGGACGTGATCGGCCACGAGCTGACCCACGGCGTCACCCAGCACACCGCCAACCTGACCTACTACGGCCAGCCCGGCGCCCTCAACGAATCGGTGTCCGACGTCTTCGGCTCCCTCGTCAGGCAATACGCGCAGGGCCAGAGCGCCGCCGAGGCCGACTGGCTGATCGGCGCCGAACTCCTCGGGCCGGACGTGACGGGCGAGGCCCTGCGCTCCATGAAGGCACCGGGCACGGCGTACGACGACGACGTGCTCGGCAAGGACCCGCAGCCCGCCACGATGGACGACTACGTGCGCACCGGCCGCGACAACGGCGGCGTCCACATCAACTCCGGCATCCCCAACCACGCCTTCTACCTGCTCGCCACCGAGCTGGGCGGCAACGCCTGGGAGCGCGCCGGCCTGATCTGGTACGACGTGCTGACCGGCGGCGAACTGGCCCAGGACGCGTCGTTCACCGACTTCGCCAAGCTGACCCTGAAGGCCGCCCGGGAGCGCTTCGGGGACGCGGCGGAGCTGGAGGCGGTGGGCAAGGCCTGGGAGCAGGTCGGGGTGCGCACGGCGTAGTTCCGTACTAGACACGGGTCCATGCGGATTCAGGTGAGGCGCACAGGAGGCTTCGCGGGCATCGAACGCCACGCGGAGGTCGACACCTCGGGACGGCCGGACGCGGCCGAGTGGCACGCGCTGGCCGAGCGGGCCGTCGCCGACGGCCGGACCACGCCGCCGGTCGGAGTGCCGGACGGGTTCAGCTACCAGATCACGGTGGACGGCGAGACGGTGTACGCCGCCGACCCCCGGCTGACGGACGAGCAGCGCGGGTTGATCTCGCGGGTGCTGAAGGAGGGGGCGTAATCAGGAGGGGGCGTAACACCGCCCGCGTGCGCGGGCGTTGACTTCCCTCGCCGGGGGTGCGGATGATCCGCGCATGGCGACTGACGCGATGCCCCGGTTCCCGGACGGCTTCCTGTGGGGCGTGTCGACCTCGGCGCACCAGATCGAGGGCGCGGCCGAGCTGCGGGGTCCGTCCGTGTGGGACGTCTTCGCGGCCGAGCCCGGGCGGGTGAAGGACGGCTCGACGGCGGCGGTGGCCTGCGACCACTACCACCGCTACCGGGAGGACGTGGCCCTGCTCGCCGGTCTCGGCGTGGACGCGTACCGCTTCTCGGTCTCCTGGCCCCGCGTGGACTCCCCCGGCGGCCTCGACTTCTACGACCGCCTGGTGGACGAGTTGTGCGCGGCGGGCGTGCGGCCGGTGCCGACGCTCTTCCACTGGGACCTGCCCGCGGGACTCGACTGGCTGGAGCGGGACACAGCGGCCCGGTTCGCGGAGTACGTGTCGGTGGTGGCGGGGCGGCTCGGCGACCGGGTCGGCAAGTGGATCACCCTGAACGAGCCCGCCGAGCACACGCTGCTGGGCCATGCCCTCGGCACCCACGCGCCCGGCCGCGGGCTGCTGTTCGACGCCCTGCCGGTCGCCCACCACCAGCTCCTCGCACACGGCCTGGCGGTACGGGCGCTGCGCGCGGCGGGCGCCACGGACGTCGGCATCGCCAATTCGCACGGCCCGACCTGGCCCGCCTCCGACGGGCCGGCCGACCGGGAGGCCGCGGACTTCTACGACCTCCTGCTGAACCGCCTGTTCGCCGACCCGGTCCTGACCGGGCGGTACCCGGAGGGCGTCGGTGAGCTGATGCCGGGCTCCCCCGCCAGGATCGAAGCGGACCTGGAGGTCGTCGCCGAGCCGCTGGACTGGTACGGCGTGAACTACTACGCGCCGGCCCGGGTGGGCGCCCCGCAGGGCGCGGAGATCGAGTTCGGCGGGGTGACGCTCCCGGCCGAACTGCCCTTCTCGGTGCGCGCGATCGAGGGCAGGCCGCTGACCGACTTCGGCTGGCCGGTGGTCCCGGAGGGCCTGACGGAACTGCTGACCGGCTTCCGCGACCGCTACGGCGACCGGCTCCCGCCGGTCGTGATCACGGAGAACGGCTGCTCCTACGAGGGCCTGGACGACCGGGACCGCATCGCCTACCTCGACGGTCACGTGCGCGCCCTGCACCGGGCGGTCGAGGCGGGTGTGGACGTGCGCGGCTACTTCGTGTGGTCGCTCCTCGACAACTTCGAGTGGGCCGAGGGCTACGCCCGGCGCTTCGGACTGGTCCACGTGGACTTCACGACGCTGGAGCGCACCCCGAAGGCGTCGTACGGGTGGTTCCGGGACCTGGTCGCGGGCCAGCGGTGACGGGCGATGAACGGCGGGCGGCCGGCGGGGTACGGACGGTGAGCAGCGGGTGAAGGGCGCGGGCGGCGGGCGGGGGCGGCCGACGCCGGTCGGATAAAAGCCTCGGTGCTGTCGGCGGGGAGTCGTACGCTGGAGTCAGCAGACACACCCGTCACGCGGCGCACGCCGCAGAGGAGGACGAGCAGGCCTAGAGCGCCGGCCCATGACTCAGACACCCTCAGGCCACACCCCCGCGCAGGGGCAGGCGAGAGCACAGATCACCGTCCCCGCCCAGCACCCCATGGTGACCGTACTGGGCTCCGGAGACTCCCTCCTGCGCGTGATCGAGAAGGCCTTCCCGGCGGCCGACATCCACGTCCGGGGCAATGAGATCAGCGCCGTCGGCGACACGCACGAGGTCGCCCTCATTCAGCGCGTTTTCGACGAGATGATGCTGGTGCTCCGCACGGGGCAGCCGATGACGGAGGACGCAGTGGAACGCTCGATCGCCATGCTCAAGGCGAGCGAGAACGGGGAGAGCGACGGCCAGGAGACCCCGGCCGAGGTGCTCACGCAGAACATCCTGTCCTCGCGCGGCCGCACGATCCGCCCCAAGACGCTGAACCAGAAGCGGTACGTCGACGCGATCGACAAGCACACCATCGTCTTCGGCATCGGCCCCGCGGGCACCGGCAAGACCTATCTGGCGATGGCGAAGGCGGTGCAGGCCCTGCAGTCCAAGCAGGTCAACCGCATCATCCTGACCCGCCCGGCGGTCGAGGCCGGCGAGCGGCTCGGCTTCCTGCCGGGCACGCTGTACGAGAAGATCGACCCGTATCTGCGCCCGCTGTACGACGCGCTGCACGACATGCTCGACCCGGACTCGATCCCGCGTCTGATGGCGGCGGGGACGATCGAGGTCGCACCGCTGGCGTACATGCGCGGCCGCACGCTCAATGACGCGTTCATCATCCTGGACGAGGCCCAGAACACCAGCCCCGAACAGATGAAGATGTTCCTGACCCGCCTCGGCTTCGACTCGAAGATCGTCATCACGGGTGACGTGACGCAGGTCGACCTGCCCGGCGGCACCAAGTCGGGGCTGCGGCAGGTGCAGGAGATCCTGGAGGGCGTCGAGGACGTCCACTTCTCCCGGCTCACGTCCCACGACGTCGTCCGGCACAAGCTGGTGGGCCGTATCGTCGACGCCTACGAGCAGTACGACAACAGGAACGGCACCGAGAACGGCGGCCACAACGGCGGCCGGACACCGAGACGCGGTGCCAAGGCCAAGGGGAAGTAGACCAGCACGACCATGTCGATCGACGTCAACAACGAGTCCGGAACCGAGGTCGACGAGCAGGCGATCCTCGACATCGCCCGCTACGCGCTCGCGCGGATGCGCATCCACCCGCTCTCCGAGCTCTCGGTGATCGTCGTGGACGCCGGTGCCATGGAGCAGCTGCACATCCAGTGGATGGACCTGCCGGGGCCCACCGACGTGATGTCCTTCCCGATGGACGAGCTGCGCCCGCCCGCCAAGGACGAGGACGAGGCCCCGCAGGGGCTGCTCGGGGACATCGTGCTCTGTCCGGAGGTCGCCGTGAAGCAGGGCGCCGAGGCGCCGACGCAGCACTCCATGGACGAGGAGCTCCAGCTCCTGACCGTCCACGGGGTGCTGCACCTGCTGGGGTACGACCACGAGGAGCCGGACGAGAAGGCCGAGATGTTCGGCCTGCAGGCGGCGATCGTGGACGGCTGGCGTGCGGAGCGCGGCCTGACCGGCCCGTCCCCGGCCCCGACGGTCTCATGAGCCTGCCTCTCGTCGGCGGCGCCGTCGCCCTGGTGGTGGTCGCCTGGCTGGCCGCCTGCGCGGAGGCGGGACTCGCCCGGGTCTCCAGCTTCCGCGCCGAGGAAGCCGTACGGTCCGGGCGGCGCGGCGCCGAACGGCTCGCCAAGGTCGCCGCCGACCCGACGCGCTATCTGAACGTGGCGCTGCTGGTCCGCGTGGCCTGCGAGATGGCCGCGGCCGCGCTGGTCACGTACGCGTGTCTGCGGCAGTTCGACGGCACGGGCGAGGCGCTGGTGATCGCCATCGCGGTGATGGTGCTGCTGTCCTACGTCGCCGTCGGGGTGTCCCCGCGCACCATCGGCCGCCAGCACCCGCTGAACACGGCGACCGTCGCGGCGTACGTGCTGGTGCCGCTGGCCCGGGTGATGGGTCCGGTGCCGTCGCTGCTCATCCTCATCGGCAACGCGCTCACTCCCGGCAAGGGCTTCCGCCGCGGCCCCTTCGCCTCCGAGGCGGAGCTGCGGGCGCTGGTGGACTACGCGGAGAAGGAGTCCCTGATCGAGGCCGAGGAGCGCCGGATGGTGCACTCGGTGTTCGAGCTGGGCGACACGCTCGTGCGCGAGGTCATGGTGCCGCGCACCGACCTCGTGGTCATCGAGCGCTACAAGACCATCCGCCAGGCCCTCACCCTCGCCCTGCGCTCCGGTTTCTCGCGGATACCGGTGACCGGTGACAGCGAGGACGACGTGGTCGGCATCGTGTACCTGAAGGACCTGGTCCGCAGGACGCACATCAGCCGGGACGCGGAGAGCGACCTGGTGTCCACCGCGATGCGGCCCGCGTCCTTCGTGCCGGACACCAAGAACGCGGGCGACCTGCTGCGCGAGATGCAGAAGGAACGCAACCACGTCGCCGTCGTCATCGACGAGTACGGCGGCACGGCCGGGATCGTCACCATCGAGGACATCCTCGAGGAGATCGTCGGCGAGATCACCGACGAGTACGACCGGGAGCTGCCGCCGGTGCAGGAGCTGGGCGGGGACCGCTTCCGGGTCACCGCGCGCCTGGACATCGGCGACCTGGGCGAGCTGTACGGCCTGGACGAGTACGACGACGAGGACGTGGAGACGGTGGGCGGCCTGCTGGCGAAGGCCCTGGGCCGGGTCCCGATCGCCGGGGCGTCGTCCGTCGTGGAGTTGCCGGACGGCCGCGAGCTGCGGCTGACGGCGGAGGCCGCGGCCGGCCGCCGGAACAAGATCGTGACGGTGCTGGCGGAGCCGGTGGGTGCCGCGGAGCCCGCCGAGGAGGCAACTCCCGAATGACCCCGGCCGAGCTGCGCGCCTTCTGTCTGTCCTTCAACGCGGCGGCGGAGGACTTTCCCTTCGGGCCGGAGATCTCGGTCTTCAAGGTGCTGGGCAAGATGTTCGCGCTCACCCGCCTGGACGGGGACCCGCTCACGGTCAACCTGAAGTGCGACCCGGACGACGCGGTCCGGCTGCGGCACGAGCATCCCGGGCTGATCGTCCCGGGCTGGCACATGAACAAACGGCACTGGAACACGGTGACCCTGGAAGACGGGGGCTGCGGCCTGCCGGACCGGGTCGTGCGGGAGCTGGTGGAGGACTCCTACGACCTGGTGGTGGCGGGTCTCCCGCGCGCGGAGCGGCTCCGCCTCGACCGCCCCTGAGGCCGGGCGGACGGGCGGCGCTCCGTATGCTCGCCCCATGACCGAGACTCCCGACCTCGACCCCGAGGACCGCAAGATCGTCACCCTGGCCCGCTCGGCCCGGGCCCGCAACGGTGTTCCCGAGGGCGCCGCCGTACGCGACGAGACCGGCCGCACGTACGTCGCCGGGACCGTCGCGCTCGACTCCCTCCGCCTGAGCGCCCTGCGTACGGCGGTGGCGATGGCGGTGGCGTCCGGCGCGAAGTCGCTGGAGGCGGCGGCCGTCGTGACCGACGCGGAGTCGGCGTCTGCGGAGGACCTGGCGGCGGTACGGGACCTGGGCGGGCCCGCGACGCCGGTTCTGGTCGCCGGTCGCGACGGCACGGTCCGCGCCTCGGTGAGCGCGGGCTGAACGCCGCCGGCCCGGCGGGCGACCGTGGTACGGCGGGGGTTCGGGGATCAGGGACAATGGGCGCCATGAGCGTTCGTACCCAGTCATCCGAAGAACCGGCCGAGACTGTTCACCGGGCCGGCTTCGCCTGCTTCGTGGGCCGTCCCAACGCGGGCAAGTCCACTCTCACGAACGCTCTGGTCGGGCAGAAGGTGGCGATCACCTCCAACCGTCCGCAGACGACCCGGCACACCGTGCGGGGCATCGTGCACCGCGAGGACGCCCAGCTGATCCTGGTGGACACCCCCGGCCTGCACAAGCCGCGCACGCTGCTGGGCGAGCGGCTGAACGACGTGGTGCGCACGACGTGGGCCGAGGTGGACGTCATCGGCTTCTGTCTGCCGGCCAACGAGAAGCTGGGCCCCGGCGACCGTTTCATCGCCAAGGAGCTGGCGGGGATCAGGAAGACCCCGAAGGTCGCGATCGTCACCAAGACCGACCTGGTGGACTCCAAGACCCTCGCCGAGCAGCTGATCGCGATCGACCGGCTCGGGGAGGAACTGGGCATCACCTGGGCGGAGATCGTCCCGGTCTCGGCCACGGCGAACCAGCAGGTCGACCTGCTCGCCGACCTCCTGACCCCGCTGCTGCCCGAGGGCCCCGCGCTCTACCCCGAGGGCGACCTGACCGACGAGCCCGAGCAGGTCATGGTCGCCGAGCTGATCCGGGAGGCGGCCCTGGAGGGCGTACGGGACGAGCTGCCGCACTCCATCGCGGTGGTCGTGGAGGAGATGCTCCCGCGCGAGGACCGCCCCGCGGACAAGCCGCTCCTGGACATCCACGCCAACGTTTTCATCGAGCGCCCCAGCCAGAAGGGCATCATCATCGGCCCCAAGGGCAAACGCCTGAAGGACGTCGGCATCAAGTCCCGCAAGCAGATCGAGGCACTGCTCGGCACGCCGGTCTTCTTGGATCTGCACGTGAAGGTCGCGAAGGACTGGCAGCGCGACCCGAAGCAACTGCGGCGACTGGGGTTCTGAGGACGCCGCAGACCGAAGGCCCAGACCTCAGCACGCCGCCGCGCGGCGGTAGCCGCACATTGATACAGCCTGGATCTGCACGTGAAGGTCGCCAAGGACTGGCAGCGCGACCCGAAGCAGCTGCGACGACTGGGGTTCTGAGGACGCCCCGGGGCAACCGCAGGCCCAGGCACCGAAACCGCCCACCCGTCCGCCCCCCGGGCGCCGCACCCCGCGCCCGGTCCCCCGTCAGGGCGTCGGGGGGCGGAAGCCGATGGTGGGGACCGCGCGGCGCTGGGGCCAGGGGCCGGGGAGGTCGTCGGGGACGAGGCCGGCGAGGAACGCGTAGCGGCGCAGGGCCGGGTCCTCGCCCTGGACGGACTGGACCTTGCGCCACCAGGTGGCGATCTCGCCCCAGCCGGGCGCCGACAGGGAGCCGCCGAACTCCTGGACGGAGAGGGCCGCGGTCAGTCCGGCGAAGGCCAGCCGGTCGGCCAGCGGCCAGCCGGCCAGGGTGCCGGTGACGAACCCGGCGACGAAGACGTCCCCGGCGCCGGTCGGGTCGAGGGCCTCCACCTCGATGGCCGGGACCTCGGCGCTCTCCCCCGTACGCCGGTCCACCGCGTAGGCGCCCTCCGCGCCGAGCGTCACCACGGCGAGCGGCACGTGCTCGGTCAGGGCGTGCGCGGCGGCGCGCGGGCAGGTGGCGCCGGTGTAGCGCATGGCCTCCTCCGCGTTGGGCAGGAAGGCCTCGCAGTGCGCGAGGTCGGGCAGGCCCGCGAGGTCCCAGGCACCGGTGTCGTCCCAGCCGACGTCGGCGAAGACCCGGGTGCCGCGCGCCGCGGCCTGGGCGATCCAGGGGGCGCGGACGCCGGGCGCGAGGGAGGCGACGGCCGCGCGGGCGCGGGGCGGGCAGTGCGGCGACGGCTCCTGGGGCGGCGGCTCGTGGCCGTGGGAGACCATCGTGCGCTCCCCCTCGTACGCCATGGAGACCGTGACCGGCGAGTGCCAGCCGGACACGGTGCGCGAGGGGCCGAGGTCGATGCCCTCGCCCTGGGCGAGGGCGTCCCAGCAGTAGTCGCCGTAGTGGTCGTCGCCGAAGGCCGCGGCCAGCGAGGTCCGCAGGCCGAGGCGGGCCAGCGCGGTCGCCATGTTGGCGATGCCGCCCGGACTCGACCCCATCCCGCGGGCCCAGGACTCGGTGCCGCGCACCGGGGCGGAGTCGAGCCCGGTGAAGACGACGTCGAGGAAGACGGTGCCGGTCAGATACACGTCCCACGGCGGGTCCTGCGGGCCGCGCGCGGCGGCGAGGGGATCGACCAGAGGGTGGCTGTGCGCTCCCTCGGCCTGGGTGTGGCGATGCGTTCTCACGGCGGCCGGCATGGGTGGCGCGGCAGGCGCGTCGGACGCTGTGGACACGGTGGACGCTGTCACGGGCGCTCCCTGGCATGGTGCGGATCAGGCCAGTGTGCACCACGCCGCCGACAGTCCGCGGGCGTCCCGGCGCGCTAGGAGAACGTGTAGGCGTCCACCTCGGCCAGGCAGCGTGCCCGCAGTTCCTCGTCGTCCTCCAGGAAGGAGGCGAGGAACGAGTTGCGGGCCAGTTCCCGCAGCCGTTCGTCGCCGAGGCCGAGGGCACGGCGCACGGCGTCGAAGTTGTCGCCCGCGTAGCCGCCGAAGTAGGCGGGGTCGTCGGAGTTGACCGTGCACATCAGCCCGGCGTCGAGCATCGCGGGCAGCGGGTGGTCGGCGAGGGTGTCGACCGTGCGCAGCCGGACGTTGGAGAGCGGGCACAGGGTGAGCGGGACGCGCTCGCGCACCAGCCGCTCCACCAGCGCCGGATCCTCGACCGAGCGCAGTCCGTGGTCGATCCGCTCGACGCCGAGGACGTCGAGGGCCTCGACGACGTACTCGGGCGGGCCCTCCTCGCCGGCGTGCGCGACCCGGCGCAGGCCGAGCGCGGCGGCGGCCTCGTACACCTCGCGGAACTTGGCCGGCGGGTGGCCGGCCTCGGCGGAGTCCAGGCCGACGCCGGTGATCCGGTCGAGGTACGGCTTCGCGGCGTCCAGGGTCGCCAGCGCCGACTCGGCGGAGTCGTCGCGCAGGAAGCAGAGGATCAGCCGGGTGGAGACGCCGTGGTTCTCGCGGCTGCTGCCGAGCGCCCGCCACAGCCCCTCCACGACCGTGCCCATCTCCACGCCCCGGGCGAAGTGGGCCTGCGGGTCGAAGAAGATCTCGGCGTGCCGGACGCCCTGGGCGGCGGCGCGGGCGAGGTAGGCGTTGGCGAGGTCCTCGAAGTCCCGCTCGGTGCGCAGGACGGCCATCAGTTCGTAGTACAGGTTCAGGAAGGACTGGAGGTCCTCGAAGCGGTATGCCTCGCGCAGGGCGTCCTCGTCCGCGTACGGGAGGGCGACGCCGTTGCGGGCGGCCAGCGCGAAGGCCAGCTCGGGTTCCAGGGTGCCTTCGATGTGGAGGTGCAGTTCAGCTATGGGCAGGGGCATCAGAGCATCGTACGGCGGTTTCACCGACGTTTCGGAACCGGGATGCGGGTGAGGTCGCGGGCCACGGTCAGCTCGCCGTCGAATCCGGCCGCCCTCGCCTGCCGCTCGAACTCCCCGGGGTCGGAGTAGCGCTGGCTGAAGTGGGTCAGGACGAGGTGCCGTACGCCGGCGTCCCGGGCGGCGCGGGCGGCCTGGCCCGCGGTGAGGTGGCCGTGGTCGGCGGCGAGGGTCTCGTCCTCGTCGAGGAAGGTGGACTCGATCACCAGCAGGTCGCAGCCCTCGGCCAGCGCGTGCACGCCCTCGCAGAGCCGGGTGTCCATGACGAACGCGAACCGCTGGCCGGGGCGTACCTCGCTGACCTCGTCGAGCGGTACGCCGTTCAGCGAGCCGTCGCGCTGGATGCGGCCGACGTCGGGGCCCTTGATGCCGTGCGCGGCGAGGCGGTCGGGGAGCATGCGGCGGCCGTCGGGCTCGGTGAGCCGGTAGCCGTACGACTCGACGGGGTGCGAGAGCCTGCGCGCGTCCAGGGTGTAGGCGGGGGTGACGGCGAGGGGGCCGTCCGTCTCGACGGGGGCCTCGGTGAGGGCGACGGTCTCGCGGTAGGCGGTGGCGTACCGCAGGCGCTCGAAGAAGCGCTGCCCGGAGCGCGGGTAGTGGGCGGTGACCTGGTGCGGGACCCGGTCGAGGTTGACGCGCTGGATGACGCCGGCGAGTCCGAGGCTGTGGTCGCCGTGGAAGTGCGTGACGCAGATCCGGTTCAGGTCGTGGGCGGCGACCCCGGCGCGCAGCATCTGGCGCTGCGTGCCCTCGCCGGGGTCGAACAGGATGCCCTCGCCGTCCCAGCGGAGGAGGTAGCCGTTGTGGTTGCGGTGCCGGGTCGGGACCTGGCTGGCGGTGCCGAGGACGACGAGTTCGCGTACGGACACGGGTCTGTTCCGTCCCGGGCTATCCGGGGGGCCATTCGAGGCCGCGGCCGCCGAGGACGTGGGCGTGCGCGTGCCAGACGGTCTGGCCCGCGCCGGCGCCGGTGTTGAAGGTGGTGCGGTAGCTGTCCAGCTGCTCCGCGTCGGCGACGGCCTGTGTCTCGCGCAGGACGTCGGCGGCGAGCTGCGGTGCGGCGGCGGCGAGGGCGGCGGCGTCCTTGTGGTGGGCCTTGGGGATCACCAGGACGTGGGTGGGGGCCTGGGGGTTGATGTCGCGGAAGGCGACGGTGGTGTCCGTCTCGCGGACGATCGTCGCCGGGATCTGGCCTGCGACGATCTTGCAGAACAGGCAGTCGTCCTGGGGTTCCCCTGCCATGGGGTGCTCCTCACGCCGGTGATCTTCTGACGGGCATCGTATCGGCCGCGCTGTCGCGTCCGCGCAGCTGCGGTGCGCTCCGGGGCGGGCGGCCCCGCCGCTCCGGAGCGCACCGCAGCCGCGGGCAGTCGTGCCGCCCCGGGGGCAACTCCCAGGCCCTTGGGGCACTTGGGAGAGGCACGGCTGCCCGCGGCTGAGCGGCCGCAGGCTACGGCAGGCTCGGCGGGGTCTTCGCCGGGGTTTCCTCCAGGGCCGCCAGGGCCAGCGCGATCGCCTCGTCCAGTTGCGGGTCGCGGCCCGCCGCGTGGTCCTGGGGGCGCTGGGGGACCTCCACGTCCGGGTCGACGCCGTGGTTCTCCACTCCCCAGCCGTAACCCTCCAGCCAGAACGCGTACTTCGGCTGCGTGATCAGTGTGCCGTCGACCAGCCGGTAGCGGCTGTCGATGCCGATGACGCCGCCCCAGGTGCGCACGCCGACGACCGGTCCGATCCCGAGTGCCTTGATGGCGGCGTTGACGATGTCGCCGTCCGAGCCGGAGAACTCGTTGGCGACGGCGACGACCGGCCCGCGGGGCGCGTCCAGCGGGTAGCTGGACGGCCGCATGCCGCGCGGCAGGTCCCAGCCGACGATGCGCCGGGCCAGCTTCTCCACGACCAGCTGGGAGGTGTGACCGCCGCGGTTCTCGCGCACGTCGACGACCAGGCCCTCGCGGGCCACCTCGACGCGCAGGTCGCGGTGGATCTGGGCCCAGCCGGGCGCCTGCATGTCGGGGACGTGCAGGTAGCCGAGCCTGCCGCCGGACTTCTCGTGGACGTAGGCGCGGCGGTCGGCGACCCAGGCGTGGTAGCGCAGCGGCTCCTCGTCGGCGAGCGGGACGACGACGGCGTGCCGCACCTCTCCCCCGCCGGACGGGGAGATGGTCAGCTCCACCGGCTTGCCCGCCGTGCCGACGAGCAGCGGCCCCGGCCCGGTGACCGGGTCGACGGCCTGTCCGGCGACCGCGACGATCGCGTCGCCGGCGCGCACGGCGACACCGGGCGCGGCGAGCGGGGAGCGGGCGTCGGGGTCGGAGGTCTCGGAGGGCAGCACGCGGTCGATGTGCCAGGCGCCGTCCTCGTGGCGGGAGAGGTCGGCGCCGAGCAGGCCCTGCCGGGCGCCGGAGCCGTGGCCGCCGCGCGGGGTGACGTAGGCGTGCGAGGTGCCGAGTTCGCCGTGCACCTCCCACAGGAGGTCGACCAGGTCGTCGTGGGTGGCGACGCGGTCGAGGACGGGCCGGTAGCGGTCCAGGACGGCGTCCCAGTCGACGCCGTTCATGTCGGCCCGCCAGTAGTGGTCCCGCATGATGCGGCCGGTCTCGTCGAACATCTGCCGCCACTCGGCGGCCGGTTCGACGGTCTGCCGGATCCGCCCCAGGTCGACGGTGATGTTGGTGTCGCTGTCCTCGTCGCCGGAGGCCCGCCGGTCGCTGGGTACGACCTTGAGCCGTCCGTCGGTCCACAGCAGCACCCGCTTGCCGTCGCCGCTGACCTCGAAGTGGTCGGCGTCGCCCCCGAGGTGCTCGACGCGCTGCTGGGCGAGGTCGTAGCGCTCCAGCTCGGTGTTGGGGTCGGGGTCCTCCGGGTTGGCGCGGGAGGCTCCGAGGACGCCGGTGAGCGGGTGGCGCAGCCACAGCACGCCGTCCTTGGCCGCGCGCAGCCCGGAGTAGCGGGCGGCCTCCACCGGGAACGGCACGATGCGGTCGGCGAGGCCCTCGATGTCGATCCGGGTGGTGGGGGTGCCCTCGCTGTCGGGGGTCTCCTCGCGGTCCGGCGTCTCGAAGGGACGCCCGTGGCGCTGCGGCCCGAAGGGCGAGGGGGTGGTCGCGGCGAGGGTGATCAGGTAGGGGCGGGCGCCCTCGACGAAGGCGAGGTCGAAGACGTGCTCGTCGTAGACCGGGTCGAAGGAACGGGCGGAGAGGAAGGCGAGGTGCTTGCCGTCCAGGGTGAAGGCGGGCGCGTAGTCCCTGAAGCGCAGCGGTGTCGCCTCGCTCACCGACAGGTCGGTGGTGTTGGCGAGTTTGAGCTGGCGCAGCGGGTCGGGTCCGGGGTGGGACCAGGCGAGCCAGGCGGAGTCGGGCGAGAAGACCAGGCCGGAGGCGTCGCCGTTCTCGCTGCGGTCGACCTCGCGGACCTCGCCGGTCTCGCGCTCCACGAGCAGGACCCGTCCGTCGTGCGAGGCGACGGCGGCCCGGCTGCCGTCGGGGGCCACGGCGAGGTTCAGCACCCGGCCGAGCTGTCCGGCGGCCAGCCGCCGCGCGGTGGCGCCGGGCGCGAGGCCGGTGGCGGGCGCGAACTCCAGGGCGTCGTCGCCCTCGGCGTCCGTCACCCACACCACCCACTCCTCGCCCTCGGCGCGGAAGGTGCGCGGCAGCCGGGTGCGGACGCCGGGGGTCGCCGCGAGGGCGCGGGCGGGTCCCGAGCGGTGGGTGACCCAGTGCACGCCGCCGCGTACGGCGACGGCGCTGCCGCGCGCGGTGTGGTCGGGGGACGCGGACCCGAACCAGCGGGCGGCGTTGACGGGGTACGGCTGGAGGTCGACGCGGGCGCCGCCGAGCCGGATGTCGAGCCGGCGGGGCTCGGCGCCGTCGAGGTCGTCCAGCGTCCACAGTTCACCGGCGGACGCGTAGACGACACGGGTGCCGTCGGTCGTGGCGTGGCGGGCGTAGAAGCCCTCGAGGGGAGTGTGGCGGCGCAGGTCGGAGCCGTCGGCGAGGGAGGAGTAGAGGGCGCCGGTGCCCTCGTGGTCGGAGAGGAACGCGATCCGGTCGCCGACCCAGAAGGGGTACTCGATGTTGCCGTCGAGGTCCGCGTGCAGGCGTACGAACTCGCCGTCGTCCTCGCGGTCGATCCACAACTTGCCCGCGGTGCCGCCCCGGTAGCGCTTCCACCAGGCGGCCTCGCGGCCCATGGGCGCGGAGAGCAGCACGGTGTGCGTGCCCTGGGCGACGTCGCCGACGGGGCCGTAGGGCAGGGTGGTGGCCGGTCCGCCGTCGAGCGGGACGGCACGGGCCCAGCTGCGGCGCAGGCTGGCCTGGCCTTGGGTGCTGAGGGCGAGGACGCGGCCGTCGGCGGTCCAGCCGCGTACCTGGGTCCGGTTGCTGCCCCAGTGGGTGAGGCGCTTGGCGGGGCCGCCGTCGACGGGAGCGACGTGCACCTCGGGGGCGCCGTCGCGGGTGGAGGTCCAGGCGACCGCGGTGCCGTCGGGCGAGATGCGCGGGTGGTTCACCGGCACGTTGTCGGCGCTGACCCGCCAGGCCCGGCCGCCGTCGAGCGGGGCGAGCCACACGTCGTCCTCGGCGGTGAAGGCGACCAACTCGCCGTGCGGGTGCGGAAAACGGAGATAGGCAGGCGCTACGGGCTGTGTCACCCCCTCACCCTATGCAGGGGCGCCGCCCGCCGACAGAGGTTTGGATCACTTACCGGCCACCGGCCACCGGCCACCGGTGGCCGGTGCACGACGGCCGCGCGCTACTTGCCCTCCACCGGACGGCAGTGCGGGTCGTCCGGGCACCAGATGGTGCGGGTGACGGTCACGGTGGGCCCGGGCCGCTGCGGTGAGGGGCGGTCGGCGGGCGGGGTGCCGGCCGTATCGCAGTTGCCCAGTCCGTCGACGTGGAAGACCTGTTTGCCGCCCACCTCGGCGGTGAGGTCGCCGCGTACGCAGGCGCCGTTGACGACGCGGGTGACCTTGCCGTGGACGGTGATGTCCTTGTCGTCGTCGGTCTTGCCCTCGCAGTCGACGGTGACGAGGGTCTTCTCCGCACCGGCCGGGGCGGTGGCGCGTGCACCCGTGCCACTGCCACCGTCGCTGTCGCTCTTGTCGCCGTCGCCCTCGCCGTCGCCGTCGCCGTCGCCGTCGCGGGAGGCGGTGCAGGTGAGCCACCGCACCTGTGTCTGCTGCCGGTCCAGTTCGCGGGTCGCGGTCTGGTCGGTCGTGTACGACACCGTGGCCGTACCGATCCCGCCCGGCTCGCACGCGGCGAGTCCGCCGACGGCGACGGCCGCGCCGACGGCCACCGGTGCGGTGCGCAGGATCCGCCTCAATGCCCCCATGGACGGCAGCGTGCCACCGGTGCGCGGCGGACGAAAGGGCGCATACGGCCACTCCTCACCACCCCCGGGCAGCGCGCGGGCCGTCGGGCGCCGTCAGGACCAGCGGCCGGTGCGGGTCAGCAGTGCGGCGGTGGCCGCGGTGCCCGCGGTGGAGGTGCGCAGGACGCTGCGGCCCAGGCGGTAGGGGCGGGCACCGGCCTCGGCGAAGAGCGCCAACTCGTCCGGGGACACGCCCCCTTCGGGACCGACGACCAGCACGATGTCGCCGGAGGCGGGGAGTTGGGCCGTGGACAGCGGGGCGTCGCCGCTCTCGTGGAGGACGGCGGCGAAGTCGGCGTCGGCGAGAAGTGAGGCAACCTGTTTGCTCGTCGCCGCGTCCGCGACGTCGGGGAAGCGGACCCGGCGGGACTGCTTGCCGGCCTCCCGGGCCGTGGCCCGCCACTTGCCGAGTGCCTTGAGGCCGCGTTCGCCCTTCCACTGGGTGATGCACCGGGACGCCGCCCACGGCACGATCGCGTCCACACCGACCTCGGTCATCGTCTCGACGGCCAGCTCGCCCCGGTCGCCCTTGGGCAGGGCCTGGACGACGGTGATGCGGGGCTGCCCGGGCGGCTCCTCGTGGACCTGGTCCAGCTCCGCGACGACGAGGCGGTCCTTGCCCTCGGCGGCCTTCACCACGCCCTCGGCCCAGTGCCCGCGCCCGTCGGTGAGGACCACGTCCTCTCCGGCGCGCAGCCGCTTGACGGAGACGGCGTGCCGCCCCTCGGGGCCGTCGACGACGTACTCCCCGCCGGGCAGGTCCCGGGGGGTGAGGGAGCCGACCACGAACACCGGTGCCGTCATCGGCCGGCGCCCCCCGTCGTGTAGGTCGCGTAGCCCGACAACGCCGTCCCGGCGGCGGCGAGTTCGGCCACCAGCACCTCGACCAGCTGTCCGGCGGGCAGCTCCCGGGCCATCCGGTGGCCCTGTCCCGCCCAGAGGGCCATGCCCTGCGCGTCGCCCGCCTTCGCCGCCGCCTTGCGCAACGGCGAGGTGAGGTGGTGGACGTCGGGGTACGCGGCGGGCGCGTAGGGCCCGTGCTCGCGCAGGAAGCGGTTGACCAGGCCGCGGGCGGGGCGGCCGGAGAAGGCGCGGGTCAGTTCGGTGCGGACGAACAGCGGGTTGGTCAGCGCCTGTTTGTGCACGGCGTGCGCGCCCGACTCGGGGGTGGCGAGGAAGGCCGTGCCGAGCTGGGCCGCGCTCGCTCCGGCGGCGAGGACGGAGGCGATCTGGCCGCCGCGCATGATGCCGCCCGCGGCGACGATCGGCAGGCTCACCGTCTCCCGTACCTGGGCGACCAGCGACAGCAGTCCGGTGCCGGATCCGCCGGTCTCCGCGCTGTCGCGGTGGGTGCCCTGGTGTCCGCCGGCCTCGGCGCCCTGCGCGATCACCGCGTCGGCGCCGGACTGCTCGACGGCCCGGGCCTCCTCCGCCGTGGTCGCGGCGACCAGGGCGAAGGTGCCGACGCGGTGCAGGGAGTCGAC
The DNA here is from genome assembly GCF_018982965.1 of Streptomyces mayonensis. Classification (GTDB taxonomy): domain Bacteria; phylum Actinomycetota; class Actinomycetes; order Streptomycetales; family Streptomycetaceae; genus Streptomyces; species Streptomyces mayonensis. Next base: position 92,086 of record NZ_JACBYP010000009.1, on the reverse strand, counting down.
GACCTCGGGGCTCGGGACGCCGAAGTGGAAGGAGACCACCGGCACCGGGTCGTCGAGGAGTACGGCGAGCTTGGCGTCGTAGCCGTCGTCCCGGCCGCTGTCGGGGTCGCCCAGTTCCGTCTCGTACCAGGCGGCCTCGCCGGCCAGCTGGTGGGCGTAGACGCCGACGGCGGCGGGGTCGGCCGTCTCCGGCTGCGGCAGGAAGAGGTTGACGCCGAAGGAACGGGAGGTGAGGCTCCGCAGCTGTTTGATCTCCTGGTACATCCCGTCGGCGGTCTTGTAGCCGGCGGCGAGGAAGCCCAGCCCGCCCGCCTCGCAGACCGCGGCGGCGAGCGGCGGCACGGAGACGCCTCCCGCCATCGGCGCCTGCACGATCGGGTAGGGGAAGAGATCGGTCAGTGCGGAGGACATGACCGCATGGTGTCACGTCCTCCACACCCGTCCGAATCCGGGCTTCCGTTGGCATACGCCAGAGTCATCCGCATCCCGGGGGACGCGGCCTCCGCCGGCCGGCCGCCGGTCAGCGCCCGTTGAAGGCGTCCTTCAGGCGGGAGAAGAGCCCCTGCTGCCCCGGCTGGAACTGGCCCGTCGGCCGTTCCTCGCCGCGCTGCTGGGCCAGTTCGCGCAGGAGGCGTTCCTGTTCGGGGTCGAGCTTGGTGGGCGTGGTGACCTCGACGTGGACGATGAGGTCGCCGCGGCCGCCGCCGCGCAGGTGGGTGATGCCCCGGCCGTGCAGCGGGATCGACTGGCCGGACTGGGTGCCCGGCCGGATGTCGACCTCCTCCATGCCGTCGAGGGTCTCCAGCGGCACCTTCGTGCCGAGGGCCGCCGCCGTCATCGGGATGGTGACCGTGCAGTGCAGGTCGTCGCCGCGGCGCTGGAAGGTCGAGTGGGGCAGTTCGTGGATCTCGACGTACAGGTCGCCGGCGGGGCCGCCGCCGGGGCCGACCTCGCCCTCGCCCGCGAGCTGGATCCGGGTGCCGTTGTCGACACCGGCCGGGATCTTCACGGTCAGGGTGCGCCGCGAGCGGATCCGGCCGTCGCCCGCGCACTCCGGGCACGGGGTCGGGACGACGGTGCCGAAGCCCTGGCACTGCGGGCAGGGCCGGGAGGTCATGACCTGGCCCAGGAAGGAGCGGGTGACCTGGGAGACCTCACCGCGGCCGCGGCACATGTCGCAGGTCTGGGCAGAGGTGCCGGGCGCCGCGCCCTCGCCGTTGCAGGTGTTGCAGACGACGGCCGTGTCGACCTGGATGTCCTTGGTCGTGCCGAAGGCCGCCTCGTCCAGCTCGACCTCGATGCGGATCATCGCGTCCTGGCCGCGGCGGGTGCGCGAGCGCGGCCCGCGCTGCGACGCCGTACCGAAGAACGCGTCCATGATGTCCGAGAAGTTCCCGAAGCCGCCCGCGCCGAAGCCGCCCGCACCGCCGCCGCCGGCGGCCTGCGAGAGGGGGTCGCCGCCGAGGTCGTAGACCTGCTTCTTCTGCGGGTCCGACAGCACCTCGTAGGCGGCGTTGATCTCCTTGAACCGCTCCTGGGTCTTCGGATCGGGGTTGACGTCCGGGTGCAGCTCGCGGGCGAGCCTCCGGAACGCCTTCTTGATCTCGTCCTGGGACGCGTCGCGGCGTACGCCGAGTACGGCGTAGTAGTCCGTGGCCACCTACGACTCCGCCAGGATCTGTCCGACGTACCGTGCCACTGCGCGTACCGCTCCCATCGTTCCCGGGTAGTCCATGCGGGTCGGTCCGACCACGCCGAGCTTGGCAACCGCCTCGCCGCCCGAACCGTAACCGACCGACACGACGGACGTTGAGTTGAGTCCTTCGTGGGCGTTCTCGTGACCGATCCGTACGGTCACGCCCGGATCCTTCGCCTCGCCGAGGAGCTTGAGGAGCACGACCTGCTCCTCCAGCGCCTCCAGCACCGGCCGGATCACCAAGGGGAAGTCGTGCCCGAAGCGGGTCAGATTGGCGGTGCCGCCGATCATCAACCGCTCCTCGTTCTCCTCGACCAGCGTCTCCAGGAGAGTGGAGAGCACGGTGGAGACCGTACCGCGATCCTCGGCCTCGAAGGCCTCGGGCAGTTCCTCGACCAGACCCGGCACGTCCGTGAAACGGCGCCCGGCGACACGGCTGTTGAGCCGTGCGCGCAGGTCGGCGAGGGCGGCCTCGCCGAACGGTGCCGGACAGTCGACCATCCGCTGCTCGACCCGGCCGGTGTCCGTGATCAGCACGAGCATCAGGCGGGCGGGCGCGAGGGCCAGCAGCTCCACGTGCCGCACGGTCGAGCGGGTCAGCGAGGGGTACTGCACGACGGCGACCTGCCGGGTGAGCTGCGCGAGCAGCCGCACCGTGCGGGCCACGACGTCGTCGAGGTCGACGGCGCCCTCCAGGAAGTTCTGGATGGCGCGCCGCTCGGGCGCGGTCATGGGCTTGACGCCGGCCAGCTTGTCGACGAAGAGCCGGTAGCCCTTGTCCGTCGGGATGCGCCCGGCACTGGTGTGCGGCTGGGCGATGAAGCCCTCGTCCTCCAGGGCCGCCATGTCGTTGCGCACGGTGGCCGGCGAGACGCCGAGGTTGTGCCGCTCGGTGAGGGCCTTGGAGCCGACGGGCTCCTCGGTGCCGACGTAGTCCTGGACGATGGCGCGCAGCACCTCGAGCCTGCGTTCACTGAGCATCGCGCGCACCTCCCGGAGTCGTCCGCCCGTGTCCTGCTGTTTCGTCTGTCCTGCCGTTTTGTCCTGGCACTCATGGTGTGCGAGTGCCAGACTTCCCCGGCCCAGTGTACGGCCGTGGGGTACGCCCACGGCAAGGCCGGTCGCGGTACCGCGCCGCCGCGCCCGGGGACCCCGGGATGCCCGGGCCGATAGCGTCGTCCTCATGAATGGGGCGTGGGAAGAGGCGGGCTGGGAGCGGCTGGCTGCCGGGGTGGGCCGGTGCCGGCTGCCGGGCTGGGACTGCACGGCCGGTCTGGTCGTCGGCGCGGGGGCGGCGCTGATGGTCGACGCGGGCTCCGACCTGGGCGAGGGCGCCCGGTTGCGTGCGGGGGCGCAGCGGCTCGCGGGGCACCGTGTGACACATCTCGCGCTGACCCACCCGCACTTCGACCACGTCTTCGGCGCCGCGGCGTTCGCGGGCGCCCGGGTGTACGGGGCGGTGGGCACGGACGCGTTGTTCGCGGCGGGCGGACACGGGCGGGAGGCGCTGCGGGCGGACGCGGTGGCGGAGGGGCTGGACGCGGGGCGCGCGGAGGAGGCGGCCGACGCGCTCGTGCGGGTCCCGCACGAGGTGAGCGGCGAGTGGACGCTCGACCTGGGCGGCGGCCGGCAGGTCCTGCTCGCGAACGTGGGCCCCGGGCACACCGGACACGACCTCGCGGTGCTGGTGCCGGGCAAGGTGGAGGTCGTCTTCTGCGGGGACCTGGTCGAGGAGTCCGGTGAGCCGCAGGCGGGCCCCGACGCCGTGCCGTCGCGCTGGCCCGCTGCCCTGGACCGGCTGCTGGAGCTGGGCGGGCCCGACGCACGGTACGTCCCCGGTCACGGAGCGGTGGTGGACGCGGCCTTCGTCCGGGCCCAACGGGACGCGCTGGCCGCCCGTTTCAGCGTGTCGCGTTGATCGGCGTGTCGCACTGATCGGCGTGTCGCGCTGATCAGCGGGCGCGCGTTCCTCGTATCGTCGGCAGAATGCGCCAGTACTCCGCCGACCTGACCCCTCCGTGGAAGAAGCCGCAGCCCGTACCCGAGGTACCGGCCGATCCCGGCCTGGTCGTCGAGGAGCCCGGCACCGGCTTCTGCGGCGCGGTGATCGGTTGCGAGGCGGGCACGGTGACCCTGGAGGACCGCTTCGGCAAGCACCGGGTGTTCCCGATGGAGCCGCGCGGCTTCCTGCTGGAGGGGCGTGTGGTGACGCTGGTGCGGCCGTCGTCCTCCTCCGGCCCGGCGCGGCCGTCCCGTACGGCGTCCGGTTCCGTCGCCGTCCCGGGCGCCCGCGCACGGGTCGCGCGCGCCGGGCGCATCTATGTCGAGGGGCGGCACGACGCCGAGCTGGTCGAGAAGGTCTGGGGCGACGACCTGCGCGTGGAGGGCGTGGTCGTGGAGTACCTGGGCGGCGTGGACGACCTGCCGTCGATCGTCGCCGACTTCGCGCCGGGACCGGACGCGCGGCTGGGCGTCCTGGTGGACCACCTGGTGCCGGGGTCGAAGGAGTCGCGGATCGCGGAGTCGGTGACGAGCGAGCACGCGCTGGTGGTCGGCCACCCGTACATCGACATCTGGGAGGCCGTGAAACCGGCGTCCCTCGGCATCGAGGGCTGGCCACGGGTGCCGCACGGCCAGGACTGGAAGACGGGGGTGTGCCGGGCGCTGGGCTGGCCGCCGGAGAACACCGGCGCGGTGTGGCAGGCGATCCTGGCGCGGGTCAACTCCTACAAGGACCTGGAGCCGGCGCTCCTTGGACGGGTCGAGGAACTGATCGACTTCGTCACGGGTAGCGGTGGGGCCTGACGCCGGTGAAGGTGGTGAGGTCGCTGGTGTCGAGTTCGGTGCCCAGAGCCTCCAGCGGTAGCTGCTGCTCGTTCACGTATGCAGACTACGGACCGGCGCCGGAGTGAACCCCCGTCCGACACCGATTCACTCCCCCCCCCCCGAGTGATCAGTCCACGAGGTCCCGCACCACCGCGTCCGCCAGGAGCCGTCCGCGGAGAGTGAGCACCGCGCGGCCGTCGTCGTACGGTGCCTGCTGGAGGAGGCCGTCGGACAGAGCACGGCGGGACGCCGCGAGGCCGTCCTCGCGGAGGAGCGAGAGCGGGACGCCCTCGCGCAGGCGCAGTTCCAGCAGGATGCGCTCCACACGGCGGTCCTCGTCGTCAAGGATCTCCCGCCCGGCGCCCGGCGACTTCCCCGCCGCCAGCGCTCCCGCGTACGCGCCGGGGTGCTTCACGTTCCACCAGCGCACGCCGCCCACGTGGGAGTGCGCGCCCGGGCCCGCGCCCCACCAGTCGGCCCCCCGCCAGTACAGCTCGTTGTGCAGGCAGCGGCCCGCGTCGGAGGTGGCCCAGTTGGACACCTCGTACCAGTCGAAGCCCGCCGCGGACAGGGTCTCTTCGGTGATCAGGTAGCGGTCGGCGTGGACGTCGTCGTCGGTCATGGGGACCTCGCCGCGCCGGATGCGCCGGGCGAGCTGCGTGCCCTCCTCGACGATCAGCGCGTACGCCGACACGTGGTCGGGTCCGGCGCCGAGCGCGGCGTCCAGCGAGGCGCGCCAGTCGTCGTCGGACTCGCCGGGGGTGCCGTAGATCAGGTCGAGGTTGACGTGGTCGAAGCCGGCCGCGCGGGCCTCGGCGACGCAGGCCTCGGGACGGCCGGGGGTGTGGGTGCGGTCCAGGACACGCAGGACGTGCTGCTTGGCGCTCTGCATGCCGAAGGAGATCCGGTTGAAGCCGCCCTCGCGGAGGGTGGCGAGGTAGGCCGGGTCGACGGACTCCGGGTTGGCCTCCGTGGTGATCTCCGCGTCGGGGGCGAGGCCGAACTCGTCGCGGATCGCGCCCAGCATCCGTACCAGGTCACCCGCGTCCAGCAGGGTCGGCGTACCGCCGCCGACGAAGACGGTGCGGACCTCGCGCGGGTCGTCGCCGAGCACCTTGCGGGCCAGGCGGACCTCGTCGGCGACGGTCTCCGCGTAGTTGTCGCGGGAGGCGAGGACACCGCCGGTGCCGCGCAGCTCGGTGGCGGTGTAGGTGTTGAAGTCGCAGTAGCCGCAGCGGGTCGCGCAGTAGGGCACGTGCAGGTAGAAGCCGAGGGGCCGGTCGGCGGCCCCGGCGAGCGCGGACGCGGGCAGGGCACCGTCGGCGGGGACGGGCTCGCCGTCGGGGAGTGCGGAGGGCATGCGTTCCATTGTCCCGTACGGCCACTGCTGCTCGGCTGTCGGCGTTCTCGGCCTCTCTCAGCCTTTCTCGGCCTACTCGGCCTGCAGTACCAGCAGCGCCAGGTCGTCCTCCGGGGGCCGGGGGCCGAACTCGTGCACCAGGCGCCTGATGCGCTCGGCGACCAGGTCGGCGTCCAGGCCCGCGCACCCGGAGAGCGCCGCGGCCAGCCCGTCGCCGTCGTCGAACTGGAGGGAGCCGCTGCGCCGCTCCGTGACCCCGTCGGTGACGCACAGCAGGGTGTCGCCGGAGCGCAGCTCGAAGGTGTCACTGACGTACGTCGCGCCCTCGACGACGCCGAGCAGGGTCTGCGGGGCCGCGACCGCCCGGACGGCGCCGTCGGGTCCGAGGAGCAGCGGCAGCGGGTGCCCGGCGGAGGCGAGGGTGCAGCGGACGCCGCCGTCGAAGGGGGCCAGCTCGCCGTAGAGCAGGGAGAGGAAGCGGGTCTGCGGGCCGTCGCCCGGGGCAAGCGGCGGGCCGCCCGCGACGACCAGTGCACGGGCGGCGGCGTCCGCGGCCTCCGTGGCGTCGTCGAGGAGGAGCTGGTTGAGGCGGTCCAGGACGTCGGGGACGCCGTACTCCTCGCGGGCCAGCAGCCGCAGCCAGGGCCGGGCGAGCCCGATGACGACGGCGGCCTCGGGGCCCTTGCCCTGGACGTCGCCGACGGCGAAGCACCAGCGGCCCTCGCCGGCCGGGAAGAGGTCGTAGAAGTCGCCGCTGGGGCCGCCCTTGTCGCACGGTTCGTAGACGAGGGCACTGCTCACGCCGGGGATCACGGCGACGGCACCGGGGAGCAGGCCGCGCTGGAGAACGGCGCTGATGGTGGCCTGCCGGGCGTACTGACGGGCGGTGCCGAGGGCGAGCGCCACCCGGCGGCTGAGGTCTCCGACCAGGCCGGTGATCTCGTCGGGGAAGCCGGAGGAGACGGGGGGATCGAGGGTGCCGGGGGAGCTGGTGGTGCTGATGGTGGCGGAGGTGCTGATGGTGGCGCTTGGGGTGTCGGGGGCGCCGGTGGTGTCCGCCCGGCCGATGACCAGGGTGCCGAGTGGGCGGCCGTCGGCGACCAGGCGGTAGGCGAGCGCGACGCCGCGGGTGCCGTCAGAGCCGAGCGCGTCGCCGGGCCAGGGGTGGTCGACGGGGCCGGAGCGCCACGGGTCGCGCGATCGGGGCGGGTCCTTCTCCAGGGCCAGGCGCAGCTCGTCGAGGTGGCCCTCCCCCGCGTACCGCACACGCGCCAGCCGGGCGCCGACGGCCGCGCCCGGGTCGCCGCTCCAGGCGCCCCGGCCCAGCGACTCGTCCTCCAGCCACACGCCGCACCAGTCGGCGAGCCGGGGCACGATCAGCTGTCCGGCGAGGGAGGCGACCCGTTCCTCGTCCAGCTCTCCGGCCAGGAGGCCGGAGGCCTCGGCGAGGAAGGACAGGGCGTCGCGGCCCAGCCACTCGCGGTCGCGCGGGGAGCGGTGGGCCCCCTCCCCGGCCACCGCTCCGCTCCCTGCGGGCGCACGGTCAGTGCCGTCGGGGCGTTCGACGCCCTCCGCCCCGCCGGGCAGCGCACCGTGGTGGACCGTTTCGGCATATGCGCCCGCATGCTTCGCGGTTCCGGACGGCTCTGCCTCAGCCGCGTCACCGGCCCGGGCTGCCGCCCCGGCGGCCCCGGCACCCGCCCCGGTGCCGTCGGCGGCCTCCGTGCCCCCTGCCGGCAGGCGCGCCCACACCGTCTTGGCGCCCGGCCGGAAGGTGATCCCCCAGGACTCCGAGAGCGCGGCGACGAGCGGCAGCCCGCGCCCGTACTCGGCAGGCTCCTGCGGCGTCTCGTGGTCGCCGCCCGTCGGCGTGCGGGAAGGGCGGTGGTCGGTGGCCTCGATGACGAGTGCGCCGGTCTCCTCCACCCGGCAGCCGACCTCGACGTCGGTACCGGCGTGCACGACCGCGTTGGTGACCAGCTCGCTGACGACGACGAGGGCGTCGCCGGCCCGGTGCTCGGTCAGCCGTTCCGTGCCGGGCAGGCCCAGCTCGGTCCAGTCTGCGAGGGCGTCCCGCACCATCGCGCGGGCGGCGCCCGGTGCGAGGGAGCTGCCCAGCAGGGTCACGTGCGCCCGCGCGCACTCCCGGGCGGACGGATCGGCGGATGCCTCGGCGTGCGCGGGCGCCGTGCTGGCGCGGAAGGCGGTCTCCCGCTGCGTCGGAATGGCCCCCATGGACGCTCCCTGGGCAGTTCGTGCGACGTACTCGCAGTCGATGCCGACAGAGTGACAGACAGGCCCTTGTCCCAAGCGCGGAGTTACCGAAGTGGGCCGTCATGAGGGAGAACCGTGGTAGGTGACTGCCCGAACCCGGCCGGAGCACGGGCGAATTCGAGCATTTCACCCCACGGACCGCGAGGCCCACGGACGGCGACGCCCGCGGTCCGGGCTGCCCCACCCCGCGCGCCGCGTACACCGGTAGCGCGCGGCGGGGCCTTCCGGGCCCCCGCGCCCCGGCCCCGTGCCGCCCCGGGCCCGGGGTGCGGGGGCTCGTGGCAGCACGGGCCCCTGGCCCGACTAGGCCTCGCGCGAACCCTCGTACATCTCCTCGATCAGGTTCTTGTACTCCCGTTCCACCACCGGCCGCTTCAGCTTGAGGCTCGGGGTGATCTCGCCGTGTTCGACGTCGAGGTCGCGGGGCAGCACGCGGAACTTCTTGATGGTCTGCCAGCGCTGGAGCCCTTCGTTGAGCTGCCGGACGTAGCCGTCGACCATGTCGACCGTCGCGGGCGCGGCGACGATCTCCGCGTACGGCCTGCCGCCCAGGCCGTTCTCCTCGGCCCACTCCGTGATCGCGATCTCGTCGAGGGCGATGAGCGCGGTGCAGAAGTTCCGGTCGGCGCCGTGGACCAGGATGTTGGAGACGTAGGGGCAGACGGCCTTGAACTGGCCCTCGACCTCGGCCGGTGCGATGTACTTGCCGCCGGACGTCTTGATGAGGTCCTTCTTGCGGTCCGTGATGCGCAGGTAGCCGTCGGGCGACAGCTCGCCGATGTCGCCGGTGTGGAACCAGCCGTCGGCCTCCAGGACCTCGGCGGTCTTCTCGGGCAGCTTGTGGTAGCCCGCCATGATGCCGGGGCTGCGCAGCAGGACCTCGCCGTCGTCCGCGATGCGCACCTCCGTGCCGGGGAGCGGCTTGCCGACGGTGCCGGTGCGGTAGGCCTCGCCGGGGTTGACGAAGGACGCGGCGGAGGACTCGGTGAGGCCGTAGCCCTCCAGGATGTGGATGCCGGCGCCGGCGAAGAAGTAGCCGATCTCGGGTGCGAGGGCCGCCGAGCCCGAGACGCAGGCGCGCAGGCGGCCGCCGAAGGCCTCCCTGATCTTGGCGTAGACGAGCCGGTCGGCGACGGCGTGCTTGGTGCGCAGGCCGGCGGGGGCGCTCGCGGTGCCCGTGCGCTTGAAGTTGTCCTGGGTGACCTTGGCGTACTCGCGGGCGATCCCGGCGGCCCACTGGAAGATCTTGTACTTCGCCCCGCCGCCCGCGCGGGCCTTGGCGGCGACGCCGTTGTAGACCTTCTCGAAGATGCGGGGCACGGCCGCCATGTAGGTCGGCTGCACGACCGGCAGATTCTCGATGATCTTGTCGACGCGGCCGTCGACGGCGGTGACGTGGCCGGCCTCGATCTGGCCGGAGGTGAGGACCTTGCCGAAGACATGGGCGAGCGGCAGCCACAGGTACTGCACGTCGTCCTTGGTGACGAGGCCGGTCGCGGCGATCGCCTTGGCCATGTAGGACCAGCAGTCGTGCGGGAGGCGGACGCCCTTGGGCCGGCCGGTGGTGCCGGAGGTGTAGATGAGGGTGGCGAGCTGGTCCTTGGTGAGCGCGCCGACCCGCTCCTTGATCAGCTGCGGGTCCTTCTCCAGCCGGGCCGCGCCCCGGCGCTCCAGCTCGTCGAGGGTGAGGACCCAGTCCTCGCCCGTGTCGGCACCGGCCGCGTCGATGACGACCACGTGGGTGAGATCGGGCAGCTCGGCCCGTTTCGCCTTCGCCTTGGCCAGCTGCGCGGCGTCCTCCGCGATCAGCACCCGGCTCTCGGAGTCGGAGAGGATGTACGCCGACTCGTCGGAGTTCGTCTGCGGGTAGACGGTGGTCGTCGCCGCGCCCGCGCACATGATGCCGAGGTCGGTGAGGATCCACTCCAGCCTCGTCGAGGAGGCCAGCGCCACCCGCTGTTCCGGCTGCACGCCCAGTTCGATCAGACCGGCCGCGATCGCGTAGACCCGCTCGGCGGCCTGCGCCCAGGTGAGCGACTTCCAGTCGTCGGGGCCCTCGCCCGTGGCCGGCGGCACCGGGTGGCGGTACGCCTCGGCGTCCGGCGTGGCCGCCACCCGCTCCAGGAAGAGTCCCGCCACGGAGGGCGGACGGTTCTCGATCAGTGTCTGTGTGTCGCTCACGACATCCTCCGGGCCCGCGACGGTGCGGCTGGCTCGTTGCGGCTGGCTCAGGTGTGGCTGGCTCAGGTGTGACTGGTTCACTCTCGGGCGGTGTTCGGGCCTTGACTCGGACGGTTGCCCGATCACTTGTTTAACTCACGAGTAACTACGGGGCAGGCATCAGGGTAAAGGGCGACCGGCCACCGCGTAAGGGCCCGCGCCCTGTCATTTCCTCCAGACGGCGGCCCGTGACATGCGAAGAGGCCCGCCGCACTTTCGCACGACGGGCCCCCCGGTGCCTGTTTCGCCCCGATATGGCGGGCGGTCCGGCAGCTGCTTCCTGCCTTCGACGGCTACTTCTTGCCCTTGCCCGACCCCGCGCTGTCGTCACTGGACAGGACCGCGATGAACGCCTCCTGCGGAACCTCCACGGAACCCACCATCTTCATCCGCTTCTTGCCCTCCTTCTGCTTCTCGAGCAGCTTCCGCTTCCGGGAGATGTCACCGCCGTAGCACTTGGCGAGGACGTCCTTGCGGATGGCGCGGATGGTCTCGCGGGCGATCACCCGGGAGCCGATGGCGGCCTGGACCGGCACCTCGAAGGCCTGCCGCGGGATCAGCTCCTTGAGCTTGGCGACGAGCCGGACGCCGTACGCGTACGCCTGGTCCTTGTGGGTGATCGCCGAGAAGGCGTCCACCTTGTCGCCGTGCAGCAGGATGTCGACCTTGACCAGGCTGGAGGTCTGCTCGCCGGTGGGCTCGTAGTCCAGCGAGGCGTAACCGCGCGTCTTCGACTTCAGCTGGTCGAAGAAGTCGAAGACGATCTCCGCGAGCGGCAGGGTGTAGCGGATCTCCACCCGGTCCTCGGAGAGGTAGTCCATGCCGAGCAGGGTGCCGCGACGGGTCTGGCACAGCTCCATGATCGCGCCGATGAACTCGGTCGGCGCCAGGAGCGTGGCGCGCACGACCGGCTCGTAGACCTCGTCGATCTTCCCCTCGGGGAACTCGCTGGGGTTGGTGACGTCGACCTCGGTGCCGTCCTCCATGATCACCCGGTAGACCACGTTGGGCGCGGTGGCGATGAGGTCGAGGCCGAACTCGCGCTCCAGCCGCTCGCGGATCACGTCGAGGTGGAGCAGGCCCAGGAAGCCGACGCGGAAGCCGAAGCCGAGGGCCGCGGAGGTCTCCGGCTCGTAGACCAGTGCGGCATCGTTGAGCTGGAGCTTGTCCAGGGCCTCGCGCAGCAGCGGGTAGTCGGAGCCGTCCAGCGGATACAGGCCGGAGAAGACCATGGGCCTGGGGTCCTTGTAGCCGCCGAGGGGGTCCTCGGCGCCCTTGTGCTGGCTGGTGACGGTGTCACCGACCTTGGACTGGCGGACGTCCTTCACACCGGTGATCAGGTAGCCCACCTCGCCGACCCCGAGACCGTCGGCGGCGAGCATCTCCGGCGAGTTGGTGCCGATCTCCAGCAGCTCGTGCGTGGCGCCGGTGGACATCATCCGGATCCGCTCGCGCTTGTTGAGCTGGCCGTCGACGACACGGACGTACGTCACGACACCGCGGTAGGAGTCGTAGACGGAGTCGAAGATCATCGCGCGGGCGGGGGCGTCCTTGACGCCGACCGGGGCCGGGACCTCGGCGACGACCTTGTCGAGCAGCGCGTCGACCCCGAGCCCGGTCTTGGCCGAGACCTTGAGCACGTCGTCGGGGTCGCAGCCGACCAGGTTGGCCAGTTCCTCGGCGAACTTCTCGGGCTGCGCGGCCGGCAGGTCGATCTTGTTCAGCACGGGGATGATCGTGAGGTCGTTCTCCATCGCCAGGTAGAGGTTGGCGAGGGTCTGGGCCTCGATGCCCTGGGCGGCGTCGACGAGGAGGATCGTGCCCTCGCACGCGGCGAGCGACCGCGAGACCTCGTAGGTGAAGTCGACGTGCCCCGGGGTGTCGATCATGTTGAGGATGTGCGCGGTGCCCTTGTCGTGGGTCGGGGCCCACGGCAACCGCACCGCCTGGGACTTGATCGTGATGCCGCGCTCGCGCTCGATGTCCATGCGGTCGAGGTACTGGGCGCGCATCTGCCGCTGCTCGACCACACCGGTCAGCTGGAGCATCCGGTCGGCGAGCGTGGACTTGCCGTGGTCGATGTGCGCGATGATGCAGAAGTTGCGGATCAGCGCCGGGTCGGTACGGCTCGGCTCGGGCACATGGCTGGGGATCGCGGGCACGCAGGGTCCTGATTCTTGAGGCGTCCGCAGTCTCTGCGGTCTCGGGTCTCGGGTCGGATCGATACGTAGCCTCCATCGTCCCATGGGCGGGGAGCCGCGGTGGGGCTGGGACGGCACGAGGGGCGGCGGAGAACCGGTGGAGGGCGGAGGCAGGGGCGCGGACGGGACCGCCGGTGGGGCCGTGTTTTGGGCGCTCCACGCCCCGCTGGTACTGTGGGGGGCTGTGTCTCATGCCCTCTCAGCGCGAGGCACTCCTTCAGAAAATCACCGGTACGGGACCCTTGCGGCCTCGTACCTGAACCTGCAAAGGCTCATTCGTGGCGAACATCAAGTCCCAGATCAAGCGGAACAAGACCAACGAGAAGGCCCGGCTGCGCAACAAGGCCGTCAAGTCCTCTCTGAAGACCGCGATCCGCAAGGCCCGTGAGGCCGCCGCCGCGGGTGACGCCGAGAAGGCCACCGAGTACCAGCGCGTCGCCGCGCGCGAGCTCGACAAGGCCGTCTCCAAGGGCGTCATCCACAAGAACCAGGCCGCCAACAAGAAGTCGGCGCTGGCGCAGAAGGTCGGCGCCGTCAAGGGCTGAACCCCTCATCTGGTCTGATCGCCGGGTGGACCCAGAGCGGGCCCTCTCTCATCCGCTCCCGTCCGGCACCCAGGATCCATGCGCGGCCTGCGTTCGCCACGCGGGCATGGATCCGCGAGCTTGAAAGCGTGACCCGAGGGCCCCGGCGGGCCGTCCTTCCCCAGGACGGACGCCGGGGCCCTCGGTCTGTTCCGGGGTCTGCACGGGCTCCCGTTCCGGGTCTGTATCAGTGCCTTTTCCGGGTCCGTACCGGTTCGCGCGGGTCGGCTTCAGGCCCGCCCTCTCGACCGCGCGGCGCGGGCGACGGTCACGACGGCCTTTTCCAGTGCGTACTCGGGATCGTCCCCGCCGCCCTTCACGCCGGCGTCCGCGTCGGCCACCGCGCGCAGGGCGACGGAGACGCCGTCCGGTGTCCAGCCGCGCATCTGCTGCCGGACGCGGTCGATCTTCCAGGGCGGCATGCCCAGCTCACGGGCGAGGTCGGCGGGGCGTCCGCCGCGGGCGGAGGAGAGCTTGCCGATGGCCCGTACGCCCTGTGCGAGGGCGCTGGTGATCAGCACCGGTGCCACGCCGGTCGCCAGGGACCAGCGCAGCGCCTCCAGGGCCTCCGCGGCACGTCCCTCGACCGCGCGGTCGGCGACGGTGAAGCTGGAGGCCTCGGCCCGCCCGGTGTAGTACCGCCCGACGACCGCCTCGTCAACGGTGCCCTCGATGTCGGCGACCAGCTGGGACACCGCCGAGGCCAGCTCCCGCAGGTCGCTGCCGATCGCGTCGACCAGTGCCTGGCACGCCTCGGGGGTGGCCGACCGTCCGGCCGTGCGGAACTCCGAGCGCACGAAGGCCAGCCGGTCGGCGGGCTTGGTCATCTTCGGGCAGGCCACCTCGCGCGCGCCCGCCTTGCGGCCGGCGTCGAGCACGCCCTTGCCCTTGGCCCCGCCCGCGTGCAGCAGGACCAGGGTGATCTCCTCGGCGGGGGCGGCGAGGTAGGCCTTGACGTCCTTGACGGTGTCGGCGGACAGGTCCTGGGCGTTGCGTACGACCACGACTTTGCGCTCGGCGAAGAGCGAGGGGCTGGTGAGCTCGGCGAGGGTGCCGGGCTGCAGCTGGTCGGGCGTGAGGTCGCGTACGTCCGTGTCGGCGTCGGCGGCCTTCGCGGCGGCCACCACCTCCTGCACGGCACGGTCGAGCAGGAGGTCCTCCTGGCCCACGGCGAGGGTCACCGGGGCGAGAGGGTCGTCGTTCGCAGTCTTCCTGGCCATCGCGACAAGCATCGCACGCGCCACTGACAACGCCCGCCCGCGACCGCCTCTCCCGACTCCCGACTCCGGCTGCCTACGGTTCCTCGCGCCAGCCCTCCCACTCCCCCGCGAACGCGTCCAGCTCGCCGGGGTCCAGCGACTCGCGCTCGTCCCGCAGGACGACCAGCCACTGCGCGTCCTCGGCATCGTCCTCGCCGGCCAGGGCGTCCCGTACGAGCTGTGGTTCCTCGTCGATCCCGAACCGCTCCCCGAGCGCCTGGGCCGCTTCCTCCGCGGCGTCGCGGTCGGGCAGCACCAGTACATGTCTCACGTCGCTCACGGGACCATTGTCGGTCAGCCCTTGGGCACGATCTGCACGTCCAGGTCGATGCGGATGCTGGGTCCGACGACGGCGATGCCGCGGGCCAGCATCGTCTGCCAGCTCACCGTGAAGTCGTCGCGGTGCAGTTCGGTGGTGGCCCGGCAGGCGGCCCGGGTCTCGCCCTCCATGCCGTTGCCGAGCCCGAGGTACTCGGTGTCCAGCGTGACCGTCCGGGTCACGCCGTGCAGCGACAGGGCCCCGGTGACGGCCCACCGGTTGCCGCCGCGGTGCGTGAAACGGTCGCTGTAGAACTCCAGGGTCGGGAACCGCTCCACGTCCAGGAAGTCGGCGGACCGCAGGTGGTCGTCGCGCATCTTGACGTTGGTGTCGATGGACGCCGCGTCGATCACGACGTGCATCGCTGACTGCTCCATGTCGTCGGCGATCCGTACCACGCCTGCGAAGGAGTTGAACCGGCCGTGGATCCGGGCCAGTCCGATGTGCCGCGCGGTGAAGGCGAGGGAGGAGTGCGCCGGTTCGATCTCCCAGTCTCCCGACGCGGGCAGCTCCGGCGGCTGGGTCACCTGGAGCGTCACGTCGCCGAGCGAGGCCAGTGCGTCCTCGGTGACCGTCACGGAGGCCCGGTAGGGCGTGTAGCCCTCGGCGGACACGGCGAGCCGGTACTCCCCCGCGGGCACCGTCGCCACGAACGACCCGAAGGGGTCCGTACCGCCGCCGACCACCTTGCGCCCCATGGTGTCGCTGACCGCGAACTCCGCGTTCGTGACGGGAGCGTTGACAGGGTCGAGGACGCGGCAGCTCAGCACTCCGGCGTCCGGCGGGGTCCGCACCGCCGCCAGAGGGTTCGTCCGCTGCATCCGCTTCGTTCGGTTCCCCAGCAAGCGGCCGATCATCTGCGACACCCTCTGCACGACATGAGAAAATAGTTGACGGAGTAACATTCGATCACCGATGTGGCTTTCGAGGCAACACGGGACCACATCACGGGAAACCGTCATATGTGCGGGGAGTACGCGGGAGTGGCCCCGTGTGATGCCATCACCGCGACCGGCAGCTTTTCGCGCCGTATCCCGCCGCATCTCGCCGTATCCCGCCGCATCTCGCCGCATCTCGCCGCATCTCGCCGAGGAAGAATTCACGGATTCACCTCGGGGAAATGGCCGCCGGACACCGACGGCGAGGGCCGCCGCATCCGTGGCGGGGTCCAGCACCGCCTGCGACGCCTGCTGCGCCGCTAGGACGGAACCCGGACCCCCACTTCGGACCGCCCCGTCAGTCACCCGCCACCCGCAGCTCCCCGCTCGTGCCCGCGACCGCCAGTGCCCCGTCCCGGTCCGTGCGCAGCACCCTCGCGCCGCCGGCACGCAGAGCCGCGACCGTGTCGGGAGCCGGGTGACCATACGTGTTGTCCGCGCCGCAACTGATGAGCGCCAGGCGGGGAGCGATGTGACGTATGAGGGCGAAGTCCTGGTGGGCCGAGCCGTGGTGGGCCACTTTCAGGACGTCGACGTCGTGCAGTTCCGCTGCCGCCGGGGAGCGGGCCAGCTCTCGCTGGGCCGGGGGCTCCAGGTCGCCGAGCAGGAGCAGGCGCAGTCCCGCCGTCCGGACCAGGAGGGTGACGCTGGCGTCGTTGGGGCCGCCTTCCGTGCCGGGTGCCGTGGTCGTCGGGGGACTCGGTGGGGGCCACAGCACCTGCCAGGAGAGGGGGCCCGCACGGCGCTGTTCTCCCGCTGCGGCCCGTCGTACGGGGATCCCGTGGGCCGCCGCCTGGTTGCGGACCGCCGCCGCCTGGTCCGC
This sequence comes from Streptomyces mayonensis, assembly GCF_018982965.1. GTDB lineage: Bacteria > Actinomycetota > Actinomycetes > Streptomycetales > Streptomycetaceae > Streptomyces > Streptomyces mayonensis. The sequence goes on along the minus strand of NZ_JACBYP010000009.1, from coordinate 75,586 downwards.
GGGCTCTTCCAGGGCCGTCGTCTCGATCGCGCCCACCGAACGGCCCCGCAGCACTCCCGGCAGCCCCGCGACATGGTCGGCGTGGAAGTGGGTCAGCAGGACCAGGGGGACACGGGTGACGGCGAGTGAGCGCAGGCAGTGGTCGACCAGGGTCGGGTCGGGGCCCGCGTCCACGACCACGGCCGTCCCCTCCCCCGCCGCGAGGACCAGCGCGTCGCCCTGCCCCACGTCGCACATCACCATCCGCCAGCCCGGCGGGGGCCACCCCTTGATCATCCGGGTCAGGGGTGCCGGCTGCACCACGGCGAGGACCAGCAGCAGTGCGCAGACGCCGCACCACCACGGGTGCCGCAGCAGCCGTCGGCCTGCCAGGAGCAGACCCGCCGTGGCGACCGCGAGCAGCGCCGCCCCGGTCCAGCTTCCCGGCCAGTCCACTCCCGCGCCGGGCAGCGCGGCCCCGGTCCGGGCGATCCCCGCGATCCATCCGGTCGGCCAGCCTCCGCACCAGGCCAGGGCTTTGGCCAACGGCATCGCCACCGGTGCCGTCGCGAGCGCCGCGAACCCCAGCACCGTGGCCGGGGCCACCGCGAACTCCGCCAGCAGGTTGCACGGCACGCCCACCAGGCTGACCCGCTCCGACAGCACGACGACGACCGGCGCGCACAGGGCCTGCGCGGCACCCGCGGCGGCCAGCGCCTCCGCGAGCCGGGGCGGCACCCGGCGGCGGCACAACGCCGCGCTCCACCGCGGGGCGATCGTGAGCAGCGCGCCCGTGGCCAGCACCGAGAGCAGGAAGCCGTAACTCCGGGACAGCCAGGGGTCGTAGAGGACCAGGAGCAGGACCGCCGTCGCCAGGGCCGGGAGGAGTGATCTGCGGCGTCCGGTGGCCAGGGCGAGCAGGGCGACGGAGCCGCAGGCCGCCGCCCGCAGGACGCTCGGGTCGGGGCGGCACACGACGACGAAGGCCAGCGCGAGCAGCCCGCCGAGCAGCGCGGTGGTGCGCAGGTGCAGGCCGAGGCGGGGGGCCAGACCTCGGCGTTCGCTGCGCTGGGCCAGGCCGGGCGGGCCGAGGAGCAGGGCGAGCACGATCGTGAAGTTGGCTCCGGATACGGCCAAAGTGTGCGTCAGGTCGGTCTCCTTGAACGCCTCCTCCAGTTCGGGCGTGACGCGCGAGGTGTCGCCGACGACCAGGCCCGGCAGCAGGGCCCGCGCGTCCGTCGGCAGGTCCTCGGTCGCCTCGCGCAGGCCGGTCCGCAGCCGTCCCGCCAGGCGCTGCGCCGCCGAGGGCTCCGCCACCACGTCCGGTGGCTGTCGACCGGCCCGGACGCGCAGCACCGCGGCGATGCGGTCCCCGCGCTGCCGCGGGGGTGACGACCGGGCGGTGACGTGGAGCCGTGTGGTGGGCAGCAGGCCCAGCCAGCGGGAGGTCCCGGGGCCCGTGCGGGGCGCTTGCGCGTCCTTCGGGGTCTTGTCCAGGCCGCCGTCCCCGGCCTGCGCGCCGACGTCCACCAGGAGCAGCACCGGCGTCCGGGTGGCCGTGGTCGCACCGCCCGTCTCCGTCACCTGTCGCACGTCCGCCTCGATCAGCACCGTGGGCGGCACGGCGCGGTTGCCCCGGACGCCGGGCCGGGTGAGACGGGGGTCGGCGGTGACCTCCACCTCGGCGGTGACGGTGGCGTACTCGCGGGCCAGCGTCGGCACGGGCCCCCTGCGCAGGTCCGCGCCGTGCAGCGCGGCCGAGGCGGTGGATGCCGCGACGCAGAGGAGGAGGGCGGCGAGCGCGACGCGGTGGCCTCCGCGCGGCCGCCCCCGTCTGCGGTCCCGCGCCGGCCTCAGGAGCAGGGCCCCGGCCAGGAGCAGGCTGCCGGATGCCACGCCCACCGCCCAGCCGGCCGGCACGTCCAGCATCAGTGCCGCCGTTGCCCAGGCGGCGAGCGCGGGCGGCACCAGGCGCAGGTCGGCGGGGCCTTCCTGGCGCGGATGGGCCGCGCCGAGCCGATGGCCGGATGCGGCGTGTACGGGAGTCCGGGTGGAAGGCGTGCTTCTGGTGGGGTCTCGCGGTGCTCCTGACGCTCCCTGCCCGTCCGGCCGACCGGCATCGGTACCCCCGTCGGCGCCCGCCACGGTGCTGCTCCCCGGGCCCGTGTACGTGCTCATGGCCGTACGAGGTCCCGCAGGTCGGCGAAGCGGCGTTCGCCGATGCCGTTGACCTCGCGCAGTTCGTCCACCGAACGGAAACCGCCGTGCTGGGTGCGGTAGTCGATGATGTGCTGGGCGAGGACGGGGCCGACGCCCGGGAGGGTTTCGAGTTGGTCGGCGGTGGCCGTGTTGAGGGAGATCGGGGCCGCGGGTGCCGCTCCCTCCGCCCCCGCCGACCCGAGTGATCCGGGTGATCCGGGTGATCCGGGTGATCCGCCTGCCGTCGTTCCCGCTCCGGGCGGGGGTGCGGACGCTCCGACGATCACCTGCTCGCCGTCCACCAGGAAGCGGGCCCGGTTCAGCCCGTCGGTCTTCGTGCCGGGTCGTACGCCTCCGGCGGCGCGCAGGGCGTCGGCCACCCGTGATCCGGCCGGGAGGCTGTGGACGCCGGGCTTGCGCACCTTGCCGCCGACGTCCACCACGATCTCCGCCCCCGCCGAAGCCGTGGCCGCGGCGGTGGGGACGCCGGCCGGGGTTCCGCTCCCGGTCGTCGGCCCCGGCTCCTTCGCTCCGTACGCCGCCGCCTCCCGCACCACCTCGGGCGCCGCCACGGACTGGGTGCGGCCGGACCAGAAGTGCTGGACCGCGAAGACCGCCGCGACGACGAGCAGTGCCGTGAGCGCGACCACGCTGCGCCGTTCCAGCCCGCAGCGCGTCTGCAGCCACACCGGCAGCCGCTCCCGCAGTGCCTGCCCGGCCCGCTCCCGCCGGGGCACGTCGGCCCCGGCAGGGTCTGGGGCGGGCGGCGGCCCCTTCCCCGACTCCTGCTGCCGGCCGTCGCCCGCGGCCGCGTCGGCGGGTCCTGCGGGTCGGGGGCGGCCGGCGAACAGCGCTTCCGCCCTCCTGCGCAGCTCCTCCTCGGGCGGAGGCCGGCGCCCGTGGCCGGCCCGGCGGTACGGGTGGGTGCGGCGGTGGCGCAGGCGGCCGTCGGTGGCCGGGGCGCGGCCCGGACCGCTGGTCGCGGATGCCGGGCGGGTGCGGATGCCTGTTCCTGTGCCTGTGCGTGTGCCTGGTCGAAGAGCCATGCGACGAGGATCCGGCAACCCGGCGCATCCGCGATGATCATGCTCAATTTCCGGGGACTACTCACGGGTTGTGGAAATCCCGGCCCCTCTTGCGGGTGACCCCGCCCTCGTCCGTGCGGCACTGGTGCCAGACGCCGTGCGTCCCTGTGGCGAGACTCCCTGCATCACCGCGGCGAGACGCCCTGCGTCACTGCGTCCCTACGTCACCGCGGCGAGACGACGACCCCCAGCAGCCCGGGCCCCGTGTGCGCCCCGATCACCGCGCCGACCTCGCTCACGTGCAGGTCGGCCAGCCCGGGCACCCGGTCCCGCAGGCGGTCCGCAAGGGCCGACGCACGGTCGGGGGCGGCGAGATGGTGGACGGCGATGTCGACGGGCGCGCTGCCCGCCCGGTCGGCGGCGATCTCCTCGAGCCGGGCGATGGCCCTGGACGCCGTCCTCACCTTCTCCAGGGGTTCGATGCGGCCTTCCTGCAACTGCAGCAGCGGCTTCACGGCCAGCGCGGAGCCGAACAGGGCCTGTGCCGCACCGATCCGGCCGCCGCGGCGCAGGTAGTCGAGGGTGTCGACGTAGAAGTAGGCGGAGGTGCCCGCGGCGCGCTTCTCGGCCGCCGTGACCGCTTCGTCCACCGTGGCGCCCGCCTCCGCCGTCTCGGCCGCGGCGAGCGCGCAGAACCCGAGGGCCATCGCGATCATTCCGGTGTCCACCACCCGCACGGGGACCGCCGCGTCACGCGCCGCGACGACGGCCGCGTCGTGGGTGCCGGACAGCTCGGCGGAGAGGTGGAGCGAGACGATGCCCTCGGCGCCGTTCTCGGCGATCCTGCGGTAGGTCTCGGCGAAGAGCTCCGGGCCGGGGCGGGAGGTGGTGACCGAACGGCGTTTCTGCAGGGCCTGGGCCAGGGACCGGGTCGAGATCTCGGTGCCCTCCTCCAGCGCCCGGTCACCCAGGACGACGGTCAGGGGTACCGCGGTGATGCCGTGCCGCTCCATCGTCCGGGCCGGAAGGTAGGCCGTTGAATCCGTGACGATAGCGACATGGCGGGACATGAGCTGGAGGTTACCTGGCGTAGCGTCCGTACGGCAGTCCGGCCCCGGCGACCGGGCGTTCACAGGGCCGCGCCCGGGCCGGCACCACCCGTCGGGGCACGCACGTTCCACCCGTCGGGTCACGCGCGTCAGACGGTCAGGTGGTGCTCTCCGGGCGGGCCTTCTTCTGCCAGGGGTACACGGGACGCGGGCCGGACGGATCGATGGCGGGACGGGCGGGGCCCTGCCCCGGCTGCCCCTGCCCCGACCCCTGCTCCGGGGCCGAAGCGGGAGCAGGCTGCTGCGGCGGGTCGTGAGCCGGTGCTCCCGGCCAGGGCGGCGGAGCGGGCATGGGCTCCGTCTCCGTCCAGTGCCGCAGGGCGCCGGCCTCCATGTCGATCTGTGCGCTCAGCGAGTCGAGGTCGTCGTCCTCGAAGCGGCGGGCCCGGTCGCGGGCCGCCCAGCGCAGGGCGTCCGCCGAGCGGGTGATGCGCTCGGTGCGCTCCCGCAGCGCGGGGAGCCGCTCGGTGAGCGTGGCGCGGTCCGGCTCGGTCTCCAGCCGCCGCAGCTCGCCGTCCAGTTCGTAGCCGTGCGCGTTGAGCCGCTCGAAGAGAGCGAGGGACTCCTTGAGGGACTCGTCCTCGGACACGCGCGCGCGGAGCGCGTCCTGCGTGGCCCGCATGGACGTGCGCAGGGAGAGGCGCAGCTGGGCCAGCTCCGCCGCCGGGCCCACCTGGACGAGGGAGCGGGCCCGCAGGGTGTGGTCCTCGACGGTGCGGCGGGCCTGGGTGATGCCGCGGTCGACGGTGCGCTTGGCGGCGCCCACGGCCTTCACCGTCGCGTAGACACCCAGCACGACGGCGAGCAGGAAGAGCACGGCGAAGACTGTGAGCGCTGTTTCCACGAAGCTCCTCCTCCGGACGTCCCCCGGCGCCCGCGCACCGACGGTTCACGCGGCCCGCGCACCACCGGTCCGCACCCTTCGCAGGGTGTCCACGCGGTGCCGCACGGTCGCGCGGTCCCGCACGGTACGCGTCGCGCCGCTCTTCCACGGTAAACGCAGCAGGCAGGCCCGGGGTTCCGGTGGAACCCCGAACCTGCCCGTACCGGCCCGGAGGCCTCCCCCTAAGGGGCGCCTCAAGGGACGCCCCGACCCCGCCTACGCGCCGGCCTGCGCCGCCCTACGCCGGAACGATGTTCACCAGCTTCGGCGCCCGCACGATCACCTTGCGGATCCCGGCCCCGCCCAGTGCCGCCACGACCTTCTCGTCGGCCAGTGCCGCCTTCTCCAGGTCCTCCTCGGAGACGGACGGCGAGACCTCCAGCCGCGCCTTGACCTTGCCCTTGATCTGCACGACGCAGGTCACGGTCTCGTCGACGACGTAGGCCGGGTCGGCGACCGGGAAGTCCTCGTGGACGACCGACGAGCTGTGCCCCAGCTTGCGCCACAGCTCCTCGGCGACGTGCGGGGCCAGCGGCGCCACCAGCAGCACCAGGCGCTCGGCGACGGACCGCGGTACCGGGCCTCCCGCCCGTCGCCCGCCACCACCCTCAACCGAGGGGCCTGCGGCCCCGCCCCCGAAAACCTTGGTCAGGTGGTTGTTCAGCTCGGTGACCTTGGCGATGGCGGTGTTGAACCGCATGCCCTCCAGGTCCTGCCGTACGCCGTCGACGGCCTTGTGCAGGGCGCGCAGCGTGTCGGCGTCGATGTCGCCCTCCGCGACGTCCGCCACCGACAGCTCGCCGGTGTTCTCGTCGACGACGTTGCGCCACAGCCGCTGCAGCAGCCGGAACTGGCCGACCACCGCGCGGGTGTCCCAGGGCCGTGAGACGTCCAGGGGGCCCATCGCCATCTCGTACAGGCGCAGCGTGTCGGCGCCGTACTCGGCGCAGATCTCGTCGGGGGTGACCGCGTTCTTCAGGGACTTGCCCATCTTGCCCAGCAGCCGGGAGACCTTCTCGCCCTGGTGGAAGTACGCGCCGTCGCGCTCCTCGACCTCGGCGGCGGGCACCGCGATGCCGCGGCTGTCCCGGTAGACGTAGGCCTGGATCATGCCCTGGTTGAACAGCTTGTGGAACGGTTCGGCCGAGGACACGTGCCCCAGGTCGAACAGGACCTTCGACCAGAAGCGCGCGTACAGCAGGTGCAGTACGGCGTGTTCGGCGCCGCCGACGTACAGGTCGACGCCGCCGTGCGGCAGGCCCTCGCGCGGGCCCATCCAGTACTGCTCGATCTCCGGGTCGACCAGCTGCTCGCTGTTGTGCGGGTCCAGGTAGCGCAGCTCGTACCAGCAGGAGCCGGCCCAGTTGGGCATGGTGTTGGTCTCGCGGCGGTACTTGCGCGGGCCGCGGCCGTCGCCCAGGTCCAGGGTGACGTGGACCCAGTCCTCGTTGCGGGACAGCGGGGTCTCGGGCCTGGTGTCGGCGTCGTCGGGGTCGAAGGTGCGCGGTGAGTAGTCCTCGACCTCGGGCAGCTCCAGCGGCAGCATCGACGCGGGCAGGGGGTGGGCGATGCCGTCCTCGTCGTAGACGATCGGGAAGGGCTCGCCCCAGTACCGCTGGCGGCTGAACAGCCAGTCGCGCAGGCGGAAGTTGACGGTGCCCTCACCGGCGCCGGTGCGCTCCAGCCACTCGGTGATGCGCTCCTTGGCCTCGACGACACCCAGGCCGTCCAGCGCGACGCCCTCGCCCTCCGAGGAGCCGGCGCTGACCGAGTTCATGATCTTCGCGTCGTAGGAGGCGAAGGCGCTGTCCCACGTGGAGGTGTCGGTGCCCCGGCCGTCGGTCGGCTCGACGATGCAGCGGACCGGCAGTTCGAAGGCACGGGCGAACTCGAAGTCGCGCTGGTCGCCCGCCGGGACGGCCATGATCGCGCCGGTGCCGTAGCCCATCAGCACGTAGTCGGCGATGAAGACGGGGATCCGCTCGCCGTTGACCGGGTTGGTGGCGTGGGCGCCGATGAAGACGCCGGTCTTGTCCTTGGCCTCGGCCTGCCGCTCGACGTCGGACTTGGAGGCGGCCTGCGCGCGGTACGCGGCGACCGCCTCGGTCGGCGTGGCGTGGCCGCCGGTCCACGCCTCGCGGGTGCCCTCGGGCCAGGCGGCCGGGGTGAACTTCTCGACCAGCGGGTGCTCGGGCGCCAGCACCATGTAGGTCGCGCCGAACAGGGTGTCGGGGCGGGTGGTGAAGACGGTGATGCGCTCGCCGTCGACGGGGAAGTGGACCCGGGCGCCCTCGGAGCGGCCGATCCAGTTGCGCTGCTGCAGCTTGATCGCCTCGGGCCAGTCCAGCTGGTCCAGGTCGTCCAGCAGCCGGTCGGCGTAGGCCGTGATGCGCATGTTCCACTGACGCAGCTTGGACTTGAAGACGGGGAAGTTGCCGCGCTCGGAGCGGCCGTCGGCGGTGACCTCCTCGTTGGCCAGTACGGTGCCCAGGCCGGGGCACCAGTTGACGGGCGCGTCGGAGGCGTAGGCCAGGCGGTACTCGCCCAGCAGGTCGGCGCGCTCCGCCTCGGTCAGCACGCTCCAGGTACCCCCGCCGGGCACCGCACGCTCGCCGGAGTCGAACTGCGCGACCAGCTCACTGATCGGGCGGGCCCGCTTCGCCTCGTCGTCGTACCAGGAGTTGAAGATCTGCAGGAAGATCCACTGGGTCCACTTGTAGTACTCGGGGTCGATCGTGGCGAACGACCGGCGCTTGTCGTGGCCCAGGCCCAGCCGGCGCAGCTGGCCCACCATGTTCTTCATGTTGGCCTCGGTCGACGCGCGCGGGTGCGTGCCGGTCTGCACGGCGTACTGCTCGGCGGGCAGGCCGAAGGCGTCGAAGCCCAGGGTGTGCAGGACGTTGTGGCCGGTCATCCGCTGGAAGCGGGCGAAGACGTCGGTGGCGATGTACCCCAGGGGGTGGCCGACGTGCAGGCCCGCGCCGGAGGGGTAGGGGAACATGTCCATGATGAACTTCTTGGGCCTGGCGACCAGTTCCGGGTCGCCCGCCAGGTCGCCCTTGGGGTTCGGTGCCGCGTACGTCCCCTCGGCGTCCCAGAAGTCCTGCCAGCGTGCCTCGATCTCGGCGGCCATGGCGGCCGTGTAGCGGTGCGGCGCGGCGTCCGCCGTCACGGGGGCGGTCGCCGCGGGGTTCGTCTCGCTCATGATCCTCAAAGCTCCATCGATCGTCTCTGCCAGCGGCTGCGACATTCAAGACCAGCGGCTGCGATTGCCGGGAAATGAAAAATCCCCTCGCACAGGAGGGGACGCCGCGCCGATTCCGGCCTCCGGACTACGACCGGGGTCGGGACTGATCAGCGCGGCTCGCTAAGCAGAAGGCGTACGGCACGCATGGCGTCAGGGTACCGCAGCCGTCGAGCGGGCCGCGACGCGCTTCCGGCCACCGGACGGCGACGCACCGCCCACCGACCGGGACGGGGTTGAACGACAGGATTGAACGACAGTCAAAGGTTACTTCGCGTAACGACTCCTATAGGACATCATCACAAGCGCACTGTCGTTTGATAACGACGCAATAACTCAAACCTCGTACCCACGGGTATGGCGCCACTTAGAGTGCGGCAGCGGGACCGCTTTCCCGAACCGCTCCGGAGTTGCCCCCATGAACCCTCCCCTGATCCACCCTCGGCGCACCAGTTCGCCGCCTCCCCGCGCGTCCCTGACGTGGGGAGGCCTGCCGTCATGACGGACGACAGCACGGTGGACGACACCTTCGCGGAGTTCCTCAACTTCGGCGCCGGTGTCCTCTCCCTGGTCTTCCTCAGCTGCTCGGTGATCTGGGGCCTGCTCGCCCAGGACCGGATCGTCCTCGACACCCGGCAGCGGATCCTGGCGCAGGCGGTGCACCGGACCACCGCGGTCGCCTCCGTCGTGTTCCTGCTGGTGCACATCGGGGTCAAGCTCGCCCTGGACCACACCACCTGGGTCGCCGCGGTGCTCCCCTTCGGGCTGCTCGCGACGGACGACGAGTCCTTCGGCGGCCGGGCCGTCCTCATCGGCTTCGGCACCCTGGCCAGCATGCTCATGATCTTCGTGGGCGTCACCGGCGCCCTGCGCCGCCGCTTCGCCTCCCCGGCCCCCGTGGCCGCGCGCTGGCGGGCCATGCACATGCTGGCCTACCCGGCCTGGTGCCTGGCCCTGGTGCACGGGCTCTACGCGGGCCGCGCGGCGAAGCCGGTCTTCACGATCCTCTACGGCCTGTCCGTGTTCGGCGTGATGGCGGCCCTGGCGCTGCGCGCGGCGCCCCGCCCGGTCAAGCGCAAGGTCGCCGACCGGATCACCGGCCTCCTGGGGACCGCGGAGCGGCCGGTCGGCGAGGAGGCCGGACAGAGCCGGAGCAGGGGCCGGAACCGGGGCCGGGCGAAGGAGACCGGCGCCCTGCCGGGCTACGAGCGGGCGGGCGGGGCGATACCGCCGCCGCGCGAGGCGCCGATCCACGAGTCCGCCGAGCGCCTCACCGCCCCGGAGCCCGCCGACGGCTTCGCCGCCGCCTACCGCGCGGTGTCCGGTCCGCCGGGTGCGGGGCGCCCGCCGCTGACGGCGGACGCGACCGCGTCCACGCCCGTGCCGCCCGACATGCGGCCCACCCAGGCGATGCCCTTCGTGAACGGCGCCGGCGGCCCTGCGGGCAGCTGGCCGATACCCTCGCCGCCGCCGGTCGGCGAGGCTCCGCAGTCGGTCTACGACCCGCTGAACGACACCGGGCACACCATCCCGGTCTACGGCAGCGCCGAGGCCCCGGCGCAGGCCTCCGGCTACGGTTCAAGTGACGTGTACGACACCCGTGAGACGAACGCGGTCTACGACACGTACTACCCCACTGACACGTACAACAGCGGTCCCGCAACCGAACCACCCCCCGGTGCGCCGTCGCCGTCCTACGACTTCGACGCACCGGGTTCCGGCGAACCCTGGAACACGCCTTCCGGAGGTTTCAAGTGAACGAGCGCCTTAAGTGAACGAGCGGAGGCTCTAAGTGAACGAGGCCCTGCCCGACGTCCCCGAAGTCCGTGTGGTCGGGCTTCCCCAACTCACGTCGGGCTTCGACCTTGTCGAGCGCCTGGACCTGCCGATGCACCTCAAGGTGCACGGCCCGCTCGAACCGCTGGGCGGCGAACAGCTCGCGCAGCTGGCAGAACGCATCAACCTGAAGGGCCGCGGCGGCGCGGGCTTCCCCTTCCACAAGAAGCTGCGCTCGGTCGCCGAGGCGGCGATCAAGCGCGGCGTACGGCCGGTCGTGGTCGTCAACGGCAGTGAGGACGAACCGGCCTGCCGCAAGGACACGGTGCTGATCAACCGCGCCCCGCACCTGATCCTGGACGGCGCGCTGCTGTGTGCCGAGGCCATGGGCGCCCGCACGCTCGTCATCGGGGTCACCCGCGAGTCGACGCAGCGCTCCATGGAGGCCGCCCTCGCCGAGCGCGGCCTGAGCAACGGGCGCCGGTCCGCCCTCCGCGCGCGCGTGCAGCGCAACCCGGTGCGCATGGTCACCGGCGCGGCGGCCTCGCTGATCCGCTCCATCGACGGCGGCCCGGCGATCCCGCCCGGCCGCAAGGTCAGCGCCTCCAGGAGCGGCGTCGGCGGCGCCCCGACCCTGCTGTCCAACGCCGAGACCTTCGCCCAGCTGGCCATCGCCGCCCGCATCGGTCCGGAGCGCTACGGCAACACCGGCCTGTACGACGAACCGGGCACCGTGATGCTCACGGTCTCCGGCGCGGTGGCCCGCCCGATGGTGGTCGAGGTCCCGACGGGCGTGCCGCTGCGCTACGTCCTGCAGCTGGCCGGCGCCCCGCCGATGCCGCAGGGCGTGCTGACCGGCGGCTACCACGGCAAGTGGATCGACGCGGCCACCGTCGACGAGGCGGTCGTCTCCCGCAACTCCCTGCAGGCGGTGGGCGGCGCGCTCGGTGCGGGCGCGATCCTGCCGATCAGTCAGGACACGTGCCCACTGGGCGAGTCGCTGCGGGTGGCGCAGTGGCTGGCGGAGGAGAGCGCGGGCCAGTGCGGTCCCTGCTACCTCGGTCTGCCGGCCGCCGCGCGGGGCCTGGAGGACATCCTGAACGGCGGCGGCCCGGCGGCCCTGGAGGCGGTCAAGCAGGTCGCGAAGAACGTGAAGCGGCGCGGCGCCTGCTCGCACCCGGACGGCTCGGCGATGTTCCTGGAGTCGACCGTCAAGGCGTTCACGGACGACCTGGCCGCCCACGTCCTCGGCAACGGCTGCGGACGGCCGGTCGAGGGCGTCCTGCCGCTCTTCGAGGGGGGCAAGGCCCCCACCGGCATCCCGGGCGGCGGCGGGGAGGAGACCGGCCCCAGCCGCCAGAAGATCTACGTCGACTGGACGCTGTGCCGTGGCCACGGGCTGTGCGCCGACATCCTCCCGGAGGTCTTCCAGCTGGGCGCCGACGGCTTCCCGACCGTCGCGCAGGCCGACGTGCCGCGCTACGCGGAGGCCAAGGCGGTGCGCGCGGTGCGGCGGTGCCCGGCACTGGCCCTGCGCATCGAGGAGGACACCCGCGGTCAGGCGCCGTCCTCGCGCACCAACCTGCCGGTGCTGTCCCAGGGCCGGGGGCGCCGGGCGCTGGGCCGCTGACGCCGAGAAGACCGCGAACACAGGGAACAGCGAGTACACCGAGAACACCGGGAACGACGACAACACCGAGAACGGAGAAACCCCCCGGATCAAGGATCCGGGGGGTTCTCGTGAAGACTCAAGACGCTGTGGAGCTAAGGAGAATTGAACTCCTGACCTCCTGCATGCCATGCAGGCGCTCTACCAACTGAGCTATAGCCCCTTGTTGTCCGCCGCCCGGTCTCCCCGGCGGCGACGCCAACATTACACGGTCGACCGGGTGCAGCACCAAATCGTTTCCGGTTTGCCCGTTCCGTCCCCTCGTGGGCATGCAAGGGGGCATGCAAGCCGGGTCGTGGCTAGGCCGTCACGAACGAGTAGAACCGCTTGAGCGTGCAGTGCTCCTCCAGGAGCCGGCCGTAGATCGGCTCGCCCTCGAGTTCGCGGTAGGTCTCGATGGGGTCGCCTTTTATGATCAGCGCCCGCGCGCATTCCTCGCACCAGTACTGGTAGTCGGGGTTGACGGGCTCCATGTCGCGCACGATGGGCGTGCCGCTGCCGCACCAGTCGCACTTCCGCCTGTGTGCACCCATCGATCAGCTCCAGCTGTGGCCGCAGGCCGTGCACACGTACGAGACGCCTCCGTTGTCGCCGAGGACCTGGGCCACGTGCAGGGAACCGCAGGAGGGGCACCTGAAGCGGGTGGCCGTGCCACGCGCCACCGCTCCGCCGAGGAGGTGACCGACCTCCTCGAGGATGCTCGCAGGCATCGCCACTCCCTCCCGTCGGGCCGCGGTCCCCTTCCGGCCGTTTGATTCTGCCACGACCGGGCCAATACGGTCAGCGACGCATGAGTACCAGTCCGGACACGGAGTTCCACAGGGATATACGCCTGCGGAACGCCTGTTGCTCAAGCAGGCGTACGAAAAATCCCGCCCCCCGAGGGGGACGGGATTCGTCCGTGGGCTGTGGAGCTAAGGAGAATTGAACTCCTGACCTCCTGCATGCCATGCAGGCGCTCTACCAACTGAGCTATAGCCCCTGGTGCCACGCGACCGGAGTCGCATGGTCCTTCTCTTCGTCCGCTCCGCCCGGCGGGGCGAACAAGAAGAACTTTAGCCTGCGACCTGCCGGAAAGTGAAATCCGGGTCCGCGCCCCCGGCCGCGGGCTCGGGCACCGGCTCCGGCCCCTGCCCCGGCCCGGCTCAGACGTCGTCGCCGATCACCGGTTCCGGCAGTGTGCCGGCGTTGTGCTCGAGGAGCCGCCAGCCGCGGGCGCCCTCGCCGAGGACCGACCAGCAGCAGTTGGTGAGGCCGCCGAGGCTCTCCCAGCTGTGCGGTTCCAGACCGAGCAGGCGGCCGATGGTGGTGCGGATGGTGCCGCCGTGGCTGACCACCACGAGGGTGCCGTCCTCGGGGAGCTTCTCGGCGTGCCGGAGCACCACGGGGGCGGCGCGGTCGGCGACCTCGGTCTCCAGCTCGCCGCCGCCGCGGCGCACGGGCTCGCCGCGCTTCCACGCCGCGTACTCGTCGCCGTACCTGGCGATGATCTCCTCGTGGGTCAGCCCCTGCCAGGCACCCGCGTAGGTCTCCCGCAGGCCCTCCTCCGGGGTCACCTCGAGGCCGGTGAGCACGGCCAGCTCGGCGGCCGTGTTCGCCGCGCGCACGAGGTCGGAGGCGACGATGGCGTCGGGCTTCAGGTGCACGAGCAGCTGCGCCGCGCGGCGGGCCTGGGCGACGCCCGTCCCGGTCAGCTCGACGTCCGTGCTGCCCTGGAAGCGGCGCTCCACGTTCCACGAGGTCTGGCCGTGCCGCCAGAGGATGACGCGCCGGCCGCGTCCGGGCCGGCCCGCCGTGACCTCGCCGGTGGCGCTCATCGCCAGTCCCCGTCGGTCCCGGTCGCCTCCTCGGCGGCCTGGCGCCTGGCGTGCTCCTCGGCCTTGCCGCGGGTGTCCCTGGCGTCGGCGGGCAGCTCCAGCTCGGGGCAGTCCTTCCACAGCCGCTCCAGCGCGTAGAAGACGCGCTCCTCGCTGTGCTGGACGTGGACGACGATGTCGACGTAGTCGAGCAGGACCCAGCGGGCCTCGCGGTCGCCCTCGCGGCGCACCGGCTTGGCGCCGAGCTGCTTGTTCAGCCGCTCCTCGATCTCGTCGACGATCGACTTGACCTGGCGGTCGTTGGGCGCGGAGGCGAGGAGGAAGGCGTCCGTGATCGACAGCACGTCGCTGACGTCGTAGGCGATGATGTCGTGCGCGAGCTTGTCGGCCGCCGCCTGGGCGGCCGTGTTGATGAGTTCGATGGCGTGGTCGGTCGCGGTCACTGCCTGGCTTTCGGGTCGGCGGTCGGTTGACCTCAAGGGTCTCACGACCGCCGCCGACGGCCCACGCGGTTGCAGCCCGAGGGCTCCCCGGTCCCGCGGGACCGGGGAGGCCTCAGGACGCCGGCTGGTAGTCCTGGCCGAGCACCACCGAGACCCTGGCGTTCGAGGAGACCTTGCCCTGCGAGACGGCGCCGTCGGACAGGCCCAGGGTCTTGGCGACCTGGACGGCGTTCTCCTTGTCGGCCTCCTCCGCGTAGACGACCTTCGAGGCCGCCTCGGTGCCGGAGGCGGTGCCGCCCGAGACGAAGGTGAAGCCGCCGTTGACGAGGACGACGCGGGCCTTGCCGGTGCGGTCCTCGTCGCCGGTGGCGTTGCGGACCGAGACGCTGACGGCCGCGTCCTGGTCGGGACTCTTGGCGGTGCCGCCGAGGACGTCCTTGACGACGCTGTCACTGGCCTCGGCGCTGAGCGAGCCGCCGTTCTCGACGGGGAGCAGCGCGGTCTTGAAGTCGCCGCCCTTGGCGCGGTCGGAGAGCCCGGCGAGGAAGGAGCCGAGGTCCTTCTCGGTCAGCGGCGGGTCCAGGATCAGCCCGAGGGTCTGGACGGTGGTCGTCGCGCCCTGCGGGTCGGAGGACAGCTTGCGCAGCACCCCGTGCAGGACCTGCCCGAACCGCTGGAGCTGGGCGTTCGCGTCCTCGCCCTTGCCGCTGTGGGTGGCGTAGGCGACGGCCATCTTGCCGCTGAGGGTCTGCCCCTCGCCCTTGCGCACGAGCGGCGTGGAGCCCTTGTCCTCGGCCTCCGGGTCGGGGACGTCGGTGTCGGTGTCGATGTCGATGTTGCCGACCAGATCGACGAGGATCTGCAGGTACGGCGTGTCCAGGCGCCAGGTGCCCTCGATGTCGGTGCCGAGGGCGGAGTCGAGCGAGGTGCGGGTGGCGTCGGGGCCCTGGTCGTCGACGGACTTGGCGAGCGTGGTGGTGCTGCCGTCGTCGCCGGTCAGGGCGAGCGAGTTGGGCACGAGCACGGTGGTGCCCTGCTTGGTGGTGGTGTTGTTCACGAGCAGCGCGGTGGAGGTGCCGCCGCCGTCGGTGTCGTGCAGGTGGACGGCGATCACGTCGCGCTTCTGGGCGCCGGCGGTCGTCGTGTCGCCCGTCCTGGCGTCGGAGGAGGACACGCCGGGCAGCTTCCCAGCGTACCAGAGGTAGCCGACGCCGCCGGCCGCGACCAGGGTGAGGACGACGACCAGGGAGACCACGCGCGCGCGTGCGCGCCGCCGGGCCTCCTCGCGGCGCTCGGTGCGGTTCTCCGTGAACTTCATCCAGTCGATGACGTCCTCGGAGTCGTCGGCCGGCTCCTCTACGAAGGCGAACTGCTCGGTGTGGTACTCGCGGTCGCCGCCCTCGTCGCGGGCCGCCGGTTCCTGGTCCTCGCGCGGGCCCGCCTGCTGCGGGATGTGCGCGGTCTGCTCGGCCACGCGGGGCTGCGTGCCGCTGGTGGCGGCCCGGCCGTACGGGTCGTGGCCGTACGGCTGCGGCTGCCCGTCCTGACCGCCGTAGGGGCCCTGGTCGGGGACGGGGGGCTGCCGGCCGGTGTCGTAGCCGCCGGGGACCGGAGCCTGCTGACCCGTGTCGTAGTCCTGGACGGGCGGCTGCCGGCCCGTGTCGTAGCCGCCCTGCTGCCCGTAGGGGTCGTACGGCTGCTGGGGGATCTGGTGGCTGCCGGAGGCGTACGGGTCGTAGCCGTAGCCCTGCTGCTGCCCGTACTGTCCGCCCCCGTGCTGGGGGTAGGAGTCGTACGGGTCGTACTGCTGCTGCCCGCCGGGTCCCGCGGCGGACCCGCCGCCCCGGCCCTGGGCCTGGCGGTAGACCGGCCGGCCGTACTCGTCGTAGCCGACCAGTTCGTACTGGTCGTCGCCGCCGTAGCCCGCGTCGTATCCGTCGTTCACCGGTGCCCCTCTCGGCTCACTCGCCGCGGTACAGCTGGCGTTTGTCGATGTAGCGCACGACTCCGTCGGGCACCAGGTACCAGACGGGATCGCCCTTGGCGACTCTCGCACGGCAGTCCGTGGAGGAGATGGCGAGGGCGGGAACCTCGACCAGCGAGACGCCGCCCTTGGGGAGTCCGGCGTCCGTGAGCGTGTGTCCGGGCCGGGTGACGCCGATGAAGTGGGCGAGGGAGAACAGCTCCTCGCTGTCGCGCCAGGTGAGGATCTGGGCGAGGGCGTCGGCGCCGGTGATGAAGAACAGGTCGGCGTCGGGGTTGAGGGCGCGCAGGTCGCGCAGGGTGTCCACGGTGTAGGTGGGGCCGCCGCGGTCGATGTCGATGCGGCTCACCGAGAACTGCGGGTTCTCGACGGTGGCGACGACGGTCATCAGGTAGCGGTCCTCGGCGGCGGAGACCGTGCGGTGGCTCTTCTGCCATGGCTGCCCCGTCGGTACGAACACCACCTCGTCGAGCTGGAACTGCGCGGCGACCTCGCTGGCCGCGACGAGGTGCCCGTGGTGGATCGGGTCGAAGGTGCCACCCATGACGCCCAGGCGGCGCTTGCCCGACGACGGGCCGTGGCCCTGGCCTGCGGCACGGGCGGGCACCGCGTTCTGCGTGCCGCGCGCCGGCGCGTGCGCCGTGTTGTGCGCCGGGCCGGTAGGCGTGTCCTGCTCTCCCATGCGTGCAGACCCTACCGGCCCGCGCGGTGCGCCCCGGCCGCCCCCGCGGCCCCGGGCGCTCAGCGGTCGCGGTTGAACCGGGTGGTGATCCACAGCAGGAGCATCAGGACGACGAACGCGCCGATGCCGGTGACGTAGGGGCTCAGGCTCTGGTGGTTGCCACCGTGCTCCTCGCCCTCGGCGGCGAGGGTGACGAACTGGGCGGCGCTGAGGGGAAGGCTCATCTTCGGCAGGACCTATCCGGTGTGGGCGGGACAAGGACGTCCGCTCATCGTATGCGGGCGCCGCGCGGGCGATCACGCCGACTCCGCCGTCGGGGCAGCGCCGCCGGGTCCCGGAGGGAACCTTCGGGCCGCCTCAGTCGTCCTTCTGCCTGTACCCCCGGAGCAGGAACCACGCGGTGAGCACGCACCCCACCACCATGACGACCAGGACGATCCGGAGCAGATTCCCCGGCCCCTGCTGCTCGGCTGCGGTGGCGGCCCCGGCGAGCCAGTCGGTGTGGGGGACGTGCTGCATGGCGTGGACTCCTTCGATGTACTGCCCGTCCACGGTATCTCCGCCTAGGCTGGGCCCGGCTCGGGGGGCACAAGGACCGCACAAGGGTTCGCAGAGGCCGGACGCGCGCCGGAAGGCGCGCACCGGCCGGGAACCAGACATCCGCAGGCCAGGAATACGTACCGGCCACCCACGCACCTGGGGGAAGACATGTCCGACGGCCACGAGCACGACGGGCACGAGAACGTGCCCGGCAGGCAGCGCAGGCGCTTCCCCGGGATCTCCTCACGGGCGTACGAGCATCCGGCCGACCGCAGCGCGCTGGTGGCGCTGCGCAAGCTGAGCGGCTTCGACACGGTCTTCAAGGCGCTGAGCGGGCTGCTGCCCGAGCGGAGCCTGAGGCTGCTGTTCCTGTCCGACTCGGTGCGCGTCTCGGACCGGCAGTTCTCCCACCTGAACGTCATGCTGCGCGACGCCTGCTACATCCTGGACCTGGAGAAGGTCCCGCCGATGTACGTCAACCAGGACCCGACGCCGAACGCGATGTGCATCGGTCTGGACGAGCCGATCATCGTCGTGACCACGGGCCTGGTCGAACTGCTCGACGAGGAGGAGATGCGGGCGGTCGTCGGGCACGAGGTCGGGCACGCGCTGTCCGGGCACGCGGTCTACCGGACCATCCTGCTGTTCCTGACCTCGCTCGCCGTCCGGGTCGCCTGGATCCCGCTGGGCAACGTGGCGATCATGGCGATCGTGACGGCCCTGCGCGAGTGGTTCCGCAAGTCGGAGCTGTCCGCCGACCGTGCGGGCCTGCTGGTCGGCCAGGACCTGCAGGCGTCCATGCGGGGCCTGATGAAGATCGCGGGCGGCAACCACCTGCACGAGATGAACGTGGATGCGTTCCTGGAGCAGGCCGAGGAGTACGAGGCGGGCGGCGACCTGCGCGACTCGGTGCTGAAGATCCTGAACGTGCTGCCGCGCACGCACCCGTTCACCACGGTGCGGGCAGCCGAGCTGAAGAAGTGGGCGGCCTCCCGGGAGTACCAGCGGGTGATGGACGGCCACTACCCGCGGCGCGACGAGGACAAGGACACCTCGGTGCGGGACTCCTTCCGGGAGTCGGCGGCCGGTTACGCCTCGCACGTGCGCAGTTCCAAGGACCCGCTGATGAAGCTGGTGACCGACATCGCGGGCGGCGCCGGTGACCTCGGCGACCGCGTGCGGCGGGGCTTCGGCGGTTTCACGTCCTCGCAGCCGCGGCCGCCCAAGGGCGACGCGGACGGGGACGGGGCGTCGGAGGGCCCGGGCGGGACGTCCGAGGGGCCCGAGGCGCCCGGCGGGGAGGCCGGTTCCGGAGGCCCGGAGGACCGTCCGCCGCGCGACGGCGCCTGAGCGGCCAGGTCTCCCGGGGGCACGGGGCAGGTCCCCGGGGCGGCGCCTCACACCTTCGGCTGCCTCACACCTTCGGCTGGGCGCCCTGCGCGAGGGTGCCGCACAGGGCCGTGGCGTTGTCCGAGGTGTACGGGTCGGTGCCGGCGGGCGTGCCGGTGCCCGCGCTGCGGCCGGCCAGCAGGGGGCGCAGGTGGTTCGCCGAGTCCTCGGCGCAGGAGAGCGGCCCTGCCTGGACGTACGAGGCGACGAGCTGGGTCTGGTGCAGGCGCAGGTCGTCCCGGTCGTAGCGGAAGTGCAGCTCGCGCCGGACGGTGAACAGCGACACCTCGGCCCGCGCGTCGCCGGCCGGGCGCAGCGCGTACACCATGGTGTGGTCGGCGGTGACCTCCAGGGTGGACGCGTCGCTCTCCACGACCCGCACGCTGCCGTCGACCCGAATCTCGGGGTCGGCCAGTTCCGCGTGGGACGGATCGAAGCGGATCAGCCAGCCGGTGGGGGTGTGCCGCCCGTCGACGGCCGGGCTCTCGAAGCTCTCGTCGAACTGGGAGAGCTGGTCCGGGTCGAGGAGCACGCGCACCGAGCGCACCGGGCCGCCGCCGAGCACCCCCGGGTCGAGCCCCGAGCGGACGATGTAGTTCTTGGCCGTGGTCAGCGCGTTGAGCACCTGGTCCTCGGAGAAGTGCGCCGTGCGCTCGGCCCCCGGCAGCGGGATGCCCTTGGCCGCGGACCGGAAGTGCTCCGCCGGGCTGTGCTCGTAGAGGAACGCCGCGTTCCCGCCCGCCGGCACCGGGTCCCGGGGGGCGAGCGGGACGACGGTCAGCCGCGCCGGGGCGGCGGTCCGCTGCCCGGCGGGCTCCTGGTACGGGTGCCGCACGCCCATGTAGATGGCGGTGCCGAAGGCGACCGCTATCAGGACGACGAGGATCAGCGCCTGCCGTGACAGGCCGGCCCGGCGCAGCGGGGGGCGGCGGCGCACGGCCGGGGCGTGGTCGGTGATGCGTTCCTGGGCGGAGAACTCCTGGAGCCGGGCAGCGCGGACGAACGACTCGTCGAAGACGACGGATCGGTATTCGTCCTCGCCGCCTCCGGAGCCGCCCTCGGGCGTTCCTCCGGGCGGCTCGCCAAGCCCTGCCATACCTTCAGGGTAGGTCTGCGGAAGGCCGCGTAAACGCGCCGGTGCAGGTCAAGTTGGGACAGCTTGTGACCTGCCGGACGGGCAGGTCAGGGAGTGCGCGGGAGCACCGGGACGGCCGGCTGGGAGTAGTCGGCGGAGGCCGAGGGGGTCACGGTGCCGCCCTGCTCCGGGCCGGTGGAGGCGGGCGGCGGCACCTGCTGGGGGCCGCCGCCCGAGGAGGCGCCCCGGTAGACGGCCACGAAGGCCAGCGCGACCATGCCGACGCCCATGACAAGGGCCAGTATCCAGGCGACCGGCCGGTGCCAGCGGACCTGCTTCCCGTACGCCGCAGGGGCGCCGTAGGGCCGGTCGAGGGGGTCGCGGTCGTCGTCGGGGTCGTCGAGGTCGGGATCATGGCCGAAATCGCCGTACCCGTCGTCGTAGCGTTCGGCGCTGCGGCCGCGGCGGGCCGCTTCGGCCTCGGTGGCCTCCGCCCTGGCCTGCGCGGCGGCAAGGAGGCGTTCGACGGCGGTCGGCTCGTGCACCCCGGCCGCCTGTACGAAGGCCTCGTCGAAGACCACGGAGGCGAACTCTTCGTCCGACACCCCGCGGTCGTGGTCGTCGTCGGGCTCCCAGCCGTCAGGGAACGGCGTGCCCCCCACGTCCTCCGGCACGGGTCCAGAGTAGACCTGGGGGGTCGTTTTGGGCAGACGGCGGGGAAATTGGTCCGGTGGGCGGGATGCCCCGGATGGACGCGGTCGACGCGTGTGCGGCCTGCCGTCAGCGCCGTACGTGCCCGTCGCCGGTGACGATGTACTTGGTGCTGGTCAGCTCCGGCAGGCCCATCGGGCCCCGGGCGTGGAGCTTCTGCGTGGAGATGCCGATCTCGGCGCCGAAGCCGAACTGGCCGCCGTCGGTGAAGCGGGTGGAGGTGTTCACGGCGACGGTGGTGGAGTCGACCAGCTGGGTGAACCGCCGGGCGGCCTGCTGCGAGGTGGTCACGATGGCCTCGGTGTGGCCGGAGGTCCACAGCCGGATGTGCTCGACGGCCCGGTCCAGGGAGTCGACGACGGCCGCCGCGATGTCGTACGACAGGTACTCGGTCTCCCAGTCCTCGGGGGTCGCCTCGACGACGGTCGCCCCGGAGTCCGCGGCGTACGCCAGCACCCGCTCGTCGGCGTGCACGGTGACGCCGGCCTCGGCGAGGGCGGCCAGCGCGCGGGGCAGGAACTCGGCGGCGACGTCCTGGTGGACCAGGAGGGTCTCGGCGGCGTTGCAGACGCTGACGCGCTGGGCCTTGGAGTTGATCAGGATGTCGACGGCCATGTCCAGGTCGGCTTCCGCGTCGACGTAGACGTGGCAGTTGCCGGTGCCGGTCTCGATGACGGGGACGGTGGACTCCTGGACGACCGTGTTGATCAGCGAGGCGCCGCCGCGCGGGATGAGCACGTCGACCAGGCCGCGGGCCCGCATCAGCTCGCGCACGCTCTCGCGGCCCTCGCCGGGCACCAGCTGCACGGCGTCGGCGGGCAGCCCGGCCCCGCCCACGGCGTCGCGGACGACCCGGACGAGGGCGGTGTTGGACTGGTACGCGGAGGACGACCCCCGCAGCAGTACCGCGTTGCCGGACTTCAGGCAGAGGGCGGCGGCGTCCACCGTGACGTTGGGCCGGCCCTCGTAGATGATGCCGACCACGCCGAGCGGGACCCGCACCTGGCGCAGGTCGATGCCGTTGGGGAGGGTGTTGCCGCGCACGACCTGGCCGACCGGGTCGGGCAGGGCGACGACGTCGCGCACGTCGGAGGCGATGGCACGGACCCGCTCCGGGGTGAGGGTGAGCCGGTCGATGATCGCTTCGCTGGTCCCGGCGGCACGGGCCTTGGCCACGTCCTGGGCGTTGGCCTCGACGATCTCGCTCGTACGGACCTCGAGCGCGTCCGCGACGGCGAGCAGCGCGTCGTCCTTGGCGGCCCGCGGCAGCGGCGCGAGGTCGGCGGCGGCGGACTTGGCCCGGTAGGCGGCCCTGGTGACCGGGGTCATCGAGTCGTACGGCGAGAGCGTGGTCATGGGGGAAGGGTAGTGCGCGGGGACCGGGCGTCCGTCTGCCGTCCCACCCCGCGAGACGGGTCAAAACGGGTGCACGCCGACGGGCGTCGCGGGGGCGGGCCCGTACCCCGCGGCGATGCGCTGGTGGTAGGTGGCCCGGTCGATGACCTCGAGGCCGACGATCTCCCAGGGCGGCAGGCCCGCGGTCTGCCGGTGCTCGCCCCACAGGCGCAGGGCGACGGCGGCGGCGTCGTGCAGGTCGCGGGCCTCCTCCCAGTAGCGGATCTCCGCGTGGTCGTCGGCGTACCTGCTGGTCAGCAGGAAGGGGTGGTCGTGCGCGAGCTGTTCCAGGGCGCGGCGGACCTCGGTGAGCGGGGCGCGGGCGCCGGAGACGCTGAGGGTGACGTGCCACAGGCGCGGGGTGTGGTCGGGTTCCTCGCCGCGGAACCGGTCGCCGGCCGCCACGCTGGTCAGGGCCCGTTCGTCGCCGGGGGCGCGGGAGGTGCCGCGGGTGCCGCCGGGACGGGATGCGGTGCCGCCGCGGGAGCCCGAACCGCCCCGGGTGCCGCTGCCGCCGCGGGAGCCGTTACTGCCGCGGGACGCCGCCGGTCCAGGGCGCACTCCGCTCACGACGGCCTCCTTCGCACATGGCTGGGCCCGGTGGTCGGCCGGGCTTGTCCCTGAGGAAAGTTGAGCAGGCCGCACGGGATCGCGGGGCGCTTTTGCGGAACGTCCACTACCGATTCGGGGACGTTTCGACCCATTACGGGTGCAGGATCACCAGATCGTCCCTGTGTACGACCTCGCGTTCGTACGCGGGTCCGAGTTCGCGCGCCAGTTCCCGGGTGGAGCGGCCGACCAGCCGGGGCATCTCCCTGGCGTCGAAGTTGACCAGCCCCCGGGCGACCGCCCGGCCGGTGCCGTCCCGCAGCTCGACCGGGTCGCCCGCGGCGAACTCGCCCTCAACGCCCGCGATTCCGGCCGGCAGCAGCGACTTGCGGCCCTCGACGACCGCGCGGACCGCCCCGTCGTCGAGGACCAGCGCCCCCTGCGGTGCGGAGGCGTGCTGCAGCCACAGCAGCCGGTCGGCGAAGCGCCTGCCGGTGGCGTGGAAGTAGGTGCCGGTGTCGCCCCCGGCCAGGGCGTCGGCCGCGTGGACCGCGCTGGTCAGCACCACGGGAATGCCGGCGGCGGCGGCGATCCGGGCCGCCTCGACCTTGGTGACCATGCCGCCGGTGCCCACTCCGGCCCGGCCCGCGCTGCCGATGTCGACGCCCGCGAGGTCGGCCATGTCCCGCACCTCGGCCAGCCGCGAGGTGCCCGGCCGGCTCGGGTCGCCGTCGTACACGCCGTCCACGTCGGACAGCAGCACCAGCAGGTCGGCGCGGACCAGGTGGGCGACGAGGGCGGCGAGGCGGTCGTTGTCGCCGAAGCGGATCTCGTCGGTGGCGACGGTGTCGTTCTCGTTGACGACCGGGAAGGCACCCATCGCGAGGAGCTTGTCCAGGGTGCGGGAGGCGTTGCGGTGGTGGGCGCGGCGGCTCATGTCGTCGCTGGTCAGCAGCACCTGGCCGACGCGGACGCCGTAGCGGGCGAAGGACGCGGTGTAGCGGGCGACCAGCAGTCCCTGTCCGACGCTGGCGGCGGCCTGCTGGCGGGCCAGGTCCCGGGGGCGGCGCGGGAGGCCCAGCGGGGCGAGGCCCGCGGCGATGGCGCCGGAGGAGACGAGGACGATCTCCTTGTCCGCGCCCCTCGCCTTGGCCAGCACGTCGACGAGCGCGTCGACCCGGTCGGCGTCCAGGCCGCCCGCCGCGGTCGTCAGCGAGGAGGACCCGACCTTGACGACGATCCTGCGGGCCTCGCCCACGGCCTGCCTCGTGCCCGGCCCTGTCCCCGGCCTTGCCCCTGCCACGGCCCGTCCGCCTCTCCCGTCGACATGCGCCGAATCCTGCGCCCGCCGGGCAATCTACGGGAACCGGGACCCGCGCCGCACCACGGTTCAGGCTGCGGACGGGCGCCGCTGCACGCGCCTCCTTCGCTGGTCGGCCCAGGCAGGGACCGGAGGCCGGCACGGGCGTGTCGTCCGACGGTCACCGCGCGTTAACCCGGTTGCCCGATGCGCGACGAGCCTGGAGAGACCGCAGTGCCCCTGTTCCCGCCCCGCCGCCGTCTCCCCCGCCGGCCCCGGCTGCCCCGGCCGGAGGGCCCCGCCCTGCCCCGTCGGCGGACCGCGGTGAAGCTGCTCGTCGTGGGCGGGCTGGCGTCCGTCTTCGCCGCGCAGGCGCTGGGCGCGCTGCTGCCGCACGTGCCGCTGCTGCTCGCCGCGACCGCCGCCTCGCTCGCCGCCGAGGGGGTGCTGCACCGGTGGGGACGGGGCATGGTGTCGCTGTTCGCCAAGTCGCACGCCGACGTCACGGTCCGGCACGTGCTGCGGGACCTGCTCCTCGTGGTGGGCCTGCTGCGCCTGGGCGAGCAGCACCGGGAGGGCGCGTACGCCCCGCTCGTCGCCGGGCTGCTCGTCCTGTACGCGCTGCACTGGGCGATCCAGGCGGTCTCCGTCCTGGTCCGGCGCACCCGGACGCTGCCCGTGGTGACCCGGAACATCGACGCGTCGGCGCTGCGGCTGACCCCGGCGCCCCCGGTGCTGCTGCGCCGCCCCGGGTACCGGCTGACGGTCTTCGGGCTGCCGTCTACGGCGGGGCTGCTCGCCACGGTGGCCGCCGACGCGCCGGTGTGGGGCGCGGCGGGCCTCGGGGTGTCCCTCGCCGTGGCCGTGACGGGCCTGGGGGCGCTGTCGCTGCGGCTGCTGCCGGGGCGCCGGCCCGCAGGCGAGCAGGAGGTGCTCGACTGGTTCGAGGGGTGGCTGGCGCGGTACCGGCCGACGGTCGGCCTGTACTTCTCGGGCGGGGCGTCCTCGGCGTACCAGGCGAACATGTGGCTGGAGCCCCTGGCCCGGCTGGCGGAGCGGCCGGTGATCGTGCTGCGGGAGCGGTTCATGGTGGAGCGGATCGCGGCGACGGACGTCCCGGTGGTGTGCCTGCCGAAGGTGACCACGCTGATGCGCCTGGAGCACTCCACGCTCCGCGTGCTCCTGCACCCGTCCAATTCCGGGAAGACCTCGCAGGTCCTGCGCATCCCCACGGTCAAGCACGCCTTCGTCAACCACGGGGAGAGCGACAAGCTGTCCTCGTGCAACCCGTACGCGAAGGCCTACGACGAGGTGTGGGTGGCGGGACCGGCGGCGCGGGAGCGGTACGCGCTGGCGGAGGTCGGCGTGGAGGACAAGGACGTGGTGGAGATCGGCCGCCCGCAGCTGGACGCCGTACGGCCGTGCGCGGGGCCGCCGGCGCCGGGTGCGTTCACCACGGTCCTGTACGCGCCGACCTGGGAGGGCTGGGACGGCAACCCCGGCAACACGTCGGTGGTCGAGGCCGGCGAGAACCTGGTGCGGGCGCTGCTGGCCGATCCGGGCGTCCGGCTGCTGTACAAGCCGCACCCGCTGACCGGGTCGGTGGACCCGCGGGCCGGGGCCGCCGATCTGCGGATCCGGGAGCTGGTGCGGGCGGCGAACCGGGCGCGCGGCGGGGCGCGGCCGGACGCGTCGGCGTCCGCGGGGACGGTCCGGCGGACGACGGATCCGGAGGGGCTCACCGCGGCCGGTTTCCGTGCGGCGGCCGACCAGGCGGAGCGGATGCTGCTGCGGTCCGCTCCGGAGCCCGGACGCGCCGGGGCTCTGGCGCGGGCGGCGGCGGCCCGGGAGGAGGCGTACTGGGCGTCGCTGCCCGAGGGGGAGCACCAGGTCGTCACCGGCGCCCGGCCGCCGCTCTACTTCTGCTTCAACCGGTCGGACCTGCTGATCAGCGACGTCTCCAGTGTGATCAGCGACTTCCTGGCCAGCGGCAAGCCGTACGCGGTCGCCAACACCAGCGGGCTGGCGGAGGACGTGTTCCGCAAGTCCTTCCCCACGGTGGCGGCGGCGACCGTGCTGACACCGGACGCGGCCGGGGTTCCGGCGCTCCTTGACACGGTCCGGCACCCCGAGCGGGACAAGCTGGCCGGGGAACGTGCCGCGCTGTCCCTGCGGCTGCTCGGCCCGGCCGACCCGCCCTCCCAGGAGCGCTTCGGGGCGGCGGTGCGGGCGCTGTCCGCCGTGGCCGAGGCACACCGCGCCCGCACGGTGGAACGCCTCGCCGCGGGCACCCCGCTCCCCGGCCCCCGGCCCCCGGCAGCGGACGGCACCGCTGCCCGCCGCCCGGCACAGCGCGAGGGCGCCTGAGCCGGGCGGCGGGCTCCGCACGAGGGCCCCTGAGCCGCCGGGCGCGGGCCGCCGCCGGGACGTCGCCGGCCCGCGGAAGGGCTGAGGGCTACGTCCGGCCGGAAGGCGGCCCGCGGGCCCGTGGCCGTGCGGCGCGCCTCCCCGGTCACGGCCCCCGCTCACGCCTCAGGGTCGCGGGTCGGACGGGCCCGGGCAGGCCCGCACCCCGGCCGTCCCACCGCGACACCGCACCCACGGAAACTTCGCGTGAATCCTTTACCCTGAGCCAGCGGCGCGCTTCGGGCCGTCCGACGCCCGAAGGGCGCGCCCCGACCCCGGCGCGTGGTCCCGTGATCAGATCCAGAACAGGTTGTAAGGATGCCCAAGCTCTCTCTCATCGTTCCCGTGTACAGGGTGCAGGGCTACCTGTACGAGTGCCTCGACTCGATACTCGGCCAGGACTGCACGGACTTCGAGGTGATCGCGGTCGACGACTGCTCACCGGACGGCTCGGGCGCCATCCTCGACGAGTACGCGGCACGCGACGCCCGGATCAAGGTGATCCACCTCGCCGAGAACGTGGGCCTCGGCCGCGCGCGCAACGCCGGGCTGGAGCAGGCCCGGGGCGACTACGTGCTGTTCCTGGACAGTGACGACACGTTCTCCGAGGGCGCGCTGGGGGCGATATGCGAGCGCCTCGAGGCCACGGGCAACCCCGAGATCCTGATCTACGACTACGCCCGCACCTACTGGAACGGCTCGGTCAAGCGCAATCAGCGTGCCGACCTCCTCGCGCAGGACGCCGGACCGGCCGCCTTCTCGCTCGACGACCGGCCCGAGCTGCTCGACCTGCTGCAGATCGTGTGGAACAAGGCCTACCGGCGCGACTTCGTGGAGCGGACCGGGCTGACCTTCCCGCCCGGGTACTACGAGGACGCCCCCTGGACGTTCTGCTCCATGATCAGCGCCGAGCGGATCGCCGTACTGGACCGCGTCTGCGTGTACTACCGCCAGCGCCGCGAGGGCGGGAACATCCTCAAGACGGTCAGCCGCAAGCACTTCGACGTCTTCGACCAGTACGAGCGTGTCTTCGCCTACCTCGACGCGCACCCGGAGCTGTCCCGGTGGCGCGGTGCGCTGTTCCGCAAGATGGTCGACCACTACCTGACGGTGCTGGAGCGTCCGGGCCGGCTGCCGCAGAACGCCAGGGCCGAGTTCTTCCACCGCGCCTCCGCCGACTACCGCGCCCGGGTGCCCGAGGGCTTCCAGCGGCCGGCCGACGGCCGGGGCCACAAGTACGGGACGCTGGAGCGGGACGCGTACGCGACGCTGACCGGTGCCACCCGGGTGCTCAGGCTGCGGCAGAAGGCGCGCACGAACGCCCGCAGGACCATCAACCAGTCCAAGCGCCGGGCGATGGGCGTCTTCTACCGTTCGCAGCTGCGGCTGCCGATCGACGAGAACCTGGCGGTGTTCTCGGCCTACTGGAGCCGCAGCGTCTCGTGCAACCCCGCGGCCATCGACGCCGCGCTGGCCTCCCTCGCCCCGCACGTCCGCCGGGTGTGGGTGATCCGGCCGGACGCCGTGGACCGGGTGCCCGAGGGCGTGGACTACGTACGCCTGGGTTCCAAGGAGTACTGGGCCGCCGTGGCCCGTGCCAAGTACCTGGTCAACAACGTGAACTTCCCCGACAGCGTGGTCAAGCGCGAGGGCCAGGTGCACGTCCAGACGCACCACGGCACGCCCCTGAAGACCATGGGCCTGGACCAGCAGAAGTACCCGGCCTCCACCAACATGAGCTTCGGCGCGCTCCTCAAGCGCTGCGACCGCTGGGACTACAGCATCAGCGCCAACCGGTTCTCCACCACGGTGTGGGAGCGGGTGTACCCCGCCTCGTACACGTCCCTGGAGACCGGTTACCCGCGCAACGACGTGCTGGTCACCGCGACGGCCGACGACGTGCGCGCGGCCCGCGGGGAGCTGGGTCTGGCCGAGGACACGACGGCCTTCCTCTACATGCCGACGCACCGGGAGTACCAGAGCGGTTTCGTGCCGCGTCTCGACCTGGAGCGGCTCGCCGAGCGGCTGGGCCCCGACGTCACGCTCCTCGTGCGCGGCCACTACTTCTACGGGACCTCGTCGTCGCGGCTCGCGGAGCTGCAGTCCGCGGGCCGGATCATGGACGTCTCGGACCACCCCTCGGTCGAGCGGCTGTACCTCGCCTCGGACGCGCTGATCACGGACTACTCGTCGGCGATGTTCGACTACGCCAACCTGGACCGGCCCATCGTGGTCTTCGCCGACGACTGGGACACGTACTCCGTGGTCCGCGGCGCGTACTTCGACGTGCTGAAGGAGGCTCCGGGCGCCGTCGCCACGACGCAGGAGGGGCTGACCGAGATCCTCCGCTCGGGCGAGTGGCGGGCGGAGCCGGCGGCCAGGGCCCGGGAACGCTTCCGGCGGCGTTTCTGTGATTTCGACGACGGGCGGGCAGCCGAACGGGTGGTCCGGCGCGTCTTCATGGGCGAGGACGCCGCGGAGCGCCTCCCCTTCCTGCCTCTGGAGGAAAGGACGCCGGCTCCGTCCGCCGGACCGGACCGCGCCGCGCCGGGTCCGGTACCCGTCAACTGACATGAGGCAGCCGCGCGGTCTGCCAGGAACGGGACCAGAACCGGGACCGGGGCGGCCGGCCGGGAACGTCGGCCGCGCCCCGGCCCGCCGCGGCCCCGGTCGCTTCGCCCGCCGGGACCGTGCCGCCCGCCCCGTCCTACCGCCTCCTGCCGCCGCTCCTCGCCCGTGGAGGTCTGCCGCCCGCCCGTGCGACCGCCTCCGTTCCCGCCCCGCACCCGGCGCCCGCGGCCTCCTCCGGCTCCACGCCCCTGAGGGCGGCGGCTGCGGTGAGCGGCGCGAGCAGAGGGTGGCGGCCCCGCGCGGCAGTACTGCCCGGAACGCTACGCCTCGACGGACGCAACGGCGCGGCCCGGACGGGTGCCGTCCGGGCCGCGCCCTCGCCGTACCGGTGCGGTTGGGGCGCGGCTCACCGGGCGAGTGGGGCGAGCCGTGGCGACGGCCTCCCGGTCAGTCCAGGGGCAGCGGCTCGGGGTCCGCCGGAGCGACGCCCGTGACCCGGAAGTTGTCGGCGTGTGCCAGGGTGAACCGCTCCCAGCCGGCGGCGGAGTCCGAGCGGGCGCGCAGCAGCCCCGCCTCTTCACCGGTGTAGTTGGACTCGGCGGCGACGTACTTGTCGTTCGCGTCCGACCGGAGGGAGTACTTCCCCTCCCCCTGCGGCACCAGCGTGAACCGCTCCCAGCCACCGGTCGGAGCGGCGCTGCGGGCGCGCAGCATGCCCTCGTGGGTCCCGGAGTCGTTCAGCTCGGTGGCGACGAACAGGCGGGAGGCCTCGGAGCGGAGCGAGACCGTCGTGCCGCCGTCGCGGGTGTGCAGCGTGAACTGCTCCCAGCCGGCCACCGTGTCGGCGCGGGCCCGCAGCCTGCCCTCCTGGTTTCCGGTGTTGTTCAGCTCGGCGGAGACGTACTTGCCGTTCACCTCGGCCTTCAGGGACCAGCGGGCCACCTGGGTGCCGATCCAGTCCGTGATGTCGTCCACCCGGGCCTGGACGGCGCCGCGGCGCGTCTCCTCGGAGCCGAAGCAGCCGCCCTGCCAGGAACGGCTGTTGACGGCTACGAGGGTGTCGCCCCCGGTGCCGGTGCGGACCGTCGGGCCGCCCGCGTCGCCCTTGCAGACGGCTGCGTCGCCCTGCCCCTCGACGTCCAGTTCCACCGCACGCGTACCGGTGACGGTGAAGGTCCCGGCGTGCGGCCGCCCGGGCACCCACTCGTCCGCGGTGCGGCCGAGTCCGACGACGGTGAGATCCTCGCCGGCCGTGGGTGCCCCGGCGTCGAGCGCCACCGGCTCGATGTCCGTCACCGGCGCGGACAGCCGCGCCAGCACCACGTCCCGGTCCGTGCGCGGCACCAGTTCGACGATGTCGCGCACCTGGCCGGAGGCTGCCGGTCCGTTGCCGCCGACGGTCGCCCGGGCCGGCCGTGAGGGCGGTCCGGCCGTGACCGGTCCGGGCAGGGCCGGGTCGTCCGCGAAGCAGCTCGCCGCGGTGACCAGCCAGCGGGCCTCGACCAGCGCTCCGGAACAGGCGTGTTCCGTGTCTCCCAGCTCGATCCGCGCGGCGTAGGACCTCTCCCCGTCGCCGACCGCTTCCCCGACCGTCGCCCGGGCCGGGCCCGCGACGAGGGTTCCGGCGGCGACCAGGGCGCCGGTGAGCCATGCGCCGTGTCTCCGCACCCTGTCCCTGTGTCTCTTCCTGGCCACGTCTGTCACCGGCTGCGTCCCCTCCTGTGTGTCCTGTGTGTGCCCGGCGCCGCCCCCTCGGGCTCGGGCGAGCGCAGCCGGACGGTCCGGCCGGGCCCTGCTCGCCCTACTTGCTCGTGACGATCTCGACCAGCATGTGGTCGCCGTCCTCCGGATCGGCCGCCTCGCCCACGTTGGTCCAGGCGTCCTTCGCGATCTCGTAGTGCTTCTCCTGGTCACCCACGGTCATGGTCACGTCGGTCTCGTAGGAGTTCCCCTTGACTCCGTACACGGCGGGGATCTCCATTGTCAGGCGCCCGGAGTCTCCGGTCACGCGGAAACAGATCTTCGCCTGGCTGCGCGACCAGACTTCCAGCAGCCCCGCCTCGCTGTCGCACTCCGCGAGGACGATATGGCCGTCACCCCTCTTGAGCAGAATTCCCTGCTCCTCCAAAATCTTGTCGGCCTGCGGATAGTTGAAATCCTCCACCGCGTAGCCCGGGGCGTCGTCGGCCACGCTGCTCATCGGCAGCGAATCATTCGCCTCCTGTCCGACACCGAATGCAATTCCGGCGCCGACGGCAGCCACTGCGACGACCGGCACGAGCAGACGAGTTGCGTTACGCATTCGCCCTCCCTCCCCAAAAAGTCAGCACAAGCGCACAGAACCTTCACCGTAAGTCAAAAGTTGACCACAGGACACCCCCTTTACTCACTCGTGATCTTGCGATCGCAGTCCGTTTCGGGTGCACATGGAGTATAAAACCTGTTCTTTCCCTCTTTTTGTTCACAAAGGGATCACGAAGGATCCGGGAGGAGCGGAGATGTCGCACGGAATCGCACTCTTGCCGAATTGCCAATTCCCCTGAAAGGTTGTCCACCGTCGACCAGAAATTCGCGCGCCGACGGTATCCGTACACCCGTAAGACGGACCGAGGAGACGAAGAATTCACATGCTGAGACAGAGACGACCGGGCCGGCAGGTTTCCGAGTGGGGCCCCTCACGCAGGCGCTTTCTCACCCTGGCCGTTGCCGCCACGGCCGCCACCGCGGTGGGAGGCCGCAACGCGCCGCACGCCAGGGCGGCCGACGGGGAGCCGGCGGAGGACGCCCGCTCCCGGGCCGTCGACGCCTGGCTCCTCGGCGGCCGGGCCGTGCGGTCCGAGGCCGAGGAGGCCCTGACCGGCACCCCCGAGGTGCTGACGGCGTTCCTCGCCACCGGACTCGCGCGCGCCCGGGCCGAGGACGAACGTGTCTCCGTGCTGGAGATGCTCAACTACGCGGGCCCCGGAGTCCGCGAGGAGGCCCAGGCCGCCCTCAGCGGCAGCGACGCGGACCTGCACGCCTTCGTCACCAAGGGGTACGAGGTGCCCCTGGCCGACGACCGGCGGGTCGCCGTCCTGACGGTCCTCGGCGCGGGCGGCAAGGCCGTGGTCCGCGAAGCCAACAAGGCGCTCGACGACGGCTCGCCCGACGCGCTGAACGCGTTCCTCGAGAAGGGGCAGTTCACCGCGCGCGAGGAGGACGAGCGGGTCGAGACGGTCACCATGCTGTCCGGCGCGGGGCCGAACCTGGTCCAGGCGATCAACCGGGCCCTGGACGGCACGGCGGCCGACATCAGGGAGTTCCTGCGGCACGGGCAGCACCTGGCCCGCGCCCGTGACCAGGAGCAGCTGACCATCGGACAGCTGGTGGTGCAGGCCCAGAACGCCGGCGCGCGCGCCCACGAGGCAACGGTCAAGGCGAAGGAGGCGGCGGAACACGCCGAAGCCGCCTCCCTGGAGGCCAAGAAGGCCGCCCTGCTGGCCGCCGAGGAGAGCGCCGCCGCCAAGGACGACGCCCTCAAGGCGTCCCGGGCGGCCGGGCGGGCCGCGGACGCCGCGAACGGGGCGGCCGCCGCCGCGCGCACGGCGGTCGCCGCCTCCCGCACCGCGATCTCCGCCGCCCGTACCGCCGCGAGCGCCGCGCAGGCCGCGGCCGCCGCCGCTGCCGCCGCCTCCCGCGCGTCCGTCCGCGCCTACCGGGCCGCCTCCGCGGCCTCCAAGGACGCCGGTCAGGCCTCGGCCGCGCGTCAGGCGGCCGAGGTGGCCCGGGACACCGCCAAGCGGGCGCGTACCGCCGCTGCCGCAGCCTCCGCGGCCGCCGACGCCAGCACGCAGGCCAAGACGTCGAGCGCCGCCGCGGCCCGCGCGGGGCAGAACGCGGCGGCCTCCGCCAACGCCGCCGCCCAGGCCGCCGCCTCGGCGGGCGTCTCCCAGGCGCAGGCCAAGCGGGCCCGGGACGCCGCCGCGCTGGCCACTCGCGCCGCCAACACCGCCACGGCCGCGGCGAACAGGGCCGGAGCCCTCGCCGACCGGGCGGCCGTCGCCGCGCGGGACGCCCACAAGGCGGCCAGCAGCGCCGCCGAGCACGCCGAGGCCGCGGCCGACGCGGCCGAGGACGCCGCCGAGCACGCGGGCGAGGCCGCGGACTGGGCGAACGAGGCGACCAAACAGGCCAACAAGGCCGTCGCCGCGGCCACGGACGCCGCCGACGCGGTCACCCAGGCACAGAACGTCGCGGCACTCGCCCGCGAGACCGAGGCCGCGTGGCTGGCCGAGGAGCGCGCCAGGGCCATCGAGATGGCCCAGGAGCTGAAGCAGGAGGAAGAGGAGTACCGGGCCCGGATCGAGCGGGTCCAGACCCAGCAGAAGCTGACCGACCAGGAGACCCTCAACCTGCTGGCCGAGGCCCGCGCCCAGAGCGACCCCGCCCAGGTGGCGGCCGTGGGACGCAAAGCCGCCGCCAGGCTCATGGACGCCACGGGCACCTGGACCCGGCAGGCCGCCCAGGACGCCCTGGCCGGCGACGACCAGGCCGTCGTCGACTGGGTCGGCCGGGCGCACGCCGAGGGCACCCGCCTCGACGACCGCGAGCGGGTGCTCACCCTGGCCACGGCGGGCAGCGCCGACCTCGCCGACGCGGCGCAGAAGGTGCTCGCCGACAGCGACGAGCAGGGCGTGACCGACTTCCTGACCGGCGGAGCCCTGACGGTCCAGGCCGACGACTACCGCGTCGAAGTGCTCAGGACCCTGCAGAACGCCGGCCGTGCCGTGACCGCGGCCGCGAACGCGGCGCTGGACGACGGCAGCGTCGAAGCCCTGCACGAGTACCTGCTCACCGGCTACCCCGAGGCCAAGGAGGAGGACGACCGCGTCGCGACCGTCTCGGCCCTCAGCGGCGCCGGACCCAACGTCGAGGCCGCGGCCCAGGCGGCGCTCGAGGGCCCGGGCTGGATGCTCGAGCGTTTCGTCTCGATCGCGCTGCACAAGGCGCAGCAGGCCGACGACGACACCGCCACCCACGTGGCGTCGATCCAGGCCCAGATCGCCCGCGCCGCGGCCATCGCGGCCGCGGCCTTCCAGGAGGCCGCCGAGGCGGCGAAGGCGGCGGCCGACGCCCGCGGCGCGGCGGACGAGGCCGCGGACTGGGCCACCAAAGCGGCCGCGTCGGCCAAGGACGCGAAGGGCCACGCCGAGGACGCGGCGCAGTCGGCCGCTTCCGCCGACGCGTCGGCCGCCGCCGCGGCGTCCTCCGCGCAGCGGGCGTCCGCCGCCGCGGCCACCGCGCGCTCGGCCGGCCGGCAGGCCAACTACTCCGCCAACCAGGCCATCGCCTCGGCCAACACCGCCGTGGCGGCGGCGAGCAGCGCGCAGGCCTCCGCGGACCGCGCGTACGCGGACGCGGTCGCGGCCGGCAAGGACGCCGCCGCGGCTCGGGCCGCGTCCCGGGAGGCGAAGGCGGCCTACCAGGAGAAGCGGCAGCAGGAGATGGCCCAGCAGGCGGCGAAGGCCGCCCAGGAGGCCAAGCACAACGCCGACAACAACGTCAATCCCGCCGACTCCGCCGCCAACGACAAGGTCGACTTCGACAAGATCGACCAGGACAACGTCGACAGCGCCGCCAAGGCCGCCACCTACATGGGCCGGGTGAGCGCGGTCCTGGGCGGCGCTGCGGTGGTCGCCGCGTTCATCCCGGGTGGGCAGCTGGTCGCGGCCGGGCTCGCCGGGGCGTCCCTGGTGTTCGCGGGGGCCAGCGCGCTGTACAACCTCAAGGCCTACGGCTGGGGTTCCGAGTTCGCCACCAGCGTGGCCGGCATCGCACTGACCCTGGGCCTCTCGGGAGTGGGCAGCCTCGCCGCCAACTCCATGGTCAGCAACGTGGGGAAGGCCGCCGTCAAGGGCGTCCACGATACCGTGTCCTCGGTCGTGGGCTGGTTCACCTCGTAGGCGCCCGACACACTCCGGGCGGGGGCGCGGCCGCGTCCCCGCCCGTCCACTAGGAGGGATCCGTGCACAACTCCCCGTGGTGGTGGCTCTTCGCCGCCCTCGGCGCGCTGTTCTGGTACGCGGTGATGCTGCCGGCGATGCCCACGGCCAAACACCGGGCGCTGGTCAGCCTGGGCCCGCCGCTGACGCTGGTCCCGCTGGCCGCGTACAGCCTGAAGGCCGGGGAGCCGCTCACCGGACTGCTCCCCGTCTACTGCGCGTTGGTCGCCTCCGTGCCCGTGGGCATCCTGGGGCACGGCAAGCGGCTGCGCGCCGTGCTGTCCGACCCCGACGTGCCCTACGACGAGGCGACCGGCCCCTGGACGCTCCAGGCGGCCTGCGCCATGGCACTGTTCGTCGGCCTCGCCGCCTACTACGTGAGCCGCTGAGCCGCGCCGGGACGCCCGCTCAGAACGGCTCGAAGCCGTCGAACTCCTGCTGCGCCTCGTCGCGTTCGGCATCCCGGTCGCGCCGCCGCTGGGCGGCCGGGCGGGGTGCCTCGAAGCGGTGGTCCTCGCCGCGGCGGCCGAGCATCTCGGCACCGGCCGACACGGACGGCTCCCAGTCGAAGACGACCGCGTTGTCCTCGGGGCCGATGGCCACGCCGTCGCCGTTGCGGGCGCCCGCCTTCATCAACCGCTCCTCGACACCGAGGCGGTTGAGGCGGTCGGAGAGGTAGCCGACGGCCTCGTCGTTGTTGAAGTCGGTCTGGCGCACCCAGCGTTCGGGCTTCTCGCCGCGCACCCGGAACAGGCCGTCCTCCTCGCGGGTGACGGTGAAGCCGGCGTCGTCCACGGCCTTGGGCCGGATCACGATCCGCGTGGCCTCCTCCTTGGGCCGGGCGGCACGCGCCCCGGCGACCAGGTCGGCCAGCGCGAAGGAGAGTTCCTTCAGACCCGTGTGGGCCACGGCCGACACCTCGAAGACGCGGTAGCCGCGCGCCTCCAGGTCGGGCCGCACCATCTCGGCGAGGTCCTTGCCGTCGGGCACGTCGATCTTGTTGAGGACGACGATCCGCGGCCGGTTGTCCAGGCCGCCGTACTCGCTCAGCTCGGCCTCGATGACGTCCAGGTCGGAGGCCGGGTCGCGCTCGGTCTCCAGCGTTGCCGTGTCCAGTACGTGCACCAGTACGCTGCACCGCTCGACGTGCCGCAGGAACTCCAGGCCGAGGCCCTTGCCCTGGCTGGCGCCGGGGATGAGACCGGGGACGTCCGCGACGGTGTAGACGGTCGAACCGGCGGTCACCACGCCCAGGTTGGGGACGAGCGTCGTGAAGGGGTAGTCGGCGATCTTGGGCTTGGCCGCGCTCAGCACGGAGATCAGCGAGGACTTGCCGGCGCTCGGGTAGCCGACCAGGGCGACATCGGCGACGGTCTTCAGCTCCAGGTGGATGTCCTGGAGGTCGCCGGGCTCGCCGAGCAGCGCGAAACCGGGCGCCTTGCGCCGCGCCGAGGCCAGCGCCGCGTTGCCGAGGCCGCCCCGGCCGCCCTGCGCGGCGACGTACGAGGTGCCGTGGCCGACCAGGTCGGCCAGCACGTTGCCCGCCCGGTCGAGGACCACGGTGCCGTCGGGCACGGGCAGGACCAGGTCCTGGCCGTCCTTGCCGGAGCGGTTGCCGCCCTCGCCGGGCTTGCCGTTGGTGGCCTTGCGGTGCGGGGAGTGGTGGTAGTCGAGGAGCGTGGTCACCGACTGGTCCACGGTGAGGATCACGTCGCCGCCCCGGCCGCCGTTGCCGCCGTCCGGGCCGCCGAGCGGCTTGAACTTCTCACGGTGGACGGAGGCACAGCCGTGGCCTCCGTTACCCGCGGCGACGTGCAGTTCGACGCGGTCCACGAAGGTGGTCATGGGATGTGCCTCCAGTTACTGCCTGCTGTTGCCGCCCGCTACGGGCGTGTCTCTTCTGGTCAACACGCGAAAGGCGGACCCGCTTCCCCCAGGGGAAGTGAGGCCCGCCTCGCGAAAGTGTCCGGTCAGGCGACCGGAACGATGTTCACGACCTTGCGGCCACGGTGGGTGCCGAACTCCACCGCACCGGCCTGCAGCGCGAACAGCGTGTCGTCGCCGCCACGGCCGACGCCGGCGCCCGGGTGGAAGTGGGTGCCACGCTGGCGGACCAGGATCTCACCCGCGTTGACGGCCTGACCGCCGAAGCGCTTCACGCCGAGCCGCTGGGCGTTCGAGTCGCGACCGTTCCGGGTGGACGATGCGCCCTTCTTGTGTGCCATGTCTCCTCAGTCCCTTACTTCGCAGCCGCGGGGATCTCAGTGACCTTGATCGCCGTGTACTGCTGGCGGTGGCCCTGACGACGGCGGTAGCCGGTCTTGTTCTTGTAGCGCAGAATGTCGATCTTCTGGCCCTTGTGGTGGTCCACGACCTCGGCCTGGACCTTGATGCCGGCCAGCACCCACGGGTCGCTGGTCACAGCGTCGCCGTCGACGACGAGCAGGGTCGAGAGCTCGACCGTGTCGCCAACCTGGGCGGTGGAAATCTTGTCAACCTCAACGATGTCGCCGACAGCAACCTTGTGCTGGCGACCACCGCTGCGCACGATGGCGTACACGCGGATCTCACTCTCTCGCTCTGGAACGGCACCCCCGCAGTCCAGCCGCCCGGTGACACACGGACGGCCTCTCCCGGCCGGGGCCGCGGAGGCCCGCACCCGGAAGGAAAGAGGTTTACGGGGATGTGACGCGTCAGTCGACACGCCGACGCCCAAGATTACGGGGCCGCAGGACAGGGGTCAAACCGGGCTCCGGACGCCGGAACGCGCAGGTCCCGTCCCCCGGATCCGTGCGGATTCCGGGAGGCGGGACCTGCGCGTCGTACGACGCCGGGTGCCGGATCAGCCCTCGTCGGTGGTGGCCGTGACCGAGGACGGGGCCTGCTGGGCGGCCGCCGCCGTCTTCTTCGACGCCGCCTTCTTGGCCGTGGTCTTCTTGGCGGCCGCCGACTTGGTGGTCGTCGACTTGGCCGCCTTCTTGGCCGTGGCCTTCTTCGCGGTGGTCGTCTTCTTGGCCGCCGCGGTCTTCTTGGTGGCGGCCTTCTTCGCCGTCGCCTTCTTGGCCGTCTTGCGGGCCGCCGCCTTCTTGGCCGGTGCGGCCTCCTCGGCGGACGCCGCCGGCCCGGACGCCTCGTCGGCCGCGCCCTGCTCGCCCTGCTCCGGCGCGCCGGCCGACGGGACGACCACGACGGCCGTCTCCTCGGACGCGGTGGGAGCGGTGGACTTGCGCACCGCCCGGCGCCGCGGACGGGCCGGGGCCGCGCTCTCGGCGGCCGGCTCCGCGGGGGCGTCGGCGGCAGCGGCCTGCGGCTCCTGCCCGGCCGGTGCCGGCTCCGCGGCCGGCGCGGACTCGGTGACCGTCAGGACGTCGGCCTCCGCGCCCGCGGGCGAACCGGCCGGCGCCGACACCTTGCGGGTGGCCCGACGACGGGTGCGGCCCTTGGGCGCGGCCTCCTCGGCGGCGGGGGCCGGTGCCTCGGCCGGGGCCGGAGCGGGGGCGCCGGAGACGGCGTCCTCGGCGGCGGCGGGCTCGGCCAGCACCTCGGCGGCGGGCTCGCGCCGCACGGGACGCTCGACCTCCTCCTTCACGGTGACGTCCTGCGCGGTCGGGGCCCCGCCGGTGGCGGTCTCGCCCTTCGCGGCCTTGGGGGCGCCCGCCGGGGCAGACGCCCGCCGGCCACCGCTGCGGCGCCGGCCGCGACCGCGTGTGGCGGCGGCCTCCGCCTCGGCGGCACTGCTGTACAGCTCCTCGTCCGGGGTGAACCCGGGCGCCGGGAGGGCGACCGGCTCGGCCGCCTCGGCGGCGACCTCGGCCTCGGACTCGGACTCCGCCTCCTGCTCCGCGGTCGGCCCGGTCTCGACACCGGCGACGGCCTCGTGCTCGTGCGGCTGCTCGGCCCCGGCCCGCGCCCGCTTGCGGCGCTTGCCGCCGCCACCGGCGGCCACCGGCTGGTCGAGGTGGACGATGACACCGCGGCCGTTGCAGTGGACGCAGGTCTCGGAGAACGACTCCAGCAGGCCCTGGCCGACCCGCTTGCGGGTCATCTGCACCAGGCCCAGCGAGGTCACCTCGGCGACCTGGTGCTTCGTACGGTCCCGGCCCAGGCATTCGAGCAGGCGCCGCAGCACCAGGTCCCGGTTGGACTCGAGCACCATGTCGATGAAGTCGATGACGATGATGCCGCCGAGGTCGCGCAGCCTGAGCTGGCGCACGATCTCCTCGGCCGCCTCCAGGTTGTTCCTGGTGACCGTCTCCTCCAGGTTGCCGCCCTGGCCGGTGAACTTGCCGGTGTTGACGTCGACGACGACCATCGCCTCGGTCCGGTCGATCACCAGCGAACCACCGCTGGGCAGCCAGACCTTGCGGTCCAGTGCCTTGGCGAGCTGCTCGTCGATCCGGTACGTGGCGAAGACGTCGACCTCGCTGGTCCACCGGGAGAGCCGGTCCGCGAGGTCCGGCGCCACGTGGGACACGTAGCCGTGGATGGTCTGCCAGGCGTCGTCGCCGCTGACGACGACCTTGGAGAAGTCCTCGTTGAAGATGTCGCGCACGACCCGGACGGTCATGTCCGGCTCGCCGTAGAGCAGCGTCGGCGCGTTGCCGCTCTTGGCCTTCTTCTGGATCTCCTCCCACTGCGCCTGGAGCCGCTCGACGTCGCGGCGCAGCTCGTCCTCGCTGGCGCCCTCGGCGGCGGTGCGCACGATCACGCCCGCGTCCTCGGGCACGATCTTCTTGAGGATCGTCTTCAGCCGGGAGCGCTCGGTGTCGGGCAGCTTGCGGCTGATGCCGGTCATCGAGCCCTCGGGCACGTAGACCAGGTAGCGGCCGGGCAGCGAGACCTGGCTGGTCAGGCGGGCGCCCTTGTGGCCGATCGGGTCCTTGGTGACCTGCACCAGGACCGACTGGCCGGACTTGAGGGCGGACTCGATGCGGCGCGGGCCGTTCGCCATGCCCAGCGCCTCGAAGTTGACCTCACCGGCGTACAGGACGGCGTTGCGGCCCTTGCCGATGTCGATGAAGGCGGCCTCCATCGACGGCAGCACGTTCTGCACCTTGCCGAGGTAGACGTTGCCGACGTACGAAGTGGCCTGCTCCTTGTTGACGTAGTGCTCGACGAGCACCCCGTCCTCCAGGACGCCGATCTGGGTGCGCTCGCCGTGCTGGCGGACGACCATGACGCGCTCCACGGCCTCGCGGCGGGCCAGGAACTCGGCCTCGGTGATGATCGGGACGCGCCGGCGGCCCTGCTCACGGCCTTCCCGGCGACGCTGCTTCTTGGCCTCCAGGCGGGTGGAGCCCTTGATGGACTGCACCTCGTCGGACGGCTCGCCCTTCTCCCGCGGTGGACGGGGCTCGCGGACCTTGACGACGGTGCGCTCGGGGTCGTCCGTGGCCGAGCCGTCGTCACCGGAGCCGTCCCCGGCGCGGCGGCGGCGACGCCGGCGACGGCGGCTGTTGCTGGAACCGCCGCCCTCACCGCCGGACTCCGCGCCCTCGTCGGTGTCCTCCTCGGCCTGCTCGGCACCGTCCACGGTGCCCTGCTCGGACCGGTCGGACCGGTCGGCCTGCTCGGCGGCGTGCTCGCCCTCGCCGTCCGTCAGGTCGCCGTCGGCGGCGTCACCCCGGCGACGGCGACGGCCGCCCCGGCGACGCCGGCGGCGCGAACCGGACTCCTCGGAGCCGTCGGCGTCGTCGTGGTCCTCGCCCTGCTCGTCGGCGTCGGCGTCAGTGCCGGAGTCGGCGCCGGAACCGGTGTCCGCGCCGCTCTCCGGCTGCTCCTGCGCTGCGGGGGCGGCGGTGCGGCCCTCGGTGCCCTCGTCGGCGGCGGCACCCCGGCGCCGACGGCGGCGGCGCGCCCCGGTGTTCTCCTCCGCCGTGTTCTCGGCGGTCTCGGCGTTCTCGGCGGTCTCGGCGGTCTCAGCCCGGCCGGCGGAGGGCGCGGAGGGAGCCGACCCGGTACCGGCCGCTTCCGCGGCGGCCTCGGCGGCGGCGCGCTCGGGCGTCTGGAACTGGGGTTCGGCGAACACGGGCGCCTGGAACACGGCGACGGCGGGCCGCGAGGGGCGCTTGGGGGCGCCGGCCTCGTCGGCCCCGGCGGCGTTCTGCGCCGGAGCGGCGAACCCGGAGGCGGCCTTGCGGGTGGACCGGCGGCGCGCACGACGCGGCGCGGCCTCCTCGACGGGCTCGGCGGGGGCAGCGGCCGGGGCGGGGGCGGGCTCGGCCGCGGGCGTCGGCTCGACCACCTCGGCGGCGGCCTCGGCGGGCGACTCGCTCGGCGCGGCGACGCGCCGCGTGGCGCGACGGCGGGGGGTACGGCCCTTGGGCGCGGCGTCCTCGGCCTCGGCCGACGCGGCCCCGGAGGGAGCCCCGGGGGCCTCGGCTACCGGCTCGGCGGAGGCGGAGGCGGGAGCGGTGGCGGAGGAGTCCGGAGCGGTGCCTGCGGCCGGCTCGGCGGGCGAGGTCACGGTACGGGTGGCACGGCGGCGGGTGCGGCGCGGCGCGGCGTCCTCGGAGACCTCGGCGGCCGGTTCGGGCGCGGCGGCGGGCTCCGCGGCCGTGGCGGCGGACGCCGGAACGACGGTCTCGGCCGCCTCGGCCGCAACGGGTGCCCCGGCGGGGGCGGAGGCACGGCGCACCGCACGGCGCCGAGGCCGGGCAGTGGCGGCCACGGGCTCCGCGGCCGCCTCGGCCTGCGTCTCCTGCGCCTCTGCCGTCTCGTCCGGCTCTTCCGCCTCGTCGGTCACGGCGGTCGGCTCGGTCGGCGCGACGGTCTCCGCCGGCGTCCCGGAGGCACCGGACGGCGGACCCGCGGGGCGGGACGCGGCCCTGCGCCGACGGCGCGGCGGCAGCGTGTCGCTGGGGGTGTTCGACTCGGAGTCCGTCGGAGTGGCCGAGGACTCGGTGGGTTCGGTCGGTTCGAGCATGCGGGGGTTTCTCCCGTCAGGCTCCCGGGCGCCGCGCCTGGTCCGGCATCGACATGTCGACCGCCGGTGACGTCCGCGGCTCGCGTGGTGCGCGGTCGCCGCCGTCCGGGGCGCGGGCGCCGCT
The DNA here is from genome assembly GCF_018982965.1 of Streptomyces mayonensis. Taxonomy (GTDB): domain Bacteria; phylum Actinomycetota; class Actinomycetes; order Streptomycetales; family Streptomycetaceae; genus Streptomyces; species Streptomyces mayonensis. The sequence goes on along the minus strand of NZ_JACBYP010000009.1, from coordinate 33,810 downwards.
CGGAAGCTCTCCGTGTCTTGTCTCGCCGGTTCCGTACGCCTTGTCGTGCACGGCCTGGCGAAAGTCTTGTGGTCGGTGCGCTGCCCGACCCAGGTGGCTCCCGAGTTCGAGGGCGGCGCTACGACGTCGTCCCTGGCGGAACCTTCCCTACGCCGGCGCCTTCGCGGCGGCCGAAGCGGCGGCCGAATGCGGCTCGGGCGCTTCTGCCTCGCGGTCGGGCGCGAGCGGGTCGGTCACCGCACCGGTCTCTTCATCGAACAGCCCCTGCGCCAGCCTGGTCACCGCTGCGGGGACCGGCGGCGCCAGGTCGGCCACGGCGCGAAGACCGGACAGGACGTCGTCGGGTCGTACGGCAGGCGTCACGTGCCGAACAACCAGCCGCAGTATCGCACAGGGCTGGTCGCCCGGCCTATCAGCCGGGGCATCGTGCGTGGTGACGCTCTCCAGGTGCGCGACCGCGGAGCGGGTGTCGAAGGTACGCACGCCGTTCTTCGTACGGCGCTGGACCTCCACGGCCGGGGCCGCGTTGAACGCCGCCACGGCGTCCTCGGCGGCCGCGGGCTCCACACCGTCGAGCCGCAGCTCCCACACGGAGGCCGTCAGCCGGTCGGCGAGTCCCGAGGTCCGGGACTCGACCGCGTCCACGATGTCGAGCCCGGTCGGCATCGACGCGTCGAGGAGCAGTCTGACCTGCTCCGGGTCACGCGCCTGGGTGAGCGCGATCTCCAGGTACTCCGCCTCACTGCCCGTGCCGGTGGGTGCGGCATTGGCGTACGACACCTTGGGGTGCGGGGTGAACCCCGCCGAGTACGCCATGGGCACCTCGGCGCGGCGCAGCGCACGCTCGAAGGCGCGCTGGAAGTCGCGGTGGCTGGTGAACCGGAGGCGGCCGCGCTTGGTGTAGCGCAGTCGGATGCGCTGCACCGCGGGAACGGGCGGCGGGCCTTCGGGCTGTCGCTTGCCCAGTGTCGTCAGTCCTTCGTGAGTGCGGTCGTACTCCTACCAAGAGTACGTGCCCCGGCGCCGGATGGTTCCCCCCGCTCCCGAGGGCGGTCGGCCCCCGTACGGACGGCGACGTCCCAGGCCGCCTCGATCATCGAGAAGACCTCGTCGACCGCGGCGTCCGGATCGGCCGCCTCGCGGGCCAGCGAGTACGCGTCGACCACGAACCGCGCGAGGGTCCGGCAGGCCGTCGGGGTCAGCGGCAGGCCGGGGTCGGCGGCGAGGGCCGCGGCCAGCGAGTCCGCGTGCCGCAGCCGCATCGACTCCTCGTACTCCCGCAGTGCGACCGAACCGGCGACCATCCGCCAGACGGGTGCGGCGCCGTCCGCCGTGCAGTGCCGCACCAGGGCCAGGATCTCCCGGCGCAGGGCGGGCAGCAGCGGCTCGTCCGGCGCCCGGCCGGTGACGGCTCCCGTGAGGCGCTGTTCGAAGTCCTGATCCTGCTCGAAGACGAGGGCCTCTTTGGCGGCGAAGTGCGAGAAGAGCGTGGTGACGGCCACGTCGGCCTCTGCGGCCACGTCGCGGATGCCCACCGCGTCGTACCCGCGCTCCAGGAAGAGCCGCATGGCGGCGTCGGCGATCTTCTGGCGGGTCGCGGCTTTCTTGCGCTCACGGCGCCCGGTCGGCACGGTCACGCCCTGACACTAGCAAATCCAAAGCCATACCGGTAACGAAATACTATCGACTACAAAACACTAACCGATAGTGCTACGGTCCCCGGCATGAAGAAAGTGAGCTTCGCCGAGTTCGGCGGTCCGGACGTGCTGCGCCTCATCGACGCCGAGGAGCCCCACCCCGGCCCCGGACAGATACGGGTCGCCGTGCGGGCGGCAGGCGTCAACCCCGTCGACTGGAGGATCCGCGAGGGCCAGGTCCTGGGCGCCCATCCGGTCGAACTGCCCGCCGGGGTGGGCCTGGACGCCGCCGGAGTGGTGGACGGGATCGGCGCGGGGGTGACCGGGGTCGCGATCGGTGACCGCGTGTTCGGCGAGGGCTCCAGCACCTACGCCGAGTTCGCCGTCCTGGGGGCCTGGGCCCGCATGCCCGAGGGGCTGTCGTTCGAGGAGGCGGCCGGGTACCCCTCGGTGGTGGAGACCGCGCTGCGCGTCCTCCGCGAGGTCGGTGTACGACCCGGGCAGACGCTGCTGGTCAGCGGCGCGTCCGGCGGAGTGGGCTCGGCGGTGCTGCAGATCGCCCGCGAGCGCGGCATCACGGTGATCGGCACGGCCGGGGCGGCGAACCAGGACTATCTGCGCGGCCTGGGCGCCCTCGCCACGACGTACGGCGAGGGCTGGGTGGAACGGGTTCGGAGGCTCGGCCGGGTCGACGCGGCCCTCGACCTGGCCGGTTCCGGCGTCGTCCGCGAACTCGTGGAGCTGACCGGCGACCCGGGCAGGGTGGTCTCCATCGCCGACCTCACCGCACCCGAGTTCGGCGTCCGCTTCTCCGGCGTGGCCGGCAGCGTCCCGGACGCACTCGCCGAGGCCGCCGACCTCGTCGCACGGGGCCGGCTGCACATCCCGGTCGAGCAGACGTACCCGCTCGCCGACGCCGCCGCGGCCCACGCGGACAGCCGGACCGGCCACGCGCGCGGCCGCCGCGTCATCGTGCCCTGAGGCGCCGTCCGTCCCGGCGGCCCGGTTACTTCACGGTCAGCGGCAGCAGCTTCTTGCCGGTCGGGCCGACCTGGATGGACGTGTCCATGGCAGGGCAGACCCCGCAGTCGAAGCACGGGGTCCAGCGGCAGTCGTCGACCTCGGTCTCGTCGAGGGCGTCCTGCCAGTCCTCCCAGAGCCACTCCTTGTCGAGGCCGGAGTCGAGGTGGTCCCAGGGCAGGACCTCCTCGTAGCCGCGCTCGCGGGTGGTGTACCAGTCGACGTCCACGCCGAAGGGCGCGAGGGCCCGGTCGGCGCAGGACATCCAGCGGTCGTACGAGAAGTGCTCGCGCCAGCCGTCGAAGCGGCCGCCGTCGTCGTAGACCGCCCGGATGATCGCGCCGGTGCGGCGGTCGCCGCGGGAGAGGAGGCCCTCGACGATGCCGGGCTTGCCGTCGTGGTACCGGAAGCCGATGGAGCGGCCGTACTTCTTGTCGCCGCGGATCTTGTCGCGGAGCTTCTGGAGGCGGGCGTCGGTCTCCTCGGCGGAGAGCTGCGGGGCCCACTGGAAGGGGGTGTGCGGCTTGGGGACGAAGCCGCCGATGGAGACGGTGCAGCGGATGTCGCCGGAGCCGGAGACCTCGCGGCCCTTGGCGATGACGCGGGTGGCCATGTCGGCGATCTGGAGGACGTCGTCGTCGGTCTCGGTGGGCAGGCCGCACATGAAGTACAGCTTCACCTGGCGCCAGCCGTTGCCGTAGGCCGTCGCGACGGTCCGGATGAGGTCCTCCTCCGAGACCATCTTGTTGATGACCTTGCGGATGCGCTCCGAGCCGCCCTCGGGGGCGAAGGTGAGGCCGGAGCGGCGGCCGTTGCGGGTGAGTTCGTTGGCGAGGTCGATGTTGAAGGCGTCGACACGGGTGGACGGGAGGGACAGGCCGATCTTGTCCTCCTCGTAGCGGTCGGCGAGGCCCTTGGCGACGTCGGCGATCTCCGAGTGGTCGGCGGAGGAGAGGGAGAGCAGGCCGACCTCCTCGAAGCCGGTGGCCTTCAGGCCCTTGTCGACCATCTCGCCGATGCCGGTGATGGAGCGCTCGCGCACCGGGCGGGTGATCATGCCGGCCTGGCAGAAGCGGCAGCCGCGGGTGCAGCCGCGGAAGATCTCCACGGACATCCGCTCGTGGACGGTCTCGGCGAGCGGGACCAGCGGCTGCTTGGGGTAGGGCCACTCGTCGAGGTCCATGACGGTGTGCTTGCTGACCCGCCACGGGACGCCGGAGCGGTTGGGGACGACGCGGGCGATGCGGCCGTCGGGGAGGTACTCGACGTCGTAGAAGCCGGGGACGTAGACGCCGCCGGTCTTCGCGAGGCGCAGGAGGAGCTCCTCGCGGCCGCCGGGGCGGCCCTCGGCCTTCCAGGCGCGGATGATCGCGGTGATCTCCAGGACGGCCTGTTCGCCGTCGCCGATGACCGCGCAGTCGATGAAGTCCGCGATCGGCTCGGGGTTGAAGGCGGCGTGGCCGCCGGCCAGCACGACCGGGTCGTCGATGCCGCGGTCCTTCGCCTCCAGCGGGATGCCCGCGAGGTCCAGGGCGGCCAGCATGTTGGTGTAGCCCAGCTCCGTGGAGAAGGAGAGGCCGAAGACGTCGAAAGCTCGCACCGGGCGGTGGCTGTCGACGGTGAACTGCGGGACGGAGTGCTTCCGCATCAGTTCCTCGAGGTCCGGCCAGACGCTGTAGGTGCGCTCGGCGAGGACGCCCTGCTGTTCGTTGAGCACCTCGTAGAGGATCATGACGCCCTGGTTGGGCAGGCCGACCTCGTAGGCGTCGGGGTACATCAGGGCCCAGCGGACGTCGCAGGATTCCCAGTCCTTGACCGTGGAGTTGAGCTCTCCGCCGACGTACTGGATCGGCTTCTGCACATGCGGGAGCAGAGCTTCGAGCTGCGGAAACACAGACTTCACAGACTCGGCGGCTTCGGCAGGCATCTCACGGAACCTTCGTGTGCTGACAAGGGGGACCATCCAGCCTAACCCGGCCGGACGGTCCCCCTTACCGCTCACCCCCGGATGACGGCCTACGCCGACATCGGCCGTTGCACGGTGATCGACTGGAGCAGACCCACCGCCATCCACACCGCGAACATCGACGAGCCGCCGTAGGAGACGAAGGGCAGCGGCAGGCCGGTGACCGGCATGATGCCGAGCGTCATGCCGACGTTCTCGAAGGTCTGGAAGGCGAACCAGGCGACGATGCCCGCGGCGACGACCGTCCCGTACAGGTCGGGGGTGCTGCGGGCGATCTTGCAGGCGCGCCACAGGACGACGCCGAGCAGGGCGATGATGAGGCCGGCGCCGAGGAAGCCCAGTTCCTCACCGGCGACGGTGAAGACGAAGTCGGTCTGCTGTTCCGGCACGAAGCGCCCGGTGGTCTGCGAGCCCTCGAAGAGGCCGGAGCCGGTCAGGCCGCCGGAACCGATGGCGATGCGGGCCTGGTTGGTGTTGTAGCCGACGCCCGCGGGGTCGAGGGCGGGGTTGGCGAAGGCGGCGAAGCGGGCGATCTGGTAGTCGTCCAGGATGCCGAGCTGCCACACCGCGAGGGCGCCGGCGGTGCCCGCGCCGAGCAGGCCGAAGATCCAGCGGTTGCTGGCGCCGGAGGCGAGCAGGATGCCGAGCACGATGATGACCATGACCATGACCGACCCGAGGTCGGGCATGAGCATCACGATCAGCATCGGGACGGCGGCCAGGCCGAGGGCCTGGAGCACGGTCCGGTGGTCGGGGTGCGGCCGGTCCCCCGCGTCGACGCGGGCGGCCAGCAGCATCGCCATGCCCAGGATGATCGTGAGCTTCACGAACTCCGAGGGCTGCAGGGAGAAGCCGCCGGGGAGCTTGATCCAGGAGTGGGCGCCGTTGATGGTCGAGCCGAGCGGGGTGAGCACCAGCAGGATCAGGAAGACGGAGGCGCCGTACAGGACGGGCACGGCGGTGCGCAGGGCGCGGTGGCCGAGCCAGACGACGCCGACCATCAGGGCGAGTCCGATGCCGGTGTTCAGCAGGTGCCGGGTGAGGAAGTAGTACTGGTCGCCCTGGTTGAGTTCGGTACGGTTGCGGGTCGCGGAGTAGACGAGCAGGGTGCCCATCAGGGACAGCGCGACGCAGGCCAGCAGTATCGGCCAGTCGAGCCGCCGGGCCAGGGAGTCCCGGGCGAGGAGCCGGGTCCAGCCGGCCTTCTCGGGGCCGTACCCGGAGACCTGGAAGCTGTTGGCTCCGGTCATGCGCGCGCCCTCCGGCTTCTGCCGAGTCCCGTGCGAGTACGGACGCGGGTACTGCTGCCGCGGGTACTCCCGCCGGTGCCGCCCCGCGCTCCGCCGCGTCGTCGGCGCCGGCGGGTGTCGCGGTTCTCGCCGTTCGTGTTGGGCGTGGTCGCGCCCTGGTCCTGGCCCTCGACGGGTGCGTACTCCTCGTCCGGGGAGGCCTGCTCGTCGGGCTGCAGTTCCTTGACGACGTCCTTGGGCATCTTGGGTGCGGTGATGGTCCCGTCGGTCCTGATCTCCGGGAGCTTCGCCTGGGGCTTGGGCAGCAGCGCCTTCTTGGGGTCGATGTCGCCGTCGTCCGAGACGCCGTACAGGGCGTCGTAGATGTTGCGGACGGCGGGTCCCGAGGCGCCGGAGCCGGTGCCGCCCTGGGAGATCGTCATGACGATCGAGTAGTCCTTGGTGTACGTCGCGAACCACGAGGTGGTCTGTTTGCCGTAGACCTCGGCGGTTCCGGTCTTGGCGTGCATCGGGATCTTGTCCTGGGGCCAGCCGACCTGCGCGAACCGCCAGGCGGCGGTGCCGCGGGTGGCGACGCCGGCGAGGGCGTCGTCCATCTTGGCGAGCGTGGTCTTGCTTATCGGCAGCTTGCCGTGCGAGGTGGGCTCGATCTCCTCGACCGTCTTGCCGTCGGGGCTGACCACGGCCTTGCCGATGCTCGGGTCGTAGAGGGTGCCGCCGTTGGAGATGGCCGAGTAGATGGTGGCCATCTGGATGGGGGTGACGAGGGTGTCACCCTGGCCGATGGAGTAGTTGATGGAGTCACCGGCGCGCATCTTGTTGCCTTCGAGGCAGTTCTCGTACGCGATCTTCTCGACGTACGAGCCGTCCTTCTTGCCGGTCTTGCACCAGGCGTCCTTGTTGGCCTCCCAGTACTCCTGCTTCCACTCGCGGTCGGGGACGCGGCCGGTGACCTCGTTGGGGAGGTCGATGCCGGTCTTGGCGCCGAGGCCGAACTGGTGGGCGGCCTTGTAGAAGTAGTCGTGGGGGTTCTTGGGGTTCGTCCCGCCGTCCTTCTTCCACTCCTGGTGGGACAGGCGGTAGAAGACGGTGTCGCAGGAGAGTTCCAGGGCGCGGCCGATGCTGATCATGCCCTCGTTGGCCGACTCGAAGTTCTTGAAGACCTGGCCGCCGACGTCGTAGGCGCTGGAGCAGTCGTAGTTGCCGTCGAAGTCGTAGCCGGCCTCCACCGCTGCGGCCGAGGAGACGACCTTGAAGATCGAGCCGGGGGCCGCCTGGCCCTGGGTGGCGCGGTTGAGCAGCGGGTAGTTGGAGTCCTTGCCGGTGAGTTTCTTGTAGTCCTTGGCGGAGATGCCGCCGACCCAGGCGTTCGGGTCGTAGTCGGGGTTGGAGGCCATGGCGACGACGCGTCCGGTCTTGGCCTCCATCACGACGACGGCGCCGGCGTCGGCCTCGTAGGTCCGGTTGGTGTTGCGGTCCATCTCCTTGCGGGCGGCCTTCATCGCCTCGTTCAGCTCGTACTCGGCGACCCGCTGGACGCGGGCGTCGATGCTGGTGACGAGGTTGGAGCCGGGGGTGCCCCGGTCGGACTCGGCCTCACCGATGACGCGGCCGAGGTTGTCGACCTCGTAGCGGGTGACACCGGCCTTGCCGCGCAGCTCCTTGTCGTACTGGCGCTCGATGCCGGAGCGGCCGACCTGGTCGGAGCGCAGGTAGGGCGAGTCGGTGTCCTGAGCCTTCTGCAGCTCCTCGTCGGTGACCGGCGAGAGGTAGCCGAGGACCTGGGCGGTGTTGGACTCGCCGGGGGCGGCGTAGCGGCGTACGGCCATGGGTTCGGCGGTGATGCCGGGGAAGTCCTCGGCGCGCTCGCGGATCTGCAGGGCCTGCTTGACGGTGGCCTCGTCGGTGACGGGGATCGGCTGGTAGGGCGAACCGTTCCAGCAGGGCTGCGGGGTCTCGGCGTCGCAGAGCCGGACCTTGTCGATGACGTCCTGGGGCGCCATGCCGAGGACCCCGGCGAGCTTGGTGAGGACGGCCTTGCCGTCGTCCTTCATCTTCAGCAGCTCGGTGCGGGAGGCGGAGACGACGAGCCGGGTCTCGTTGTCGGCGAGGGCCACGCCGCGGGCGTCCAGGATCGAGCCGCGGGTGGCGGGCTGGACAACCTGCTGGACGTGGTTGCCGGAGGCCTCTTCGGCGTACTCGTCGCCCTGGCGGATCTGGAGGTACCAGAGCCGGCCGCCGAGGGTGGCGAGGAGGGAGAGGACGAGGATCTGGATGACGACGAGCCGGGTCTGGACGCGGGTGCTGCGGCCGGTCTCGGGGATGTTAGTCATGGGCGCAGCCCATTCGGTTGAGGGTGGCGGTGGGCGACGGGAGGGCGTTGGTCACTGCTGCCTCCCCCTCACGTGGTGCGTGCTCCTTGGGTGGTGCGGTGTCGGTGGGTGGGGTCGTGCCGTCACGAGTGGTGCCGTCACGATTGGTGTCGTCAGGGGTGGTGCCGTCACAGCCGCTTGACCCCCTTGATGCGTCCGGCGCGGGCCACGCGGGCCCGGGCCGCCTTCACCCGCAGCGCGTTGCGCTGTCTGCCGATGCGCAGGCCGGTGCCCGACGAGAGCCAGCCGGAGGTGATGTCGGGGCCCTTGGCGGCGGAGTTGGTGTCGGCCAGCGGGTCGTTCTCGGCGCGCCGGGCGAGGGCCATGATGCCGGGCACGACGAAGGGCGCGAGCAGCAAGTCGTACAGGGATGCCGTGAACAGCAGGCTGGGCAGGCCGACGTGGCGGGCGGCGGTGTCGCCGACGAGGGCGCCGACGCCGGCGTAGAGCAGGGTGGTGCCGATGGCGGCGGCGACCACGACGACCATGGGGCCGGTGGCCGAGCGGAGCCGTCCGTTGTCCGGTTTGGCGAGACCGGCGAGGTAGCCGACGACGCAGAGCACCAGGGCGTAGCGTCCGGCGGCGTGGTCGGCGGGCGGGGCGAGGTCGGCGAGGAGTCCGGCGCCGAAGCCGACGAGGGCCCCGCCGACGTGGCCGTAGACCAGGGCGAGGCCCAGGACGGTGAGCAGCAGCAGGTCGGGGACGGCGCCGGGCAGGTGGAGGCGGGCGAGGACGCTGACCTGGATCACCAGGGCGACGACGACCAGGGCGACGGACAGCAGGATCCGGTTGACGCGCATGGGGTGAAGGCTCCTACGGCTCGGTCTGCTCGTTCTGCTGGTCGGTCTGGTCGTTCTGCCCGGTGGCGTCGTTCTGCCCGGTCGCCTCGTCCTGGCCGGCCGCGTCGTTCTGGCCGGTGGCGCCGCCCTCGTCGTTCTGTGCCTGGCCCTCGGGGTCGGCCCCGGGAGTCACGGTCACCGTCACGGTCGGCGTGGGCTTCGGTTTGTCCTGCTCCGGGAGCACCGTGTCGCGCGGGTCCTTCTGCGGGGCCTGGACGACGACGCCGACGACGTCGAGCTTGGTGAAACTGACGAACGGGGTGACCTCGAGGATCCGGGTCAGGTCGCCGCCGTTGGGGTCGACGCGGGAGACGGTGCCGACGGGGACGCCGGGCACGAACGGCTTGTCGGCCTGGGAGCCGAAGGTGACGAGGCGGTCGCCCTTCTTCACGTCGGCCTTGCCGTTGAGGAGTTCGACGCGGAAGGGCCGGCTGCCCTGCCCGGCGGCGAAGCCGAGCTCGTCGCCGGCCTCCATCCGGGTGCCGACGGTGAAGTCCGGGTCGTTGGCGAGCAGCACGGTGGCGCTGTTGGGTCCGACGGTGGTCACGCGTCCGACGAGGCCGTCGCCGTTGAGGACGGTCATGTCGCGCTTGACGCCGTCGTTGGCGCCGGCGTCGATGGTGATCGTCCAGGAGAAGCCCTGGGCCGCTCCTATGGCGATGACCTGGGCGCCCTTGATGCCGTACTGACCGGCTCCGGCGAGGCCCAGCATCTTGTCGAACTGCTTGAGCCGGCTGCGGCCCCGCTCGTCGCTGCCGAGCTTCGCCTTCAGGGCCGCGTTCTGCGTCTCCAGCTCGGCGAGCCGGTCGTGCCGGTCGCCGGAGTCGCGGATCGCGGAGACCGCGTTGCCGACCGGGTCGACGGCGGACGACACCCCGTTCTCGATCGGACCGAAGACGCCCGCCGCGGCCTGCCGGGCACCGTCGACCGGTGAGTCCTCCCCACCGCGGATGTCCACCGTGATCAGCGCGAACGCGATGGCGATCAGCAGCACCAGGAGCAGCCGGCTCTCTTTCGTGTCCCTCACGTGCGGCGGCCGTGCCTTCCTCGTCGAAATTCGGGAAATCTCGGAATGTACGTGGGCATGTACGTGGGCGGTGTTCAGGTATTCAGGTGATTCGGTACGCCGGGCGCGTGCGGAGCGGCACCGGCACTTCCCGCACATCCGGTACGGGACCTCTCATCCGGTACGGGACTCTCATCCAGCACCGGACCTCTCATTCCGGTACTGGAACCCTCATCCAGTACCGGAACCCTCTATATCAACGATCCGCCGCACGAGAGGAGATCGTCTCGTACGGCGGAACCGAAGTGTTACGTCATCTGCGGGGCGAGGCGTCCAGCACCTGCTGGAGCGCCTCGAACTCCTCGACGCACTTGCCGCTGCCGAGCGCCACGCTGTCGAGCGGGTCCTCGGCGATGTGGATCGGCATTCCGGTCTCCCGGCGCAGCCGCTCGTCGAGGCCGCGCAGCAGCGCGCCGCCGCCGGTCAGGACGATGCCCCGGTCCATGATGTCGCCGGACAGCTCCGGCGGGCACTTGTCGAGGGTGGTCTTGACGGCGTCGACGATCGCGTTGACCGGCTCCTCGATCGCCTTGCGCACTTCGGCGGCGGAGATGACGACGGTCTTGGGCAGCCCGGAGACGAGGTCCCGGCCGCGGATTTCGGTGTGCTCGTCGGAGTCGAGGTCGTACGCCGAGCCGATCGTGATCTTGATCTGTTCGGCCGTGCGCTCGCCCAGCAGAAGGCTGTACTCCTTCTTCACGTGCTGGATGATCGCGTTGTCCAGCTCGTCACCCGCGACGCGGATGGACTGGGCCGTGACGATGCCGCCGAGCGAGATGACCGCGACCTCCGTGGTGCCGCCGCCGATGTCCACCACCATGTTGCCCGTGGCCTCGTGGACCGGCAGGCCGGAGCCGATGGCCGCGGCCATGGGCTCCTCGATGATGTGCACCTGACGGGCGCCGGCCTGGGACGACGCCTCGATGACGGCGCGGCGCTCGACGCCCGTGATGCCCGAGGGCACGCAGACGACGACCCGCGGACGAGCCAGATACCGCCGCTTGTGGATCTTCAGGATGAAGTAGCGGAGCATCCGCTCGGTGATCTCGAAGTCGGCGATGACGCCGTCCTTCAGCGGACGCACGGCGACGATGTTGCCCGGCGTGCGTCCGATCATCTTCTTCGCTTCGGCGCCGACCGCGAGGATGCCACCGGTGTTGGTGTTGATCGCGACGACGGACGGCTCGTTGAGTACGATCCCGCGACCCCTGACGTACACCAGCGTGTTGGCGGTCCCGAGGTCGACAGCCATGTCACGGCCGATGAACGACATTGAGTTCCCCATCAGGATTCGACTGGCCTTCCCAGGAGCTTTTGAGGGCTTTTCAGGTAGGCGAAGTGGGTGCAGTGACGCGTGGAGGCTTCCATCGTAGACGCGCTTTCGCGAACACTGCGCGAGGGTCTTCGCCATTGTCAGCAGATGGCGCACCGCCTCGCCTGTGGAGACGGGCCAACGGTGGGATCCGTTCCCCCGATCAGGCACGCATATGCCACAGGGCGGCCGCTTTTAGGCGACCGCCCCGGCTTCGCCTGGACCATTCGGCTGACGTGTCGTCAGAAAAAAGACCGTTCGGCGTGTCTGGAAGGAGAATCAGACCCGGCCCGGGAAGAAGATCTTCAGCTCGCGCTCGGCGGACTCCTCGGAGTCGGAGGCGTGGATCAGGTTCTCCCGGACGATCACACCGAAGTCCCCCCGGATGGAGCCGGGCGCGGCGGCGATCGGGTCGGTCGGACCGGCCAGCGCGCGCACGCCCTCGATGACCCGCTCGCCCTCGACGACCATCGCCACGACCGGGCCGGACGCCATGAACTCGACCAGCGGCTCGTAGAAGGGCTTGCCCTTGTGCTCGCCGTAGTGCTGCTCCAGCGTGTCGGCGTCCAGGGTACGCAGCTCCAGCGCCGTGATCTGCCAGCCGGCCTTGCGCTCGATACGGCTGATGATCTCGCCGGTCAGGCCACGACGGACGGCATCGGGCTTGAGGAGGACGAGGCTGCGCTGGGTCACGAGGGCTCCCTTGGAGATGTGCGGTTGTGCGGGTGATGACTGAGGTTACCGGGCGTGTCGCGGCACCCGTCACGCAGCGTCGGCCCGGGCACCCGTCATACGCGCCGGTCCGGGCGGCCGCCATGCGTCGGCCCGGGCGCCGGATGCCGCGTTCAGGCCGCGTCGGCCTGGGCCGCGAACCGCGCCTTCGCCTCGTCGATCTTCCGCCCGTAGTGCACGGAGGCCCACCACAGGGCGGCGAAGACTGCGCCCAGGAAGAACATGGTGGGCACCACGAACCCGGAGGCGATCAGCGCGACCTGCAGCGCCCAGCCGAGCGCGACGCCGCCGGGCCGGGTGATCACACCGCACAGCAGCACGCACAGGAACATGGCGATGCCGCTGACCGTCCACACCGTCCCGGTGGACAGGTCGGGGTCCTTCATGGCGACGAGTCCGGCGAAGCCGATCACGAACAGCTCGCCGATCAAGGTCGAAGCACAGAGCGTACGCACGGGCTCTCAGCCCTTCCCCAGAAGCAGTCGGGCCTCGCCGACGGTGATGACGGAACCGGTCACGAGCACCCCGCCGCCCGCGAACTCGCCCTCCTCCTCGGCCAGCGTGATCGCGGCCTCCAGGGCGTCCGGCAGCCGCGGCTCGACCTGCACGCGGTCCTCGCCGAACACCTCCACGGCGATGCCCGCCAGTTCGTCGGCGTCCATCGCGCGGTGGCTGGAGTTCTGCGTGACGACGACCTCGGCGAAGACCGGCTCGAAGGCCTCGAGAAGGCCCCGCACGTTCTTGTCGCCGCTCGCGCCGACGACCCCGATGAGCCGGCTGAACTGGAAGGCCTCCCCCACCGCCTCGGCGGTGACCCGGGCCCCGGCCGGGTTGTGCGCGGCGTCGAGGACGACGGTCGGCGAGCGCCGCACCACCTCCATCCGCCCCGGTGAGGCGACGGCGGCGAAGGCCCTGCGCACGGTGTCCAGGTCCAGCGGCTCGGGACGCTGCGCGCCGACGCCGAAGAACGCCTCGACGGCGGCCAGCGCCACGGCCGCGTTGTGCGCCTGGTGTGCGCCGTGCAGCGGCAGGTACACCTCGTCGTACTCGCCGCCGAGGCCGCGCAGGGTGACCAGCTGCCCGCCGACGGCGACCTGCCGGGCGACGACGCCGAACTCCAGCCCCTCGCGGGCCACCGTGGCGTTGACGTCCACTGCCTTCTTCAGCATGACCTGCGCGGCGTCCACCGGCTGCTGGGCCAGGATCACGGTGGCGTCCTGCTTGACGATGCCGGCCTTCTCGGTTGCGATCTCGCCGGGCGTCCCGCCGAGCCGGTCGGTGTGGTCCAGGTCGATGGGGGTGACGACGGCGACGTCGCCGTCGATGACGTTGGTGGCGTCCCAGGAGCCGCCCATCCCGACCTCGACGACGGCCACGTCCACGGGAGCGTCGGCGAAGGCGGCGTACGCCATGCCGGTCAGCACCTCGAAGAAGGACAGCCGGTACTCCTGCTGTGCGTCGACCATCTCGACGTACGGCTTGACGTCGTCGTACGTCTCGATGAACCGCTCCGCCGACACCGGCGCGCCGTCCAGGCTGATCCGCTCGGTGATCGACTGCACGTGCGGCGAGGTGTACCGCCCGGTGCGCAGCTCGAAGGCGCCGAGCAGGGCCTCGATCATGCGGGCGGTGGTGGTCTTTCCGTTCGTCCCCGTGATGTGGATCGACGGGTACGAGCGCTGCGGCTCGCCCAGTACGTCCATCAGCGCGGCGATCCTGGCGACGGACGGCTCCAGCTTGGTCTCGCCCCAGCGGGTCGCCAGCTCCGTCTCGACGGCGCGCAGGGCCGCGTCCACCTCGGGGTCCTCGGGGCGCCCGGGGATGTCGGCCTCGGGCGGGCCGCCCTGGGTCCGCAGGGTGCGGCTGCCCGCCTCGATGACGGCGAGGTCGGGGTCGCGGGTGGTCTCCGCGTCGATGATCTCGTCGAAGGAGTCGGAGGGGTCGGAGGGGTCGGGCCGGCCGTTCTCGCCGGGGTTGTCACTCACGGGGACCAGTCTACGTACCGCCCGACGGCAACCGCGGGCGCCCGGAACCTCCCGGCTCCGGGCGCCCGCACCGACGTGGCACCGGCGGGCTACGCCTCCGGCAGCTTTTCGAGCTGTGCGGCGATGCGGGCGATGTCCTCGTCCGCCTTGGCCAGGCGCCCCCGGATCTTCTCCACGACGTGGTCCGGCGCCTTGGCGAGGAACGCCTCGTTGCCGAGCTTGCCGTTGGCCTGGGCCTTCTCCTTCTCCGCCGCCGCGAGGTCCTTCGCGAGCCGCTTGCGCTCGGCCGCGAAGTCGATGACCCCGGAGAGGTCGAGGGCGACCTCGACGCCCGCGACCGGCAGCGTCGCCGTCGCGGTGAACCCGTCGCCCTCCGGCTGGAGCCGCAGCAGCTGCCGGACGGCCGCCTCGTGGGCCGCGAGCGCGCTGCCCGCGAGGGTGAGGCGGGCCGGGACCCGCTGGCCGGGCTGGAGCCCCTGGTCGGCGCGGAAGCGGCGGACCTCGGTGATCACCGACTGAAGCGTTTCGATCTCGCGCTCGGCGTCCGCGTCCCGGAAGCCCGAGTCCTGCGGCCAGTCGGCGATGACGACGGACTCACCGCCCGTGAGCGTCGTCCACAGCGTCTCGGTGACGAAGGGCACGACCGGGTGGAGGAGCCGCAGCGTCACGTCGAGGACCTCGCCGAGGACGCGCTTGCCGACCTCGGCGGCCTCGCCGCCCGCCTGGAAGGTGGTCTTGGACAGCTCGACGTACCAGTCGAAGACCTCGTCCCAGGCGAAGTGGAACAGGGCGTCGGACAACTTCGCGAACTGGTAGTCCTCGTAGTACGCGTCGACCTCGGCGACGACCGAGTTGAGGCGGGAGAGGATCCACCGGTCGGTCGAGGACATCCTCGACGCGTCGGGCAGCGGGCCCTCGACCGTCGCACCGTTCATCAGCGCGAAGCGGGTGGCGTTCCAGATCTTGTTGGCGAAGTTGCGCGAGCCCTGGACCCAGTCCTCGCCGATCGGCACGTCGACGCCCGGGTTGGCGCCGCGCGCGAGGGTGAAGCGGAGGGCGTCGGAGCCGTACTTGTCCATCCAGTCCAGCGGGTTGACCACGTTCCCGAAGGACTTGGACATCTTCTTGCCGTTCTGGTCACGGACCATGCCGTGCAGGGCGATGGTGTGGAACGGCGGCGTGCCGTCCATCGCGTAGAGGCCGAACATCATCATCCGGGCGACCCAGAAGAAGAGGATGTCGTAGCCGGTGACCAGGACGGAGTTCGGGTAGAACTTCGCGAGCGACTCGGTCTGCTCGGGCCAGCCGAGGGTGGAGAACGGCCACAGGCCGGAGGAGAACCAGGTGTCGAGGACGTCGGGGTCCTGCCGCCAGCCCTCGCCGCTGGGCGGCTCCTCGTCGGGGCCGACGCAGACGACCTCGCCGTTCGGCCCGTACCAGACCGGGATGCGGTGGCCCCACCACAGCTGGCGGGAGATGCACCAGTCGTGGAGGTTGTCGACCCAGTCGAAGTACCGCTTCTCCATCTCCTGCGGGTGGATCCTGACCTTGCCGTCGCGGACCGCGTCACCGGCGGCCTTGGCGAGCGGGCCGACCTTGACCCACCACTGCATGGACAGGCGCGGCTCGATGGTGGTCTTGCAGCGCGAGCAGTGGCCGACGGAGTGGACGTAGGGCCGCTTCTCGGCGACGATCCGGCCCTCGGCGCGCAGCGCGGCGACGATGGCGGAGCGGGCCTCCAGGCGGTCCAGTCCCTGGAAGGGGCCGTGCGCGGTGATGACGGCGTGCTCGTCCATCACGGCGATGGCGGGCAGGTCGTGGCGCCGGCCGATCTCGAAGTCGTTCGGGTCGTGGGCCGGGGTGACCTTGACGGCACCGGTGCCGAACTCGGGGTCGACGTGCTCGTCGGCGACGACGGGGATGGAGCGGTCGGTCAGCGGCAGGCGGATCTGCTTGCCGATCAGGTGCTGGTACCGCTCGTCCCCGGGGTGCACGGCGACCGCCGTGTCGCCGAGCATGGTCTCGGCGCGGGTCGTGGCGACGACAATGGTGTCGTCCCCCTCGCCGTACTTCATGGAGACCAGTTCGCCGTCGTCGTCCTGGTACTCGACCTCGATGTCGGAGATCGCGGTCAGGCAGCGGGGGCACCAGTTGATGATGCGTTCGGCGCGGTAGATCAGCTCGTCGTCGTAGAGCCGCTTGAAGATGGTCTGGACGGCCTGCGAGAGGCCCTCGTCCATCGTGAAGCGCTCACGGGTCCAGGCGACGCCGTCGCCGAGGCGGCGCATCTGCCCGCCGATCTGGCCGCCGGACTCGGCCTTCCACTGCCAGACGCGCTCGACGAACGCCTCGCGGCCGAGGTCGTGCCGGGACTTGCCCTCCCGGCCCAGCTCGCGCTCGACGACGTTCTGCGTGGCGATGCCGGCGTGGTCCATGCCGGGCTGCCACAGCGTCTCGTGGCCCTGCATGCGCTTGCGGCGGGTCAGGGCGTCGATGAGCGTGTGCTCGAAGGCGTGCCCGAGGTGGAGGCTGCCCGTGACGTTCGGCGGCGGGATGACGACGGTGTACGGCGGCTTGTCGCTCTTCGCGTCGGCCTCGAAGTAACCGCGTTCTACCCAGCGCTCGTACAGCTGCCCCTCTACCTCGGCCGGCGCGTACTGGGTCGGCAGTTCGGTGGTGGGTGCGGGCTGCGGCTGCTGAGAGTTCTCGGTCACGGGGTCAGTTTAAGGGCGTCACGACCCTGTCCCGAAACGCGTTTCCTTTGTAACGGTGCGGCCCCCGGTTACCTGTGCGCGCCGGTCCTGGGTCAGGATGTCGGGACCACGTAAACATCCGAGGGGGAACCCAGAAATGAGTCACAACCAGCCGGGCCCGTACGGCGGACAGCCCCAGCAGCCCGGACCGTACGGCCAGCCGGGACCGTACGGCCAGCAACCGCCGCAGGCCCCCCAGCCCGGCTACGGCTACCCCCAGCAGACGCCTCCCCCGCAGCCGGGCTACGGCTACCCGCAGCAGGGCGGCGGTGTCCCGCCGCAGACGCCGCCGTACGGCCAGCAGCCTCCCTACGGCCAGCAGCCCCCCTACGGCCAGCAGCCTCCCGGCCAGCCGCCGTACGGCATGCCGCAGCCGCCGGCGCCGGGCGGCGGCAAGAAGAAGACCGGCCTGATCATCGGTGCGGTGGCGGTCGTGGCCGCGATCGGCGTGGGCGCCTACTTCGTGTTCGGCACGGGCGGCGGCGCGGGCGGCGACGTCGAGGACGACGGCCCGCACAAGCTGACGGCGCCGGAGAAGGTCCTGACCGACTACACGCGCGCCGGTGACGAGGGGGCCGCGGCCGACGACGAGTCGGTCGAGCAGCTGAAGAAGAGCGGAGTCGAGGACGGGACCACCGTGACCGGCTTCTACTCCACGGCCGACCTGAGCGGCTACGACCCCTCCGACCCGAGCACCGCGCCCGACGCGACCGAGATGGCGAAGGCCAAGGGCATCACCTTCATCGGGGCCTACGGGAAGATCTCCGACCCGGAGGCCACGGTCGACAAGCTCTTCGCGGAGTTCAAGGCCGAGTCCGAGAAGAGCTCGTCCTCGTCGTCCGGGACCGGCGGCGGCAAGGTCGTCGGCGAGCCCGAGTCGGTCGAACTCGACGGCGCGGTCATGAAGTGCCAGGGGGTCGAGGGCAAGAACCAGCTCACCAAGAAGGACAAGACCGACTGGATCTGCGCCTGGGCGGACTACAGCACGCTCGCCCTGGTCTCCCCCGGTGACGCCACCCAGGGTGTGTCGAAGGACGTCGCCGCCGACGTCACCACCAAGCTCCGCAAGGAGATCCGCGTCAAGGCCTGACGAGCGAACCACGGACGAACGCGGAAGGGGCCCCGGTCGACGGGGCCCCTTCGGCGTTGGTGTGTGCCGCCGCGTACGACCGCGGCTCGTGGTGGTCTCAGGCCGTCTTCTGCTCGCCCGAGCCCCGGCCGCGCGAATCCCGCGGGATCAGTGTCGGGTTGACGTTGGACAGGACCACGTCTGCGGTGATGACGACGCGGGCGACGTCCTTGCGGGAGGGGACCTCGTACATGACGCCCTGGAGGACCTCCTCCATGATGGCGCGCAGGCCGCGGGCGCCGGTCTGGCGGAGGATGGCCTGGTCGGCGATGGCCTCCAGGGCCTCGCGCTCGAAGTCCAGCTCCACGCCGTCGAGTTCGAAGAGGCGCTCGTACTGCTTGACGAGTGCGTTGCGCGGCTCGACCAGGATCTGGAGGAGTGCCTCGCGGTCGAGGTTGTGCACGGAGGTGATGACGGGGAGCCGGCCGATGAACTCGGGGATCATGCCGAACTTGACCAGGTCCTCCGGCATGACCTGCTCGAACTGGTCCTTGGACTCGATCTCCCGCTTGGAGCGGATCTGCGCACCGAAGCCGATGCCCTTGGCGCCGGCCCGCCCCTCGATGATCTTCTCCAGGCCCGAGAAGGCGCCGCCCACGATGAACAGGACGTTCGTCGTGTCGATCTGGATGAACTCCTGGTGCGGGTGTTTGCGACCGCCCTGCGGCGGCACCGAGGCCGTGGTGCCCTCCAGGATCTTCAGCAGGGCCTGCTGGACGCCCTCGCCCGAGACGTCACGGGTGATCGACGGGTTCTCGCTCTTGCGCGCGACCTTGTCGATCTCGTCGATGTAGATGATGCCGGTCTCGGCCTTCTTGACGTCGTAGTCCGCGGCCTGGATCAGCTTCAGGAGGATGTTCTCGACGTCCTCTCCGACGTACCCCGCCTCGGTGAGCGCGGTGGCGTCGGCGATGGCGAACGGCACGTTCAGCATGCGCGCCAGGGTCTGGGCGAGGAGCGTCTTGCCGGAGCCCGTGGGGCCCAGCAGGAGGATGTTGGACTTCGCCAACTCGATGGCGTCCTCGCGGCCTTGGGCTCCGCCGTTCTCGCCGGCCTGGACCCGCTTGTAGTGGTTGTACACCGCGACGGAGAGCGCCTTCTTGGCTGCTTCCTGGCCGACCACGTAGCTCTCGAGGAACTCGTAGATCTCGCGGGGCTTCGGGAGTTCCTCCCAGCGCACCTCGCTGCTCTCCGCGAGCTCTTCCTCGATGATCTCGTTGCAGAGGTCGATGCACTCGTCGCAGATGTACACACCGGGCCCTGCGATGAGCTTCTTGACCTGCTTCTGGCTCTTCCCGCAGAACGAGCACTTGAGCAGATCGCCGCCGTCACCGATGCGTGCCACGGTGTGCTTCCCCTTCGCCTGGGAGACTCCTGGACGTCGACGTCACGTCGCCGTACAGCGGACTCCTGGTGCTGCCTTATGTCCGACGGTACCTTGCCGGGCCCCTCGTCCGGGCCCCCCTTGGCACGGTTCGCCTTGACGTGAACCGCGTCAAACCGTGCCAAGGAGCGGCAGACGATACAGCCTCCCGCCTAGCGGAGAGAGGAGTTGTCCATCTTCCGGGTGGTGATGATCTGGTCGATCAGGCCGTAGCCCAGCGCGTCCTCGGCCGTGAGGATCTTGTCGCGCTCGATGTCGTCGCGGATCTTCTCGACGGGCGTGGTGGAGTGCTTGGCCAGCATCTCCTCCAGCTGCGAGCGCATCCGCAGGATCTCGTTGGCGGCGATCTCCAGGTCGGAGACCTGGCCGCGGCCGGTCTCGCTGTACGGCTGGTGGATCAGGACGCGGGCGTTCGGCAGCGCCATGCGCTTGCCCGGGGTGCCGGCGGCCAGCAGGACGGCGGCGGCGGAGGCGGCCTGGCCCATGCAGACCGTCTGGATGTCCGGCTTCACGTACTGCATCGTGTCGTAGATGGCCGTGAGCGCGGTGAACGAGCCGCCGGGGCTGTTGATGTAGACCGAGATGTCCCGGTCGGGGTCCATCGACTCCAGGCACAGCAGCTGCGCCATGACGTCGTTGGCGGAGGCGTCGTCGATCTGGACGCCGAGGAAGATCACGCGCTCCTCGAAGAGCTTCGCGTACGGGTCGTACTCGCGCACGCCCTGCGAGGTGCGCTCGACGAAGCGCGGGATGACGTAGCGGGACTCGGCCTGCGGGCCGGTGTAGCGGCCCTGGGACGCGGCGGCGCCCATGTCCTGCGTGGCGTGCATGCGGTCGTACAGGCCGCTGCCGGGGAAGTCGTTCACAGTGTCTCCTGTAAAGGGGCTGAGGCGGTCGGCTCGGGGCGGGGGATGGCTCAGGCGCCCGTACCGCCGCCGCCCGGCATGCCGGCGGCCGTGGTGATCACGTCGTCGACGAGGCCGTACTCCTTGGCCTCGAAGGCGTCGAACCAGCGGTCGCGGTCCGAGTCGCGGGTGATCTGCTCGATCGTCTGGCCGGTGTGCTGCGAGGTGAGCTCGGCCATGCGCTTCTTGGTGTGCAGCAGCCGCTCGGCGTGGATCTTGATGTCCGAGGCCGAACCGGCGAGGCCGGCGGAGGGCTGGTGGATCAGGATCTCGGCGTTCGGCAGTGCGAAGCGCTTGCCCGGGGTGCCCGCGCTGAGCAGGAACTGTCCCATGGAGGCCGCGAGGCCCATGGCGATCGTCACCACGTCGTTCTTGATGTACTGCATGGTGTCGTAGATCGCCATGCCGGCCGTGATCGAACCGCCCGGGCTGTTGATGTACAGGAAGATGTCCTTGTCCGGATCGGCGGCAAGGAGCAGCAGCTGCGCGGTGATCTTGTTGGCAATGTCGTCGTCGACCGGCTGGCCGAGGAAGATGATCCGCTCGCCGAGCAGCCGGTTGTAGACCTGGTCGCCGAGGCCGCCACCGATGGAGGGCTCGCCGGCGGCTGAGGGCATCAGATTCGTCACGTATCCACCTGCTCGTCTTACGACGGCGCCGGGCCGTCTCACGTTTCCCTGCGGGGCTGGAGCCGCTTTCGTCAGACTCCCCTGCCCTCGTATTCATGGACCCTAACGCGGGGGGCCTGTGGCGCCATCCCGGTTCCGCGGGTGTTCGCCTCGGGCGTAGCGCCGCCACGGGGCCTGTCCGGTGCCTGTCCGGTGCCGGGTGCGGCTTCGTCGCGGTTGCTCGCGCCCGCGCGGCGCAGCCGCACACCGGCACGGCCCCGCGCCCCCGGGGTGCTGTCCCTGCCGTATGCAGAACGGGCCCCGGCGCTCGTCGTCCGGGGCCCGTTCTGCGTCCGTCTGGAAGGACGCGAGGGGGATCAGCCCTCGGTCTTCTCCTCGGCCTTGTCCTCAGCCTTGTCGGCCTTGTCCTCGGCCTTGTCGGCGTCGGCGGTCTCGGTGGCGGCGGCCTCGGCGGCCTCCGTCTCCTCGTCCTCCTCGTCGTCCAGGTCGACGACCTCGCCGTTGGTGTCCTTGACCGTGGCCTTCTCGACCACGGCGGCCAGGGCCTTGCCGCGGGCGACCTCACCGACGAGGAGCGGGACCTGGCCCTGCTCGACGACGGCCTGGGCGAACTGGTCGGGGGACATGCCGGAGGAGGAGGCACGGCGCATGAGGTGCTCCGTCAGCTCTTCCTGGCTGACGTTGAGGTTCTCCTGCTTGACCAGCTCGTCGAGGACGAACTGGGTCTTGATGCCCTTGACCGCGGCCTCGCGGGTCTCGGTCTCGAACTCCTCGGCGGTCTTGCCCTGGATCTCCAGGTACTTCTCCAGGTCGAGGCCCATCTGGCCGAGCTGGTGGTGCTCCAGGTTGTGCTTGCGGGTGTTGATCTCGTCCTCGAGGAGCTTCTCGGGGACGGGGACCTCGACCAGCTCGAGCAGCTTGTCCAGGACGCGCTCCTGGGCCTGCGTGGCCTGGTCGTACTGCTTCATGTTGGCGAGGCGCTTGCGGCTGTCGGCCTGCAGCTCCTCCAGGGTGTCGAACTCGGAGGCGAGCTGGGCGAAGTCGTCGTCCAGCTCGGGCAGCTCGCGCGCGGCGACCTGGCTGACCTTGACGGTGACCTCGGCCGCCTTGCCGGCCGCCGAGCCGCCCTTGAGCTCGGAGGTGAAGGTGGCCTCACCACCGGCCTCCAGGCCCTTCACCGCGTCGTCGATGCCGTCGAGCAGCTCGCCGGAGCCGATGGTGTAGGAGACGCCGTCGGCGACGCCGTCCTCGAGGACCTCGCCGTCGACCTTGGCCTCCAGGTCGAGGGTGACCACGTCGCCGTCCTCGGCGGCGCGCTCGACCGGCGAGGTGGAGGCGAAGCGCTCGCGCAGCTGCTCCACCGACTTCTCGACGTCCTCGTCACTGACCTCGACGGCGTCGACCTCGACCTCGATGCCGGAGTAGTCCGGGATCTCGACGGTCGGACGGATGTCGACCTCGGCGGTGAAGTTCAGCGTCTCGCCGTCCTTCAGCTCCGTGATGTCGACCTCGGGCTGGCCGAGCGGGTTCAGCTCGGCCTCGTTGACCGCGTCGGTGTAGAACTTGGGAAGCGCGTCGTTGACCGCCTCCTCCAGCACCGCACCGCGGCCGAACCGCTGGTCGATGACCCGGGCCGGGATCTTGCCCTTGCGGAAGCCCTTCACCGTGACCTGCTGGTTGATCTTCTTGTACGCCGCGTCGAGGCTGTCCTTGAGCTCCTCGAAGGGCACCTCGACAGTGAGCCGAACCCGGGTCGGGTTCAGGGTCTCCACGGCGCTCTTCACGGTTCGGTCTCCTTGGTGGCTGACTTCTTGGGTTCTGCCGGAAACAGAGGGCGTCCGGCAAATTTCGCCGCCCGGAGACTTCAGACGCTGAGACACACGGGCGTGCAGCTTGCATAGTAACGGCAGCGACTACCCGACCCAAAAGGCGATCACGGGGGCTCGTCCGAGGGGTCCGGACGCCCGCCGGAGGGGGGATCGGCCGACAACGGCCGAGGTGGTCGGGGTGGCGGGATTTGAACCCACGGCCTTCCGCTCCCAAAGCGGACGCGCTACCAAGCTGCGCCACACCCCGTCTGGTGCGACACGTAGGGTACATGCAGCCAGGCACCGGGGACCGCAGGGTTTCCCGGGCACCCCGAAAGGTCCGGCGCGGACCGGGAGGGGTGTGCGGTGAAGGGGTGCGACCCGCTACGATGCCTGCAGTGCCGCGGTCACCGACCTGCGGCGCGTGTTGTGCGGGCGTAGCTCAATGGTAGAGCCCCAGTCTTCCAAACTGGCTACGCGGGTTCGATTCCCGTCGCCCGCTCCAGACGGCCGGGGCCGGGTCGGAGGGTCGTTCCTCCGGTCCGGCCCCGGGTGTTTTCCGGCTGCCCGTGCGTTTCCCGGCTGCCCGTGCGTTTTCCGTTCCGGGAACGTCCCGCGGTGACGGGACCGGTCCCGTCTGCGGCTGCTTACGGTGCCGCCATGACCACCGTGGAGCCGGGCATGACCCGCAGTCAGGTGAAGCGTCTGCTCGGGAACCCCGCCCAGTCGATCACCGACAGGGACTACATGTCGCTGTACACGAGCACCTCCGGCCGGGGTTTCAGGCTCTGGAGGCGGAGGGGCCGTTCCGAGGCCTGGCTGTACGTGGGTACTCCGCGCACGGGATGGGCGACCTGGATCCACTTCAGCCGGGGGCGCGTCGACAAGGTGACGGCCGCCCCGCTGTCCACGGACCCTCCCGAGGGGTCTTCGGAGGGCACTGGCTGACGGGCCTCGAAGACGCCTCCGGCCCGGTCCCCGAGAGGATCGGGCCGGGGGCCTTCGTATGCTCCGGGGCCGGTGGCCGGTCGGGCTCTCGGGTGCCGGACCGGGGGCCGTGGCCTCATGGCGGGTGCGTGGCCCCGCACGGGCCCGGTGAGCCTAGAACTGGATCGAGTTGACCATGTCCGCTATCGAGTCCAGGAAGCGCTGGATGTCGTCGGCCATGCCGGTGGAGGCCAGGAAGAAGCCGAAGAGGACCGCGACGACGGCCGGCCCCGCCTTGATGGAGCCTCCCCTGAGCAGCACCACCAGGATGATCGCCAACAGCAGCACCACTGACAGTGAAATGGCCACAACTGATCACACCCTCGGTCGGTCCGCTCTCCCGGCCCGGAGGTGCGGCTGCGTGCACCCCCCGCCAGAACCATCGTGCCACCAACCGGGCCCCGCTATGCGGCAGGTGACACATCGTTCGGCCGGATCTCCCGCCGGCATGCTCCCGCGTGCACGCGGGCGTGCTCAACCATCGCACCCCGCGCAGGGGCGCGACAGGGCCTCCGTACGGAGAATTCCGGTCAGTTCGTTTCCATGCCCACACAACGCGTTCGCAGGCATTTCGAATTGTCGCGGGGGACACATCACCGATGTGCGTCGACGCGTACATCGACGGACACTCCGGCGGAGTCGCCCGTCGGTCTTATGCGCCGTTTAGTCAGGACGAGTCATGACAAGTGGGGTGCCCTGCCAGGCGCTTCCGGACAGGGCCTACCCAGCGGTGTGGGTACCGTCACGCGATCGGCGGCGTCAAGTTCCGCGGAATACGGGGCACCCGGTAGGTAGTCGGGATCCGAAATGCAGGAATGACGTCGAGGGTTTTACGTCTGCAGAGGGAGAACGCTAGGGTGCCTCAGATGTTCTACGCTGCCTCGTCCCCCAGCAGAGCAGCGAGGTCCTGTGCCGACTCGCCGGGTTTTCGGCGGGGGGTTGCATGACTAGCTCGCTGCGATCGCACGGCGACCTGAAATCGCCGCCCTCACCGGATCAGCAGACACCGCAGGCACGGGCTCAGCCGAGTCGGCAGCGCGACGCGTTCTTCGACAACGCCAAGTTCCTGGCTATCGCGCTGGTCGGCATCGGCCACTCCTGGGGCCAGATCCTCAACGGGAATCCGACCGTGGAGGCCCTCTACCGGGTCCTTTACACGTTCCACATGCCGGCGTTCATCATCATCTCCGGCTACTTCTCCCGCAGCTTCGACGGGAGCCCGCGGCGCGTCAAACGGCTGATCACGGGTGTCGTCGTCCCGTACATCGTCTTCGAGACCGCCTACGCGCTGCACCGCCGCTTCAGCGAGGACCCGTCGAACGACATCAGCCTGCTGGATCCCACCTATCTGCTGTGGTTCCTGTGCGCGCTGTTCGTCTGGCGGCTGACCACCCCCATCTGGCAGACGCTGCGCTGGCCGCTCCCCGTCTCCCTGGTCATCGCCGCCCTGGCGTCCGTGACACCCACCATCGGCAACGACCTGAACATGCAGCGCGTGCTGCAGTTCCTGCCGTGCTTCGTGCTGGGGCTGATGCTGCGCCCCGAGCACTTCCAGCTGGTGCGCCGCCGCTCCGTGCGCATCCTGTCGGTCCCGGTGGTCGCGGCGGCGCTGGCGATCGCCTGGTGGTCGATGCCGCGCATGCAGACCGACTGGTTCTACCGCAACGCCTCCGTGGAGGACCTGAGCGCCCCCTGGTGGTCGGGGCCCATCGTGACGGTGGCGCTCTTCGGGTGCTCGGTCGTGCTGACCGCGTGCTTCTTCTCCTGGGTGCCGGGGCGCCGGATGTGGTTCACGACGCTCGGCGCGGGCACGATCTACGGCTACCTGCTGCACGGTTTCCTGTCGAAGGAGGCCACGTTCTCGGGCTGGTTCCACGATGCCTGGTGGGACACGCCGCTCGGCGGAATCGTGCTGACCGTCCTCGCGGCCACCGTCATCACCCTGCTGTGCACCAAGCCGGTCCAGCGGGTCATGCGGTACGTGGTGGAGCCGAAGATGGACTGGGCCTTCAAACGGGACGCGGGTGCCGGTGCCCGCAGCCGTGAGCAGCGGGCGCGCGGCGAGGCCCGCGACACGTCCGCCGCGGCGGCCTCCGGGCCGAAGGCCGCCGCGGACGACGCTCCGGGCGCCTCCGACACGTCCAGTACGCCCACCACGCCCAGCGGGAGCGGCGGCAAGGTCTCCGTCTAGCGCGCGTACCGCGCGATCCCTCCCCGCGATCACCCCTGGCCGAGAAGCGCGCGCATCCGCGTGTACTTCTCGGCCAGTCGTGTGCGGGTGGCCGAATCGAGGACCGCGAGCCGCGCCGGGTCGGCGTTGTGTGCCAGGTCCGCCTCCTTGACCAGTCGTGCGCCGGGTGTGGCCAGGATCCGCGCGGCGTACGCCTCGGGCGGCTCCCCGGGCCGCCGGGTGAGGGCCAGGACGATGTCCTTGGTGCGGCGGGACAGCGCGGCTCCGTTCAGCCACCGCTCCGGGAGAGCGTCGTCCTCGACGGCGTCGTGCAGCCAGGCCGCCGCGATCTGGTCGTCGTCGCCGCCGCGGCGCCGTACGCCCTCGGCGACGGCCCGCAGGTGTTCGGCGTAGGGCCGGCCCGCCTTGTCGGTCTGCCCGGCGTGGGCGGCCCTGGCGGCGGTCTCGACCTCCGCCAGGGAGAGGCGGGGACGGGGGCCGGGGCGGTCTTCGGGCGGCGTGGGCGGCGTGGGCGGCGGGGTGGTGTCGGACACGTCGTCCAGTGTGTCAGCCGGCCGTCGCCGCGGACTGGGCCGTCGGGCCCTCCCGGCAGATCAGCAGCAGCGCCCGGTCGTCGTTGACGTCCTTGGCCACCGCCTCGATCAGGTGCCAGGCGGCGCCGTGGAAGCCGCCCGCGACATAGCGGTCGGCCTCGCCGGTGAGGCGGTCGATGCCCTCGGAGATGTCCCGGTCGGAGGTCTCCACGAGGCCGTCGGTGAAGAGCATCAGGACGTCTCCGGCGCGCAGCGAGCCCTTCACGGAGTCGAACTGCGCACCGTCGTACACCCCGAGGAGCGGTCCTTCGGCCGACTTCTCCTCCCAGCGGCCGGTGCCCGCGCTGAGCTGGAGGCCCGGCGGGTGCCCCGCGGAGTACAGCTCGTAGTCGCCTGAGTCGAGGTCCAGGACGAGGTGGATGGAGGTGGCGAAGCCCTCGTCCCAGTCCTGGCGCAGCAGGTAGCCGTTGGCGGCCGGCAGGAAGGCGTGCGGGGGCAGGCTGCCGAGGAGTCCGCCGAAGGCGCCGGACAGCAGCAGGGCGCGTGAACCCGCGTCCATGCCCTTGCCGGAGACGTCGGTGAGGACGACCTCCAGTGTGCGGCCGCCGCCCGTGCGGGCCGCGACGACGAAGTCGCCGGAGAAGGACTGGCCGCCGGCCGGGCGCAGCGCCATCTCCTGGTGCCAGCCCTTCGGCAGCCGGGGCAGCTTGCTCTGGACCCGGATGCGTTCGCGCAGGTCGAAGAGCATGGTGCCGCCGCGCCGCCAGGGCACCCCGACGCGGCTGCGGAACTGGGCGACGATCAGCCCGAAGAAGCCGCAGGCCGCGACGACCAGCACCACGCCGGGGGTGACCCGGGAGGGGCCCTCGGTGTAGGGGCCGAGCTGTATGGACTCCACGATCAGCGCCGTGGCCGCCGCCGCGTACAGGCCGAGCAGGCTCGCGGGGCGCAGCAGCAGGCCGCCGGCGACGATCGGGACGACCAGCGCGGAGGGCGAGCACCACACGGAGTTGGCCATGGTGGTGGCGGCGATGACGGGGATGGTCAGGAGGAGCCCGGCGAGCGCGATCCAGTCCGAGCCGTCGCCGCGGAAGTAGTCGACGGCGGCCCTGCGCACGCCGACGCGGGCCCGGTGCCACTGCTTCTTGCACCGGGCCGTGAACGTCTCGGCCGCCGCACGCCGCTGTCGTCCTGCTGTCATTAGTTCGGGACCCTATCCATCGGACCGGCCGCTTGGCACGGGAGGTCCCACTTGTCCCCCGTCCGGGGCCGGACTTCACAGTGAACTTCACGAACGGACGTCGCGCCGCAACCCTGTGGAAATTCCTTCGCCCGACTTCGTACGGCCCTGGTACGCATGAGGCATGGAACGGTTCACGGGTGAGGACGGCGGCGCGGCGACCACGGAGTTGCGGGTGTTGCGGCGTGACGAGTGGGACACCTGGTACGGGTCGCTGATCCGTGCCTTCGGCGGGGTCGCGGAGGCGCCCGAGCGGCTGGCACTGTACCGGGAACTGACGCAGGTGGACCGCTCGATCGGCGTCTGGGAGGGTGCGGAGCCCGTGGGGTCGGCGGGGGCGTTCGGCTTCCGGATGACGGTGCCGGGCGGTGCGGAGGTGCCCGCGGCGGGCGTGACGATGGTGGGTGTCGCCGCCACGCACCGGCGGCGGGGTGTACTGACGTCGATGATGCGGCGGCAGTTGGACGACGTACGGTCCTGGGGCGAGCCGCTGGCCGTGCTGACGGCCTCCGAACCGGCGATCTACGGCCGTTTCGGGTACGCCGCCGCGACCTTCGAGGTCAACGCGGAGATCGACACGGACCGGGTCCGGCTGTCGGTGCCGGCGGGCACGGATGACGTACGGGTGCGGTACACGGCGCCCGAGGAGGCGCTCGACGCGTGCGAGGCCGTGTACGCGCGGCTGGTGCCGGGGCGGCCGGGGATGCTGGCCCGGCGGCCCGGCTGGGAGCGGATGGGGGTGCTGGACCCGCCCGTCGAGCGGGAGGGCGCCTCGCCGCTGCAGTGCGTGCTGGCCCGGCGGGACGGCGCGGTCACCGGGTACGCGCGGTTCCGGGTGCGGCCCGGCTGGAACGACGCGGGGCCCGCCGGCACGGTGGAGCTGAAGGCGCTCGCCGGGCTGGATCCGGCGAGCGAGGCGGCGCTGTGGCGCTTCCTCCTCGGCGTCGACCTGACCTCGAAGCTGGCGGTGCGGGGGCGGCCGGTCGACGAGGCGTGGCAGCACCAGGTCTCGGACCTCCGGCGGTGCCGGCCGTCGCTGCGGGACGCGCTGTACGTCCGGCTGGTGGACGTGGGGGCGGCGCTCGCGGCGCGGACCTACCGGGCGCCGGTGGACGTGGTGTTCGAGGTCGAGGACGCCTTCTGCCCCTGGAACGCGGGGCGTTGGCGGCTGAGCGGGGACCCGAAGGGGGCGTCCTGCGAGCGAACGACCGACGCCGCCGACCTCGCGCTGTCCGTACGGGAGTTGGGGGCGGCGTACCTCGGGGGTGTGAGCCTGGCGTCGCTGGGTGCGGCCGGACGGGTGCGTGCGGTGCGGCCGGGGGCGCTGGCGGCGGCGTCGGTGGGTTTCGGGTCGGACGTCGCGCCGTGGCTGCCGCACGGGTTCTGAGCGCGGGGTGCTACCGCTGCTGGCAGGCGGGGCACCAGAAGAGGTTGCGGGCGGCGAGGCCGGCGGTGCGGACGGGGCCGCCGCACACGTGGCAGGGCTGGTTCGCCCGGCGGTAGACGTAGACCTCGCCGCCGTGGTCGTCGACGCGGGGCGGGCGGCCCATGGCCTCGGGGGTGTGTTCGGGGCGGACGGTGTCGATGCGGTTGTTCCGTACGCCCTCGCGCATGAGGCCGACGAGGTCCTGCCAGATCGCGTCCCACTCGGCGCGGGTGAGGTCCTTGCCGGGGCGGTACGGGTCGATGCCGTGGCGGAAGAGGACCTCGGCGCGGTAGACGTTGCCGACGCCGGCGACGACCTTCTGGTCCATGAGCAGGGCGGCGACGGTGGTGCGGCTGCGGGAGATCCGGCGGTGGGCGGCCTCCGGGTCGGCGTCCGGGCGCAGGGGGTCCGGGCCGAGGCGGTCGTGTATCGCCTGCTTCTCCGGCTCGGTGATCAGGGCGCAGGTGGTGGGGCCGCGGAGGTCGACGTACGCGGTGTCGCCGGCCAGGCGGAGGCGGACGGTGTCCGTGGGCGGGGGCGCGGGGGCCGGGCCGAAGGTGACCTTGCCGAAGAGGCCGAGGTGGATGTGGACCCAGCCGGCGCCGAAGCCCAGGAAGAGGTGTTTGCCGTGGGCGTCGGCGGTGGTGAGGACGGTGCCGTCGAGGAGGGCGGCGGCGTCGGCGAACTTGCCCTGGGGGCTGGTGACGTGGACTGCCGTCCGGGCGAAGGCGGCGGTGTAGTCCTGGGCCAGTCGGTGAATCGTGTGCCCTTCTGGCACGGGGGGTCCTTTCTCGGGGAGGGGCGGTGTGCTCCGGGGGTTCTGTTCGAGTTCTCGCCCACCCGCCCGCCCGACTCGGTCGGTCGAGAGGCTGGACTTACCCGGGGCTCCGCCCCGGCCCCCGGCGGGGACTGCGGCCCCCCGTCGAGGGGCTCGGCTCGGCCCCGGGGGCTCCGCTCCGTCCCCCGGCGGGGGGGGCGCCTCCCTGCGCGGCGGAGCCGGGTTCCTGCTGCGTCGGGTTGGCGCTCGGCACACAGGCGGTTCCGCCCTCGCGGGGTTGCCGCGGAGTCCGGGTTCCGCTCGCGGAGCGGGGTGCGTGGCGCTCAGCTCCCTGACGTGCAACCGGGGTTCGGCTCCCGCCGGACGGTGTGCGTGGCACGCAGCCGGGTCCCTCCCGCCGGGCCGGAGGCATGTGACGGAGTCCGCGGATCCGCACGCCGGGCCGGGGTGCGGGAGACGGCCCCGGAGCCCCGGCCCGGCCGGGCGGCGGTGTCCACGGCGCGGGCTCCGGGACGCTCCTGCCGGGGTGGAGTGCCTGTCGCGGAGGCGGAGGGACGGCTCGCCGGGGCGGGGCGTGGGTGGCATCCCGCACCAGGGTCCGGAGCCTCGTCCGCCGGGTCTGCCGGCGGGCAGGGCGGTGGGTGTTACTGCTGGGGGTGGTGGGGCGGGATGGGGGGAAGGTCGCCCGTCGTTTCGTACGACGTGAGCATGTCGATGCGGCGGATGTGCCGCTCGTCGCCGGAGAACGGGGTGGCGAGGAAGGTCTCGACGAACTTCGTGGCCTCGTCCTGCGTGTGCATGCGCGCCCCGACGGCCACGACGTTGGCGTCGTTGTGCTGGCGGCCCAGGGACGCCGTCTCCTCGCTCCAGGCCAGCGCCGCGCGGACCCCCTTCACCTTGTTCGCCGCGATCTGCTCACCGTTGCCGGAGCCGCCGATCACGATGCCGAGGGCGTCGGGGTCCGCGGCGGTCCGCTCGGCGGCGCGCAGGCAGAAGGGCGGGTAGTCGTCCTGGGCGTCGTAGAGGTGCGGGCCGCAGTCGACGGGCTCGTGGCCCGCCGTCTTGAGCCATTCGACGAGGTGGTTCTTGAGTTCGTAGCCCGCATGGTCGGAGCCGAGATACACGCGCATGCGTCGAGTGTGACACGCGGGTCGCGGGGTGGACGCCTCGGGTGGCTGCCTCGAAAAGGTTCAGTAAAGCTGTGGAAGCTCAGGAAAACCTCAAGTAACAATCCGGATTCAAAGGTTCCTGAATTCGTTCGCCTCCGTTTCACTGGTCCGGCTCGTACGCCGCCCGTACGGGAAAGTGCTCGACCGGCGCAAAGGAAACCCCCCATGACTTCGCAGCCGACCCTGACCAAACCCGAGGAGGGCCCCGAAGGCCCCTCGCAACCCGGGTCCGGGCTCCAGGCCGGGCTCAAGAACCGCCACCTCTCGATGATCGCCATCGGCGGCGTCATCGGGGCCGGGCTGTTCGTCGGATCCAGTACCGGCATCGCCACCGCGGGTCCCGGCATCCTCCTCTCGTACGCCCTCGTCGGCACGCTCGTGGTGCTGGTGATGCGGATGCTCGGGGAGATGTCGGCCGCCAATCCGACCTCGGGCTCCTTCTCCGCACACGCCGACCGGGCGCTCGGCCCCTGGGCCGGATTCTCCATCGGCTGGCTGTACTGGTTCTTCTGGGTCGTGGTGCTGGCCGTGGAGGCGACGGCCGGGGCCAAGATCCTGGAGGGCTGGATACCGGCCGTGCCGCAGTGGGGGTGGGCGCTGATCGTGATGGTCGTGCTGACCGCCACAAACCTCGCCTCCGTCGGCTCCTACGGCGAGTTCGAGTTCTGGTTCGCCGGGATCAAGGTCGTCGCGATCGGCGCGTTCATCGTGATCGGCGGGCTGGCCGTCTTCGGACTGCTGCCCGGCGTGGACAGCGAACAGGCGGGACTGGGGAACCTGACGGAACACGGCGGGTTCCTGCCGAACGGGGCCGGGGCCATCCTCACCGGTGTGCTGCTCGTCGTGTTCTCGTTCATGGGCAGCGAGATCCCCACCCTCGCCGCCGGCGAGTCCGAGGACCCGCAGCGTGCCGTCACCAAGGCGACCAACAGCATCATCTGGCGCATCGCCGTGTTCTACCTCGGGTCCATCTTCGTGGTGGTCGCGCTGCTGCCCTGGGACTCCGGGTCGATCGCCGACAAGGGGTCGTACGTGGCCGCGCTGGACTCGCTCGGCATCGCGAACGCCGGTCAGATCATGAACTTCATCGTGCTGACGTCCGTACTGTCCTGTCTGAACTCCGGGCTCTACACGGCCTCCCGCATGGCCTTCTCGCTCGGTGAGCGCGGTGACGCGCCCCGCGCCTTCGCCCGGACCACCCGGCGCGGGGTGCCGCGGACGGCGATCCTGGTCTCCGTGGTGTTCGGCTTCGTGGCCGTCTTCTTCAACTACGAGTTCCCGGACTCCGTCTTCCTCTTCCTCGTCAACTCCTCCGGCGCCGTGGCCCTCTTCGTATGGCTGGTGATCTGCTTCTCCCAGCTGCGGATGCGGCGGATCATCCAGGCGGAGGCCCCGGAGAAGCTGGTGGTACGGATGTGGCTGTTCCCGTATCTGACCTGGGCGGCCACCGCGGTGATCGTCTTCGTGCTCGGCTACATGCTCACCGACACCGAACACGAGGGGCGCACCACCGTGCTGCTGTCCCTGCTCGTCGCCGCGCTGGTGCTCGTGGTGGCCGTCGTCAAGCAGCGGTGGGGGACGGCGAAGACCGCCGCCGGGAAGGACTGACGTCCGGCTGAGCCGCGCGCCCAAACCGAAGGGGCCCGCCGGTCGCTGCTGCGATCCGGCGGGCCCCTTCCGTGATCCTGCGGTGCGCCACCTCGGTTCCTCGGTTCCTCGGTCCTGCGGTGCGCTGCCGCGGTCCTGCGGTGTGCTACCGCTTGTCGACCAGCTTCCAGGCGGCGGGCACGGCGCCCATCGCCAGCGCCGCCTTGAGCAGGTCGCCGATGAGGAACGGCGTGAGTCCGGCCGCGATCGCGGCGCCGAGGGACATGTCCGCGGCGAGGGCGAGGTACGGCACGCCGACGGCGTAGATGAGCGCCTCGCCGAGCAGCATCGCGCCGGCCATGCGCAGCATGGAGCGGTCGGCTCCGCGGCGGGCCAGGGCGCCCACGACCGTGGCGGCGAGCAGCATGCCGAAGACGTAGCCGAGCGACGGCGCGGCGGTGCCGGAGACGCCCTCCGCGAACCAGGGCATGCCCGCCATGCCGACCAGGGCGTAGAGCGCGAGCGAGAGCAGGCCGCGCCGGGCGCCGAGCGCGGTGCCGACCAGCAGCGCCGCGAAGGTCTGGCCGGTCACCGGCACCGGGGAGCCGGGCACGGGCACGGCGATCTGGGCGGCGACGCCGGTGAGCGCGGCACCGCCGGCCACGAGCGCGACGTCCCGGACTCGGGAGGAGGGGATGAGGTCGGCGAGGACCTGCCCGGAGCGGCGGGCGGGAACGGCAGCGGTGCTCATGGGGGACTCCGCGGTGGTGTGGACATGTCGGGACACCGTGACGCTATCCCAGCGCGGCGGGCCGGTTCACCGGCAGCGCCCGACAAAGGGGCGAGCGACGCCTTGGTGGGCTCCCGACAAAGGCGCGACTTACACCCGATCCCGGGTGACACCGGTCACCGTGGGGGCGAGGCGCGCGTCACGGGGGCGAGCCGGTGCCGTGTCCGAGCGATGACGTTCCGTATTCGGAGTGTCCGTATCGTGGGCGACCGGTGTCGCCGACCGGTGCGACACCGGAGACTGTGGGCGTTTTTGCCCCGCCTCCCCCATCCCAGGGGGGTATTAACAAAGACGAGGCCCCGCGACGAAGGGGGAGGGGGGG
>NZ_JACBYP010000099.1 GCF_018982965.1 Streptomyces mayonensis | reverse complement strand
GGGGCCCCGTCCTCCCGCCCCCCGCGCCCCCCCCCCCCGCGCGCCCCCCCCCCCCCCCCCCCCCCCCCCCCCCCCCCCCCCCCCCCCCCCCCCCCCCCGCCCCCAGCCCCCCCCCCCCCCCCCCCCCCCCCCCACCCCCCCCCCCCCCCCCCCCCCCCCCCCGGCCCCCCGGGGCGGTGGGGGGGGGGGGGGGGGGGGGGGGCCCCCCCCCCACACCACCGAATCTACGGAAACGTCGAGGTCATGGGATCGGAGCCAGGGTGGATCACGGGTGGAGTCCTCAGCGGCGGCTTCTCCACCCAGGGGTGCAGAAGCCGGCAGCGAGCCGTCATGCGGGCACGGGCGTGGCGCAGGCACGGACACGGGGCGCAGGCACAGCCCCAGGGACAGCCAGGGCGACAGACAGAGGCAGCGAACAGGAACCGCCACTCCGGAGAGGCACCGGGGCGTCGGACGGCACGCACCCGCAGGAGGGCGGTCCTCCAGGACGCCGGAACCGGGCCCGGTCGTCGACCGGGCCCGGTTCGCGGGCGGAGTGCGGAATCGGTCAGGCGTCGATGCGCGACCGGTCCAGGGTGGCTGCCGAGTTCGAGATGAACTCCTTGCGGGGGGCGACGTCGTTGCCCATCAGCAGGTCGAAGACCTGCTCGGCGGACTCCAGATCGGTGAGGTTGATCCGGCGCAGGGTGCGGCGACGCGGGTCCATGGTGGTCTCCGCCAGCTGGTCGGCGTCCATCTCGCCCAGGCCCTTGTAGCGCTGGATGGAGTCCTTGTACCGGATGTTCCTGCTCTGGAACTCCATGAGCTTGTCGCGCAGCTCACGGTCCGAGTACGTGTAGACGTACTTGTCCTGTCCCTTCTTCGGCTGGACGAGCTCGATGCGGTGCAGCGGCGGCACCGCGGCGAAGACCCGGCCCGCTTCGACCATGGGCCGCATGTAGCGGTGGAAGAGGGTCAGGAGCAGGGTGCGGATGTGGGAGCCGTCGACATCGGCGTCGGTCATCATGATGATCTTGCCGTAACGGGCCGTGTCGATGTCGAAGGTACGGCCCGAGCCCGCTCCTATGACCTGGATGATCGCCCCGCACTCGGCGTTCTTCAGCATGTCGGTCACGGACGACTTCTGGACGTTGAGGATCTTGCCGCGGATCGGCAGGAGCGCCTGGAACTCGGAGTTGCGGGCCAGCTTCGCGGTGCCCAGCGCGGAGTCGCCCTCGACGATGAACAGCTCGCTGCGGTCGACGTCGTCGCTGCGGCAGTCGGCGAGTTTCGCGGGCAGCGACGAGGACTCCAGGGCCGTCTTGCGACGCTGGGCGTCCTTGTGCTGGCGGGCGGCGATGCGGGTACGGGCCGCGGCGACGGCCTTCTCCATGACCACCCGGGCCTGCTGGGCCGCGTCACGCTTGGTGGAGGTCAGGAACGCCTTGAGTTCCTTGGTGATCACGTTGTTCACGACCCGGCGGGCCGCCGAGGTGCCGAGGACCTCCTTGGTCTGGCCCTCGAACTGCGGCTCGGCGAGGCGGACCGTGACCACCGCGGTGAGCCCCTCCAGGGCGTCGTCCTTGACGATGTCGTCCTCGGCGACGCGCAGGAGCTTCTTGGTCCGCAGCACCTCGTTCATCGTCTTCGCGACCGCCTGCTCGAATCCGGCGACGTGGGTGCCGCCCTTGGGCGTGGCGATGATGTTGACGAACGACCTGAGGGTGGTGTCGTAACCGGTGCCCCAGCGCATCGCGACGTCGACACCGAGGTCGCGCGTGACCTCGGTGGGCGTCATCTGACCGCTCTCGTCCAGGACCGGAACCGTCTCCTTGAAGGATCCCTGTCCGCTGAAGCGGAGGACGTCGCAGACGGGCCTGTCGCTGGCCAGGAACTCGCAGAACTCGCTGATGCCGCCGTCGAAGCGGAACGACTCCTCACCCTTGCTGCCGCCGTCACCGAGACCGAACTCGTCACGGACGACGATGGTCAGTCCCGGCACCAGGAACGCCGTCTGGCGGGCCCGCTGGTGCAGCGTGTCCAGGGAGAGCTTGGCGTCCTTGAGGAAGATCTGCCGGTCGGCCCAGTACCGCACACGCGTGCCGCGGCGGCTCTTGGGGACCTTCTTGGTCTTGCGCAGACCGCTCCCGGCGTCGAACTTGGCGTCCGGGCCCGCCCCGGCGAACGCGCCCGGAACCCCGCGCCGGAAGCTGATGGCGTGGGTGTGCCCACCGAGGTCGACCTCGATGTCCAGGCGGGCGGAGAGGGCGTTCACCACGGAGGCGCCGACGCCGTGCAGACCGCCCGAGGCGGCGTAGGCGCCGCCGCCGAACTTGCCGCCGGCGTGCAGCTTGGTCATGACGACCTCGACCCCGGAGAGTCCGGTCTTGGGCTCGACGTCGACGGGAATGCCCCGGCCGTTGTCCCGGACCTCCACCGAGCCGTCGTCGTGGAGGATCACTTCGATGTGGTCGCAGTAACCGCCCAGGGCCTCGTCGACGGAGTTGTCGATGATCTCCCACAGGCAGTGCATCAGACCACGGCTGTCGGTGGACCCGATGTACATGCCCGGGCGCTTGCGTACGGCCTCGAGCCCCTCGAGGACGAGCAGATGCCGCGCGGTGTAGTTGGATCCGTCCCGGTCTGCTCCTGCCAGCAGCGCAGTGGACGGC
This sequence comes from Streptomyces mayonensis, assembly GCF_018982965.1. Lineage (GTDB taxonomy): Bacteria > Actinomycetota > Actinomycetes > Streptomycetales > Streptomycetaceae > Streptomyces > Streptomyces mayonensis. The sequence goes on along the minus strand of NZ_JACBYP010000099.1, from coordinate 28,767 downwards.
ACGGATGTCTCGGCGGTCACGCGGTTCGCTCCTCGCTGAATTTCAGATGGGGCCCCGCTGGGTAAGGGCGCGGCTCTGTTCACCGGTCAGAGGGTACCGAGGCCTGGTAGAGCCGTTGTAACGCCACCCTCGTCACGGCCCCACCCTAGTCCACGGTCGCATACCTGTTCGATCCCTCGATGGGGTGAAGTACACATCACGTTCCCTTCGACGCATGAACCATTTAGGCTCCGGGCACGTCCTCATGAACAAACCGGCAACCCAGCCGGCGGGACTGACACTGACCGACTGCGCGAACCCGTACGACACACAGACACGCAATACGGCACATTCGCCGCCAATCGGCAGCAGCCGGCCCCTCGGAAACTTTTTTTCGAGGAAAAGCCACGAGCGGGAACGTTTTGGGGCTGGTTGGATGTTGACCCTGGTACGACAGCTCGTCGAGCTAGAGAAGAGGCGACGTGACTACTGTTCTGACTTCCGCAAGCCCGCTGACGGCCGCCGATCGCTGCGACCGCTGCGGCGCCCAGGCATACCTGCGCGTCGTCCTGCTGAGCGGCGGAGAACTGCTCTTCTGCGCCCACCACGGCCGCAAGTTCGAGCCGGAACTCAAGAAGATCGCCGCTGAGATACAGGACGAGACGGAGCGGCTCACGGCCGTTCCGGCATCCTCCGCCGAGGAAGAGCGCTAGACCCTACGCGCCCCGACGACGAGCCGACCCGGCACACAGGCCGGGAAACGGGCGGCCGCCTCCGCACCGGAGGCAGCCGCCCGTACTCGTGCTCTGAGGGCTTCCTGGGCTTCCAGGGGCCGTCAGGAGTCCTCGCGCTGCGGCGCGGCAGCGGTGTCCCACCCCAGCGTCCGCAGGACCGAGGAGACGCGTGTGTAGACGCCCGGACTGTCGGGACGTCCACAGCCGCTCCCCCAGGAGACCAGGCCGATGAGCCGACCTCCGCCGACCAGCGGCCCTCCGCTGTCCCCCTGGCACGCGTCGCGGCCGCCGCCCTCCTGCCCGGCACAGAGCATGGTGGCGGAGAGGTAGTGCCCGTCGTCGTTCCCCGGGTACGCCCGTTCGCAGGAGGCGTCGGAGAGCACCCGTACCCGGGCCGCCCGCAGACCGTTCGCATAGTCTCCGGCGCCCGAGGTGTCCCCCCAGCCGTAGACCAGCGCACCCGTCTGTGGCGTGTAGGCCGGGTCGCCCTCGCCGGCCATCCCTATGACCGAGCCGGCGGGCAGGGCCTCGGAGAGGGTGAGTACCGCGAAGTCCCCCGCGTTGCTGGCGTCGTCGTGCTCCGGGTTCACCCAGACGGAGCGGACGGGGACCTCCTGGCCCTGGTCGGAGAGCAGATCCGTCCGGCCCGCGATGACCTTCAGGTCGTCGACCTGCTCCGGCGGCGACCCGAGCACCTCTTCCCCCAGGCAGTGGGCGGCCGTGAGGACGGTGGTCCGGCCGACGGCCACTCCGCCGCAGAACTGCCCCGACCGCGTACCTCCGAACCGGTCACGGCTGGACAGGGCGACGGTCCACGGACTGTCGGACACGTCGACCGGAAAGCCGCCGACGACGATGCTGTCGGCGGACGCGTCGGTGGCGGATCCCAGCGGTATCGCGGTGGCCGCGGCCGCCAGGACCAGCGGCCGGGCCAGTGCCCGGGCAAAGAGGCGACGCATGCAGGCTCCTCACTCCTAGGTGGTCGTGGGACACCCAGAGTGATCCAGTACGCCGCACCGCGCACCCGCTGATCAACGCGAAGGCCCGGTCCCCGCACCTGGGGACCGGGCCTTCGCGCGCGTACGACCGTGGGTACGGCTGCGAATACGGCCGTGACCTAGTCGAGGTAGTCGCGCAGCACCTGGGAGCGCGACGGGTGACGCAGCTTGGACATGGTCTTCGACTCGATCTGGCGGATGCGCTCGCGCGTGACGCCGTACACCTTGCCGATCTCGTCGAGGGTCTTCGGCTGACCGTCGGTGAGACCGAAGCGCATGGAGACGACGCCCGCCTCACGCTCGGACAGGGTGTCGAGTACCGAGTGCAGCTGCTCCTGCAGGAGGGTGAAGCTGACCGCGTCGGCCGGGACGACCGCCTCGGAGTCCTCGATCAGGTCACCGAACTCGCTGTCGCCGTCCTCGCCGAGCGGGGTGTGCAGCGAGATGGGCTCGCGTCCGTACTTCTGGACCTCGATGACCTTCTCCGGGGTCATGTCGAGTTCCTTGGCCAGCTCCTCCGGGGTGGGCTCGCGGCCCAGGTCCTGGAGCATCTGTCGCTGCACGCGCGCGAGCTTGTTGATGACCTCGACCATGTGCACCGGGATACGGATGGTGCGGGCCTGGTCGGCCATCGCGCGGGTGATCGCCTGACGGATCCACCAGGTGGCGTACGTGGAGAACTTGTAGCCCTTGGTGTAGTCGAACTTCTCCACCGCTCGGATCAGACCGAGGTTGCCCTCCTGGATCAGGTCCAGGAAGAGCATGCCGCGGCCGGTGTAGCGCTTGGCCAGGGAGACCACCAGACGGAGGTTGGCCTCCAGGAGGTGGTTCTTGGCGCGGCGGCCGTCCTCGGCGATGATCTCCAGCTCGCGCTTGAGCTTGGGCGCCAGCTTGTCGGAGTTCGCCAGCTTGTCCTCGGCGAACAGACCCGCCTCGATGCGCTTGGCGAGCTCGACCTCCTGCTCGGCGTTGAGCAGGGGGACCTTGCCGATCTGCTTGAGGTAGTCCTTGACCGGGTCGGCGGTGGCACCGGCCGCGGCGACCTGCTGGGCCGGGGCGTCGTCCTCGTCCTCGTCGGACAGCACGAAGCCCGCGTTCTCCGTGCCCTCGGGCTCCTCGGTCGCGGCCTTCGGCTCCTCGACCGCCTCGTCCTCGAGGAGCTCGCCGTCCTCCTTCTTGGCGGCGGTCTTCTTGGTGGCCGCCGTCTTCTTGGCGGTCGCCTTCTTCGCTGCGGCCTTCTTGGTGGTCGTCTTCTTGGCGGCCGCCTTCTTGACGGGCGCCTCCTCCTCGACGGCGGCGGGCTCCGCGGGCTGCGTCGCCGGGGCCGCAGGAGCGGCCGGAGCGGCGGCCTTCCTGCTGGTCGCCGCCTTGGCCGCGACGGTCTTGGTGGCGGTGCGCTTGGCGGGACTCTTCGCTGCGACGCTCTTTCGGGTGCGCTTGGGCTCTGCGGCACTGACCATCAGCGTCACACCCTCTTCCTCGAGGATCTGGTTGAGGCTGCGCAGTACGTTCTTCCACTGAGTGGCCGGAATCTGGTCAGCTTCGAAGGCCCGACGCACATCGTCGCCGGCGATCTGCCCCTCAGCCTTTCCCCGCTCAATGAGCGCCATGACAGAGACGGACTCGGCGATCTCCGGCGGGAGCGTACGGGATGTGCTGGCCGACACGAACAACCTCTCGGAACGTTGAAAAACGGCTTCCGGCCCCGTCCGGGCGGACAGGAGCCGACCACCGGCTTGGGAATGGGCCGACGGTGCGGGCGGGGGCCGGGAGAAACACAGCGCCGGGAACGGCGTCCGCATTCCCTCCGCGGCTGTCACCTCTTAGGTCATCGTGTTGTTCCCACGAGCGTTACGCCCAATCCGCGTGGCCCGAGTCACACCCCGTAAGCGATCAAAGTCGGTCATACACGGATAAACAAGGTCAACGAAATGTGCGACCCGGCCGCACCGGAGAGGCTCAGCCTCTCATCGGACCGCAGGACCCCGCGGGCCCCGTGAAGGGACTCCACGGGGCCCGCGGTGACGGCGGACGGGCGGGCACTGCCACCGGAGGGAAGTGGCGTGTCCGGCCCGCGCCGGTCGGGCAGAACCCGGTCAGTGCTCGCGAGGGGCGGGCACCACGCGTTCCACCTCGGGGTGGACGGTCAGAAGTTGGCGCATGGCTGCCTCGGCCGCCGCACCGTCGCCCGTGGCGAGGGCGTCGACGATCCTGCCGTGCTGCGCCAGGGAGACGTCGTTGGGACGGTCACAGCCCGTGACCGGGCCGCCGGAGACCTGAAGGGCGGCGGAGACGATCCCCGAGAGGTGGTCCAGCATGCGGTTGCCCGCGACCTGGATCAGCAGCGTGTGGAATTCGGCATCGGCGCGCGAGAAGGTGAGCGCGTCACCCTGCCCCATGGCATGCCCCATGATTCCGACCATGTCCGACAGCCGCTGCTGAACCTCCTCACGCCCGTGCCCGGCGGCCAGGCGCGCGGCCAGCGGCTCGATCGTCCAGCGCAGCTCGCTCAGCTCGCGACGCTGGTCGTCACGCTGCGGACCGAAGGCACGCCATTCGATGATGTCCGGGTCCAGAAGGTTCCAGTCGCTGACCGGGCGCACGCGGGTACCGACGTTCGGACGGGCACTGACCAGCCCCTTGGCCTCCAGCACCCGGAGGGACTCGCGCACCACGGTGCGGGACACCTCGAAACGCTGGCCGATCTCCTCGGGCACCAGCGGACGGTCGGCACCGAGGTCACCCGAAACGATCATCTGGCCGAGCTGCTGGACGAGTTGCCCGTGCAGCCCGCGGCCACGGTTGCCCGCGGCGCGCCGGCCCACGCGGCCCAGCTCGGGCTCCACCCCTTCCCAGGAGGGTGCCCCGACGCGGTCGACGGCGGGCGTCTCCGCGTAGGGATAGCGGTCGAGTTCGCCCGGGTTCGCGAGGCCGGAGTCGGCGGAGCGGGCGGCGGTCATCATGGTGTGCGCAAGGGTACTCACGCATCCTTTGTCGGCGCCCTTCCCAACTCCCTTGAGGTCTTTGGTGAAAAGCACACGAAAGGGTGATCGCTCACCCCGTCGCAATTGACGCCTTATCGGAAAGAAATGGGCTTTCCCCGGGGAGTTGCGCACACGGTCGGACCGGAAGGGCGAGACAGGTGTCACCGGACCCTGCTGCGCAGGGTCATGAGCAGGTAGGCGCAGAGCAGAGTGGTCAGGGACAACGTCAGTGCGCCGCCCACCGGTTGGGCGACCATGCGCAGCACCTCGACCACGTACCGCTCCCCACCGAAGGGCCACTGCGTCAGGAGCACCTCCCGCATCCGCAGAGGGAGGCCGGCCGCCGTCCGTACGGACGGGCCCGACCAGACCTTCTGTACGAGCGGGACGACGACGACCGGAACGGCCACCACGGCGGCCAGCCCCGCGGTGGCGGACCGGAAGACCCCCGCGGCGAGTACACCGGCCCAGGCACATCCGACGACGAGCCCGAACCAGCCGGCACTCAGCGCGGGCCAGTCGGCGGGAAGCGCAGCGACCTCCCGCCCGAAGAAGAGATGCAGCAGCTCCGCGTTGCTTCCCACCGTGAGCGCGGCCAACAGCACGGCGACGGCCGCGGAGACGACGAGTTTGGCGGCCAGCAGTCCCATCCTGCGCGGCACGGTGCCGCGGTCCGCCGCCAGCGCGGGATGGCGGAACTCGTCGCCGAAGGCGAGCGCGCCGAGCAGCCCCGCGCCCAGCGCCGCGGGGGGCAACGGCAGTTCGCGCGGCCAGGCCGCGAGCAGCCGCGCCTGCGGGGTGTGTCCGACGCGGGCGAGGACCACCGCGGTGACGGCGGAGACGAGGAGCACCAGGGCACCGGTGACGAACGCGGTGCTCACGCCCAACGCCCGGCGGAGCTCGTAACGCAGCGGGCGCAGGGGGCTCGGGGCGGAGCGGACCGCGATGGGAGGCGGCAGCGTGGCCGCCGCGTCCCGGGGCTCCGCCGCGGGAGGCCCGGGAGTGAGGGAGGCGAACGGGCGAAGCGCGCGGCGCGTCACAGCAGAGCCGGATGAGGGAGTGCGGGCGACATCTGCGAGGAGGGTGCCGGGCGGGGCCTGGGGCGGCGTTTCGGCTGGAGTGCCGGGTGGGGTGCCAGGTGGGGTGCCAGGTGGTGGGGTGAGTGCGCTGACAGGCGCCGGGGGGCTGGCTGCGGGGCGGCCGCTTGCCCCGGGTGACCCGTCGACCGGGGCGTGGTCGCGGGCGACGGCTTCACCGGGCCCGGCGGGGTGTTCCGGAGCGGCCAAGTCGCCGGAGGCGACGAGGTCGTCGGCACGGACGGCGTCGCCGGACGCCGTCAGGCGGGCGGGAGCGGCGGCTTCGCCGGGCGCGGTGGCCGGGCCGGGCTCCGGAGGGGGCGTATGCCCGTCCGCCCCGCTCAACTCCTCCGCGCGGACGGTGCGGCCCTCCTCCCCCGAAGACGCCGACGGGGTGGTCTGTGGGCCGGCCTGCGCCTCGGCGTCCGTGTCCGCCTGCGCCTCGGTGTCCGTGCCCGCCTGCGCGCCGGTGTCCGGATCCGCCTGCCCGTCGACCTGCGTGCCGGTCTGCGCGCCGGTTCGGGAACCGGCCCGTGGGGTGCAGTCGCCCGGTGGCCCGGGCGGGTCGGTCGACGAGGCGGGGGTGGCTGTGGCGGTGGGGCGCGGTGGGCCCGTGGGCGACGGGCGGGTCCCGGCCGGCCTGCGGGGCGCGGGGGCCCGGCCGCCGTGCGCGTCGTCGTGCCGGGGCACCGCCGTCGGCCCGGCCCCGGGCCCCATGTCGCCGATCTCGTCTGCCAGTTGGTGTACGAGGATCCGGTGGCGGAATGCCGTCTCGCCGATGTCGGCACACGTACTGCCGTACACGGCGAGGCGATTGCCGCCCTCGGGCACGACCTCCACGGAACGACGAGCGGCGCGGGCCTCCTTGGCCAGCAGGGCGGCGAGGCGTGCCGCGTGCGGGGTGCGCACGGCGACGCGTGGGCGCAGCCGGGTCCGGGAGAAGTCCGCCGCCTCCTGGTCGGCGACCACCCTGCCGCGTTCCAGGGTGACGACGTGGTCGGCGGTGCGCGCCGCCTCTTTGGGATCCGCCGTGCTGAACAGGACGGTGCCTCCCTGGGCGGCATGGGCGCGGAGGGTGCCGTGCAACCAGCGGGCCTCGCGCGCGGAGAGCGTACCGGCGGGGTCGTCGAAGACCAGGGTGTGCGGGTCGGGAACCAGCGCGCAGGCCAGTCCAAGGCGTCGGTCCATTCCACGGGAGAGGGTGCCGAGTCGTTCGTCGCGCAGGCTCACGAGGCCGACCGACTCGAGGACTTCGTCGGCGCGCCGGACCGGAACCCCGGCCGCCGCGCACAGCATGCGGAGGTGGCCGCGCACCGTGCGCGACGGGTGTCCCGGGACGTCTCCGAGCAGCACGCCGACCTCGCGCGAGGGGTGGGCGATGCGGTGCAGGGGGCGGCCTCTGAAGTAGGTGAGACCGCGGCCGTGCTGCAGTTCGAGCATGAGTCTGAGCACGGTCGTCTTGCCCGCGCCCGGTGCTCCGAGCAGTGCGGTGACGCGGCCCGCCCGGGCCTCGAAGGAGACGTCGTCGACGGCGGGCGGAAGCTCCTTGCGGGGATTGCTGGTCAGTCCGAAGGCCTGGATCACCCGCAGCAAGATAGCGCGCCATGTCCGTTTTTTCGGTCATCGCCCTGCTCGCCGGGCTCAGGGGCCGACCCGTAGCCGGCCCCGCGTCCGCCTCCGTCCGCCCTTGCCCGCGTTCCGCTCCGGTGTCCCGCCCGGCTCCGCGTCACACCTCGGGACGCAGCATCGGGGGGTTGAGGAGGGTCGCACCGCCCGCGCGGAAGAGCTGAGCGGGGCGGCCGCCCTGGCGAGTGGTCGTCCCTCCCGTGGGCACGAGGAAGCCCGGTGTGCCCGTCACCTTGCGGTGGAAGTTGCGCGGGTCCAGCGCGACGCTCCACACCGCTTCGTAGACGCGACGCAGCTCGCCGACGGTGAACTCGGGCGGGCAGAAGGCCGTGGCCAGCGACGAGTACTCGATCTTGGAGCGGGCCCTCTCCACACCGTCGGCAAGGATCTGGGCGTGATCGAAGGCGAGTGGAGCCGCCGGTTCCTCGGCACGGCCGTAGCCGCTCTGCTCCAGCAGTTCCCCGACCGCAGCCCAGCGGGCGTTGCTGGCGTCGCCGCCCGCCCGGGGCGCGGGCAGGTCCGGCGCGAGCGCCAGGTGGGCGACGCTGACCACCCGCATCCGGGGGTCGCGCCCGGGGTCGCCGTACGTCGCGAGCTGCTCCAGGTGGGCGCCGTTGTCCTGGGCGGGCGCGGCCGGGTCGTGGACGCACAGCCCCGTCTCCTCGGCCAGCTCCCGGGCCGCCGCCTGCGCCAGGTCCTCGCCCTCCCGTACGAAGCCGCCGGGCAGGGCCCAGCGGCCCCGGAAGGGCGGCTCGCCCCTGCGCACCGCCAACGCGCACAAGGAGTGGCGGCGAACGGTCAGCACGACCAGGTCCACAGTGACGGCGAAGGGCGGAAAGGCTGACGGGTCGTAGGGCATGCGGTGATCATAGTCGTCTGCCTGACGATAAACAGTCCCTTCGGCGGCCGCCCCGGGTATCGATCCACTGAGGTCGGGGGCGCCCGGCCTGACACATCCGTGTCGGCGTGCGACCTCGTCGGACCGGTCCCGGGTGCGGGGTGCGCACTGCGCCACGCGTCCGGTTTCCTCGACGACGGCCGCTCGCGCCGTCAGAATCTTCTTCCGCCTTCGCCCCTCCCCTGTTTCCCCTGTTTCCCCTGTCCCCCCGTTCCTCACCGTCCGTTCCTCACCCCCGTTCCCCACCGTCCGTCGACTTCAGGCGCGCTCACCGTCCCCTTCGGTCCCGCAGTCTCCCCCGCGTGTGCCCTCCAGGCGGGATCCCTGGCGACCCGCGGTGTGCGATCCCGTGACGCGCGCACGCGTCCGGCCGGACCGTGTGGCGCCGGGGCGGTCGGTGCCCACCGGAGTACGGGGCCGCACGATCTTCGCGGCAGGACCGGCGTCCTGCTCCCTCGTCCGGCGGCGGACACCTCCGGACGTGCCCTGGGACCGCTTGCGGCGGCGAGGTCCGGGCTGCTGGACCGATGCGGGTGCGGCCGGCTTCCGCGCCACGGAAGCGGTGCCCTGCCGGACACCGTCCGGAGCGTCGGCATCAGCACTCCCGCGCCCCGCACGCTCCGCGCGCAGGCAGCGGCGGATCGACTCGGGGTCGAGGCCCTCGTTGCACGCCTGGTGGAGGAGCCGGGCGAAGAGATAGTCCCGATCGGCGCCGAGTGCCATGGCCAAGGCCTCGCGGGCCTCCAGTTCGTCGCCGGTGGACCAGGCGACCCATCCGGCGAGGGTGAGCGGCGCCGCCGCGTGCTCGCCGTACGCTCCGACGCAGCGGCGTGCGAGCGCCCGCCACAGGCGCAGTGCCGGTGCCGCCTCGTCGCCCTCCATCCAGGCGGCCGCGCGGTCGCGTGTCGTGCGGTCCTGCAGACCGAGGATCAGCGTCGCCGCCTCGTCGTGAGCGAGCAGCTGGTCGTCGCGGAGATCCTCGGCCGGCACTCCGGACACGGGCGGGGCCTCGGCGAGGCGTCGCATGGCTCGCTCGGCCGCCATCAGTGTCTCCGCGGCCACGTCCGCGCGGCCGGCGTCGTCGAGGATCCGGTAGACCAGCGTCGTGGCGGCGGCGTCCAGCGCGGCCGACTGCTCGACTGCCACTGCGCCTTCCCGGGGCAGCAGCCGGGCATGCAGGTCACTCAGCGAACCGCGCACCTGGATACCGGCGTAGGTGGCCGCCGCGGCCAGCACCGACGTACCCGGCAGTCCCATGGGGAGGCCGTCGGACGGGCAGCAGGCCGCCTCGTCGCAGCAGTAGGACCAGAAGCGCCCGGCCGAGATGCACAGCGCTTCGACCACCGGGATGTCGAGGGCGCCGCACTCGACCCGCAACCGCTGGGCCAGCGGCCTCAGGCGCTCCATGACATCTCGGCCGGTCTCCCCGCGGGCCGGTTCCTGACAGAGGTAGGCGACGATCTGCTCGGGCCGGGCTCCGCGCCGCTCGCCGCCGGTCACCAGGCCGTGGACCAACTGCGCGGCTGCGCCCACCCAGTCGTCCGCGTCGGGCGGGATGCCGAGCCTCGCCCGGCCGCCGAAACGCCCGCGCCCCTCCCTTTCGCGCAGGGCCGCCAGGACGATGCTGTCCTCCGGGCGGTACCCCAGCAGGTAGGGCAGGGCGTCGGCGAGTTCGGCAGGGGTGCGCAGGGTGACCTGGTGTTCGTCGGGGCCCTCGTGACAGGCTGGTGGAGCGGGCTGCGCGGGGCAGGGCATGTCGCCGTTCTCCGAGGAACCGGTCGCGTCGTTGTGGTTCGTCATGACTCGACGATCTCGCGAATCACGAACTTCCGTTTTGCCCTGTGGATAACTCCGGTCAGGGACGCGTCACCCGGGCCCAGCCCCTCGCACAGCCACCGCACAGCCGCCGCGCAGCCACCTGCGGAGCGCCACGCAACCGCCCCGTGACCGTACGCTGCAAGGGGAGACGGCGCCTCGCTCCGTGTCCGAGCCGCTGTTCCTCCCTCAGGAGCCTGTCCCGGCGGTGCGCAGCGGCGCACGACGGGACACGGTGAGGCACGACGGTGAGACACGACGGCGGGCCCTTTCCGGCGCGTCCCGGCTCACCCCGTCCAGCCCGGTTGTCATGCTCGCCCGTCCCCGTCCCCGTCCCGTCCCGTCCGCCCCGGCCTACCCGGCCAGCGCGAGGACGAGTGGAAGCACCGGGCCGGCTCCGGCCTGCCGCAGGAGTCGCGCGCCGACAGCCAGGGTCCAGCCCGAGTCGGTGAAGTCGTCGACGAGCAGGACCGGGCCGGGGTTGTCGGTCAGGGCGGTCACGAGTTCGCCGGGCACGGTGAACGAGGCGGCCAGGGCGCGCAGCCGCTGGGCCGAGTTGCTCCGGTGGGCGGCGTACTCGTCGGCGTCGGGCGTGTAGGCCAGGCTGCCCAGCAGAGGGAGCCTGCCGACCCGGGCCACCCCCTCGGCGAGGGAGCCGACCAGCCGGGGCCGGCTGCGCGAGGGCATGGCCACCACGCCCACCGGCCTCGCCATCGCATCGGGAGAGCGGTCCGCCCACCCGCCCGGAGAGCGGGCCCAGTCGGCCAGCACCGTCACCACGGCGGCCAGCACGTCGTCCGGGACCGGACCGTCGGCCGCCCCCGCCGCCAGGATCGGCCGCAGCCGGTTGCCCCAGCCGATGTCCGACAGCCTCCCCAGGGCACGTCCCGTCGTCGCCTGCTGTCCGGCGGGGATGCGGCCCTTCAGGTCCATGCCGACCGCGGCGAGCCCGGTCGGCCACATCTTGCGGGGCTCGACCTCGACCCCCGGGCGGTCCAGCTCACCCGTCGCCGCCGCGAGGCCCTCGGCGGAGACGGCGGGGTCGAGCCAGGGGCCGGCGCAGGTGTCGCAGCGGCCGCACGGGGCCGCCTTCTCGTCGTCGAGCTGGCGCTGCAGGAACTCCATGCGGCATCCCGTGGTCGCCACGTAGTCCCGCATGGCCTGCTGCTCGGCCTCGCGCTGCCGGGCCACCCACGCGTACCGGTCCGCGTCGTACACCCACGGCTGTCCCGTCGCCGTCCAGCCGCCCTTCACGCGCCGCACCGCGCCGTCCACGTCCAGCACCTTCAGCATCGTCTCCAGCCGCGAACGCCGGAGGTCCACCAGGGGCTCCAGGGCGGGCAGCGACAACGGGCGTCCGGCCTCCTCAAGCACCGCGAGCGTCCGCCGCACCTGCTCCTCGGGCGGGAAGCCCACGGAGGCGAAGTACGCCCAGATCGCCTCGTCCTCCCGTCCCGGCAGCAGCAGCACGTCCGCATGGTCCACCCCGCGCCCCGCACGACCCACCTGCTGGTAGTACGCGATGGGGGACGAGGGCGAGCCCAGATGCACGACGAACCCCAGGTCGGGCTTGTCGAAGCCCATGCCCAGGGCGGACGTCGCCACCAGTGCCTTCACCCGGTTCGACAGCAGATCCTCCTCCGCCTGCAACCGGTCGGCGTTCTCCGTCTTCCCCGTGTAGGAGGCCACCGGGTAACCGCGCTGCCGCAGGAACGCGGCGACCTCCTCCGCCGCCGCCACCGTCAGCGTGTAGACGATCCCCGAGCCGGGCAGGTCTCCCAGCCGCTCCCCCAGCCATGCCAGCCGGTGCGCCGCGTCCGGCAGCCGCAGCACCCCGAGCCGGAGGCTCTGCCGGTCGAGCGGCCCCCGCAGCACCAGCGCGTCCCCGGCGCCCGTGCCCAGCTGCTCCGCCACGTCCGCGGTGACGCGCGCATTGGCGGTCGCCGTCGTGGCCAGCACCGGCACGCCCGCCGGCAGCTCGGCGAGCATGGTGCGCAGCCGCCGGTAGTCGGGCCGGAAATCGTGCCCCCAGTCGGAGATGCAGTGCGCCTCGTCCACCACGAGGAGGCCCGTCGTGGCGGCGAGCCGGGGCAGCACCTGATCACGGAAGTCGACGGAGTTGAGGCGCTCCGGGCTCACGAGGAGGACGTCGGTCTCGCCGCGCTCCACCTCGCCGCGGATCGTGTCCCATTCCTCCGGGTTGGCCGAATTGATCGTGCGCGCCCGGATCCCGGCGCGCGCCGCCGACTCGACCTGGTTGCGCATCAGCGCCAGCAGCGGCGAGATGATCACCGTGGGGCCCGCGCCGCGCCGGCGCAGCAGCGCGGTGGCGACGAAGTACACCGCCGACTTGCCCCACCCGGTGCGCTGCACCACCAGCGCGCGCCGGCGCTCCTCGACGAGCGCGGCCACCGCCTGCCACTGGTCCTCCCGCAGCCGCGCCGAGCCGCCGGGATCGCCGACGAGCTCGGCGAGGACGGCGTCGGCTTCGGTGCGCAGCTCCAGATGGTCCATGTCTCCATGCAACCCGATGGCACTGACAATCGGCGAATCCGCGCCCCGCCCGTGCGGCGCTCCGTGCCCTCGCCGCCCGGCGGCCCTCCCGGGCGACCCGCGCGTCACGCGGCACCACTGCGGGTAGGGATATAGAACGCGCATCAGCCGAAATCGGTCGCCGACCCCAATTGCTCGTTGCCGCATTCCAGTTCGACAGGAAGAATTGAAGTCCGCTCCCCGCACGGCCCCTCCGTGATCCGGCAGGGCTTCACTGCGGTGTGCGCTCCCCGAATCCGACCCTGCCCGCAGTGTGGGCGCGTAGCCGAAGGGAGGAACGTGACCTTCGGATTCGCTCCGTCCTCGGCGGCCTCGTTCTCGTCGTCCGCCGCGTCCGCCACTCGCGTGCTCGAACCGGCGGAGTGGTCCGCCGCCGGGATTCCGCTGCTGCGCAGCCCGCGGGAGGTCGTCAGCGGGCTGCACTCGCGGCACCGTCCCGAGCCTGCCACCGCGGTCGTGGCCGTACTGGACCCGGACGAACGGCTGCGTGCCAGCGCCTCGTTCACCAGTCGGCGCTCCCCGGCCGACGGGTGGGTCTTCCGCAACGCGCTGTTGTCCCAACTGCGCCGGGTCGTCCCGCACGATCTGCGCCGGCGCACCCCGGTGCGCACGGCCGTGCTGCTCTACTGCCGTGACGGCGACGCCCGTTGGACGGAGGAGGACGGCGCGTGGATGTGGGGACTGCGGGACGCCTGCACCCTGCACGGGCTGCGCTGCGGCGCGTACATCACCCTGACCCGGGACGGCTGGCAGGTCCTCGGCGAGGGCCGTGGGGGGCGCAGACCCAACGCGGCCTCGGCACCCGAGCCCTTCGCCACCGCGGAGGTGCCGCCACCGCCACCGCGCACCGGCGGGGCCGCCTCGGACGTGTTGCGCCGCGCGGCCGCCCGCTGAGCGTTCGTCGACGCGCCCGCGGCGTGCCGGCGCGTGTCCGGGCCGTGCAGAGCGCCAGGCGCACTACGCGTACGCCGCCCCGCCCCCCCATCCGTGAATCCGTGATCCGTACATCCGTGCATGCGTGCATCCATGCGGGAGTCGATCCGGCCCGCGCACGGAGCAATCGGTCCGCCCGCACGGAATCCCACCCGCTCCGTCGGGGCCCGGCGCGACACCGGCTCCGCGCCGGCACGGACAACCCGCAGGAAGCCGCGTGAAGCCGTACGCGCCGAAGCCTGCCCGACGGGCCGCACAGACCGGACCGCAACAGACCGGGCCGCAGCAGATCGGGCCGCAACAGACCGACCGACGGCCCACGACGCCCCGGGACCACCCGTGTGCACGGCCCCGGAACGGCATACGCCGCACCGGCCTCCGTCACAGGCGGCGGAAGGGCGTCAGACGCCCGCGCCCAGCACCGAGTTGATCCGCTGCGGGTCGCCGCAGACGATCAGCAGGCTGCCGGCCCTGGAGTGGGCCAGGGTCAGGGCGGTGACGGCGGCGGCTTCGGCGCCGCCGTTGAGCGCGACCACGACCACGGCGCGTGAGGCGGCACGGTCCGCGACGGCGGCGTCCGCATAGAAGACGTCGTCGCCCGCGTCATGCTGCGCCCAGTAGGCGGCATCGCCGAAGGACAGCTCGTGGGCGGCCCACGGGTGGGGCTCACCGGTGGTGATCACCAGCACGTCGCCGGGCGTACGACCCGACTCCAGCAGGAGGTCCACGGCCTCTTCGGCGGCGTCGAGCGCACCCTCCGGAGTGGCCGGGATCAACTGGATCTGCGGGGCGGACGGGGCCGCCGCGGCAGCGGCGGGACCCGACGGTCCGGGCTTGGCGGCCGCGTCGCGTGACGCGCGTTGCGCCGGCGACGCCGGCCGCACCGGGCCGGGGCGGCCGGGGCGCGGCGGAGCCGCAGGACGGGGGCCGGGTACGGGGCGGGGGGTCGGCGCGGTGCGGCCACTGGCCGGAGTGGCGCGGGGACCCTGGGCCTTCTCGTGAATCTGAGGCTCCTCGGGAATGAGAGGCATGAGCTGATATTTATCAAACGTTGGTGCGGCTCGCGTCGGCGGGTGGCACTTGCCTGCGAGCGGAACCGTCAGAAATCGAATCCGAGCTGACCCTCGATTTCCGGAACGCTTCCCTCCACCCAACTGCGGACCTTCTTGAGGTGCCGCCACTGGGGCAGCGCATCAAGATACGCCCACGACAACCGGTGGTGCGGGGTGGGGCCCCGCTCCTCCAGTGCGGCCTTGTGCACGGGCGACGGGTACCCGGCGTTGTCCGCGAAACCGAAGTCTGCATGGTCGACACCCAGTTCGGCCATCATTTTGTCGCGCTGCACCTTGGCGAGCACCGAGGCCGCGGCGACGGCCACACAGGACTGGTCACCCTTGATCACCGTACGAACCCGCCAAGGCGCCCCGAGATAGTCGTGCTTGCCGTCGAGGATGACGGCCTCGGGACGGACGGGCAGGGCCTCCAGGGCACGCACCGCCGCCAGTCGCAGCGCGGCGGTCATCCCCAGGGCGTCGATCTCCTCCGGGGAAGCGTGGCCGAGAGCGTGGGACGTCACCCAGGTCTGCAACTCCACGGCGAGTTCGGTGCGTCGCTTGATGGTGAGCAGTTTGGAATCGGTGAGTCCGACCGGCGGCCGACGCAGCCCGGTGACCGCGGCGCAGACGGTGACAGGTCCGGCCCAAGCGCCGCGCCCCACCTCGTCGACACCGGCAATGACCTTCGCCCCGGTCGTGGCGCGAAGGGAGCGCTCGACGGTGTGAGTAGGTGGTTCGTACGGCATGGCGCCCCTAGCGTACGCCGCCGCACTCCCCGGGCGACACCCCGGTTCCCTCATCGGGCCCGAAACCCTCGCGGGCCGCGTTCAGGTGCCGTCGGGCCGCAGCAGCGGGACCATCAACTGGTCGATCATCCCCTCAAGCTCCTGGTCCTCCCATTCGCTTGCACAAATCTTCGAGCGATACATCATCATCGCCGGGATGGCATCGAAGACGAATCCGTTGGCCGCGTCACGCCGGACTTCTCCCCGCTCTATTCCGCGATTGATGACCTCGCAGAGCAGTTTGAGGGTCGGCTCGACCACGCCTTTGACGATCACTGAATGGAAGCGTTCGGCCTCCATGTTGTCGCATTCGTGAATGACTGACCGCAGCGCGAACCCGGGCGTGGAGTACATCGCGTCGCGCGCCCTGCGGCACAGCTCCAGCAGGTCCTCGCGCACACTGCCGAGGTCGGGCACCGTGTCGAGTTCCGGCAGCCCCGACAGCAGCGCGTCCGCCACGAGGTCCTCCTTGGAGGGCCAGCGCCGGTAGACGGCGGCCTTGCCGGTCTGCGCACCCGCCGCCACCCCCTCCATCGTCAGGCCCTTCCAGCCGACCGTGCCCAGCTGATCCAGCGCGGCGTCGAGGATCGCGCGCTCCAGCACCGCGCCGCGTCGGCGGGAAGGGGTCTGGGCGGAGGCGGCCACCCAGCGCGAAGCAACCATGTCGGAGGTCTCCAGAAAACGGGGAAAACGGGTATTCGGTGACAAGGTGTGCGCCGCGCGGCCACAGCCGGGGGACGGGGCGCGCACCGACTCGATAAGTGAACGGTTGCGTTCACTGTCTGCGAGTCACTAACGTTGAAGCAACAGTGAACGCAAGCGTTCACTATGTCGTTCGTGGGGGACACACAGTGACAACCTCTTCTCTCATACCGGATCAGAAGCCGGGAGCCGCCCGCCGGGAGGGGCATCCCGGCATCGCGCTCACGGTCATCGCAGCCTGCCAACTCATGGTGGTACTCGATGCGACGATTGTGAACATCGCACTCCCGCACATTCAGAACGCCCTCAGCTTCAGCACCACCGACCTCACCTGGGTCGTGAGCGCCTACACGCTCACCTTCGGCGGCCTGCTCCTGCTCGGCGGCCGGGCCGGGGACATCCTCGGCCGGCGCCGGGTGTTCATGACCGGCATCCTGCTGTTCACGCTCGCCTCGCTGCTCGGCGGCTTCGCGCAGGAGCCCTGGCAGCTGCTGGCGGCGCGCGTCCTGCAGGGTGTGGGAGGCGCGATCGCGTCGCCCACGTCGCTCGCCCTCATAACCACCACCTTCCCCGAGGGACCGGAACGCAACCGCGCGTTCGGCGTCTTCGCGGCGGTGTCCGCGGGTGGCGGGGCCATCGGCCTGCTGGCGGGCGGCATGCTCACCGAATGGCTCGACTGGCGCTGGGTGCTCTTCGTCAACGTGCCGATCGGCGTACTGATCGCCGTACTCGCGCCCCTGTACATCAGTGAGTCCGAACGGCACTCGGGGCGCTTCGACATCGCCGGAGCGGTGACGTCGACGGCGGGCATGGCGTCCCTGGTCTACGGCTTCATCCGGGCCGCGGACGAGGGCTGGCGCGACGGTCTGACCATCGGGTCCTTCGCGGCCGCGGCGGTCCTGCTGCTGGCCTTCGTACTCGTCGAGTCGCGGGCCAGGGAGCCGATCACCCCGCTGAAGATGTTCGCCGACCGCAACCGCTCGGGCACGTACGTGATCATGCTGAGTCTGGCAGCGGCGATGTTCGGCATGTTCTTCTACATCGTGCTGTTCGTGCAGAACGTGCTGGGTTACACGCCCATCCAGGCCGGTCTGGCCTTCCTGCCGGTCACCGTGGTGATCGCGCTCGGTGCGGGACTGTCCCAGCGGTTCCTGCCCGTCTTCGGACCGAAGCCGTTCATGATCGCCGGTTCGACGCTGGCCGCGATCGGGCTCGGCTGGCAGGCACTCATCAGCGCCGACGACTCCTACGTCGGCGGGGTCCTCGGACCGATGCTGGTCTTCGGCTTCGGCATGGGGCTGAACTTCGTGACGCTGACGCTGACGGCGGTCTCCGGGGTCGCCCAGCACGAGGCGGGCGCGGCGTCCGGCCTGCTCAACGCGATGCAGCAGGTGGGAGGGTCGATCGGCCTCGCCATCCTGACCACCGTGTTCGGCACCGCCAGCAGGGACGAGGCGGAGAAGCAGGTACCGGACTTCCTCACGAACGGTTCGCCGGAGCAGCAGGCGGAGTTCGCCCGGACCCAGCAGCTGCCCGCACCCTGGGGGCATGACGTGCTCGCCCAGGGCATCTCGGCGGCCTTCGTTCCGGCCGCGGCCATGGCGGTACTCGCCCTGGCCACGGCATGGCTGGTGATCCGGGTGCGCAAGAGCGACCTGGAGGCTCTGTCCGGTTCGGCCGGCCCGGGGATGGGCTGAGCGAGCAGATCGGCGGGCGGGGCGGGTGCTGTCGGCGGGCGTTCCGGACGCCTGCCGGTGCCCGTCCCGCCTGTTCACCGACCGTGCGCGCCGGCGGACCGGGCAGTGCGAGGGGCAGCAGGACGGACAACGGCACGACGAGCCCCCGCGGACGCGTCAGACCGGCACCGACAGCCAGGCGGGCAGCGGCTCGACCCGGTCCGCCCACTCGGCCGGCGGCGCTCCCGCCCGGCCGGCGGCGACCACACCGCCCACAATGGCGCAGGTCGTGTCCACGTCGCCGCCGACCTGGGCGGTCGTCCAGAACGCCTCCTCGAACGCACCGAGGGCGCGGGCGGCGGACCAGAGGGCGAAGGGGACCGTGTCATGGGCGGTCGTACGCCTGCCGCAGCCCAGGACCGCCGCGACGGTCGCCGCGTCGTCGTAGTCGAGCATGTCCCGGGCCCGCCGCAGTCCGGCGGCCACCGCGCTCTTCGGCACCAGGGCGACGACCCCGTCGAGGAGGGCATGCGGGCCGGGCGTGCCCTGCGGGTCCGCGGCCAGTGCGGCGGCCGCGGCCACGGCCATGGCGCCGACGACGGCCTCGCGGTGCTGGTGCGTGGGGTAGGCCGAGATCTCCGCCTGGTGGGTCGCCTGCTCCGGGTCGTCCGCGTACCAGGCACCGAGCGGGGCGATGCGCATGGCGGCGCCGTTGCCCCAGGATCCCTGGCCGTTGAACAGCGCCGCTGCCAGTTCGCGCCAGTCGCCGCCTTCGCGGACCAGTCGCAGCATCCGGTTGACCGCGGGTCCGTATCCCCGGTCGAAGTCGTGGTGGTGGGCGAAGGAGCGCGCCAGGGCGTCCTGGTCGACGCGGTGGTGGGCGGCCAGGACGGAGATCACGGAACAGGCCATCTCGGTGTCGTCCGTCCACTGCCAGGTACCGTACGGCAGCTCCCGTCGCCCCAGCAGGGGATGGTTCGCAGGCACGAAGAACTGGGAGCCCAGCGCGTCCCCCACCGACAGCCCGCGCAGGCTGGAAAGGGCCCGGTCCAGGGGCCCGTCGGGAGATGAATGAGCGGTCATGGCCCTGCCACTCTATCCGGTGATCCCGTACGGTTCCGGATCTCGCCAGCGTTCGAAGGGCCGGTCAAGGGTGTACCTGCCGTCCTCACCGAGAACGAGCATGCGTGTCTCGGCGTTCCCGGGGTTGGACAGCGACTCGAACTCGGCGACCGTCCAGTGGAACCACCTCATGCAGAAGAGCCGCATGGCGAGCCCGTGCGTCACCAGCAGCACGTTCGGCGGGTGGTCGGGGTCCTCGAAGCTGCGGAACAGGCTCTCCAGGAAGCCTCCGACGCGGTCGTAGACGTCGGCCCCGGACTCACCCTGGGCGAAGCGGTAGAAGAAGTGGCCGTAGGCGTCGCGGTAGGCCTTCTGCAGGCGCACGTCGTCGCAGTCCTGCCAGTTGCCCCAGTCCTGCTCGCGCAGCCGGGGTTCCTCGCGGACCCGTATGAGCCCGGGGTCGAACCCGAAGGAGCGGAGCGTCTCGTGCGTACGGCGGTAGGGGGAGACGTACACACTGACCCGCTCGCGGCCGAAGACCTCGCGCAGTTCCTTTCCGGTCGCCTCGGCCTGGGCCCGGCCGCGGTCGGTGAGGGCGAGCGCGTGGTCGGGTTCGCGCTCGTACACGGTGTCATCGACGTTGCCGGTCGACTCGCCGTGCCGGACAAGAACGATGCGCCGTGGTCGTGCCATGCCAGAACCCTAGATCGAGACGGCCGGAACCGGACACTCGTACGGCCCCTGTACGGCGTACGTCACACAGTTCCCACACCTGGGGCCCGGCGGCGCCGGCCGGGGACTCAGACGGTCCAGGAGGGTTCCAGTTGCACGATGTCCCCGGTCAGCGCCGCGATGTCGGCCTCCGTGCGGGCGCGCAGGGCCAGCCGCTCCACGCGTTCGGTGCGGTACTTGCCGTGTTCGGCGGCCGACTGCCACATGGACAGCACCAGGTACTCGTTGTACTCGTTCCCCGGTGCCTCGCCGAACAGGCCGCGGATCATCCCGGGCGATCCGGCCATCGCGGGGTTCCAGACCTTCTCCTGCATGAGGACGTAGTGTTCCGCCCGCTCCTCGTGGACACGGCAGAGCGCCACCCGCAGCAGGTCGGCGTCGGTGAAGCGCGGCTCGAAGCCCGTCTTCACGTCGAACCGGTAGTCGAAGAGCCTGACCTGGGCGTCCTTGAAGGTACCCAGCTGGGAGGAGGCCAGGCGATCGTGGGAGCGTGCCATGAAGGAGTCGTAGAAGGCCCGGCTCTCCCAGAACGCGAAGACGTGCGCCACGTCCGGCCGTCCCCGGCTCCAGCCACCCCCCTGTCCCCGAAAACCCGGCTCCCCCGGGAGCCCCGCCCACTTTCGCTGCCCCCGTTCAAAACCGCGGCGGTCCACCACGGTGCAGCGAGTCCACTTGACCAGCACCGCGCCATCGTAAGGCCACCGGACGTGGCACCGGTCACGCTGTGCGGGACCGCTCGTCACCAACTGCGTCGCTGTGCGTGGCAGGATGGACAACCGGCCGTCACCGCCCGGCTCTTGAGATGGCCGGGCAGGGCGGGGGACCTGGGAAGGGGAAGTCTGTGAACGGCCTCAGCAAGGGCATTGACAAGGTCGAGGTCGCACTGCGGTGGGACCCGGCTCCGGCGGGGCAGCCTGCCACCGACCTCGATCTCGTCGCCGGAACCTATCCGGCCGACGCTCCGTACGGCGATCCCTCTTACGTGGTGCACTTCGACAGCCGCTCCCCCGACGGCACCATCTACCTCAACCGGGACAGCAAGGACGGCAAGGGCTTCGGTTTCGACGAGGTCATGACGCTGGAGCTGGAGCGGCTCGACGCCCGGTACGCGCGCGTGGTGGTGGGTGTCGCCATCCAGCAGCATGCCGAGGACCGGCACTTCCGCGACGTGGCCAACCCCGGTCTGCGCATCCGGGAGGGCTACACGGACCTGGCCACGGACGACTTCGGCGGTGTTCCCGGCGCCACCGCGGCGGTCGTCGCCGAGTTCGTCAGGAGCGAGACGGGGGCCTGGGAGTTCCGCGCCGGTGTGCACGGCTTCGACGGAGATCCGGCGACGTTCACCCGCGCGATGGGTGCGGCGCACCGGCCCTGAAGGCGCACCGGCCCGGGTACCGGCACCAGTACGGGAACCAGTACGGGAACGAGCCATGAGTAAGGGGCGCCCGCAATTGCGGGCGCCCCTTACTCATGAGCGCATCCCCCTACTCGTGCGTCACGCACGGCTCCCGGCCGGCCGGGAGCCGCCGCGCGTCAGCTGCAGCCGCTGGTCGAGCCGCAGCCCTCGCAGATGTAGCAGGAACCGGCGCGCTGCATCTTCGTGCCGCAGGAGAAGCACAGGGGTGCGTCGGCCTGGATGCCGAGCTGCATCTCCACCAGTTCGGCACTGGTGTGCGCCTGCTGCGGGGCGGGCTTGGCAGCCTCGGACTCGGCGTTTGGCGTGGCGACGGCCGTCAGCTCCTGGGAGCGCGGGGCCGACTGGGCCAGGGCCTCGACGTCGACCTCGTCGTCGGACGCCTCGTACGACCCCGTCTCCAGGTGGCGCTGGCGCTCCTCGGCGGAGTGGATGCCGAGCGCGGAGCGGGTCTCGAAGGGCAGGAAGTCGAGCGCCAGGCGGCGGAAGATGTAGTCGACGATCGACTGGGCCATCCGCACGTCCGGGTCGTCGGTCATGCCGGCCGGCTCGAAGCGCATGTTGGTGAACTTCGAGACGTACGTCTCCAGCGGCACGCCGTACTGGAGGCCGACGGAGACCGCGATGGAGAAGGCGTCCATCATGCCCGCGAGGGTCGAGCCCTGCTTGGACATCTTCAGGAAGACCTCGCCGAGCCCGTCGTCGGGGTAGGAGTTGGCCGTCATGTAGCCCTCGGCGCCGCCGACCGTGAAGGACGTGGTGATGCCGGGACGACCCTTCGGGAGACGCTTGCGGACGGGGCGGTACTCGACGACCTTCTCGACCGTCTCGCGGATGGCCGCCTCGGTCTTCTCGGTGATCTCCGCCTTCTCCGCCTCCTCGGCGGACTTGGCGGACTTGGACTTGGCGGACAGGGGCTGGCCGACCTTGCAGTTGTCGCGGTAGATGGCGAGCGCCTTGACGCCCATCCTCCAGGCCTCGAAGTAGACCTCCTCGACGTCCTCGACGGTCGCCGACTCCGGCAGGTTGACCGTCTTGGAGAGGGCGCCCGAGATCCACGGCTGGATGGCGGCCATCATGCGGACGTGGCCCATCGCGGAGATGGAGCGCTCGCCCATCGCGCAGTCGAACACCTCGTAGTGCTCGTGCGCGAGGCCGGGGGCGTCGATCACGTTGCCGTGCTCGGCGATGTGGGCGACGATCGCCTCGATCTGCTCCTCGTGGTACCCCAGGCGGCGCAGGGCCTGCGGGACGGTGCCGTTGACGATCTGCATCGAGCCGCCGCCGACCAGCTTCTTGAACTTGACCAGGGCGAGGTCGGGCTCGAGGCCGGTGGTGTCGCAGGACATCGCGAGACCGATGGTGCCGGTCGGGGCGATGACGGACGCCTGGGAGTTGCGGAAGCCGTTCTTCTCGCCGAGGCGCAGCACGTCCTGCCAGGCCTCGGTGGCGGCCGCCCACACCGGCGTGTCGAGGTCGTCCATGCGGACGGCCTTGGCGTTCTCGTCGGAGTGCTGCTTCATGACCCGCAGATGCGGCTTGGCGTTGCGGGCGTAGCCGTCGTACGGGCCGACGATCGCGGCCAGCTCGGCGGAGCGGCGGTACGACGTGCCGGTCATCAGGGAGGTGATGGCGCCGGCCAGGGCGCGGCCGCCGTCGGAGTCGTAGGCGTGGCCGGTCGCCATCAGCAGGGCGCCGAGGTTGGCGTAGCCGATGCCGAGCTGGCGGAAGGCGCGGGTGTTCTCGCCGATCTTCTGGGTCGGGAAGTCCGCGAAGCAGATGGAGATGTCCATCGCGGTGATGACGAGTTCGACGACCTTCGAGAAGCGCTCGGCGTCGAAGGACTGGTTGCCCTTGCCGTCGTCCTTCAGGAACTTCATCAGGTTCAGCGAGGCGAGGTTGCAGGACGTGTTGTCCAGGTGCATGTACTCGCTGCACGGGTTCGAGCCGTTGATGCGGCCGGACTCCGGGCACGTGTGCCACTGGTTGATGGTGTCGTCGTACTGGATGCCCGGGTCGGCGCAGGCCCAGGCGGCCTCGGCCATCTTGCGGAAGAGCGCCTTGGCGTCGACCTCCTCGATGACCTCGCCGGTCATGCGGGAGGTCAGGCCGAACTTGGCGCTCTCCTGGACGGCCTTCATGAACGTGTCGTTCACGCGGACCGAGTTGTTGGCGTTCTGGTACTGGACGGACGTGATGTCGTCGCCGCCCAGGTCCATGTCGAAGCCCGCGTCGCGCAGGGCGCGGATCTTCTCCTCTTCCTTGACCTTGGTCTGGATGAAGTCCTCGATGTCGGGGTGGTCGACGTCGAGGATGACCATCTTGGCGGCGCGGCGGGTGGCACCGCCGGACTTGATGGTGCCGGCGGAGGCGTCGGCGCCGCGCATGAAGGAGACCGGGCCCGATGCGTTGCCGCCGGAGGAGAGCAGCTCCTTGGAGGAGCGGATCCGGGAGAGGTTCAGGCCGGCGCCCGAGCCGCCCTTGAAGATCATGCCCTCTTCCTTGTACCAGTCGAGGATCGACTCCATGGAGTCGTCGACGGACAGGATGAAGCAGGCGGAGACCTGCTGCGGCTGGGGCGTTCCGACGTTGAACCAGACCGGGCTGTTGAAGCTGAGGATCTGGTGCAGGAGGGCGTAGGCCAGCTCGTGCTCGAAGATCTCGGCGTCGGCGGGCGAGGCGAAGTACTTGTTGTCCTCGCCGGCCTTCCGGTACGTCTTCACGATGCGGTCGATGAGCTGCTTCAGGCTCACCTCGCGCTGCGGGGTGCCCACGGCGCCCCGGAAGTACTTGCTGGTGACGATGTTGACCGCGTTCACCGACCAGAACTCGGGGAACTCGACGCCGCGCTGCTCGAAGTTGACCGAGCCGTCGCGCCAGTTGGTCATGACGACGTCACGGCGCTCCCACGCCACCTCGTCGTAGGGGTGGACGCCGGGAGTGGTGTGGACGCGCTCGACGCGGAGTCCCTTGCCCGCCTTGGTGCCCTTGGCGCGGGAACTCCGTGCCGGACCGCTCGCCGTCTCTGTCATGCCGCCTCCCTGTACGGGCGAAAACGCCCTGAAGTGCCACGATTGTTCCCGTGGCACGGTGTTCTGTCTTGTATCGCGGGCGTCTCTCGCGCCGCCCGCGACAGGTCTTCCTCATGCGCCGCCGTGCGGCCGGTCCCGGGCGCCGGAGTCCGGGGCCGGCCCGCCGGTCAGTCGGCGGCGCCGGCGGGCTCGGGGAGCTGTGCCGCCCCCGTGGGCCCGCGGTCGTTCTGTTTCTCCCGGCTCCCCGCGCCGGCCGCGTCGCCGTCGCGGTCATCTCCGGGGCCTTCCGTCGCCTCCCTGAGCTCCGCGATCGCGGCCTCGAAGTCCTCGAGCGAGTCGAACGCCCGGTAGACGGAGGCGAATCGCAGATAGGCGACGAGGTCGAGCTCCTGCAACGGGCCGAGTATGGCCAGACCCACGTCGTGGGTGGTCAGCTCGGCGCTTCCGGTGGCCCGCACCGCCTCCTCGACCCGCTGGCCGAGCTGGGCCAGCGCGTCCTCGGTGACGGGCCGGCCCTGGCAGGCCTTGCGCACACCGTTGATGACCTTGGTGCGGCTGAACGGTTCGGTGACCCCGGACCGCTTCACCACCATGAGCGAGCACGTCTCCACGGTCGTGAACCGACGGGAGCAGTCAGGACACTGGCGGCGCCTGCGGATCGACGTCCCGTCGTCGGTCGTACGGCTGTCGACGACACGGCTGTCGGGGTGCCTGCAGAAGGGGCAGTGCATGGACTCCGAACCCTCCTCACAGCAGACTCAATGGCCTCGAAAGGCCCTTCAGGCCCCTCGAAGCAGCCCCCAGCATAGGCGATCTCGGCGGACCCGAAGACCCGGGGGACCACAACTTGTGGGCTGCTGATGCAATCCAACCACTAGATGTGGGGATTGGCTCATACAAACACGTCCCGCGCGCGTGTCGCGCCGGTGCGTACCGGCGACGACACGGAGGGCAGCCGGCCGGGCCGCGCACGGACCGCCGCCCCGCGCTCACGGACGACTCCGGAGCAAGGGCGCGGACGCCCGCCGGGCACCTCACGCACGCGCCCGCCGGACACCGGCCCGCACACCCGCCGGGCGGCACGGAACACCGCACGCCGCCGCACGGCCGCGACACACCCGCACACGGGCGCGCCGCCCGCCGGTTTCACGTGCGTGTACACGTGCCGCCCGCGGGCTTCGGACACACACGCACGCACGGGCGCACGCACGGGCATGTCACCCGCAGGCTTGCGGAGATACCGTGAGCGCCACGGGGAGGGGACGTGGGACTACCGCGAGGGAAGAGAGACCCACCCCGTCGAACGGACTGCCGGATGGCAGACTGGAGCGACGTCCCCGAGGTTGTCACCACGGCGGTGAAGAGTACAGCAATGAGCACTTTTGTCCGCCAGGCACCGCGGTAGCCATACACCCAGAGACTCGATACGAGCGATCGATTCGCGTTTTTTCACTCGAACGTGTGTTTGGCGCAACCTTTCGAAAGCTACTACCGTTGTGCAGCAGGGAGACCATCGAGAGGGGCCGACGTGACCACCACCGCCGACAGTGCGATCATCACTGCCCAGGACCGCCCCCAGGGCCGACCTGAGCCGGTGCACGCGATGAGCGACGCCGCGAATCCTGAGGGGCACAAGCGCTCCCTGCCGGGCCGACCTCCGGGCATCCGGGCGGACAGCTCGGGGCTGACCGACCGCCAGCGCCGGGTGATCGAGGTCATCCGCGACTCCGTGCAGCGGCGCGGCTACCCGCCGTCGATGCGGGAGATCGGACAGGCCGTCGGCCTCTCCAGCACCTCCTCCGTCGCGCACCAGCTGATGGCGCTGGAGCGCAAGGGCTTCCTGCGCCGCGACCCGCACCGCCCTCGCGCGTACGAGGTGCGCGGCTCCGACCAGGCCGCCTCGGTGCAGCCCACGGACACCGCCGGCAAGCCCGCCGCGTCGTACGTCCCGCTCGTCGGGCGCATCGCCGCCGGTGGCCCGATCCTCGCCGAGGAGTCCGTCGAGGACGTCTTCCCTCTCCCCCGGCAGCTGGTCGGTGACGGCGAGCTGTTCGTGCTGAAGGTCGTCGGCGACTCGATGATCGAGGCCGCCATCTGCGACGGCGACTGGGTCACGGTCCGCCGCCAGCCGGTCGCGGAGAACGGCGACATCGTGGCGGCCATGCTCGAGGGCGAAGCCACCGTCAAGCGCTTCAAGCGCGAGGACGGCCACGTCTGGCTCCTCCCGCACAACGCGGCCTACGAGCCGATCCCCGGCGACGACGCGACCATCCTCGGCAAGGTGGTGGCTGTACTGCGCCGCGTCTGAGCGCCACGGCGGGCGGGTGTGCCGGTGTACACGGCGCGGCCCCGCCGACCCGACCGGGTCCCGGAACCTCTGCGCCGGTTCCGGGACCCTGCGCTGTGCGAGCCCCGTCCGGCCCACCGCCGGGGCCGGCCCCTCGTCTGCCGCAGGCCGCAGACCCTCGCTCAGGCCCCTTCCGTCTCCCGCGCCCTCGCGTCGATGGCGGCGAGCGACCTGCGGACCTGGTTGCGGTCCGTGGTGAACCAGAAGTCGGGCAGCGACGCCTTCAGGTAGCTCCCGTACCGGGCCGTCGCCAGCCGCTGGTCCAGTACGGCGACCACCCCGCGGTCCCCGGACGCCCGCACGAGCCGTCCGGCGCCCTGCGCCATCAGCAGCGCGGCATGCGTCGCGGCCACCGCCATGAAGCCGTTGCCCCCGGCCTCCTCCACCGCCTTCTGGCGGGCGCTCATCAGCGGGTCGTCCGGACGCGGGAACGGGATCTTGTCCATGACGACCAGCTGGCAGCTGGGCCCGGGGACGTCGACCCCCTGCCACAAGGACAGCGTGCCGAAGAGGCAGGTCTCCGGATCGGCGGCGAAGTTCTTGATCAGCTCACCGAGGGTCTCCTCGCCCTGGAGGAGGATCGGGTACTCCGGGATGCGGGAGCGCAGTTCTTCCGCGGCCAGCTGGGCCGCGCGCATCGAGGAGAACAGGCCCAGCGTGCGGCCGCCCGCAGCCTGGATCAGCTCGGTGAGCTCGTCGAGCATGTCGCCGCGGTCGCCGTCGCGCGCGGGGCGCGCCAGGTGCTTGGCGACGTAGAGGATGCCCTGCTTGCGGTAGTCGAAGGGGGAGCCCACGTCGACGCCCTTCCACTGCGGCACGTCGTCGCCCTCGGTGCCCTCGGGGGCAAGGCCGAGGGAGGCACCCACTCCGTTGAAGTCGCCGCCCAGCTTCAGGGTCGCGGAGGTCAGGACCACGGAGCGGTCCGTGAACAGCTTCTCGCGCAGCAGACCCGCCACGGACATGGGGGCGACGCGCAGGGAGGCGCCGAAACGGTCGTGCCGCTCGTACCAGACCACGTCCCACTCGGAGCCGTTGGTGATCCGCTCCGAGACGTCGTGCACGGACTCCACGGAGGCCAGCGCCTGTTTGCGGACCGCGTCCTCGTCCTGCACGGACTTGTCCCGGGTGGCGCCGATGGCCGAGATGACCGTACGGCAGGCGTCGCGCAGTGCCATGAGGGCGTAGCCGAGGTCCTCCGGGATCTCCTCCAGCCGCCCCGGCAGCGCCAGCTCCATCAGCCGCTCGAACCCCTCGGCGGCGGTCTGCAACTGGTCGGCGGCCTTCTCGTTGACCAGTTTCGCGGCGCGCCGGACCGCGCGGTTGACCTGACCGGGGGTGAGCTCCCCGGTGGCGACGCCCGTCACGCGGGAGACCAGCTCGTGCGCCTCGTCGACGATCAGCACCTCGTGCTGCGGCAGGACGGGGGCGCCCTCGATGGCGTCGATCGCGAGCAGCGCGTGGTTGGTGACGACGACCTCGGAGAGCTTGGCACGCTCGCGGGCCGTCTCGGCGAAACATTCGGCGCCGTACGCGCACTTCGAGGCACCGAGGCACTCCCGGGAGGACACGGAAACCTGCGACCAGGCGCGGTCGGAGACGCCCGGCGTGAGGTCGTCTCGGTCGCCGGTCTCGGTCTCGTCCGCCCAGTCCCGCATCCGCAGCAGGTCCTGGCCCAGCTTGCTGGTGGGGGCGGCGGCCTCGAACTGGTCGAAGAGGCCCTCCTCCTCGTCCTGCGGGACTCCCTCGTGGAGCCGGTGCAGGCACAGGTAGTTGGACCGGCCCTTGAGCATCGCGAACTCGGGGCGGCGGCGCAGCTGCGGATGGAGGGCTTCGACGGTGCGCGGCAGGTCCCGCTCGACCAGCTGGCGCTGCAGGGCCAGGGTCGCCGTGGCCACGACGACGCGCTCTCCGTGCGCGAGCGCCGGCACCAGGTAGCCCAGGGACTTTCCGGTGCCGGTACCGGCCTGGACCAGCAGATGGGAGCCGCCGTCGATGGCTTCCTCGACGGCTTCGGCCATGGCCACCTGGCCGGGGCGCTCCGTGCCGCCGACGGCGGTGACGGCGGCATGCAGGAGTTCGGGGAGTGAGGGCTTCGTCATAGCGCGACCACCCTACGGCCCACGACTGACAAACGGGCGCGCAAGGCAGGTCCGCGGGACGGAGGGGGCGGGAGGGACGACGAGGACGGAGACGGGAGTGCCTCGGGTGACGGGCGGCGCCACGGAGACCGACGGTGCCACCGAGACCGACGGTGCCACCGAGACCGGCCGTGCCGCGGAAACCGGCGGTGCCACCCGGATCGGTGGTGCCACGGGGACCGCCAGTGCCACGGAGGCCGGTGGTACGGGGGCTGCGGGGACGGAGGG
>NZ_JACBYP010000098.1 GCF_018982965.1 Streptomyces mayonensis | reverse complement strand
CCCCCCCGCCCCCCCCCCACCACGCCGGCGACCCCACCGGCCCGCGTCCAGGAGCAAGTGTGCGCCAGCTCGACCTCGTGGTGATCGTGGTCTATCTGATCGGGATCGCCTGGATCGGCCTCCGCAAGGCGGGCCGGCAGAAGTCGTCGAAGGACTACTTCGTCGGCGAGGGCCACATGCCGTGGTGGACCGTCTCCTTCTCCGTCGTCGCCACGGAGACCAGTGTGCTGACGGTGATCAGCGTGCCCGGCGGCGCCTACAGCGGCCAGGCCTTCGGCAACGTCGAGCTGGCCCTGGGCTACGTCCTCGGACGCGTCGTCGTCGCCACGGTCCTGATCCCCCTGTACAAGCGCGGCGGGTTCGTCAGCGCCTACCAGTACCTGGGCGACCGGTTCGGCCCGAAGCTGCAGGGCCTCGCCTCGGTGACCTTCGTCTTCACCCGGCTCCTCGCCGAGGGCGTCCGGCTCTTCGCGTCGGCCATCCCCATCAAGCTGCTGCTGGACGAGTTCGGCGTGCACGCGAGCTACCGCGTGATCATCATCGTGCTCACGCTGATCACCGTGGTGTACACCTACCTGGGCGGCATCAAGGCGGTCATCTGGACCGACGCCGTCCAGATGGTCCTCTACCTGGGCGGTGCGCTCCTGGCCGTCGCGGTGCTGTCCGCGCACGTCGGCGGGGACGGCTACGCGCGCGCCCTGGACGCCGGCCGGTTCACGCTCTTCGACACCGACTTCGCCCTCGCCCACGTCCTCACCAGCCCGTTCGCCCTGCCCACCGCCATCGTCGGCGGCGCCATCTTCGCCATGGCCTCGCACGGCTCCGACCAGCTGATCGTCCAGCGCGTGCTGGCGACCCGGACCCTGCGCGAGGGCCAGCAGGCCATGATCGCCTCGGGGGTCTTCGTGACCCTCCAGTTCGCCGCCTTCTCCCTGGTGGGTGCGCTGCTGTGGTCGTACAACCAGGGGAAGCCGTTCTCGGAGCTGGGGCTGTCCAGCTCCGACAACCTCTACCCGGACTTCATCCTGCACGGGCTGCCGGTCGTGGTGTCGGGCCTGCTGGTGGCCGGCATCCTGGGCGCGGCGATGGGGTCGCTGTCGTCGGCGCTGAACTCCATGTCGAACTCGACGGTCGCCGACATCATCCACAGCTTCTTCCGCACCACGCCGTCCGAGGAGTTCCTGCTCAGGCTGGCCCGCTGGACCACGCTGGTGTGGGCGACGCTCATGGCCGTCTTCGCCTGCGCGTTCAGCGAGAGCACGGGCAACGTGTACCTGACCGGGCTGACCATCGCGGGCTACACCTACGGCGCCCTGCTCGGCGCCTTCCTCCTCGGGCGGCTGGTGCGCCGGGCGAACGAGGCGGACTCGGTCGTGGCCTTCCTGGTCACCGTCGGGGTGATGACCTACGTCGTGCGCGGCGTGAAGATCGACGTCACCAGCGGCGGGACCACGGTGTCGCAGGCCGTCGCGGCCCAGTGGCTCGTACCCTTCGGTGTGCTGGTCACTCTGCTCGTCGGCGGGGTGCTGAGCCTGTTCCACCGGGCGCCCGAGCCGGGAGGGGCCGTCCCGCGCGACGAGGAGCCGGCGGCGGGGCCGGACCGGCTGTCCGCCTCCTCGGCCGACCGGAAGTGACCGCCGGCCCGGCCGACCGACCGAGCAGGAGCAGCCCGTGCGTGTGATCGGCCTGATGTCGGGCACCTCCTACGACGCCGTCGAGGCGGCCGCCGCGGACCTCGTGCTCGCGGACGACGTCCTGTGGATGCGCCCGCTCGGCCACCTCTCCGTGCCCTGTCCCGGCCACCTGCGCGGCCTGATCGCGGACGCCCTGCCGCCGTCGGCCACGACGGTCCGGGCCGTCACCGAGCTGGACACCGGCGTGGGGCAGGCCTTCGCCGACGTGGCCGTGCGCGCGGTGCGCGAACTCTGCGACGGCGCCGCCGACCTGGTGGTCTCCCACGGGCAGACGGTCTGCCACTGGGTCGAGGACGGTACCGTCCGCGGCACCCTGCAGCTCGGCCGGCCCGCGTGGATCGCCGAGGCCACCGGTCTGCCCGTCGTCTCCGATCTGCGCAGCGCCGACGTCGCGGCCGGGGGCCAGGGCGCACCGCTGGTGGCGATGACCGACGTGCTTGCCCTGTCCGCGCTGCCCGGCGTCCCCGCGGCCCTCAACCTGGGCGGCATCGCCAACGTCACGGTCGTCGCCCCCGGTACGGAGCCGCTGGCCTTCGACACCGGGCCCGCCAACGCCCTGATGGACGCCGCCGTACGGCACTTCACCGCGGGCGCCGCCGAGTACGACGAGGACGGACGCCGGGCCGCGGCGGGCCGGGTGGATCCGGCTCTGCTGCGGGTGCTGCTCGACGAGGAGTACTACCGCAGGCCGGCGCCGAAGAGCACCGGCAAGGAGCTCTTCCACCTGCCCCATCTCCTGGAGGCGCTCGCCGCGGCGCCCGTCCGGGAGCCCGACGACGTCCTGGCGACCCTGGCCCGGCTCACGGCGGTCACGGTCGCCGACGCCTGCCGGGCGCACGGAGTCACGCGGCTCGTCGTCTCCGGCGGCGGCGCGCACAATCCCGTACTGATGGGCATGCTCGCCGAGGAGCTGCCCGGGGTGCCCCTCGACTCCAGTGACGTGCTCGGGCTGCCTCCGGACGCGAAGGAGGCGCTGGCCTTCGCCCTGCTGGGGTTCCTGACCGTCAACGGCCTGCCGGGCGCGGTCCCTTCGGGGACGGGGGCGCGCCGGGCGGCGCTGCTCGGCTCCCTCACCCCGGGCCACGCGCCCCTGCGGCTGCCCGAGCCCGCGGCGGCGCCACCGCGACTGCTCCGTGTCACCGGGGAGCCCCTGCTCTGATCACGTCGACGCCCCCCGGGGGCCCCCCGGGGGGGGCGGCCCCGGCCGGGGGGGGGGGGGCCCCCACGCCCCCCCCCCGGCGCGCCCCGCCCCCGCGCGGGGGGGGCCGCCGCGCCCCGCCCGCCCGCCCCCCCCACGACGCGTCCTGTCGTGGTCGTACCACGACGGAATCCGCGGCTCAGGGCCGCGCCAGGACGAGGGAGGAGCCGCCGGCCCGGATGCCGTCGGCCGCGGCGTTCGTGAGGTCGGTGTCGGTGACGATGGTGTCGAAGGCCGTCAGCGGCGCCACCCGGTAGCGGCCGAAGGTGCCGTACTTGGACGATCCTGCGACCAGGACGGAGTGTGCGGCGGAGGCCATGGCCGCCTGCTTCACGTCCACCTTGGACTCCGAGGGCGTGGTCGTGCCCCGCAGCAGGTCCCAGGAGCTGGTGCTGATGAAGGCGATGTCCAGGGCGAGCCGGCGCAAGGTGTCGGCGGCGAGGCGGCCGACACTGGAGCGGTTGGAGACGTCGACGCGGCCGCCGACGTGCACCAGTTCCAGGTTCTCGGCGTCCATCAGCCGGCCGATGGTGGTGAAGTCGTTGGTGACCACGGTCAGGTGGGGCAGCCGGGCGAGTGCGGGCGCCATGGCCAGCAGGGTGGTGCCGGCGTCGAGGTAGACGGTCATCCCGTCCTGGACCAGGCGCGCGGCCTCGGCGGCCATCGCCTGCTTCTGGGGCTGTTCGACCTCCGACTTGTCGAGGAAGCCCGGCTCGCTGTTGATGGTGCTGGCGATGCGGACTCCGCCGGGGACGGAGAACACCAGGCCGCCGCGTTCGAG
This sequence comes from Streptomyces mayonensis, assembly GCF_018982965.1. GTDB lineage: Bacteria > Actinomycetota > Actinomycetes > Streptomycetales > Streptomycetaceae > Streptomyces > Streptomyces mayonensis. The sequence continues at coordinate 28,114 of NZ_JACBYP010000098.1, read as the reverse complement.
TTCGGCGATGTCCCGGCGCACGGTCATGTGGGAGACGCCGAGCAGCCGGGTGATCTGCTGCACGCTGAGCACGCCGTCGCGCCTGAGGTGCTTGAGCAGCTGTTCGCGGCGCTGATCGGGGATCAGCGGGGGGTGCTCGCCGTCCGAGGTCATGGTCCGGTCTCCCTTCGACCGTGTCGACGTTAGCCGATGATCATGCCGGTGGTGGTCCGTCCGGGACCACCACCGGCCCGCGGGGTCAGCCGTGCACGACGGTGCTGAGCAGCAGCACGCCGGCGAGGCTGATCAGCGACTGGATGGAGAGCATCAGCGTCCAGGTGCGGAAGGTCTGCGCCACCGACAGCTGGAAGTACTCCTTGAAGAGCCAGAACCCGGAGTCGTTGACGTGGGAGAGCATCACCGCTCCCGACGCGGTGGCCAGCACCATGAGTTCGGGCGAGGTGCCGGGCGAGGCGCTGAGCAGCGGCGCGACGATGGCGGTGGCCGCGGCGGTGGCGACGGTCGCCGAGCCGAGGCAGATCCGCAGCAGCGCGGCGACCAGCCAGCCCAGCAGCAGCGGGGGTATCGCCCAGTCCACGGCGTAGTCGGAGATCAGCTGGTCGATGCCGGTCTCCGTCAGCATCGCCTTGAACCCGCCGCCGGCGCCGAGGATCAGGATGATCGCGCCGACCGGGGCGAGTCCCTTGGACGCCATCTTCTGCAGCTGGCCGAGGCCGAAGCCGGAGCGTACGCCGAGGGCGAAGAAGGCGAAGACCACGGCCGCCAGCAGGGACAGCACGGAGGAGTTGCAGGCGTCGAAGAACTGGTAGGGCAGCGTTCCCTCGGCCGTGTTGGCGGTGCCCAGCGTGCCGATGAGCATGAGGCCCGGCGGGAGCAGCACGGTGATGAGCGCGAGGGTGAAGGAGGCCGGCTTGCGCCGGTTGTCGGGCTCGGTGCTGACCGACTGGACGGGGCCGCGGTCGAGGTCGGGCGCGGGGCCGAACCAGCGGCTGACGACCTTGGTCAGCACCGGTCCGGTGAGCACGGCCATCGGGATGCCGATGACCAGGCCCCACAGAATGGTCAGGCCGGTGTTGGCACCGTAGGCGGAGACGGCCAGGGTCGGCGAGGGGTGGGGCGGCAGCAGACCGTGCGACACGTACAGGCCGGCGGCCATCGGCAGGCCCACCCACAGCAGGTGGGTGTTGCTGCGCTTGGCGACGGTGTACACCAGCGGCACCAGCATGACGAAGCTGACGTCGAACAGGTGGGGCATGCCGATCAGCAGCGCGGCGGCGGTGATGGCCGCCGGGATCCACTTCACGGGCCGCGAGCCGATGAAGACGGTGGCGATGCGGTCGGCGCCGCCGGAGCCCAGCAGGATGCCGCCGAGCAGGGTGCCGAGGCCGATGGTCGGTCCGCTGCCGCCGAGGGTGTCGCCGAAGCCGTCCTGGAAGGCCTCGACGGCACGCACCGGGGCGATGCCGGACGCGATGCCGAGCCCGAGGGCGGAGAGGGCGAGCGCGAGGAAGGGGTGCAGCTTGGTCTTGGTGATCAGCAGGACCAGGACGACGACGGACGCGGCCCCGAGGAGGAGGTGCTGGAGGTCGGTGCTCATGCGGCGGGTGTTCCTTCCGTACCGTCCGGGCAGCCGCGCGAGGCGCGTCCGGCCCGCCAGGCGCCGAGCAGGCCCGGGTCCGGGTCGGCCAGGTCGGCCACCCTGACCGGCTCACCGGCCGCGACCGGCCGGGCGAGCGTGGCGTGGGCGGCGAGGTAGAGGGGCGCGATGTCGTCGGGCGCCTCCTCGCCGCGCAGCAGGACGGCCTGGACGCCGGTGACGTCGTGGTGGTGGCCGCCCATGCCGAGGGCGGTCCCGGCGGGCAGGTCGGTGCGGGCACGGCCGGCGAGCACGGCGTACGAGCGGGGGTCGGTGCCGCCGGAGGGGCGGTGGTGCAGCACCGCCGACAGCAGGCTGACCGGGGTCTCGACGCCCATCAGGTGGTACGGCAGGTAGATCGCGGCGTACCCGCCGTCCTTGCTGAGCACGTGCCCCTTCTCGCGCAGGGTCTCCCAGGTCACCGGGTCGTCGGTGCGGACGACGACGAAGACGCCGCCCGCGAAGGAGGCCTCGCCCGGCAGACGCAGCGCGCTGAAGACGTCGACGACGCCGTCGCGGGCGAGCAGGCCGCCCTCCTCGCGGGGGCGGTAGACGTCGGCGAGTTCGGCGATGCGGGCGACGGGGTAGTGCAGGCGTTCGGTGTCCGGTCCGAAGCCCGTGTTGTTGGCGACGACGGCCATCTCGCAGTAGTCGGCGGTGGCACCGGTGGGCAGCTCGGCGACGGCCGCGGCGCGGGCGTCGAGGGTGGCGCGCACGTCGTCGCCGAGCCCGAGGAGCCCGGCGAGCTCCGGTGCGGGCACCGTGGTGTTCAGCTGGGTCACGGTACCGGCCTCGGGGTCGAACACGAGGTCGTACTCGGTGGACTTGCCGATCGCCACGATGTCCAGGCCCAGCAGCTCGGCCCAGGTGACCAGGCCGATCAGGTTGGCGGGCTGGTCGCCGTCGGCGGTGGTGTAGACGAGGCCGCGGGCGGCGGCGAGGTCGGCGAGGTGCAGCCCGGCGACGGAGTCGACCTCCTTGCTGACCATCGCGACGTGACGGTCGGCGGCGAGGGCGGCCTCGGCCATCGCGAGACCGTCCGCCGGGCTGCCGGTCGCCTCCACCAGGATGTCCCAAGGGGCGGCGGTCAGCAGGGCCGCGTCGGCGACGAGGGCGATGCCGCCGCGCGCGACGGTCCCGGCCACGCCGGTGGCGTCGTGGCACTCGGCCGGCAGCGCGGCGTCGTAGCCCAGTTCGTCCAGCATCGCGCGCAGCCTGGGCAGGTCGCGGTCGCACAGGACGGCCGGGACGAGGCCCGGCAGGCGTCGGGTCTGGGACAGGAGGGTGCGCGCGAATCCGCCGCCGGCCCCGGTCAGTGCGTACCGCACCGTCCGGCCGCCGCTGTCGGCGAACAAGTGATGCAGGTTCATGGGGCCCTCCTGGATGAGCGCGCAAGGTTGTGACTGTGGCTTCTCGCGCGGTCGACGGGGCGACTGGGTGCTGTGGGACGCGCGTTCTAGAAGCAGCGAATGAACAACGTGTATCACCAGATCCCATCTGCGTAAAGTCTGGTAACATAATTTCACAGATCATCACGGGTGGCCGTCGGCCGCACCAAGGAACCGAACCCGGACAGCAACGCAGGAGCACTTGATGCCGACCCTCGGGGCCATCGCAGACGATTTCACCGGCGCGACCGACCTGGCGACGATGCTGGTCGCCCGCGGTTTCCGGACCGTGGTCGCGGTCGGCGCCGACACGGTCTCCTCCCCCGCCGGGCCCGACGGCGCGGCGGAGGGTACGGGCGCGGCGGACGGCGCGGACCGGTGGGCCGGCACGGACGCCGTCGTGGTGGCCCTGAAGTCCAGAACGGCTCCCGCCGCCGAGGCGGTGGAGGACTCGCTCAGGGCTCTGCGCGCCCTGCGGGCGATCGGCTGCAGCCGCTTCTACTTCAAGTACTGCTCGACCTTCGACTCCACACCCCGCGGCAACATCGGCCCGGTGACCGACGCCCTGCTGGCGGAGACCGGTGAGCGGCGCACGGTGGTGGTCCCCTCGTTCCCGGCGACCGGGCGGACGGTGTACCGGGGGCGGCTCTTCGTCCACGACGACCTGCTCGACGAGAGCCCCATGCGCCACCACCCGCTCACGCCGATGCTCGACTCCCGCGTCGACCGGCTGCTGCGTCCGCAGACGGCCCACCGGGTCACCCGCGTCGGTCTCGACACGGTGCGGGCCGGCACGGCCGCCCTCCGCGCGGCCCTGGACGACGGGGTGCACGCCGACGCGCTCGTCGTCGTGGACGCGGTCGACGACGAGGACCTGCGCACCGTCTCGGCCGCCACCGAGGACTTCGGCCTGGTGACCGGCGCCGCCGGACTCGCCGCGGGACTGACCGGCCCGCACCCCGACCAGGCCCGCGCGCGTCCGGCGTCGCAACCGCGGGACCCGGGGGTGGTCCTCGCCGGCAGTGCCTCCGCCGCCACGCGGGCGCAGGTCGCCCACGCCCTGGACCGGCTGCCGCACCGGCGGCTCGACCTGGCCCGGCTCCGCGCCGACTTCGACGCCGCCGTGACCGGCCTGACCGATTTCGTGCGCGAGCGGTGGGAGGCCGACCCCACCGCACCGCCCCTGATCTACGCCGTCGCCACTTCCGAGGACGTCGAGACCGACACCCCGCCCGGCGCCGAGCCGCCCTCGTCCCTGGTGGAGCGGGCTCTCGCCGCCTGCGCGACGGCCCTGGTGGACGCCGGGGCACGCCGCCTGCTGGTCGCGGGCGGCGAGACGTCCGGGGCCGTGGTCACGGCGCTGCGCGCCCGCACGCTCGCCATCGGGGCGCCCATCGCCCCGGGCGTCGCCTGGGCCCGTACCGAGGTGTGCCCGGCCGGCACCCCCCACACCGTCGACCTCGCCCTCAAGTCGGGGAACTTCGGCGGCACCGACATCTTCACGCAGGCATGGGAGCAGCTCGTATGACCGCCCTCGCACACGAACTCGTCGCGACGGCGGCCCATCTGGCCGGGCTCGGGCTGAGCCCCGGCTCCTCGGGCAACGTCAGCGCCCGCGACGGCGACCGTGTCCTGGTCACCCCGACCGGCACGGACCTGGCGGCGCTGGACCCCGGGAGCCTGTCGGTGCTCGACCTCGACGGCAACCACCTCGACGGACCGGCCCCGTCCAAGGAGTACCCGCTCCACCTGGCCTTCTACCGGCGCGAGCACGCCACCCGCGCGGTCGTCCACCTGCACTCCCGGCATGCCGCCGCGCTCTCCTGCCGCCGCGCCCCCTGGTCCGGGCGCAGCGCGCTGCCGCCGATCACGCCGTACTTCGTCATGCGGGTGGGCCAGATACCGATGCTCCCCTACGCCCCGCCCGGCGATCCCGCCCAGGCCTCGGACCTGGAACTGCTCGCCTTCCCCTGCCGGGCCGCCCTCCTGCAGAACCACGGCCCGGTCGTCGCGGGCACCTCGCTGCGCGCGGCGGCCGAGGCCGCGATCGAGGTGGAGGAGGCCTCGGCGCTCCTCCTGCTCCTGGGCGAGCAGCCGGTACGCCATCTCGCACCGGAAGAGGCGACCGCGCTGGCGCGGAAGTACGGCACCTACTGGGAGCCGTCGCACTGAACCGCGCCCGCGCGCAGCCGCCGGTCAGGTGGCGATGCTGGTGACGGCGTCGACCCCGTAGGTGCGCGCGTACCCGTTCTCGGTGCCGACGAGGAGGTCGACGACCTCGAAGTACCGGTCCCAGAACGGGGTTTCACGCAGGGCGTCGACGAGGAGCTGGTAGGCGTGGTGGTCGTCCGCCTCCCAGACCCATACGTCGGTGACGCGGGCGGAGTAGAACTCCGTGTCGTAGAAGCGTGACCGGACACCGCTGGTCCGGGCCTCGACGACGGGGACGACCTCGGTGGTGAAGGCGTGCACCCGCTCCTCGACGCTCATGGCGAGCCATTCGGGTGTCGTCTTGACGAGCATAAACGCGGTGACCGGGGTCGTGGTGGCGTGTGCGGGCATGGTTGCTTCCTTTTCCCGTAGGGGGCGGTCGGTGCGGGGCCGGCGGGTTCAGCGGCCGTGGGAGAGGACCGCGGGTTCGAGGGTCCGGGCGACCCACTGCGCGAAGGTGGTCGGGGTGGCCGTCTCCGGAACCCGGGCGGCCCCGGCGTCGAGGCCGTCGTCCTTGGCCCGCTTCATGTCGACGACACCCTCCACGAACGTCGCGTCGAGTCCGTGGCCGAGGAGAGTGGCGCGCAGGTCGTCCAGCGCTTGGCGCTCGTAGCGGACGGGGCGTCCGAGCCGCTCGGTCATGATGCGGGCCAGGTCGTCGGGCGACAGGTCCTCGGGGCCGAGGACCGGAACGCTGCCGGTGCCCGTCCAGGACCGGTCGAGCAGCAGTCCGGCGGCGACGGCGGCGATGTCCGCGACGGCCACGAGGGGCGCCTTGCGGCCGGCGTCGACGGTGTCGGTGAAGCGGCCCCTCTCCCGGATGGAGCCGGCGTCCTCCAGCAGGTTCTCGAAGAACGACGGGCAGGCCAGCGCCCGGTGGGCGGCGCCGCTCTGCGAGAGGAGGTCGTCCATGGCGAGGGAGGCGGTGACGAGCCCGGCGCGGTCGGCGACCGGGGTGCCTCGGCCGAGGGCGGAGACGCCGACCACGTGGCCGACGCCGTGCGCGGCGAGGGCGTCGGCCGCGGGGCGGGTGAACTCCAGGTACGCCTCGTGCGGGGTGCGGGAGGAGTCCGGCGGGACCAGCCAGAAGACGGCGTCGGCGCCGTCGAAGGCCCGGTCGACCACCGCGGCGTCGCCGTGCGAGCCGGTGACCACCTCGACGCGTTCCCGCACCGGGCCGGGGAGCCGTGCGGGGTCACGCACGATCACCCGCAGGGCCTCGCCGCGGGCGGGAGCGGAGTCCAGGAGCAGCGGCAGCAGCCGTCGGCCGATGTTCCCGGTCGGAGCAGTGATGACGATCATGAACACCTCGTGGGTCGTGTCGTTCCGATACGCCTCATCCTGGGGAGCCGCGAGGAGTTGCCACAATGGGAACTTCAGCAAGGAATCATTGCCTGGAACGGAACAACACTGGTGAACAGCACGGACTGGACCGCACCGGTCGTCGACGCCAACCTCGCCGTAGCTCTCGACGTGCTGCTCACCGAGCAGAGCGTCACCCGGGCCGCCGCCCGCATGCACACCTCCCCCGCCGCCATGAGCCGCACCCTCGGCCGCCTTCGCCGCATCCTTCAGGACCCCCTGCTGGTCCGGGCCGGGCAGGCCATGGTGCCGACCCCGCGGGCCCTGGCCCTGCAGGACGAGGCGGCCACTGTCGTGCGGAGGCTCGGGGCCCTCCTCACGCCGGACACCGGTGTGGACCCCGCGACGCTGCGGAGCACCTTCACCCTCCAGACCGCCGACCTGGTCGGTGCCGCCCTCGCCGCCGGCCTGCTGGCGCTGGCCGCGCGGGAGGCGCCCGGCATCTCGCTGCGGTTCCGGGCCGAGGAGCTGGAGGCCGGGCCGGCCCTGCGTGACGGCCGGGTCGACCTGGAGGTCGGCGCGATCGACCACGTGGATCCCGAGACCCGGGTCGAGGACCTGGTCGCACTGCGGATGACGGCGGCCGTCCGCCCCGGCCATCCGCTCACCGAGGGGCCCCTGACCCCGGCCCGGTTCGCCGCCGCCGAGCACGTGGCGGTCAGTCGTCGCGGCAGGTTCGACGGTCCGGTCGACGCCGCCCTCGCCGAACACGGGCTGAGCCGCCGGGTGGCCGTCGTCCTCCCGGGCCACCTGGCGGCGCTGGCTCTCGCCGCCCGCACCGACGTGGTCGCCCTGGTCCCGGCCGTGCCCGACGAGGCGGCCTCCTCGCCGAGCCCGCTCACCGAGCAGGCCTCCGCCCTGGGCCTGCGCCTCCTCGACATCCCGCTGCCGTTGCCGCCGGTGGACATCGGCATGGCCTGGCACCCCCGGCACACCGCGGACGGCGCACACCACTGGCTGCGCGGCGCCGTCCGCAGACTACTGCGTGACAGACCGTTGACCTGATACGGGCAACACCTTCCAACTCGGAAGGCCGGTGAAGTGTCCGACTCGAAGGGTCCGCCACCTGAAAACGCGGGCACCAGCGGTGATATCCGACCACAACGCATCGCGCGTCCGTCTCCCCCTTACACAAACAGGCGACAGTAGCGTTGACGGTCGACTCTAATGAGGACCATTCTGTTGCGGGCGTTCCACGCCTGAGATCCGCACCGGTTCTCAGCAGCCCCGACAGAGAGGTCGGACAGTGAGACTGAAACGTGTGACGACCGTGCTCGCGGCGCTCCTGCTCACCGCCACCGCCGGGGCACCGGCCGTGGCCGGTGAACGCGGCGGGCCCGAACGGGTGTCGCGGCCCGGGGAGTACGCGGGCTACTCGCCCGTGCTCTACGACGAGTGGGTACGCACCTCGCAGTACCTGCCCACCCGTGACGGCACCCGCCTGGCCGTCGACCTCTACCGTCCGGCAGTCGACGGCAAGGCCGTCGAGCGGCCCTTCCCCGTCGTCTGGGAGCACCAGCTCAGCCGGGCCTCGCGGGCCGAGGACGGCTCGGTCGACCTGCGCGGTGTCACCAGCGGCATGGCCGAACTCACCAGGTACGGCTACACGGTGGCGTTCGTCGACCGGCGCGGCAACGGCGCCTCCTTCGGCACGATGACGGGTTATCACTCCCGTGCGGAGGCCTCCGACGCCTACGACGTCACCGAGTGGCTGGCCGCGCAGTCCTGGAGCGACGGGCAGGTCGGCGTGTTCGGCTGCTCCAACACGGGTGACGCCGCGATGCAGGCGGCGACCGTGGGGGCACCCCACCTCAAGGCCGTCTTCGCGGGCAACTACTCGTTCCACAAGTACGACGCCTTCCAGCGCGGCGGGATCCGGGCCAACTGGGGCGCCGGCCCCAACCGCACCCGCGAGGAGGACCTGCGCAACCTGCCGGTCGACGCGGACACCGACGGCGCGCTGCTGCGGCAGGCGGTGGAACAGCACCGGGCCAACACGTCCCTGAAGGACATGTGGCGGGCGGCGCCGTACCGGGACAGCGCCGTCGCCTGGGTCGGTACGCGGCCGTGGCAGGAGTACAGCGTCGCCACCTACAAGGAGGCGATCGAGCGCTCCGGCGTGCCGATATACGGCTACGACGGCTGGGACGACGACTTCCGCAAGGAGAGCCTGGTCGGCGCGGCGACCCTCTCCAACCCGCACAAGGTCCTCGTCGGCCCGTGGGGGCACTGCGGGAACGAGGGCTTCGACATCGTCGCCGAGCGGCACCGGTTCTTCGACCACTGGCTCAAGGGCGTCGACAACGGGATCATGGAGGAGCCTCCGGTGCACTACTGGACCGGGTCCTCGGACGGTACGGGCCAGTGGCGCGACGCGCGGCAGTGGCCGCCGAAGTCCCTTGCCCGTCAGACGCGTTACTACCTGGGCGGCGGCACGAGCGGCACCGTCGACTCGGTCAACGACGGCACTCTGGGCCGCTCCCGGCCGCACGGGAGGGGCGGCGGGGACGTCTATCCCGTCGACTACTCGGTGAGCTGCCCCGACCCGGTCGGCCAGGGGCAGACCTGCCCGCAGGACGAGAAGGGGCTGACCTACACGTCGGCTCCGCTGCGGGACGACGTCGAACTCACCGGCCATCCCGTGGTCTCGCTGCGCCTGTCCTCCACCGCGCCCGACGGCAACGTCTTCGCCTACCTCTCCGACGTCGCCCCGGACGGCACCGTGCGCATCCTGACCGACGGACGGCTCCGGCTGGCGCTGCGCGGCACGCAGCGGGCGCCCTACGACGTGCTCGGCACGCCGTGGCACCGCGGCAACGCCGGGGACGCCGAGGCCATGCCCGAAGGCCGTGCGGAACGCGTCGACTTCGACATGCTCCCCCTGTCCTCGGTCGTGCCCGCCGGGCACCGGCTGCGGGTGACCGTCACCGGGGCCGACGTACGCGAGAGCGACCGCGCCGAGGTGGGCCCGGCCCCGGTGTACACCGTGCACCGCGAACCGGCACGCGCGTCGTCGATCACCCTGCCGGTCGCGCGGTGAGCGCCGCGCCGGACAGGAGCACGCGAAGGACGAGAAGAGCGGGCAGGACGAGGAGGACGAGGAGCATGGGAACAACGGGAGGGCTGCGTCATGCCGTCGCCGTGTGCCTCGCGGTCGTCGGGGTGGCGGCGCTCGCCGCCCCGGCGGCGGGGGCGGCGCCGCGCGGCAGCGGACCGTGCCCCGAGGGAAGTCCGGCCGACGTGACCTGCACCGGCGGCGAGTTGGCCGACGGCACGCCGTACCGGTTCGTGGTGCCCGACCGCTGGAACGGCGTCGTGCTCGTCGGCCTCGACTTCGTGAGCGAGGCCGCCGACGATCCGCTGACCGCGGCGCTCACCGGGCGCGGCTACGCCGTGGGCGGCACCAGCCGCGACGTCACGGGCTGGCGCATCGCCGACGCCGTCGACAACCAGGCGTCGGCGCTCGGGCGGTTCGAGGAGGCCGTCGGCCCGCCCCGGTGGGCCATCGCCTCGGGGCGCTCGATGGGCGGATTCGTGTCGGCGGGTGCCGCGCAGGTCCACCCGGACGTCTTCGACGCCGCCGTGCCCTTCTGCGGCGGCCTGGGCGGCTCCGTGGGGCAGTGGAACCAGAAACTCGACACGGTCTTCACGCTCAAGCACCTGCTCTTCCCCGACAGCGCGCTGCCGGTCACGGAGATCCCCGCGGACACCGAACGGGCCACCGCGGACTGGAGGTCGGCGCTGGCCGCGGCGCAGGCGGCCCCCGCGGGCCGGGCCAGGATCGCGCTGGCCGCGGCGGTCGGGCAGCTGCCGGGCTGGGGCCTGGAAGCGGACGGCACGGCGACGCCCGTGCCCGACCCGGGCGACGCGGAGGCCGTGCAGGAGGGCATGTACCTCGCCCTCGCCGGCGGCTCGCAGCCGTACATCGGCCAGGCCATGAGCAGCCGGCGGTCCATCGAGACGCTGGCCGGCGGCAACCCCTCGTGGAACACGGGTGTCGACTACGCCCGGCAGTTCGCGGCGGCGGGCCCGGAGCAGCGGCGGACGGTCCGGAAGCTGTACTCCCGTGCGGGCCTCGACGTCCGGGCCGACCTGGGGACTCTGTCCCGTGCGCCGAGGATCGCGGCCGACCCGGCCGCGGTGGCGTACCTGGAGAAGGGCATCGTCTTCGACGGAGACCTGAGGATCCCGGTGCTCACGGTCAATCCGATCGGCGACCAGATCTCCACCGTCGCCCAGCAGCAGGCGTACGGAGAGGCGGTGCGCGCGGCCGGCAACGCGGCGCTGCTGCGGCAGAGTTACGTGCGGACGGTCGGGCACTGCACCTTCACGCCCGGCGAACAGGTCGCGGCGATCACGGCGATGACGGAGCGGCTGACGACCGGACGCTGGTCCGACGCGGCCACCCCCGCCGGCCTGAACCGGCGGGCGGGCGAGGCCGGGGAGGAGCCCGGCCGCTACGTGCACTACCGACCGCCCGTGTTCAACCGGCCGTACTTCGGCTGACCCGTGCGTGCGGGAGCCCGCCGGACGGGCGTCCGGCGGGCTCCCGCGTGCTCCGCTCCGGCTACCCCCGGGTGTCGAGCGGGGTCTCGCGGATCAGCAGGACGGCGGCGAGGGCGGCCGCTGCGAGGGGTACGGCCACGAGGAAGACCGACGCGAGTCCCGCCGTGTAGGACGCGCGAACGGAGTCGGCGACCCGGGCGGGCAGTTCGGCGACGCGCTCCGGGGTGCCGAGCAGTGCGCCGGGGTCCTGGCCCGACGGCAGGCCGGAGCGCAGCCGCGCCGAGATCATCGCGCCGAACGCGGCCACGCCGACCGCCCCGCCGAGCGTGCGGCTGAAGGTGGCCGCCGCTCCCGCCACGCCGACGTCGGCGGCGCCGACGGAGGCCTGCGCGACCAGCACCAGGACCTGCTGGGTCAGCCCGGTCCCCACGCCGAGGAGGGCCATGGCCCCCGCGAGCCACCACCCGGAGGTGTCCGGTGCGAGCGGCGACAGCAGGACGGCGCCGGCCGTCACCAGGGCGCAGCCGACGACCGGGAACACCTTCCAGCGGCCGGTCCTGCTGATCAGGTAGCCGGAGAGCGTGGAGGCCGCGATCATCGTGCCGACCTGGGGCAGCATCAGCAGCCCCGCCCCGGTGGCGCCGTGGCCCCGCACCACCTGGAGGTACTGGGGCAGGTAGATGACGCCGCCGAACATGACGGCGCCGACCAGGAAGCTCGTCGCGCACGCCACGGCGAGTCCGGGCAGCGCGAACAGCCCGGGCGGCAGGATCGGGTCGGCGGCGCGGCGTTCGCGGCGGACGCAGGCCGCGCCCAGGACGAGCACGGCGGCGCCGAGTGCGGGAGTGGGCCAGGACGGCCAGGGCCAGGCCCGGCCGCCTGCCGACAGCAGCAGGACCAGACCGGAGGCGCAGGCCGCGAGCAGGGCGCCGCCGAGGACGTCGACGCCGCCGCGCGGGGCCTCGGGCGCGCGGTGCGGTGCGCGCCGGACCAGCAGGGCGGCGGCCAGGGCGACGGGGATCACGCCGAGGAAGCACCAGCGCCAGCCGAGGCCGGGCAGGCCGACGAGGAGCCCGCCGACCAGGGGCCCGGCCACGGAGGCGGTGCCGAACGCCACGCCGAACCAGCCGGTGTAGAGCCCGCGCCGGCGCGCCGGGACGAGCCCGGCGACGAGGGCGTTGGTCAGCGCGAGGACGCCGCCCGCCCCCGCGCCCTGCAGGGCGCGTCCGGCGATGAGCACGCCCATCGACGGCGCGCACCCGGCCACCAGTGAGCCGAGCACGAAGACGCCCAGCGCGGCCAGGAGCAGCGGCCTGGGCCCCTTGCGGTCGGCGGCCTTGCCCCACAGCGGGGTCGCGACCGTCATGGTGAGCAGCGCGGCGCTCGCCACCCACGGCACCTGGTCCTGGCCGCCCAGCTCCCCGGCGATCGTCGGCAGGGCGATGCCGACGATCGTGTTGGTGAGGGAGCCGGCGAAGAGCGCTGCCAGCGCCCCGGAGAGCACCGCCCGCATGGACGGCGCCGGATCAGTCACCGGCGAGGACGTGCCGGTCGAGCCAGTCGCCGACGGTGCGGGTGAGGGCGTCGCCGTCGGCGCTGCGCGCGTCCACGTTGTCGGCGTGCAGTTCGAGCACCGGGATGCCGGCGGCCTGAAGCGCACGCGTGGTGAAGTAGCTGCCGCGCGCGTCGTCGGAGACCAGGTGCACGACCCCGTCGACGCCGTGGTGGCGGGCCTCCTTCACGTACCACTCCGCCGACCAGGGCGGGGTGTAGAGCTGGTCGGAGAAGGCGGCGAAGCGGGCGGCGAGGGCGCGCAGCGGGTCGCCGCCGTGGCGCAGGTAGCCGTCGGCCGCGATCGCGAGGTACATGGACCAGACGAACACCGCGCCGTGGCTCTCCTCGAAGCGCCGGTAGAAGTCGAGGTCGAACCAGAGGCCGCGGCCGATCCACATCAGCCGCGCACGCTCGCCGGGGCAGACGGCCGTCCCGGTGGAGACGCGCTCGGCGACCTCGTCGTGGAAGGCGCGGGCGGCGTCGCGGGCCCAGGTGGTGCCGCGGTGCCACTGCGGGATCATCACGCTGGGGATGCTGTCGTTGACCGGCAGCGGGCAGGGCCGGGCGCGGGCGATCAGGTCGCGGGTGCGGCGGTTCCACTCCTGCTGCTCGTTGACGAGGGTCATGACCTCGGCGAAGCGGGTCTCGGAGAACACCCGGCCGGTGGTCTGTTCCAGGAACCTGATGAGCCCTTCGAGTTCGCCGGTCATGAGGTCGAGGCGGTCGCTGCCGACGGCCCGTTCCCAGTCGCGCGGCATCAGTTCCCACCAGCGGACGGGGACGTCGTTCTCGGCGGCGCTCTCCAACGGGTAGAAGGAGACGCCGAGTTGGCTGTCCCAGAGGTCGAAGATCTTGCGGGAGGCGTCGCCGGTGGTCTCCGCGAGCACGATGGAGGGCCGGGGCAGTCCGCCCCAGGGCGCGTTCGCCGGGTCGGGGTCGAAGACCGAGGCGAGGGGGATGGAGCTGTACTGCTCGCTGTCGTCGGGGTAGCCGCGTTCGCGCAGGAGCCCGAGGTAGTCCTGGGCGCGTCGTTTGGCCGTGACGATCGAGGACCACCACTGGTTGACGACGTACGGGATGCCCATGGCGCGGAAGATCTCCTGCGGGGCGTCGGCGTTGACCAGCGCGAGGTCCCCGCCGTCCGCCACTTCCTCGCGGAGGCCGGCGAACCACTGCCGCTGGTGGGCGGTGGCCGCCGCCGCGGAGGCCAGTCGGGCGGCGCTCACCGGGCCGCCTCCGCACGGACACGCGCTCCCGTCAGTTCCGCGAGCGCCTCGGCCGCCCCGTCGCCGAGCGCCCCGTACGGCTGCCGGCTCAGCTGCACGGCCGGCAGCCCGGTCGCCTCCCGCTGGGCCGGGTAGTCCCAGCCCGGGGCGTCGTCGCGCACCCGCGCGTAGCCGACGAGGGCCTGGGCGCCGCACTCCCGCGCCGCACGCCGGGTGTGTGCGGCGCGGGCACGGATCGAGGCGCGGGGTGCCGCGGGCCCGTTGTGCTGGTAGCGCTCGGCGAGCGCGGCCTCGGTGGGGGCGGCGGTCCGGCGCAGCGAGAGCAGGTCGCCCCAGTCGTGGTCCTCGCCGACGACGAGCAGGCCGCGGTCCTCCAGGGCGGTGTAGACGTGGCCCGTGTCGTGCGGGCTTCCGGTGAGGAACACTCTGAGTCCTTCGTGTTCGGGCAGCTGGTCCGCCTCGGCGAGCAGTGCTTCGAGGAGCGCGGTGGCACGGCCGACGGGCAGTGCGGTGGTCGCGGCGACGACGGCGAGTGCCTGGGTGCCGGTGAGGCGGGCCGGGTGCGACCGGCGCAGGGCGGCGACCTCGGTGAGCAGTGCGCGGAGCCGGTCGTGGGCGGTGATGGCGTCGGCGAGCGCGGTGTCGTCGATCGGCCGGCCGGCCCAGGTCTCGACGGTGGCGCGCAGTTGGCCGAGCTTGGCCCGCACGTAGCGGGTGGTGGTGCGGTGCGGCAGGTGCAGCACGTCGACGAGGTGCACCGGTGGGAGGGCCAGGGCCGGGTCCACGCGGCGCAGTTCGCGCAGTGCGTAGAACAGCCGGAGGGACGCCTCGCAGTCGCGGGAGACGACGATGCCGTCCAGCGTGCCGAAGCCGCCCTCCAGCAGGCGGGTCAGGACGGAGCGGGCGGCCGGGTCGAGGCCGGTGCCGAGGCAGCGGTCGCCGGCCGTGCTCGGGTCGCCGGGGCTGCCGGACAGGCGCAGGGGCAGCAGTCCGGCCGCGGTGAGGTACTCGACGGGGACGTCGGCGCCCACGTAGCCGATCACCCCGCCGTGGTGGCGTGCTCTGAACTCGTCGGCGGCGGCGCGGCGGTCGGTGCCGTGGGAGGTGAGCCGCGCGAGGGCAGCGGGCATGGGGGTTCCTCCAGGTGGTACGGGAGTGCGGTTGAGCGGCGGCTCCGCTTCTGCGGCGCGGGCGCTTCCTTGCCCGGGCGCGACGCTCAGATCACCGACTCGGCGGCCAGCTCGGCGATGTCCTCGGGGCTGTAGCCGAGCTTCTCGCGGTAGACCGCGTCGTTGTGCTCGCCGAGTGCCGGGGCGGGCCGGTCGAAGCCCGCGCGGGCGGCGGAGAAGCGGATGGGGACGCCGGTGGTGGCCAGGCCCTCCACGGGGCCGTGCGTCGGGTGGGTCACCGGTACGACCTCCTCGCGCTGCCGCACGAGCGGGTCCCGTACGGCGTCCCGGGGCTCGCGCACCTCGGCCGCGGGCACGCCGTGTTCGGTGAACGCGTCGATCGCCTCGGCCGTGGAGCGGGCGCCGGTCCACTCCCGGATCAGGGCGTGGATCTCGTCGGCGTGGCGGACCCGCTGGTCGCGGCTGTGGAAGCGGGTGTCCTCGATCAGGTCGGGGCGGCCCACGGCGCGCAGGGCACCGTGGGCGAAGGCGTCGGTGGGCGCGGACAGCGCGATGTGGCCGTCGGCGGTCGGCAGGATGCCGAAGGGGGCGAGACGGGGCACCATCGCGCCGGTGCGCTGCGGCATGCCGACCGCGGCGAAGGCGTCGAAGGGCTCGCACGCCACCAGGGAGGTGAGGGCGCCCAGCATCGACACGTCGACATGCTGGCCCTCGCCGCTCTGGTCGGCCTGCATGAGGGCCGACAGGGTCCCGATGACCGCGAAGAGCGGGGCGAGCATGTCGCCGACGGGCAGGCCGAAGCGCACCGGTCCCTCGTCCGGTTCGCCCGCGGTGAGCATGACGCCGGACAGCGCCTGGATGATGGAGTCCATGGCCTTGCCGGAGCCGGGTCCGCCCTGGCTGCCGAAGCCGGTGATGGAGGTGTAGACGAGCCGCGGGTTGAGCTCGTGGACGGCGGCGTAGTCGATGCCGAGGCGGCCGGTGACACCGGGGCTGTAGTTCTCGACGAGGACGTCGGCGTCGCGCACGAGGTCCGCGAAGACCCGCCGGGAGCGTTCGTCCTTGAGGTTGAGGGTGACGCTGAGCTTGTTGCGGCCGCGGGCGAGCATGGAGACCGACATGTCGTCGGGGTGCTGCCGGGACACGGAGAGGCCGTCGCCGCCCGCGTAGGGCGCGTTGTTGCGCGAGGAGTCGCCGCCGGTGGCCGGGTTCTCGACCTTGATGACGGTGGCGCCGAGCCCGGCGAGGAGCAGGGTGGCGTAGGGGCCCGCCAGCGCGGTGGTCAGGTCGATGACGGTCCGTCCGGCCAGTGGCTGGTCGCTCATGATGCCCTCTCGGTGTTCAGCTCGATCCGTACGCGGCCGTCCTCGCGGACGAGTCGGCCGTTCAGGCCCGCGGTGCGGGTGATGTGCTCGATGTAGTCGGTGACCCGTCGGCCCTCGTCGGTGTCGCCGCAGGGCACGGGGCGTCCCCGGCCGTCGATCCAGCAGGGTTCGAGGCCCGCCTCGACGAGTCCTCCGCCGTCGAAGCGGCACACGGCGATCGCGGTGTTGCGGCTCTCCGGGTGGAAGGGGTAGGCGGGCATGCCGGGGTCGGGGGCGAAGCCGTAGAGCTCCTTGCGGCGCCGGGCCCAGGCGGTCAGTTCGGCGCTGGATCGGCTGCTCGCGTCCGGGGTCAGCGCGCGGGTGACGGTGACGAAGTTGCCGAGGCCGTGGAAGATCGGGCGGCCCCGGTAGGTCTCGATGCCGCGCATGATGTGGGCGTGGTGGCCGAAGACCGCGTCGGCGCCGGCGTCGACGGCCGCCCGGGCCACCGGTGACTCGTACATGGCGACGGCGGCGGGGGTGTGTCCGACGCCCTTGTGGAGGCCGACGAGGACGACGTCGGCCCGTTCGCGCAGGCGGGACACGTCGTCCTGGAGGGCGGCGAGGCTGTCCGGATCGGCGAAGGTGTAGATCTTGGGCGGGCCGCCCGGGCTGGCGTGGTCGAGTTCGTAGTGGGTGAGGACGTGCACGTAGGCGCAGCCGGCCTTGCCCGAGGTGGCCCAGGACTCGCGCGGGCCCACGCAGTTGTAGGAGAGCACGCCGATCCGCAGTCCGCCGCGTTCGACGACGGCCGGCGTTCTGGCCTCGTCGAGGTCGGCGCCCGCGCCGACGGTGGCCAGGCCCGCCCGGCGGGCGTGGGCGACCGTGTCGGCGACGCCCTCGGCTCCCGCGTCGTGGATGTGGTTGCCGGCGAGCGTGACGACGTCGAAGCCCGCCTCGGCGAGCGCCGTGAGCGCGGCGGGGTCGGCGGGGGGTGCGGGGACGTCGGTGCTCTGCTGGACGGTGGTGGTCGAGTGCGGGACCTCGACGTGCCCGACGGTGACGTCCGCGGCGCTCAGCAGGGCTGCCGAGGGGGCCAGGAACGAGGCGGGGTCGGGCTCGTCGAGGATGAGGTCCCCGACCGAGGCAACGGTGATCACGTGACGGGCTCCTGAGGGGTGGTGTGGCTGTCGTGGTGCCGTGGATCCCGGTGGCCGGAGTCGTGCCGGGAGTCGTGGTGCCGGGAGAGGAACGAACGCAGGCGCGCGGTGCGGGGGTTGGTGAGCATCTCGTCGGGCGTGCCGCTCTCGACGATGCGGCCGGCCTCCATGAACACGCACCGGTCGGCGACCTCGCGGGCGAAGGCGATCTCGTGGGTCACCACGACCATCGTCATGCCGTCTGCGGCCAACTGCCGCATGACGCCGAGTACTTCCTCGACGAGTTCGGGGTCGAGGGCGCTGGTGGGTTCGTCGAAGAGCATGACGCGGGGCCGGGCGGCGACGGCCCGGGCGATCGCCACCCGCTGCTGCTGGCCGCCGGAGAGCTGGCGCGGGTAGTGGTCGGCGCGGTCGGCGAGGCCGACGCGTTCGAGCAGGGCACGGGCCTCGGTCTCGGCCTCCTCGCGGGAGCGGCCGTGGACGCGCACCGGGGCCTCGGTGATGTTGCGCAGCACGGTGAAGTGCGGGATGAGGTGGAACTGCTGGAAGACCATGCTCATCCGGCCGCGCTGGGCGGCGACCCTGCGGGCACCGAGCGGGCGCAGGGTGCCGCGGTGGCGTTCGTGGCCGAGCAGTTCGTCGTCGAGGTGGATGGCGCCGGAGTCGATGGTCTCCAGCTGGTGCACGCACCGGATGAGGGTCGACTTGCCGGACCCGGAGGGCCCGATGATGGTGACGACCTCACCGTCGGCGACGTCGAGGTCGACCCCGTCGAGGGCTGCGTGGTCGCCGAAGTTCTTGCGGATGCCCCGCACGCGCAGGGCGGGTTCAGTGGTCATGCGGACGCTCCGTCAGGGGTCTTCTTCGGACGGCGGACGGCGCCGCCGGTGGTGTGGCCGCGGGAGAAGTGCCGCTCCAGCCAGCGCTGTCCGACGGTGAACAGGGTGACCACGGCGAGGTACCAGAGGCAGGCCACGATGAGCATGGGGACGATCTCGTAGGTGCGGTTGTAGACGACCTGGACCGAGTGCAGCAGGTCGGCCATGGCGATCACCGAGACCAGCGCGGTCCCCTTGAGCACGCTGATGAACTGGCTGCCGCCCGGCGGGATGATGACGCGCATCGCCTGCGGGAGCACGACCCGGAAGAAGGTCTGGCCCGGGGTGAAGCCCATGGCGCGGGCGGCGTCGCGCTGCCCCTGTTCCACGCCGAGCAGTCCGCCGCGGATGATCTCCGCCATGTACGCGGACTCGACGAGGGACAGTCCGATGACGGCGGCCGTCACCGGTGTGATCACCTCGTTGGCGTCCCAGGAGGCGAACTCCGGCCCGAAGGGGATGCCGATGGAGATGCGCGGCAGGAGGTAGGCGAGGTTGAACCAGAAGATCAGCTGCACCAGCGGCGGGATGCCGCGGAAGACGCCGATGTAGAGGGTGGCGGCCCAGCGGACCGGCGGGAACGCGGACATCTGCGCCGCCGCCAGGACCGCGCCGACGACGGCGCCGACGACGGTGGCCGCGACGGCGAGCCACACCGTGGTGCCGAGTCCGGAGAGCACGGAGGGCTCGAGGAGGTACTCGGCGACGACGTCCCACTCCAGGCGCGGGTTGGTCAGCAGGAAGTGGACGAGGAGCACGGCGACGACCGCGAGCACCACGCCGGCCACCACCCGCCAGGGCCGTACGCGCCGCCTGGACAGGGCGACGTCGTCGGTCCGCGGGTCGGCGGAACTCTGGATCTCCGTCAGTGGGATGGGTCCGGCCACGGTTCAGCTCTCTTTGCTGGCGATGTTGAGGACGGGTTGGTCGACCATCACGTCCTTCAGCCCCCAGTGCTCCATGACGCGTCGGTACTCACCGTTGTCGACGAGCTTCTGGAAGGCCTTCTGGAGCACCGGCCCGAGCCCGCCCTCCTTGGGCACGAGGAGGGCGAGGTTGTCGGTGGTGGCGCCCTGCTCCTCGGTCTGGGTGACGTACTCGTACTTGTCCGACTGGGACTCGGTGACGTCGATGGCGGCGGCCTGGGTCATCCCGGCGGCGTCGGCGCGGCCGGACTGCGCGGCCAGGAGGGTGGCGTTGGTGTCGTCGAGCCCGATCGGCTCGGCGGCCGGTCTGCCCTGCTCGGTGCAGAACTGGGACAGCTTCTCCAGCTGGCCCTCGACGATGCTCGACTTCACCACGGCGACCTGCTTGCCGCACAGGTCGGCGGCGGAGGAGATCCCGGCCTTGCCGGTCCTGGGCACCACGTAGGAGGTGCGGCTGGTCATCCAGGTGATGGTGTCGAACTGGCGCTCGCGTTCGACGCTGGCCTGCACGGGTCCGTTGAACCCGTTGTAGCGCCCGCTGAGCATGCCCTGGAGCGCGGCGGGGAGGTTGTTCACGATCTTGATCTCGGTGCGTACTCCGAGTACCTGCCCGAGCGCTTCCTGCAGGTCCGTGTCGATGCCCGTCACAGCGCCGTCGGCGGCCACCGAGCGGAAGGGCGGGTGCGAGTCGCCCGCGAACCGCAGGACGCCGGCGTCCCTGACCGACTGCGGCAGTGCGTCGTGGAGTGCCTTCACCTCGGGGATGGAGGGCTTGGAGACGCCCTCCTCCTCGTCCGCGGCGCAGCCGGCGAGGGCCACGGCGGAGAGGAACGCGGTCGTGAGGGTGCAACATGTTCGCCACTGGCGGTGGCCTCGAAAGTTACGCATGAAGGTGTTCCCTTGCATGGGGAGAGATCCGCGTCATTGTCGGTATCGATGCCGAGCGTCGCACGAGGTGTCACCTATGACAAGAGTCGTGCGATACTTCGATGCGACGCGAAGGCCACCGAGGGAACTGAGGTGCCATGGGGAAGGACCTGTCGAAGGCCGAGCTGCCCCGGGCTCAGAACGGGGCGGAGCCCCAGCTCCTGCTGACCTCCCTGCTGGGCGACTTCTGGTACTGGCGCGACGAACACATCCCCGCCACCGCCCTGGTGAGACTGCTCGCCGACTTCGGTGTGACGTCCGACGGCGCGCGGGCCGCGATGCGCCGGCTGGTGGCCCGCGGACTTCTCGACACCTCCCGCAGCGGACGCACCACGGCGTACGGGATCCCGGCGCGCACCTCCGAGGTGATCGTCGAACGCACGCACCGGATGCTGACCTTCGGCACGACCGCGCCCGAGTGGGACGGACAGTGGACGGTCGTCGCGTTTTCCGTCCCCGAACAGGCCCGCGGCCTGCGCACCGCGCTCCGCTCCCGGCTGCGGCTGCTGCGGTTCGCGGCGCTGTACGACGGCGTGTGGGTGTCGCCGCACGACCTCGGCGCGGACGCACAGGACCTGCTGCGGGAACTCGGCATCGAGACCGCGACCGTGCTGCGTTCGGCCGCGGTGCCCGGCGGGACGCGGCAGGGCGACCCGGCCTCGGCGTTCGACCTGACGGCGCTGAGCAAGGAGTACCGCGCCTTCACCGAACGCTACGAACCGGTGCTGGAGAGCCTCGCCGCGGGACGGATCAGCCCGGCCGAGGCGCTGCGCACCCGTACCGAACTGCGCGTGGCCTGGCGGCGCTTCCCGGAGACCGACCCGGACCTGCCGGCCGAGCTGCTGCCGCCCGACTGGGACCGGCCACGCGCCCAGCAGGTCTTCCTGGAGATCTACGACCGCCTCGGCCCTCTGGCCGAGCTGCGGTTCCGGCAGATCCTCGGCACGGTCTCACCCGAGCTGGCCGAACTGGCCTCCCACCACGACTCCGCGGCCGTCGCCGGCCTGTACGCCTCGCTGGGCGACCGCAGGGCGCACGGGGACACCCCGTTCGAGCAGGCGGCGGCGGCACGGCGGCTGGACGAAGTGACGCGCTCGAAGTCGTGAGTCCGGCGGCCGGTCCAGGGGTCCGGCCGCCCGCCGTGCGCCGCGGGGGTCAGGACAGCGCGCGGTGCGCGCTCTTCAGGGCCTCCCGGAAGCGCTCGACGTCGGCGGGACCGAGGTCCGCCACCATGCGCTGCTCCAGGAGGCGGGCCGGCTCCGCGTGGTCGGCGAGCAGCCGCCGTCCGGCGTCGGCGAGCAGGATCACCTTCTCCCGCCGGTTGCCCGGGTTCGGCTCGCGCCGCACCAGGCCCCGGCTCTCCAGGGCGCGCACCATGTCCGCCATCGACTGCGCCGTGACGAAGGAGTCGCGGGCCAACTGGGCAGCGGAGATGCCGTCGTGCCGCTCCAGGACGGTCAGCGCGGTGTACTGCAGCGCGGTCACGCCCGCGGGTTTGAGCAACTCCTCCAGGCGGGCGCGGACCACGAGTTCGGTCCGCTTGAGCAGGTAGAGCAGCGACGGCCCCGCGTCGGCCGCCGGCTCGGCGTCCCCTGCGGGCCGCTCGGGCGCTCGCCTCATCCCGTGCCTCCACTGACTGCCGGTCCACTTCTCACAGTCGGCCACCCTAAGCCATTGACAGGATTCCTGTTAAAAGAGAACACTGAGGCCCGAACGACAGGATTCCTGTCGATCAGTCGCGGGTGACGGCCCGGTCGGCCCCCGCCTCCCATCAGTAACGCCACTGCCATCAGGAAGAGGCACAGCCATGGATCTGCAGGGCAAGGTCGCCGTCGTCACCGGAAGCGGGCGCGGGCTGGGGCTCGCGTACGCCCGGGCCCTGGCCGCCGCGGGCGCCGCCGTCGTGGTCAACGACGTCGACGCCGACGTGGTCGACGAGGCGGTCGGCACCATCAGGGCGGCCGGCGGCCGGGCCGCGGGCGTCGTCGCCGCCGTGGGCGACAGCGAGGCCGCCGAGCAGCTCACCGGGGCGGCGGTGCGGGAGTTCGGCCGGCTGGACGTCCTGGTGACCAACGCCGGCATCCTGCGCGACCGGGTGCTGTGGAAGATGACGGACGACGACTTCGACTCCGTGGTCAAGGTCCACCTGCGCGGCACCTTCACCTGCGCCCGGGCCGCGGCGGTGCGGATGCGCGAACAGGGCGAGGGCGGGCGGCTGATCCTGATCTCCTCCCCCGCCGGCCAGCGCGGCAACTTCGGCCAGACCAACTACGCCGCCGCCAAGGCAGGCATCGTGGCGATGGCCCGGACCTGGGCGATGGAACTGGGCCGGGCGGGCATCACCGTGAACGCGGTGGTCCCGGTGGCCGCCACCGGGATGACCAAGACCATCCCCGCCTTCGGACCCGCCATCGAGGAGGCCGAACGCACCGGTACGCCGCTGCCGGACTGGCTGCGCAAGGACGAGGGCCTCGGCACCGTCGAGGACGTGGCGGGCCTGATCACCTTCCTCGCCTCGGACAGCGCCAAGGACGTCACCGGGCAGGCCATCGGCATCGGCGGCGACCGGCTGGCCCTGTGGGCCCACCCCAAGGAGGGCGCGGTCGCCCTCGCCGACGGCGGCTGGAGCGCCGACACCATCGCCGAGCGCTGGCACGACGGCGTCGGCGCCGAGCCCGAGACGTACGGCATCCCGGCTCCCAAGGCACCGGAGGCCTGAGATGAGCGCACCGGCCATCGACGTCGACGCCCTGACCGCCGTCGACGTCCACACCCACGCGGAGATCTCCCGCTCCGGTCACGGCGCGCTGAGCCCGGAGCTCTTCGGCGCCTCCGAGGAGTACTTCAAGGCGCACGGCCACCGGCAGCCGACCATCGACGAGATGGCGGCGTACTACCGGGAGCGGCAGATGGCCGCCGTGGTGTTCACCGTGGACGCCGAGCACGCCACCGGCCATCCGCGGATCGCCAACGAGGAGGTCGCCGAGAGCTGCGCCGCCCACGCCGACGTGCTCGTCCCGTTCGCCAGCGTCGACCCGCACAAGGGCCGTGCGGGGGTCCGGGAGGCGCGCCGCCTCGTCGAGGAGCACGGGGTGCGCGGCTTCAAGTTCCACCCGAGCATCCAGGCGTTCTCGCCGAACGACCGGCTGGCGTACCCGCTCTACGAGGCGATCGAGGAGCTGGGCGTGCCCGCGCTGTTCCACACCGGGCAGACCGGGATCGGCGCCGGGGTGCCCGGGGGCGGCGGCATCCGGCTGAAGTACTCCGACCCGATGCTCGTCGACGACGTCGCCGTGGACTTCCCCGAGCTGCGGATCGTCCTGGCGCACCCGTCCTTCCCCTGGCAGGACGAGGCCCTGGCCGTCGCCACGCACAAGCCGTACGTGTACATCGACCTGTCGGGCTGGTCGCCGAAGTACTTCCCGCCGCAGCTGGTGCGGTACGCCAACACGCTGCTCAAGGACAAGGTGCTCTTCGGCTCCGACTACCCGGTCATCACCCCGGACCGCTGGCTCGCCGACTTCGAGAAGCTCGACATCAAGCCCGAGGTCCGGCCCAGGATCCTCAAGGACAACGCCGCCCGCCTGCTCGGCCTGCGCAAGGACTGAGGGGGAACGCCGTGTTGAACCAGGGCATCGGCTCCTGGCCCGCCCGCCGGGCCCGCAGGACACCCGGGCGTACGGCGCTGGTCCACCGGGACACCGCGATCACCTACCGCGAGCTGCACGAGCGGGTCCTGCGCCTGGCGCACGCGCTGCGCTCCCTCGGTGTCGTCCGCGGCGACCGGGTCGCCCACCTGGGCCCCAACCATCCGGCCTTCCTGGAGACGCTGTTCGCCGCCGGCACCCTCGGCGCCGTCTTCGTCCCGCTCAACACCCGTCTTGCCGCACCGGAGTTGGCGTACGGCCTCCGCGACAGCGGCAGCACGGTGCTGGTGCACGGCGCCGGTCGGACGGAGACGGCCGCCGCCGCGGCCGCCGGCACCGGCGTCCGGCACCGCGTCACGCTCGGCGCGCCCGGTGACGGTGCGCTCGGCTACGAGGACCTGATCGCGGGCGGCTCCGCGGAGCCGCTGGACGAGACCGTCGCCCCGGACGATCCCTGCCTCATCATGTACACCTCCGGGACGACGGGCCGCCCCAAGGGCGCGGTGCTCTCGCACGCCAACATCACCTGGAACAGCGTCAACGTCCTCGTCGACACCGACCTGTCCGGTGACGAGGTCACCCTGGTCGTCGCCCCGCTGTTCCACACCGCCGGCCTCAACATGACCTGTCTGCCGACCCTGCTCAAAGGGGGCCGGGTCGTGCTGCTGGAGGCCTTCGACCCGGGGGCCGTGCTGGAGGTGGTCGAGCGCAGCCGTGTGACCTACATGTTCGGCGTGCCCACGATGTACGACGCGATGGCCGACCATCCCCGCTGGGAGACGGCCGACCTGTCCAGCCTGCGCTCCCTGAACTGCGGCGGTGCGCCGGTCCCGGCCCGCACCATCGAGCGGTACCTGGCGCGCGGCCTGGCCTTCAGCCAGGGGTACGGCATGACCGAGGCCTCCCCCGGTGTGCTCTTCCTGGACCGGGAACATGCCTCGGCCAAGGCGGGTTCGGCGGGCGTGCCGCACTTCTTCACCGACGCCCGCGTGGTCCTCGCGGACGGGAGCACCGCCGGTGCCGGGCAGCGCGGGGAGGTCCTCGTCCGGGGGCCCAACGTGATGTCCGGCTACTGGGGCCGCCCCGAGGACACCTCCGCCGCCTTCACCGGCGACGGGTGGCTGCGCACCGGCGACGTCGCCCGCACGGACGAGGACGGCTACGCCTACATCGTCGACCGGGTCAAGGACATGTTCGTCTCCGGCGGGGAGAACGTGTACCCGGCCGAGGTGGAGGACGCCCTGCTGAGCCATCCGGCGGTGCGCGAGTGCGCGGTCGTCGGGGTCCCGGACGAGGTCTGGGGCGAGGTCGGCCACGCCGTCGTCGTCCTGGCGGACGGCTGCCGCGCCGACGGGCCGGAACTCCTCGGACACCTGCGGGGCCGACTGGCCAAGTACAAGGTGCCGAAGACGGTCGTGTTCGCCGCGGACCTGCCCCGGACGGCCTCCGGCAAGATCCTCAAGTCGGCGGTGCGGACGTCCTGTCCGGCGCCGTCCACGGGGCCCGTCACTCCCTGAGAGCTTCCCGCTCCCCTTACCGAAAGGCAGTACTCCATGACCACCACCGCCCAGGGCATCGAAGGCCTCGTCTCCCTCGCCGGCCGCGACCTCGGCCGCACCGACTGGCTGGAGATCACGCAGGAGCGCGTCAACACCTTCGCCGACGCCACCAACGACCACCAGTGGATCCACACCGACCCGGAGAAGGCCAAGGAGGGCCCCTTCGGCGGGCCCGTCGCGCACGGCTACCTCACCCTGTCGCTGATCATCCCGTTGTTCGGCGGCCTCCTGGAGCTCTCCGGCATCTCCATGAGCGTCAACTACGGTCTGGAGAAGGTCCGTTTCCCGAGCCCCGTGCCGGTCGGCGCGAAGATCCGGCTGCACGGGGTGGTGGACTCGGTCGAGGAGGTCAAGGGCAACGGCGTGCAGATGGGCCTGTCCTTCACGGTCGAGGTGGAGGGCAGCGCGAAGCCCGCCTGTGTGGCACAGGCCGTGTACCGGCACTACGCCTGAGCACGGCGCCGGATCAACTCTCCTGTGCCGGAAGCGCGTACAGCTGCGGCAGGTTGACCACGACCGCCTCCTGCGTGCTGCGGGCGATGACGACCACCGCCTCCTCGGCGGGGTCGGGGTTCTCCTCGCGGTGCGGGACGAACGGCGGGACGAAGACGTAGTCGCCGGGGGAGGTGCGCAGCCGCACCTCCTCCTCGCGGCCTTCCGCGTCGTCCAGGAAGACGAACTCGGGGTGGCCGCTGACCACGTAGATGGCGGTCTCCGACTCGCCGTGGTGGTGGTCGGAGGAGGATGTCGCGGGGGCGACGTGGGTCTGGCCCATCCACAGCTTCTCGGAGCCGACCGCGCGTCCGCTGACGGCCGCGAACCTGCGCATGCCGCCCGTCTGCGCGGTGTCGCCGTCCAGGGCGTCGGCCCGGACGTGGTGGAGACGGCTGCGCAGAGGGGTGACGGGCTGTCCGGGGGCGTCGTGGAGGTGCGGGTGGAAGCCCTCGCCGGGCGCTGTCAGCGGCTCGCTCATGACGGGGACGCTAGAAGGCCGCCGGAAAAGATGTCAAGAGGTGTCCTTTGCCGTTCACCTGCGGCAATGTTCCCGCAACGGAAGCGGGGCCCTGCTGAAGGGCCTTGGCAGGGCGGCCGTCTCGGGCATCATGGGCGCATGCATATCTCCGCGAAGGCGGACTACGCCACGCGGGCCCTGCTGGAGCTCGCCCGTGAACCCGCCCGCCCGCTGACCTGTGAGGCCATCGCCTCCTCGCAGCAGATCCCGTTCCGTTTCCTGAAGTCAGTCGTGGCCGAGTTGCGCAGGGCCGGGCTGGTCCGCAGTCAGCGCGGCTGCGAGGGCGGCTACTGGCTCGGCCGGCCCGCCGACGAGATCACGCTGCTCGACGTCTCCCGTGTCGTGGACGGCGAGCTGCTCACCCTGCGCGGCGAGGCGCTCGCCGCGCTGGACTATCCCGGCGCCGCCCGCGAGCTGCCCGACGTGTGGCGCCGGATCGAGAGCGACGCGGCGGCCGTCCTGGGCGGGGTGACCGTGGCCTCGCTGCTGCCTGCGGACGACTCGCCCACCGCGGCGGCGGGCCGGGTGCCCGCCGGGAAGGGCGCCGCGTGACGGCGGTGCCGGGCGGGTCCGGTGCGCAGGTGCCGCCCGCGGCGGAGGTGGTCGAGTACACCGATCCGCTCTGCCCCTGGGCCTGGGGCTCCGAGCCCGTCTTCCGCCGGCTGCGGGCGACCCTGCCCGACGGGGTCGGCTGGCGCCGGGTGTTCTGCATCCTCTTCGACGAGGACGACGATCCGGCGCCCGACCCCGAGGCGGAGACCGCCTGGTACGCACGGTACGTCGAGGACGTCGCCCGCCACACCGGTGCCCCTCGGGCGGCGCGGCTGAGCCGGGTGGCGGCGAGTTCCTGGCCCGCCTCGCTCGTCGCCAAGGCCGCCGAGGCGCAGGGGCCGGACGTGGCGGAGCGGGTACTGCGCCGGCTGCGGGAGACGGTCTCCGTGCTCGGCGTACCGGCCGACACCCACGAGCTGGCGCTCTCCGCGGTACGGGGCACACCGGGACTCGACGCGGCCCGGCTGTCCGCCGACGCGCTGTCCGGCGCCGTACGGGAGCGGGTGCTGGCCGACCGGAGCGAGGCGCGCCGTCCGGTGCCCGAGGCGCGGTCGGCGCCGGGTGGCTCGCCGCATCCGGGCGCCGCCAAGGAGACCGAGGACGGCGGTCACCGGTACGCGCTGCCGACGGTGCTGGTCCGGTCGGCGGCCGGGCACCGCGTGGTCCCGGGCCGGCGCCCCTGCGAGGCGTACGAGGCGGCGCTCCGCGAGGTGTGTCCCGGCGCGGTGTTCGGGGCCGTACGGCAGTCGCCGGCCGAGGCGCTGCTGCGCCACCGGACGCTGACGGGGCCGGAGCTGGAGCTGCTGGCGGACGGGCGGGAGCCACCGGCGTGGGCGGTCCGCGTCGAGACGGGCAACGGGCCGCTGTGGCTGCATCCCGAGGAGGCGGCGACGCACCCGGCGACCCGGCCCGGCGACCCCCGCTGACTGCGACAAGGCTCTGAACTGCGACGGGGCCCTGTCCCGCCCAATGAGACACCAATTGGTGTCCATTGACAGGTCCTCATGACTGCCCCCAGGATGTGCAGCATGCTGACGACGCACCCCGCCGTGGTGTGCCGCTACGTGGACCTGCGGCGCACCTGTAGCGCTCTCTGTCGCTGACCGACCGCCGCCCGCGGCCCGGCCGC
Organism: Streptomyces mayonensis; assembly: GCF_018982965.1. Taxonomy (GTDB): domain Bacteria; phylum Actinomycetota; class Actinomycetes; order Streptomycetales; family Streptomycetaceae; genus Streptomyces; species Streptomyces mayonensis. The sequence continues at coordinate 7 of NZ_JACBYP010000098.1, read as the reverse complement.
GCCCGGC
>NZ_JACBYP010000097.1 GCF_018982965.1 Streptomyces mayonensis | reverse complement strand
CCGAGGGCCGCCAACTCACCCTGTACCGCGTCGTCCAGGAAGCCCTCACCAACACCCTCAAGCACGCCGGCCCCGACTCCAACCCCGACCCCGACTCCGGCCCGTGCTCCCGCGCGCGGGCCGCCTTCGCCGCCGCCCGCCTGCGCGCGCGTACCGCACGCCACCGCGCCACCGTGCCCATCACGAACACCGCCAGGACGACCAGCACCATCAGCTGGCCGATGAACAGCCCCCAGAACAGCCCGTACCCCGACAGCGCCGCCTCCGGGGCGTCCGGCCAGGCGCCGGGCAGGTCGTGGGGCTCGGCGATCAGTTCGCGCATCGCCAGGGGGGTGCCGCCGAAGGTGACGCCGGAGGGCCAGGAGCCGTGGGCGAACAGGCCGGACAGGCCCGTCGCCGTCCACACCAGCACGGTCATGCCGAGGAGGAAGGCGAGTATGCCGACCAGCAGGCCGTCGGGGATGCCGCCGCCCTGGGACGGCCGCGGGTCGCGGTGGTCGTCCGGTCTCATGCGTCCGGTGCCTCTCCGTTGCCTCTCCGGGGTATGTCCTGCGTCATCGGCGGCTGTGTGATCGCCGGCCGGGCCGTGGTCGACCACGCCGCAGCCGACTACGCCACCGTCGACTCCGACGAGTCGCCGATGTGCTGCTCCACGAAGGCCGCGGCCCGTTCCTCGGCCTCCAACTCCGCGGCGCGCAGGGCGTCGTCGGTGAAGTCGGCGGGGTCGGTGGAGGACTCGGTCATCGCGCGGTCGGTGAAGACCAGCGGGCGTTCGGTCTCGGTGATCAGGTGTTTGACGACCTGTACGTTGCCGTTGACGTCCCAGACCGCGATGCCCGGGGTGAGGGTGGGGATGATCTCCACGGCCCAGCGTGGCAGGCCCAGGACGCGTCCCGTGGCGCGTGCCTCGTCGGCCTTCTGGGCGTAGATCGTGCGGGTGGAGGCCATCTTGAGGATCGCCGCGGCCTCTCTGGCCGCCGCGCCGTCGACCACGTCGGACAGGTGGTGCACCACCGCCACGAAGGACAGGCCGAGCCGGCGCCCGAACTTCAGCAGCCGCTGGAACAGCTGCGCCACGAACGGGCTGTTGATGATGTGCCAGGCCTCCTCGACCAGGAAGATGCGCTTCTTCCGGTCGGGCCGGATCCAGGTGTGCTCCAGCCACACGCCGACGATGGCCATGAGGATGGGCATCGCGATGGAGTTGCGGTCGATGTGGGAGAGGTCGAAGACGATGAGCGGGGCGTCGAGGTCGATGCCGACGGTCGTCGGGCCGTCGAACATGCCGCGCAGGTCGCCGTCGACGAGACGGTCGAGGACGAGGGCGACGTCCAGGCCCCAGGCCCGTACGTCGTCTATGGCGACGTTCATCGCCTCGGCCGACTCCGGCTCGGGGTGGCGGAGCCGCTCGACGATGTCGGTCAGGACGGGCTGGCGTTCGACGATGGTCTCGTTGACGTAGGCGTGCGCGACCTTGAGCGCGAAGCCGGAGCGCTCGTCCAGGCCGTGCCCCATGGCGACCTCGATGATCGTGCGGAGCAGCGCCAGCTGGCCCGTCGTCGTGATCGCGGGGTCCAGCGGGTTGAGGCGGATGCCGTGGTCCAGGGCGGCCATCGGGTCGAGGCGGATGGGGGTTATGCCCAGTTCCTCGGCGATGAGGTTCCACTCGCCGACGCCGTCCTCGCCCTGGGCGTCCAGGACGACGACCTGCCGGTCGCGGAAGCGGAGCTGGCGCAGGACGTACGTCTTCTCCAGGGCCGACTTGCCGTTGCCGGACTCGCCGAGCACCAGCCAGTGCGGGGCGGGGAGTTGCTGGCCGTAGAGCTGGAAGGGGTCGTAGATGTAGCCCTTGCCGGAGTAGACCTCGCGGCCGATGATCACGCCGGAGTCGCCGAGCCCGGGCGCGGCCGTCGGCAGGTAGACGGCCTGTGCCTGGCCCGTGGACGTGCGGACCGGGAGGCGGGTCGTCTCCACCTTCCCGAAGAGGAAGGACGTGAAGGCGTCGGTGAGGACGGACAGCGGGTCCCGCATCAGGCTCAGCCCCTACCTTCGGATGCCGGTGGCGAACGGAAGAGTGTTCACGAAGGCGCGATGGTGCTCACGGTCGCACCACTCCAGTTTCAGGTACGACTTCCCGGCCGAGGCCCTTATCGTCCGCTTGTCGCGGGCCAGTGCCTCGGGGGTGCGGGAGGAGACCGTGATGTAGCCGACCAGGTTGACGCCGGCGGCGCCGCTGGCAAGGTCCTCGCCGCGCTGGTCGAGCCGGGAGTGGGCGGCCATGTCGCGCGGGTCGACGGTGCGGTTCATCTTGGCCGCGCGGGAGGCCTCGGCCTCGTCGTTCGTCTTCTCGGTCAGCATGCGCTCGATGGCGACCTCGGTGGGTTCGAGGTCCATCGTGACCGCGACGGTGCGGATGACGTCCGGGGTGTGCACGAGGAGCGGCGCGAGGAAGTTCACGCCGACCGGGGTCATCGGCCACTCCTTGACCCAGGCGGTGGCGTGGCACCAGGGCGCGCGGGTGGCGGACTCGCGGGTCTTGGCCTGGAGGAAGGTGGGCTCCATGGCGTCCAGCTCGGCCGGCCAGGCGTTGCGCTTGGTCATCGCCTGGATGTGGTCGATGGGGTGGTCCGGGTCGTACATGGAGTGGACGAGCGAGGAGAGCCGGCCCTGGCCGAGGGGCTGGCGGACCCGGATGTCGGCCTCCTGGAGGCGGGAGCAGATGTCGGTCAGCTCGCGCGCCATCACGACGGCGAGCCCGGCGTCCCGGTCCAGCCTGCGGCCGCCCTGCGGCCGGGCGGCGCGGGCCATGGCGTGGGCCTCGGCGGCCAGGTCGCGGGTGTAGTGCATGCAGGCGACGAGGTAGGCGCGGTGCTGCTCGCTGCTGGTGGACACCATCGACTGGAGCTGGTCGTACGACTGCTGCAGCCAGGGCAGTGCCTTGTCGTCGCCGCGCTGGGCGACGTCCTTGGCGTGCGCGTCGGGGTCGGCGGGAAGGGTGCGGGCGAGCATCTGGATGCGGGTGACGAAGCCGTCGCCGTTGGCCACGTGCTTGAGCAGGGTGCCGAAGCGGTCGACGAGGGCCTCCTGGTCCTCGGAGTCGCGCAGGCCGACACCGGGGCCCTCGATCTCGATCGCGGCCGTCACCGTCTTGCGGTCGGCGTGCAGCAGTACGGCGATCTCGTCCGGTCCGAAGGGCGCCGCCAGCCAGCTGATGCGGCCGATGCCGGGCGGCGGCCCGACCTCGACCTCCCGCCCGTCGATCCGGGTGCCGGCCTCGACGGCGCCGGACCGGTAGGCGGTGCCGCTGCGCAGCGTCCGCTTGAAACTGCGGTTGATCTCGAACCACCTGTAGAACGTGCGGTGCTTGTACGGCACGTAGACCGCGGCCAGCGCCAGCATCGGGAAGCCGCAGAGCAGGACGATGCGCAGGGAGAGGACGGGGACGAGGAGCCCGCACATCATGCCGAGGAACGCGCCCGCGACGATCAGCGCGATCTCACCGGTCTCGCGGTTGCGGCCGACGATCGCGTTCGGCCGGGCGCGGCCGATCAGATACGTACGGCGGGGCGTGACCGGATGGGACACGTGGGACTCGGTCGTCAACGCCCGTCACCTCCTGTGCTTTTCGTGCCGCTGTTGCGGGTGTTGCTGGCGTGGGGCGTGTTCACCGGGCTGCCGGAGCGCGGTGCGGGTGCGGCGGAGGGGACATTTCCGCCGCCGTTGGAGGGGCGCGAGCTGTGCGCGGCGACGCCGCCGGAGGCGGGGTTCGAGGGGCGGGCCGCGGCGGAGGACGAGGACTGTCCGCCGCCACCGTCGCCGCCGCTGCGGCCGCTGTGGGTTCTGATGCCCTGGGCGACGAGGTTCGCCGGGGAGCTGATCACGGCGGCGGCCTTGCCCTCGGCGCCCTGCATGATGCGGTTGTTGCGGCTGTTGGCGATCTCGTCGCCGAAGCCGGGCACGAAGCGGTAGATCATCGCGGAGGCGAAGATCGCGAGCAGGATGATGGCGAGGCCGGAGACGATGGCGGCGACGGAGTCGGGCCCGCCGTCCGCGGTCAGCGCGCCGGCGAGGCCCAGCACGATGACGATCACGGGCTTGACCATGATCACCGCGATCATGATGCCGGCCCAGCGGCGGACGTGGCCCCACAGGTTCTTGTCGACCAGGCCGGCGTAGACGACGACGCCGAGCAGCGCGCCGACGTAGAGCAGCACGGCCCGCAGGTACAGCTCCAGGTAGAGCACGCCGGCGGCGACGATCGACACGAACGACACGATGATCAGCATGATCGGGCCGCCGCCGATCTCGTTGCCCTGCTTCAGCGCCTCGGAGAACGTGCCGAAGAACGCGTCGGTCTGGTCCCCGGTGCCCTTGGCCAGGACGTCGGTCACGGCGTCGGTCGCGGACACGATGGTATAGAGGATCAGCGGTGTGAAGGCCGAGGCCAGGACGGTGAGCCAGAGGAACCCGACGGCCTCGGAGAGCGCGGTGGTGAGGGGGACGCCGCGCACGGCACGCTTGGCGACCGCCAGCAGCCACAGGATCAGCGTCAGGATCGCCGACGCCGCGAAGACGACGGCGTACTGCTTGAGGAAGGTGCCGTTGGTGAAGTCGACGTCGGCGGTGTTCTTCACGGCGTCGCTGAGCGTGTCGACGGTCCAGGCGGCGGCGTCGGCACAGCCCTTGGCGAGAGAGGAGAGCGGGTCGAGGGTGGTGGAGGGGCTGTAACTGTCCCCGCCTCCGCCGCCGGAGCCGCCGTCCTGGCCTCGCTCGCAGTACTTCCTGGCGGCGCCGTGGATCTGTTCGCAGGTGTCGTCGCTGGGGGTGGGCGTGGGTTCGGCGAAGGCACGCGTGGCGAAGAGCACAGCCGCCGCCTGTACGGCGGCGACGGCCCCGGTCAGCGTGAGTACGCGCCGGTCAGCGGGCATACGTGAACCCTCCGTACTCCTGGACGGCCTTCGCCATCTCGTCGGCGGTGGATGCCTTGTCGTCGCCCGGGATCGGTGCCGGACCGTCCTTCTGGGAGTGCGTCACGATCTTCCAGTCGTCACCGGCCCACCGGAGCTGGACGGTGATGGTGAACCAGGTGCTGGTGACGGGAGAGGTGGAGTTCTGCCCCGCGAGTCCGAGGAGCCCGTTGCACCAGACCTCGACGGTGACCTCGTCGGCCGTCCCTTCGGTGACCTTGGAGCCGATCGGGCTGGTGCGGGAGACGAAGGTGTAGTCCTTCGGTGTCGAACCGTCCTCGTTCAGGCCGACGTTCTTGTTGAACTCCGGGGTGTACGCCTTGTCCATGGTGGCCTGGAAGTCCGCCACTCTGTCGGGGACGACGACGGCCTGCAGGATGGCGTCGCGCTTGCCCTTGTCGAACATCCCGTCGGACCCCAGCGCCTCCGCGTAGTTCGCCGCGGCGCTCTGCGCGCCCTGCTCGTCGTGGGCGAAGCCCGACTGGACGGGCTTGGTGCCGGAGGGGGCCGTGGACGAGGCGTCCGGCTTGTTTCCCGCCGCGCCCTTCGCGGATGCGGAACCGTCTCCTCCACGGTTCGCGAAGGCGATCGCCGCGATGAGGAGGACGACGACGCCGACCACGGTGATCAGGCTCCGCGAGGACGAGCGGCCGCCGCGCCGGGGGCCGCCCTCCGGCTCCGGCAGCCGGAGCCGGGTCTGGCCGGTGCCGCCGTAACCGCCGGAGGACTGGTGATCGTCTCCGAGACTCATACCGTGTACGCCCCCTCGACGCCGTGTCTGCCGTAGAAGTACGACGGTAGCCGTGCTGGGACCCGTGCGGGTGCGGTGTTATGACTCGACATCAGGGAAACGCAACCTCAGCCAGGTTGGCACGACGGGCGGGTGGGGTGGAAGAAGGGGACGGAGGCGCGCCGGGCTACACGGCCATGCCGTACACGATGGTGAAGAGCGTGCCGAGGGAGCCGATGATGAACACGCCTGTGAGGCCCGCGACGATGAGGCCCTTGCCCTGCTCCGCGCTGAAGGTGTCCCGGAGCGCCGTGGCGCCGATGCGCTGCTTGGCGGCGCCCCAGATGGCGATGCCGAGGCAGAGCAGGATGGCGACGGCCATCACCACCTCGATCATGACCTTGGCCTCGTTGCCCAGGCTGCCGAAGGGGCCCCAGTCCGGAGCAATCCCCCCGATGATGGTGTTGATGTCTCCCTCGTCGGCCGCAAAGAGCATGTAAGTCACCGCCCCTGTTGGGTAGTTCCGCGCCCTCTGCGGACGTGCAGAGGTCAAGCCTCATTGTCGCCGACAATGAGGCCGTCGTATGTCGACTTGGCGTCATTGATTGGCGGGTTTCGTACGAATAGCTTGCCACCGCCCCGCGCCGGCTGGTCAGTCGGCTCCGAGACGGCTTCTGGTGGTCGTATCGTCACTCTGTGTATCACGACGGGGCATGGCTGGCAACGATGTGTAAGCGAAACCTGTGGAGTGGTTCGATCGTTAGGCCCTGATGCGGTGGCGCCGGGGCGGCAAACAGGTACTCCTGGTTCGGTGGCGGCTGACATGGCCGGAAAGCGTCACTGAACGGCGGGCTCGTGGGGGATGGTTGGGGCATGCGCAAGATGTGGATCGGAGCCGGGATCGCCGCTGCGGGCGGGATGGGCTTCGTGATGCTGCTGGTGTTGGGGGTCTACCTGGTCGCGGGTGACTCGTCCGGCGGTGCGGGGGGCGGGGGGAAGAGGCTGGCCAAGGGGTCGGTGCCCGCGGCCTACCAGCCGCTCGTGCAGGAGGCGGGCAATCTCTGCCCCGCCATCAGCCCCGCGCTGCTCGCCGCCCAGCTCTACCAGGAGAGCGGGTTCGACCCCAAGGCGCAGAGTCCGGCGGCGGCGCAGGGGATAGCGCAGTTCATCCCGGGGACGTGGGCCGTCCACGGAGTCGACGGCGACGGGGACGGGGACCGGGACGTGTGGGACCCCAACGACGCCATTCCGTCGGCGGCTTCGTACGACTGCTCCCTCGCCTCCTACGTGAAGAGCGTGCCCGGCGACCCGACCGAGAACATGCTGGCCGCGTACAACGCGGGTCCCGACGCGGTGATCCGGTACCAGGGCGTGCCGCCGTACGCGGAGACCCAGAACTACGTCAAGACGATCACGACGCTCGCCGAGAGCTTCGCCGCGCCCGAGGCCCGGGTCGATCCGTCCGAGCAGGCCGCCGGGGCCATCGCCTACGCGCAGAAGAAGCTCGGCACCCTGTACCTGTGGGGTGGGAACGGGACGCCCGAGCAGGGCGGCCGGTTCGACTGCTCGGGGCTGACCAAGGCGGCGTACGAGAGTGTGGGGATCGAGCTGCCGCGGGTGGCGAACGACCAGTACAACGCGGGGCCGCATCCCGGCCGCGACGAACTGCTCCCCGGGGACCTGGTGTTCTTCTCGGACGACCTGACCAACTCGCGGGCCATCCGGCATGTCGGGATTTACGTCGGCGGCGGATACATGATCGACGCGCCGAGGACGGGCGCTGTGATCCGTTTCGACCCGATCGACACCCCCGACTACTTCGGGGCGACCCGGGTGACCGAGGATGGCGCGAAAGCGCTGCCCACCACGGCCTGAGTGGCAGGGTTTTGAACCGAGCGTGAAACCCTGCCCTGAGCTGCGGTGACGTATCTCTCTTCGATAACGTCTGAGTGATCATTCAGTGGAGTGTGGAACGTATACACAGGGACCGTGCGTTCCTGTTGGCGTAGGTGACCACGGGGGTGGCTGAAGAGGCGCGCGAGCCGCGTGCCGGAGGACATGACGAAGGGGCCGCAGCACCATGGCTGGACTCGCCGAATCCGGGTCGAACCCCGACGTCGAGCTGCTCTACGACATCAACGGCCTGGCCAAGGACGCGCCGCACTGGTTCGACCGGGTCATGGAGTTCGTCGGTGAGTACGGACTGCTGTTCGCGATCGTGCTGCTGGTGCTGTGGAGCTGGTGGGGCGTGCGGCGGCGGGGCGGCGAGGACGCCGCGTCGAACGTGGCGGCCCTCGTGTGGGCGCCGCTCGCGGCCGGGGTGGCCGTACTGGTCAACGTGCCGATACGGGGCTTCGTCGAGCGGCCGCGGCCGTTCAAGTCCCACGAGGGCCTCGAAGTGCTCGTCGACGGCAAGAACGACTTCTCCTTCGTGAGCGATCACGCCACTCTCTGCATGGCCCTGGCCGTCGCCCTGTTCGTCGCCAACCGCAAACTCGGCATCCTCGGGATCGTGCTGGCACTGTTCGGCGGCTTCATCCGGGTGTACATGGGCGTGCACTACCCGACGGACGTCGTGGGCGGCTTCGCCCTCGGCACGGCGGTCGCGCTGCTGCTCTCGCCCCTCGCTATGGCACTGCTCACGCCGCTGACCCGGGCGATCGAGCGGTCGCCCCGGGTGGGGTGGCTGGTCAGCGCGCGCGGCCGGGACGGCGAGGGCGGGCGGGGCGCCGTGGTGCCCGGTGCCCGCAAGGCCGAGGACGCCGGCGCGGGGGAGCGGGACCTCGCCGCGTAGGCCGGAGGCGTAGGCCGGGCCGGATGCCGGATGCCGGCTACAGAGCTTGCGGGTAGGTGAAGACGCGGTCCGGGTCGTACTGGTGCTTCAGGCTCGCCAGGCGCGGGGCCGCGTCCCCGTAGTACGCCTTCCGCCAGTCCGTCAGGTCCGGGTCCGCGTAGTTCTGGTAGGCCGCGCCCGACGCGTACGGGCGCATCGCCCGGTGGGCGGAGTCCAGCCAGGACCGGGCCGCGGCGCCGTCCTTGCCGGGGCGCCAGGAGACGAGGTACTGGGCCAGCATGCGGGAGCGGCGGTGCACGAACGCCGTCGCCGTGGGGGAGACCCGGTTCACCGCGCCGCCCAGTGCCGTGAGCGTGATGCTGCCGGTGCCGCCGCGCACCGAGGCGAGCCGGTCCAGCAGCGCGCTGACGCCGGCCGAGCCGATCGAACGGTCGAAGAAGTCGGAGCGGGCCGCGTACGTCTCCCGGCCGAGCGCACCCTCGGGCGAGCGGCCGGGTGACGATCCCGGGAGGTGGCAGCGGGCGTCCGTCGAGAAGGACGAGCAGCCGGCGTACATCTCCATCGCCTCGTCGTACGTACGGCGTCTGAGGGAGACGTTGCTCGCGGGGGAACCGACGCGGTCGGCGAGGCGGTCGACGGCGTTCTGCAGTTCGCCGTAGGTGCCGAGGGAGAAGGCGGCGACCGAGACGGCGGGGGTGCCGCCGGGGGACGCGGCGAGGTGGAGGGACGACCAGATCTCGTCGGGCTGGTCCGGGCCCCACTCCTGCCAGGCGCGGACCACGGCGGCGGCCTTGCGCCACGGCCAGGTCAGGTACCCCGACACCGCCTGCGGTGCGGGGTGCGTGCGGAAGTGGAACTCCGTGACGACGCCGAAGTTGCCGTTGCCCGCGCCGCGCAGGGCCCAGAAGAGGTCCTTGTGGTCGCCCTCCGCGTCGGCGGTGATCTCCTTGCCGTCCGCCGTGATCAGGGTGGCCCGGGTGAGGCTGTCGCAGGTCAGGCCGTAGGCGCGGGAGACGACGCCGTGGCCGCCGCCGAGGGTCAGGCCGGAGATGCCGACGGTGGGGCAGGATCCGGCCGGGACGGTGACGCCCTTGGCGGTGAGGGAGCGGTAGACGTCGATGAGTTTGGCGCCGGCGCCGACGACCGCCTCGCCGGCGGAGGCGCGGACGCGGTTCAGTCCGGAGACGTCGATGACGAGGCGGCCGTCGCCGGAGGACCAGCCGGCGTAGGAGTGGCCGCCGTTGCGGATCGCGACGGGGATGCGGTGGGCGCGGGCGTAGGAGAGGACGGTGCGGATGTCGTCGGCGTGGGCGGCGTAGGCGACGGCGGTGGGCTTGAGGGTGTCGAAGCGGGTGTTGTAGAGGCGGTGGGCCGTCTGCCAGGAGTCGTCGCCGGGGCGCAGGAGTTGGCCGTCCAGGGACTTGGCCAGGGCGGACCAGGTGGCGGGTGGTCCGGCGTTGACCGGGGTGGTGGCGCCGGGTTCGGTGGTACGCGGCGTTGACGCTGGGCGGGGGTGGGGCGCGCTGCCCGGCGCCGGCGGGGTGCCTCCCCCACTCTCGGCTTCTCCCCCACGCTCGACTGCGCTCGCGCGGGGGGACCCCCAAGATCGGGGGGACCTCCATCGCCCTGGGGGTACCTCCCAGGCCGTTCAGGCACTGGGGGAGGCACGACTGCCCGCAGCTGGGGCGGCACGAATGTCCGCAGTTACGCGGCGTGGTGCTACGCGGGGATGTGGGTCTCCGCGTCCGTGCGGGCCTGGCTTCTGGCTCTTCGGGCCGGGCCGCGCCAGCCGCAGGTGCAGCGGGCCAGACAGAAAGGGCCCTGTTCGACCGTGGTCGTGACGTGTTCCGGGGCGTCCCCGGGAGCTTCGAGACCGTCCTGCTGCGACACGCCCACAACGTTACCGGGGTCGCCTGCCCCTCGTTAACCGCGACGGCAGGGGTTTCGGACAGGCGAGACGGCTTGGAACAGCAGGTGGGCATGGTCGGGCGGAATCGGGAGAGGGAAGCGGGAAAGGGACCGGGCGGCGGTCCCGCCTTCGCCGCGTTCGTGGTCTGCGTCTGCCTGGCCGGTACCGGCTGTTCCGGGCAGGGTTCCGCCGTGCAGGGAGCGGACGCCGGTGATCCGGTCGCCGTGCTGCACCGGGCGGCCGACCGGCTCGTGGACGCGGGGAGCGCCAAGGCGCGGACCGCGATGGAGATGGCCAGCGGCGGGACCCGGGTGACCATCCGGGGCGAGGGCGTGTACGACTTCGAGGGGCGGCTCGGCCGGCTGAAGGTGCGGCTGCCGCAGGACCCGGCGGGGGCGAGCGAGCACCTGCCGATCACCGAACTGCTCGCGCCCGGGGCGCTGTTCATGAAGAACCGCGGTGCCGGTGTCCCCGACGACAAGTGGGTCCGGGTGGAGACCGCCACGCTGTCGGACGGGAACCTGGTGACCGGCGGGGCGACGGACCCGTTCGCCGCCGCCGAGGTGCTGCGGGGCACGCGGTCCGCGACGTTCGTGGGGCGCACCGAACTGGCCGGGACCGAGGTGCGGCACTACCGGGGCACCGCGGACCTCGCCCGGGCGGCCCGCGGTGCCACGGACGGCAACAAGGAGGCGCTGGCCGCGGCGGCCGAGGGCTTCGCCACCGCGGAGGTGCCGTTCGACGCCTACCTCGACGACGAGGGACGGATCCGCAAGGTCCGCCACCGCTTCAGCTTCTCCAACGGGCAGGGGGACGGCACCAACACCGTGGACGTCGCCTCGACCACGCTGCTCTACGATTTCGGCGCCGCCGTACGCGTACGGTTGCCCGAGGACGGGGACATCTACGCCGGCAAGATCGCCGCGGAGCCGGTGGAGGGGGCGCGCGAGGAGTCGGGTGGGACGCCGGATGCGGCGGCCGGGGCGGTGGACGGCAAGAACTAGCCCTTCCGTGCCATGCGCGGTGCGTAGGCCGCTCCCTACTCTAGGAAGTCGGTGACGGCAGAGACGAGGTGACGCGTGTGGCTCCGGTCGGCGGTACGGCGGTTCAGGACCACGTGGCCCTCGCCGAGATCGAGCTGTGCGGCGAGCTGATCATCGCGGCGTCGGCCGCCCGGGAGCGGCTCAGCCTGGAGAGCATCGACGAGGTGCTGCGGGTCGCGGAGGAGCGGTCACGTGCGCAGTAGCCGATCCGTGCAGTAGCCGATTCGTGCAGTAGGCGCAGATGGCGCGCAGTAGGCCCTCCGCGTGGTGAGTGCTCAGGTGCGCAGGAGGCGTCCGATCGCCTTCGTCGCCTCCTCCACCTTCGCGTCGATCTCGGTACCGCCCTTGAGGGCGGCGTCGGCGACGCAGTGGCGCAAATGCTCCTCCAGCAGTTGCAGCGCGAAGGACTGCAGGGCCTTCGTGGAGGCGGAGACCTGGGTGAGTATGTCGATGCAGTAGACGTCCTCGTCGACCATCCGCTGCAGGCCGCGGATCTGGCCCTCGATGCGGCGCAGGCGCTTGAGGTGCTCGTCCTTCTGTTTGTGGTACCCGTGCACACCGCGGTCGTGGTCGGTCACGATGTCCGTGCCGTCCGTCTCCACCTGCCTCACCCCGCCGTCCTGGTCGGCGGCGGAAGAGGGCGCACCTGCGCCGGCCTCGGTGGTCGTCATCGCGTCCTCCTGTGTGCGTGCGGGCTGATGGGCTGCGGCTGATTCTGGACGGCCGGGAACGGCCGATAGCGGACATATACCCCTGGCGGGTATATGGTAACGAACTTTCCTGGGTAGGGGGCCCCTGCCGGAGGCCCGACGTTGCCCCCCTGCTCATCACTGTGCCTGATGGGCGACACTGGGGGACGGCCCGTTAGCCGTGGCCGGATGATGCGCCTAGCATCAGCCTGACCGAAACCCATGCACCCCGAGGACCCCACGTGCGCTTTCGTCTGACCCCCAGGGAGACGAGCTTCTACGACATGTTCGCCGCATCCGCGGACAACATCGTCACGGGCTCCAAGCTCCTGATGGAACTGCTCGGGGCGGACGCATCCGCCCGGGCCGAGATCGCAGAGCGTATGCGGGCCGCCGAACACGCTGGTGACGACGCGACGCACGCGATCTTCCACCAGCTGAACTCCTCGTTCATCACCCCCTTCGACCGCGAGGACATCTACAACCTCGCCTCGTCCCTCGACGACATCATGGACTTCATGGAGGAGGCCGTCGACCTGGTCGTCCTCTACAACATCGAGGAACTGCCCAAGGGCGTCGAGCAGCAGATCGAGGTGCTGGCGCGGGCCGCCGAGCTGACCGCCGAGGCCATGCCGAACCTCCGCACGATGGACAACCTCACCGAGTACTGGATCGAGGTCAACCGTCTGGAGAACCAGGCCGACCAGATCCACCGCAAGCTGCTGGCCCACCTCTTCAACGGCAAGTACGAGGCCATCGAGGTGCTGAAGCTGAAGCAGATCGTGGACGTGCTCGAGGAGGCGGCCGACGCGTTCGAGCACGTGGCGAACACGGTGGAGACCATCGCCGTCAAGGAGTCCTGAGCTCTTCCATGGACACCTTCGCTCTGGTCGTGACCATCGGGGTCGCGCTCTTCTTCACGTACACCAACGGCTTCCACGACTCGGCCAACGCGATCGCCACCTCCGTGTCGACCCGCGCGCTGACGCCCCGAGCGGCGCTCGCCATGGCCGCGGTCATGAACCTGGCCGGCGCGTTCATGGGCTCCGGGGTCGCCAAGACCGTCAGCGAGGGGGTGATCCAGACACCCGAGGGTTCCAAGGGGATGGGGATCCTCTTCGCGGCGCTCGTGGGCGCCATCGTCTGGAACCTGATCACCTGGTACTTCGGGCTGCCCTCGTCCTCGTCGCACGCGTTGTTCGGCGGCATGGTCGGTGCGGCGCTCGCCGGGAGCACGACCGTGTACTGGCACGGAGTCGTCGACAAGATCGTCATCCCGATGTTCGTGTCGCCGGTGATCGGTCTGCTCGCCGGTTACCTGGTGATGACCGCGATCATGTGGATCTTCCGGCGGACCAATCCGCACAAGGCGAAGCGCGGGTTCCGTATCGCGCAGACGGTGTCGGCGGCGGGCATGGCGCTGGGGCACGGTCTGCAGGACGCGCAGAAGACGATGGGCATCGTGGTGATGGCGCTGGTCATCGCCGACGTCGAGGACTACGGCGACCCGATCCCGGTGTGGGTGAAGCTCGCCTGCGCGCTGATGCTCTCCGCGGGGACGTACGCCGGTGGCTGGCGGATCATGCGGACGCTGGGGCGGAAGATCATCGAGCTGGATCCGCCGCAGGGGTTCGCCGCGGAGACGACGGGCGCGTCGATCATGTTCGGGTCCGCGTTCCTGTTCCACGCGCCGATCTCCACGACGCACGTGATCACCTCGGCGATCATGGGTGTGGGGGCGACGAAGCGGGTGAACGCGGTGCGGTGGGGGGTCGCGAAGAACATCATTCTGGGGTGGTTCATCACGATGCCGGCGGCTGCGGTGGTGGCCGCGGTGTCGTACTGGGTGGTCGACCTGGCGTTTCTGTAGCACCGGAGCGGGGCGCGACCGCCCGCGCCCGGACAGCTGGGAGGGCCCGCCCCCGGACCGGGGGCGGGCCCTTGTGCTCCTCGCGGTGGCACCGCCATGCAGCACCGCGAGGGGTCCGGAGCGGCGGGTGGCTCAGCCGAAGCGGCCGGAGATGTAGTCCTCCGTGGCCTGGACCGACGGGTTGGAGAAGATGCGCTCCGTCTCGTCGATCTCGATCAGCTTGCCGGGCTGCCCGACCGCCGCCAGGTTGAAGAAGGCCGTGCGGTCCGAGACGCGCGCCGCCTGCTGCATGTTGTGCGTCACGATGACGATCGTGAAGCGTTCCTTCAGCTCGCCGATCAGGTCCTCGATCGCCAGGGTGGAGATCGGGTCCAGGGCGGAGCAGGGCTCGTCCATCAGGAGCACGTTGGGCTCGACCGCGATGGCGCGGGCGATGCACAGGCGCTGCTGCTGGCCGCCGGAGAGGCCGGAGCCGGGCTTGTTCAGGCGGTCCTTGACCTCGTTCCAGAGGTTGGCGCCCTTCAGGGACTTCTCGACGACGTCGTCCATCTCGGACTTCTTGTACTTGCCGTTGAGGCGCAGGCCCGCCGCCACGTTGTCGTAGACCGACATCGTCGGGAACGGGTTCGGGCGCTGGAAGACCATGCCGACCTCGCGGCGCACGGACACCGGGTCGATGCCGGCGCCGTAGAGGTTCTCGTCGTCCAGCATGACCTTGCCGTCGACGCGCCCGCCGGGCGTGACCTCGTGCATGCGGTTGAGCGTGCGCAGGAACGTGGACTTGCCGCAGCCGGAGGGGCCGATGAAGGCCGTCACGGAGCGGGGCTCGACGGTCATCGAGATGTCCTCGATGGCAAGGAAGGAGCCGTAGTAGGCGTTGAGGCCGCTGACGTCTATGCGCTTGGCCATGGGTATCACTGCTTCTTTCGGGTCAGGTCGCTGACTTTTCTCTGTCGGTCGCGTCAGCGACCCGTCTTCGGGGCCTTCCAGCGGGCGATGCCGCGGGCCGCGAGGTTGAGGATCATGATGAACGCGATGAGCGTCAGGGCCGCCGCCCAGGCACGGTCGTAGGCCGCTTCGGAGCCCGCGCCGTACTGCAGGTAGATGTACATCGGCAGCGACTCCTGCGGATCCTGGAAGGGGTTCGCGTTGATGAAGTCGGTGCCCCAGACCAGCAGCAGCACGGGGGCCGTCTCGCCGGTGATGCGGGCGACGGCCAGCATGACGCCGGTGACGATGCCGCCGATCGAGGTCGGCAGGACCACCTTGAGGATCGTGCGCCACTTCGGCACGCCCAGGGCGAGGGACGCCTCGCGCAGCTCGTTCGGGACGAGCTTGAGCATCTCCTCGGTGGAGCGGACGACCACGGGGATCATCAGGATGCACAGGGCGAACGAGCCGGCGACGCCGGAGGGGCCCATGTCCAGGATCAGCACCCACAGGCTGAGCACGAACAGACCCGCGACGATCGACGGGATGCCCGTCATGACGTCCACGAAGAAGGTGACGGCCTTGGCGAGCCGGCCGCGCCCGTACTCGACCAGGTAGATCGCGGTGAGCACGCCGACCGGCACGGAGATCAGCGTGGCGATGCCGACCTGCTCCAGGGTGCCGAGGATGGCGTGGTAGATGCCGCCGCCGGTCTCGGCGTCGCCGACCACGCCCATCGAGTGGGTCAGGAAGTAGCCGTCGAGGACCTTCACACCCTGCCTCAGGGTCTCCCAGATCAGGGAGAGCAGCGGGATCACGGCCAGCAGGAACGCGACCCACACCATGCTGGTCGCGACGCGGTCCTTGGCCTGCCGCCCGTTCTCGACGCTCGCCGAGATGCCGTACGTGCCGCCGATGAAGAGGACCGCGGCGATCAGGGCCCACTGGATGCTGCTGTTCAGCCCGGCGGCGGCGCTGATGCCGAGGCCGAGGAGGACCGAGCCGGCCGCGACCGCCCACGGGAACCACTTGGGCAGCGAGGCGGCGCGCAGGGAGCTGCGGTTCTTGGGGGTCAGGGTTGCGTTGCTCATGCGTTGGCCCCCGAGTACTCCTTGCGGCGGGCGATGATCATGCGGGCACCGCCGTTGACCAGCAGGGTGATGACGAACAGGACGAGACCGGAGGCGATCAGGGCGTCGCGGCCCATCGGGGTGGCCTCGTTGAACTTGCTGGCGATGTTCTGGGCGAAGGTGCCGCCGCCCGGGTCGAGCAGGCTCGCGGTGATGTCGAAGGTCGGGGAGAGCACCATGGCCACGGCCATCGTCTCGCCGAGCGCGCGCCCGAGGCCGAGCATCGAGGCGGAGATGACGCCGGAGCGGCCGAAGGGGAGCACCGACATCCGGATGACCTCCCAGCGCGTGGCGCCGAGGGCCAGGGCGGCCTCCTCGTGCATGCGCGGGACCTGCCGGAAGACCTCACGGCTGACGTTGGTGATGATCGGCAGGATCATGATCGCGAGCAGGATGCCCACGGTGAACAGCGAGCGCCCCGCGCCGCCGTTCCACTCGAAGATCCCGGTCCAGCCGAGGTAGTCGTCCAGCCAGCCGTAGAGCCCGTCCAGGTGCGGTACGAGGACGAGGGCGCCCCAGAGGCCGTAGACGATGGAGGGAACGGCGGCGAGCAGGTCGATCACGTAGCCGATCAGGCCGCCCAGCTTGCGGGGCGCGTAGTGCGTGATGAACAGCGCGATGCCGACCGAGATCGGGACCGCGATGGCCATGGCGATGATCGACGACACGACGGTGCCGTAGGCCAGGACCGCGATGCCGAACTCCGGCGGGCTGCCGGTGGGGTTCCACTCGAAGCTGGTGAGGAAGTTCGCCTCGTCCTCGCTGATGGCGAGGACGGCGCGGTAGGTGAGGAAGGTCGCGATGGCGGCCATGATGACCAGCACGAGGATGCCGGACCCGCGGGAGAGCCCGAGGAAGATCCGGTCACCGGGGCGGGTGACGCCGCGCGCGGCGCCGTGGTCGTCGGCCGCGGGCGGCTGGGGTGTGGGGGAGGGGGTTGGCTTCTGGGTGTCCGTTGTCATGTCCATCGGGTTCTCCGGTCTGCGGAGCCGCCGTGGTCGGCGGCTCGGGCGGAGCCCCGGTCGACCGGGGGCTCCTTGCGGCGGTGCACCGGACGGTGCGGTCCGGTCCCCGGCGGGGGACCAGTCGGTCCCGTACTCGGAACCCGCGGGTTCCGTGCGGGGGGAACCCGTCGGTCCCGTGCGGGGACCGGACCGCACTCGGGTCAGCTCAGGCCCGAGATGGTCTCGCGGACCTTGGTGATGATCTCGGTGGGCATCGGGGCGTAGCCGGCGTCCGCCAGCAGGCCCTGGCCGTCGTCGGAGGCCATGTAGTTCAGGAAGGACTTGGTGGCGGGCAGGGTGTCCGCCTTGTTGCCCTTGTCGCAGGCGATCTCGTACGTCACCAGGACGAGCGGGTAGGCGCCGTCGGCGTCCGGGGTGTAGTCCAGCTCGAGGGCGAGGTCCTTGCCGGTGCCGACGACCTTGGCCGCGCCGATGGCGGCGGTGGCGTTCTCGACGGTGGCCTTGACCGGCTCGGCGGCCTCGGTCTTGACGTCGACGGTGTTGATGCCGTCCTTGGCGTAGGACAGCTCGAAGTACGAGATGGAGCCGGGCGTCTGCTTCACCTGGCCGGCCAGGCCGGAGGAGCCCTGCGCGGACTGGCCGCCCTTGGCCTCCCAGGACTTGCCGCCCTCGTACTTCCAGTCGTCGGGCGCGGCGGCCTTCAGGTACTTGGTGAAGTTGTCCGTGGTGCCGGACTCGTCCGCGCGGTGGAAGGCCTGGATCTTCAGGTCCGGAAGCTTGGCGTCCGGGTTGAGCTTCTTGATCGCCTCGTCGTTCCAGTTGGTGATCTTGCTGTCGAAGATCTTGGCGAGCGTCGGGGCGTCCAGGACGAGCGAGTCGACGCCCGTGACGTTGAAGCCGACCGCGATCGGGCCGCCGACCATCGGCAGGTCGATGGCCTGGCCGTCGGTGCAGACCTTCTTCGAGGCCTCGATCTCCTCGGGCTTCAGCGCGGAGTCCGAACCGGCGAACGCGGTCTGGCCCTGCGTGAACGCGGTGATGCCCGCACCGGAGCCGGTCGGGTTGTAGTTGATCTGCACGTTCTTGCAGGCCGCGACGTACTGCTTGACCCAGGCGTCGATCGCGTTCTTCTGGGCGGAGGAGCCGGAGGCCTGGAGCTGGCCCTTGGCGTCGTCGCACTTGATGTTGCTGTTGGAGGCGGCGGAGCTGGAGTCGCCGCCGCTGCCGCCACCGGTGTCGTCGGAGCCGCACGCCGTGAGGGCCAGGGCGCCGGAGACGGCGAGAGCACCGAGAGCGAGGGCCCGCCGGTTCACGCGCTGAAGCTTCACTTGATGGAGTTCCTTCCAGGAGCCGCCGTCCTGAATCCGGCGGCGTGCGAGGACTGCGATACAGGCTGTGATACGCACGCGTTTTCGAGATGCGCCCGTATCGGGTAAGGCCGAAATTAGGCAGAACAGGTGAAGCCGCCGATGGGCGTAAATGAACGCGGGGTGAACCCCTGTGGTCGGTGCGGTGAGGTCACGGAACGCTTACGTCAAGGACACGGAGTGGTTCCGAGGCGGCCGAGGGGGTGTGTCGCGAGCAGGGCGTCGACCAGGTCCCGGTCGCGGGACCGGGTGAGCCGGGCGCGGGCCGCCGGGGGCTCCAGCCACAGGATGCGGTCGACCTCGTCGGACGGCACGAAGTGTCCGGTGGTGGCCGCCGCCGCCCAGTAGCGGACCTCTTTGGAGCGGCCGTCGGCGAGGTAGCGCACGGTGGGCAGCTCGGCGCCCGGCGCGGCGGCGTACCCGGTCTCCTCGGCGACCTCGCGCAGGGCGGCCGCGAGCGGGTCCTCACCGCGCTTGAGCTTGCCCTTCGGGTGCGACCAGTCGTCGTACTTCGGGCGGTGCACGAGGCAGAGTTCGAGGGCGGCGGCCGTCCGCGCGGAACGGCGCCACAGCACGCAGCCGGCCGCCCGGACGGCGGCGGGCGTGGCGGGGCCGGGCGCTGGGCCGCCGGGGTTTGTGCCGGGGGGCGGGGCGTCCTCGGTACTCACTCGGGGCTCACGCTCCTCTGGTCCTCCGCTCCTCCGGTCCTCTGGTCCTCCGCTCCTCCGGTCCTCTGGTCATCCGCGCAGCCGGGTCGTGCCGGGGGCTACGCCAGGCTGACGGGCTCCTTGCGCCAGCAGCGCTGGAACGCGTACCTCGCCGCCTCCACCTCATGCCGCTGGTCGGCGTGGAGGACGCCGAGCGCGTACGCCGTCGCCGGGGCGATGCGCGGCGTACGGGCGGCCTGCGCCGCCGCGGCGGCGGCCTCGGAGGCGTCGCGGTGGCGGTTCAGGGCCTCGCCGGCGGCCGGCAGGCGTACGTCTGCGGGGGCCGCCGCGTCCTCCGGGGCCGCGGGGTCACGGGTGTTCCCGGCCGGTTCGGCGGCCAGTACCTCGAGCGCGTACCGGTGCAGGCGCAGCAGCAGGCGGACCTGGTGCCAGGGGGCGTCCTGCGGGTGCGGTGCCGGGTCGGGCGAGAGGCCGTGGACCAGCGCCTGGGCGTTGTACGGGCTGCCCGCGGCGACGAGCGGGAGCGCGGCGACCGCGTCGGCGAGGCGGTCGTGCGCGGCGGCCGCCAGCGGGCGCAGGTCGGCGGCGGCCGCGGCGGCCGGGCGCAGCGGGACGTCGCTGGCCAGCAGGGCGACCTTGTCCGCGACGGCGTGGAAGCGGCTGCTGCCGAGGGCCTGGAGGGCGGAGGAGTGCGCCCGGGTCCGGGCCAGGGTCAGCTGGCGGTCGAGCAGCGCGCCCGCCTTCGCGGCGCCCACGGTGAGGTTGCCGCGGTCCTGGGCCGTGCCGGGGGAGCCGGGGGTGGCGGACGGAACCGCGGGAGCGGGGGCGCCCGCGGTGGCCCGGTCGCCCACCGGGCGCGGCGCAGGCAGGGCCGACGGTCCGGACAGCCGGTGCAGGGCGTCGAGCAGGCGTTCCAGGCGGGAGGCGTACGCGTGCTCCATCGCCAGTGTGCCGGACAGCCAGGCCAGCTCCGGGCGCATGCCCTCCGCCCAGTCGGCGTCCAGCAGGGACTGGAAGGTGTGCAGGGTGCCGCTGATCCGGCGGGCCGCCCGGCGCAGGGCGAGGGCGGCGTCCCCGTGGCCCGTGGGCGGGGCCGCGCGGTTCGCTCCCGGCGCGCCGTTCGGTCCGGTCCCCGGCTCCCGGTGCTGGCGCAGGGCGCGGAGGAACTCCGTGGCCTGCGCGCGCAGGTAGTGCGCGAGGACGTCCGCGTCACAGCCGGTGCGATTGGCTGTGGCAGCTGTGGCAGCTGTGGCAGCTGTGGCAGCTGTGGCAGCAGTGGCGACTGTGGCTGCTGTGGCCGTTGTGCCGGCCGTGGCGATTGCGGCGGCCGGTCGCGTGGCCACGCCCATGCCCGTCGCCGCGCCCCTCTTCATCCCCGAGCCGGAGCCCGCGCCCGAGCCGGAGCCCGAGCCCGTTCTGGCTTCCGCCCCAGCCTGCGCCCCCGCTCCCGCCCCTGCCGCGGCTTCCGCTCCTGCTTCTGCTCCCGTGCCGGTGTCCGCGTTCGCGTGCCTGCCGGGGACGGTGGCCGGGGCCGTGCCCGGGACGGTGTCGGGGGGAGCCGGTCGGCCGCTGCCGGCGCTGCCGGCCGTGGGGTCCGTCGGTTCAAGGTGCTGCTGTGCCACGCCGGCGCCTCCGGGCGTCTATGTGCATCTCCTGGATGTTGCGCAGGGGCTGGCCGTCCGCGTCGGTCGCGTGCCGCGTCCAGTCGCCGTCCGGGCCGAGGTGCCAGGAGGCGGTGCTGTCGGACATGCCGGTCTCGAGGAGCCGGTTCAGGGCCGCCCGGTGGGCCGGGTCGGTGACCCGGACCAGGGCCTCTATCCGGCGGTCGAGGTTGCGGTGCATCATGTCGGCGCTGCCGAACCAGACCTCCGGCTCGCCGCCGTTGCCGAAGGAGAAGACCCGCGAGTGCTCGAGGAAGCGGCCGAGGACGGAACGGACGCGGATGTTCTCCGACAGGCCCGCCACCCCCGGGCGCAGTGCGCAGATGCCGCGTACCCACACGTCCACCGGCACGCCCGCCTGGGACGCGCGGTAGCAGGCGTCGACCACGGCCTCGTCGACCATCGAGTTGACCTTGATGCGGATGTACGCGGGCCGGCCCGCGTGGTGGTGCTGGATCTCCTTGTGGATGCGGGAGACCAGGCCGTCGCGCAGCGACTTCGGCGCGACGAGCAGGCGGCGGTAGGTCTCACGCCGTGAGTAGCCGGAGAGGCGGTTGAAGAGGTCGGAGAGGTCGGCGCCGACCTGCGGGTCCGCGGTGAGCAGGCCGAGGTCCTCGTAGAGGCGGGCCGTCTTGGGGTGGTAGTTGCCGGTGCCGACGTGGCTGTAGCGGCGCAGGGTCTCGCCCTCCTGCCGTACCACCAGGGACAGCTTGCAGTGGGTCTTCAGGCCGACCAGCCCGTACACGACGTGGCAGCCGGACTCCTCCAGTTTGCGGGCCCACTTGATGTTGGCGTGCTCGTCGAAGCGGGCCTTGATCTCGACCAGGACGAGGACCTGCTTGCCGGACTCGGCCGCGTCGATGAGCGCGTCGACTATCGGGGAGTCGCCCGAGGTGCGGTACAGCGTCTGCTTGATCGCCAGTACGTCCGGGTCGGCCGCCGCCTGCTCCAGGAAGGCCTGCACGGAGGTCGAGAAGCTGTCGTACGGGTGGTGGAGCAGGACGTCGCGGCTGCGCAGGGCGGCGAAGATGTCCGGCGCGGACGCGGACTCCACCTCGGCGAGGTCGCGGTGGGTGCCGGCGACGAACTTCGGGTACTTCAGCTCGGGCCGGTCGAGGCTGTGGATGCGGAAGAGGCCGGTGAGGTCGAGCGGGCCGGGCAGCGGGTAGACCTCCGCCTCGCCGATCTTCAGCTCGCGCACGAGGAGGTCCAGGACCTCGCGGTCGACGCTCTCCTCGACCTCCAGGCGCACGGGCGGGCCGAAGCGGCGCCGCATCAGTTCCTTCTCCAGCGCCTGCAGCAGGTTCTCCGCGTCGTCCTCCTCCACCTCCAGGTCCTCGTTGCGGGTGAGGCGGAAGGCGTGGTGCTCCAGGACCTCCATACCGGGGAACAGCTCTTCGAGGTGCGCGGCGATGACGTCCTCGATGGGCACGTAACGGCCCGGGGAGGCCTCCAGGAAGCGGGAGAGCAGCGGC
This sequence comes from Streptomyces mayonensis, assembly GCF_018982965.1. Lineage (GTDB taxonomy): Bacteria > Actinomycetota > Actinomycetes > Streptomycetales > Streptomycetaceae > Streptomyces > Streptomyces mayonensis. Next base: position 9,624 of record NZ_JACBYP010000097.1, on the reverse strand, counting down.
GGGACCTTGACGCGGGCGAAGTGCCGGTGGCCGGTGACGGGGTTGCGGACGACGACGGCGAGGTTGAGGGAGAGGCCCGAGATGTACGGGAAGGGGTGGGCCGGGTCGACCGCGAGGGGGGTGAGGACCGGGAAGATCTGGTGCCGGAAGAGGGTGAACAGGCGGGCCTGCTCCTTCTCGGCCAGCTCGGTCCAGCGGACCAGGTGGATGCCCTCGTCGGCGAGTGCCGGGGCGACGTCCTCGTGGAAGCAGGCGGCGTGGCGGGCCATGAGCTCGCGGGAGCGCGCCCAGATCATGTCCAGCACCTCGCGGGGCTGGAGGCCGGAGGCGGAACGGGTGGCGACGCCGGTCGCGATGCGGCGCTTGAGGCCGGCGACGCGGACCATGAAGAACTCGTCCAGGTTGCTGGCGAAGATCGCGAGGAAGTTGGCCCGCTCCAGGAGGGGTGTGGCCGGGTCCTCGGCCAGTTCGAGCACGCGTTCGTTGAACGCGAGCCAGCTGCGTTCGCGGTCGAGGAACCGGCCCTGCGGCAGCCGGGCGCCGCCCGCCTGGGACTCCTCCGACTCCTCGTACGCGTCGAGGTCGGCGTCGATGTCGGGTTCCAGGTCGGAGACGGTGGCGGCCACGGTGTGCGAGCGGTGCGCGGTGATGGAGCCCACGGAGGGCTGCGAGTGCTGGACCTCTGCCTGGCTGTTCGGCTGCCTCATGAACCCATTCTTCCGCGCCGCGCGCGGGTCAGGCGCGTCGGAGGGCACGGAATGGTCCGGCTCGGTGGGCTTCATTCGCCGAGCGTCGCAAGGCCGTCTGAATCAATGGTTACGGGGACATGACGTGCGGGATAGCGGCGGGCTTCCGGCGGTGGTCCGCACCGAACCCGCCGCCCCGCGGGCCCCACCCCCGTCAGTGGACGGGGCTCAGGCCTCCGTGCGGTACATGAGGTCCGTCTCGTGGGTGGTGAAGCCGAGGCGCTCGTAGACGGCGACGGCCGCCTCGTTGTCGGCGTCGACGTACAGCATCGCCGTGGGCAGGCCCTGCCCGGCCAGGTGTCGCAGGCCGATCGTGGTGAGGGCCTTGCCGAGGCCGCCGCCCTGGGCGTCGGGGCGGATGCCGAGGACGTACACCTCGCCCAGCCGCTCCTCGGCGTGCACCTTCGTCCAGTGGAAGCCGATCAGCTCGCCGTCCCGCTCGGCGAGGAAGAACCCCGCCGGGTCGAACCACTCCTCGGCCTTCCGGTCGTCGAGGTCCCGCTGGGTGAGCGAGCCCTGCTCGGGGTGGTGGGCGAAGGCGGCGGCGTTCACGGCGAGCCACGCCGCGTCGTCCTGGCCGGGCACGAAGGCGCGTACGGTCACGCCCTCGGGCAGCCGCGGGTCCGGCAGGTCCAGGCCGGCCAACGGGCGCCGCAGCTGCCGCAGCTCACGGAACAGGGTCAGGCCGAGGACCTGCGCGAGATGCCGGGCGGCGGAGTGGCCGCCGTGCGCCCAGACCCGCAGCCGCTTGCCGGAGGCGGCGAGCAGCGCCGAACCCAGGGCCCGCCCGTGCCCCCGGCCCCGGTGCGAGGGGTGCACGACCAGCTCGGCGGCCGGCGGCTCGATCGGGTCGGTGCCCTCCAGCTGGGCGTAGCCGACGAGTTCGCCGCCGTCGGTGGTGAGCAGCAGGTGCGTGACGCCCTCGCGGGCGGGGCCGCGCAGTTGCAGCCGGCCCTGCTCGGACACGGCGTACTGCCCGTCGTACCGGGCCGCCTCGGCGAGCAGGGCGAGGACGGCCCCGGTCTGCTCCGGGGTGAGTTCGGCGAGGGTCTCGATCGAACGGGGGCGGCCGGGCCGCAGGGTGTCGTCGCTGGTCATGGATACGAGCGTAAAGGGCGGGCGGCGCGGAGCGTCGGCAGCGGCGGGGTCGACCCCGAGCCCGCCCTCGTCCGCGTACGGTTCCGGGTACTCCGGCGCGATGAAGAGGTCAGGCGGCTCTGACTCCGGCGGAGTCGACGGCGTTCATCGAGGGTCTTCTGGAGGAACGCAGATCATGAACCGAATCCCTGACCTCACCACCGCGACGTGGCGCTAGTCCTCCTACAGCGACGGGGGCGGGGCCTGGGGGGCGTTCGTGGCGGGTGTGCCGGGCATGTCGGGGGGGAGTAGTTGTCGGCCGTGAGGAAGCCGGGCGGGTGGGATGCCTGGCGGATCACTGGCCCCCGTCCCCCACACCCACCTCCGGTGGTGGCGTCGGGGCGCCGGGCAGGCGGATCGTGGCGGTGGTGCCGTTGCCGTCGGCCGGTTGGAGGGTGACCTCGCCGCCCGCCTGCTGGACCGTGCGGGCCACGATGGACAGGCCCAGGCCCGAGCCGGGCAGGGCGCGGGCGGTCGGGGAGCGCCAGAAGCGGTCGAAGACGTGGGGGAGTTCGTCGACCGGGATGCCGGGGCCGTGGTCCCGGACGGTGAGGACGCCGTCGGCGAGGCGTACGCCGACGGTGCCGCCCTCGGGGCTGAACTTCACCGCGTTGTCCAGGATGTTGACGACCGCCCGTTCCAGGGACGCCGGTTCCGCCCGTACGTACCAGGGGCGGACGTCCGCCTCGATCGTCAGCTCGGGGCCGCGCAGCCGGGCGCGGCGCAGGGCCGACTCGACGACGTCGTGCCAGGCGAGGATGCGGGTGCGGCCCTCGTGCTGGCCGGTGTCGGGGCGGGAGAGTTCCTGGAGGTCGCCGATGAGGGCGGCGAGTTCCGTCATCTGGGCCTTCACCGAGGCCAGCAGTGCCTTGCGGTCGGCCTCCGGGATCGGGCGGCCGGTCTCCTCGCTGCGGGTGAGGAGTTCGATGTTGGTGCGCAGCGAGGTCAGCGGGGTGCGCAGTTCGTGGCCCGCGTCGGCGATGAGCTGCTGCTGGAGGTCGCGGGAGCTGGCCAGGGACGAGGTCATGCTGTTGAAGGAGCGGGAGAGGCGGGCGATCTCGTCGTCGCTGTCCTCCTCGACGGGGATGCGGACGGCCAGGTCCTCGGTGCGGGCGACGTGTTCGACGGCCTCGGTGAGTTCGTCGACGGGGCGCAGGCCGGCGCGGGCCACGGCGAGGCCGGCGGCGCCCGCGCCGATGACTCCGACGCCGGAGACGGCGAGCAGGACCCAGACCAGGGAGGACAGGGGCTTGGTCACGTCCTCCACCGGCTTGGCGATGGAGACGGCGATGCCCGGCTGGACCTGCCCGGTGGTCGCGTCGTAGACCCGCTGTGTGTAGACCCGCATGGTCGTGCCGTCGGTCGTCTGCACGGTGTGCAGCGCGTCCTTGGTCCGGCCGTCGGCGACGTCCACGTCCACGTTCTGTACGCGCAGTTCCTCGTTGCCGGGATTGACGCAGGTCGAGCCGTCCGAGTACAGGATGGTGACGACAGGTGCGTTCGGTACCTGGGGGAGTTCCTCCGGTGCTCCGGACTGGCAGTTGCGCAGCATGCTGTTCAGCAGCCCTTTGGACACCTGCTCGCCGCGCAGCTGGTCGTCGAGCTGGTTGTACAGCTGATTGCGCACCAGGAACCAGCAGGTCACCGAGACCGCCGCCACCGCGAACGCCACCGCCGCCGCCACCAGCAGCGACAGCCGTGCCCGGATGGGCAGTGCCCGGAACCGGCGGGCGAGGCGTCTCACTCCGCGCCGCCCTGCCGCAGGACGTAGCCGACGCCGCGCACGGTGTGGACCAGGCGCGGCTCGCCGCCCGCCTCGGTCTTGCGGCGCAGGTACATGACGTACACGTCGAGCGAGTTCGACGACGGCTCGAAGTCGAAGCCCCAGACGGCCTTCAGGATCTGCTCCCGGGTGAGGACCTGGCGCGGGTGCGCCATGAACATCTCCAGCAGGGTGAACTCGGTGCGGGTCAGCTCCACCGGGCGTCCGGCCCGGGAGACCTCCCGCGTCGCCAGGTCCATGGTCAGGTCGGCGAAGGCGAGGGTGTCGTCGTCCTCGGCGGTGGCCTCCACCGCCGCCGCGTAGGAGCTGCGGCGCAGCAGTGCCCGGATGCGGGCGAAGAGTTCGTCCAGCTCGAAGGGTTTGACCAGGTAGTCGTCGGCTCCGGCGTCCAGGCCGGTGACCCGGTCGCCGACGGTGTCGCGCGCCGTCAGCATCAGGATGGGGGTCAGGTCGCCCGCCCCGCGGATCCGGCGGGCCGCGGTCAGGCCGTCCATGCGGGGCATCTGGATGTCGAGGACGACGAGGTCGGGCCGGTACGCCGCCGCCTTCTCCAGGGCGTCGGCGCCGTCGACGGCGACCTCGGTGCCGTACCCCTCGAAGGCGAGGCTGCGCTGGAGGGCTTCGCGGACCGCCGGCTCGTCGTCGACGATCAGGATGCGCTGGACGTCACGGTCGCGGTCGCCGTCTGCGGGGCTCATGGGCTCGGTTCCTCGGGTGCGGTGGGGTACGGGTCTGCCGGCCGGTCCGGCGGTCGGCTCTTACGTGGTCTTCAGCGTCGCACGTCCATCGTCCCGGGTCCCCGGTCAGTTGCTCGCACCCGCCCGCAGGTCGGGCAGGTCGGCCTTGACGGTGTTGATCGGGATGGCGAAGCCGAGGCCCACGCTGCCCGCGCTGGAGGACGACTCGGTCGCCGAGTACATCGCGGAGTTGATCCCGATGATGTTGCCGTTCATGTCGATCAGCGCGCCGCCGGAGTTGCCCGGGTTGAGGGAGGCGTCGGTCTGGAGCGCCTTGTACGTCGTCGTGGACGAGCCGGTGTCGCCGTTGAACTCCTGGCCGCCGAACTCGAACGGCCACTGGCCGCCCTGCCCCTGCCCTTGCTGCTGTTGCTGCCGGCCCTCGTCCGTCGAGACGGTCACGTCGCGGTCGAGGGCGGAGACGATACCGCTGGTCACGGTGCCGGTCAGGCCCTCGGGGGAGCCGATGGCGACGACCTCGTCGCCGACGCCGACGCCGTCGGAGTCGCCGAGGGTCGCGGCCGTCAGGCCGGAGGCGTTCTCCAGCTTGATCAGCGCGAGGTCCTTCTTGCTGTCGGTGCCGACGACCTGGGCGGTGTACTGCTTGCCGTCGTTCGTCGTCACCTTGACGGACGAGGCGCCGGACACCACGTGGTTGTTGGTGATGATCTCGCCGTCACCGGTGATGATCACGCCGGAGCCGGTGGAGGAGCCGGCGTTCGAGGTGGCGCTGATCTCGACGATGCTCGGGCTGACCGCCTTCGCGACCCCGGAGACCGTGCCCTTCTGGCTGGAGGGCACCACATTGGTGCTGGTGGAGCTGGAGGCGACGGTGTCGCTGCCGGTCAGTTCCTGGATGCCGAACGCGGTGCCGCCGCCGACCGCCGCCGCGACGATCGCCACCGCCGCCAGCAGGGCCACGGGGCCGCGCCGGGCCCTGCGCTTCTTCTGCGCCGGCTCGGGCTGCCCCGGCTGCCCGGCGTACATCGGGTCCGCGGACGGCTGCCCGGCGTATGTAGGGTCCGCGGGCGGCTGGGTGGCGTATGCCGGGTCGGCGTACGCCGGGTCCGCGGGCGGCTGGGCGGGCGGTGGCGGCCACTCGGGGTTGACGGGAGAGGAGGCGTGCTGCTGGCTGTCCCGGTACGGGTTGGCGTACGGGTTCTCTTGCGCGTGCTCGTACTCGCCGCTGCGGCGGAGGCTCTCGGTCATGTTCATGAGCTTCCCGCCCCCGCATGAGAACGGCCTGAGTGCCGCCTGAGAAGCCCGGCAGAACCTCGTATGCCGGATATAAAGGCCGCCCCGGCAAAGGCCGCCCTGGCGGCCGGTGGCTACGCGGGCTGTGTGCAGCCGCAGGAGCGGCGGACCACCAGCTGCGACGGGAAGACCTTCAGCCGCTCGCGCCGCGAGCCCGCCACCCGCAGGCCGTCGTCGAGGACCAGGTCCACCGCCTCCCGCGCCATCGCCGACCGGTCCGAGGCGACCGTCGTCAGCGGCGGGTCCGCGAGGGCCGCCTCCTTGATGTCGTCGAAGCCCGCCACCGCCAGCTCACCGGGCACGTCGATGCGCAGCTCGCGTGCGGCCCGCAGCAGGCCGATCGCCTGGTCGTCGGTGGAGCAGAAGATCGCCGGCGGACGCTGCGGCCCGGAGAGCAGCTCGAGGCCCACCCGGTACGCGTCGTAGCGGTTGTACGGCGCCTCGAAGAGCCGGCCCTCGGTCGGGACGCCGGCCTCCTTCATCGCGCGCTTCCAGCCCTCGACGTGGTCGGAGACCGGGTCGCCGACCGCCGGCGTCTCGGCCGTGCCGCCCATGCAGGCGACGTACGGGTACCCGTGCTCCAGCAGGTGGCGTACGGCGAGCTGGGCGCCGCCCAGGTCGTCGGTGACGACGGCGACGTCGTCGATGGCCTCGGGGCGCTCGTGCAGCAGCACGACCCGGGCGTCCCAGGCGTCGATCTCGGCGGCCGCGTTGTCGTTCAGCGCGTGGCTGACCAGGATCAGGCCCGAGACCCGCATGCCGAGGAAGGCCCGCAGGTAGTGGACCTCGCGCTCGCCGACGTAGTCGCTGTTGCCGACGAGCACCATCTTTCCGCGCTCCGAGGCGGCCCACTCGACCGCGTGCGCCATCTCCGCGAAGAACGGCTGGCGCGCGTCCGGCACGATCAGACCTATGAGGTCTGTGCGCCGCGACGCCATCGCCTGGGCGACCCGGTCCGGCCGGTACCCCAGTTCCTTGATCGCGGCGAGGACGCGCTCGCGCGTGGCCGGGGCGACCGGCCGGGGTCCGTTGTTGATGACATAGCTGACGACGGCGGTGGAAGTCCCCGCCAGCCGCGCCACGTCGTCCCGAGTCACCTTGGCCACGCGCGGAGTCTACGCGGATGGACCCGCCCCGGGCAGGGCGTATCACACCTTGGATGACCTTGCGCCCGCGGTGCCTGCGGTGTCTGCAGTGTCTGCAGTGTCTGCGGTGTCCGTGTTCGAGCCCGGCCCCGCCTGCCCCACCGCCCGCTCGCCCTTCTCGCCCGTCCCGCCCTGCTCGGCTTTCCGCCCGGGCTGCGTCCCGGGGTGTTTCTCGGCGTGCTTCTCCGCCTTCTTCTCCGGTTTCTCCGGTGTCACGAAGCGGTAGCCGACGTTGCGGACCGTGCCGATCAGCGACTCGTGCTCCGGGCCGAGCTTGGCGCGCAGCCGCCGTACGTGCACGTCGACCGTGCGGGTGCCGCCGAAGTAGTCGTAGCCCCACACCTCCTGGAGCAGCTGCGCGCGGGTGAAGACCCGGCCCGGGTGCTGGGCCAGGTACTTGAGCAGCTCGAACTCCTTGAAGGTCAGGTCCAGGACCCGGCCCTTGAGCTTCGCGGAGTACGTCGCCTCGTCCACCGACAGGTCGCCGTTGCGGATCTCCATGGGGGAGTCGTCGCCGCCGATCTGCTGCCGGCCCGTGGCCAGCCGCAGCCGCGCCTCGACCTCCGCCGGTCCCGCGGTGTCGAGCAGTACGTCGTCGATGCCCCAGTCGGCGGTGACGGCGGCGAGGCCGCCCTCGGTGACGACCAGGACCAGCGGACAGCTGAGGCCCGTGGAGCGCAGCAGCTGACACAGGCTGCGGATCTGCGGGAGGTCGCGGCGGCCGTCGACGAGGATGACGTCGGCGCCGGGGGTGTCGACGAGGGCGGGGCCCTCCGCCGGAGCCACACGGACGTTGTGCAGCAGCAGGCCGAGAGCGGGGAGCACCTCCGTCGAGGGCTGGAGGGCGTTGGTCAGGAGCAGCAGAGAACTCATCGCGCCCCACCTGCCCGGGTCGTCCTGTGGTCGTGGCCGTTTCGCTCGCCCATAACGTCTGGTTCCTCCTGGGTCCCTGCGATGGGGGTACCTCCCACGCCCTTGAGGCCGTGGGGGAGTCTGCGGCTCTGCTTCGTACAGGTGCGGGTCCCGTGCCCGTGGGGCCCGCGGCGCGTCCGGGAGGTGAACGCCCGGCGGCCGCCCGGCGTCGCTCCTGAAAGCACAAAAGGACCCGGGGGCTACGCTGCCCGAGTCCTCTGCCCAGCAGAATAGCCGACATGAGCATCCGACCGGCAGGTCATGTGTCGGGTTCCACCCGTCGCCGAGACAATCGTCCGCATCCCGAGACACCCCGGGAAGCGCCGCGCCGCACGCCCGCGCGCACCTTCCTCCGTACGGCCGACGGGGTCCCGATCGACGCCGTGTACGAGCCGGGCACGGCCGGTGACGGCGCCTCTGACCTGGTGTTCGTCGTCGCGCACGGCTTCACGGGCGACGCGGACCGGCCACATGTGCGCCGGATCGCGGCCGCCTTCGCGCGGCACGCTGCCGTGGTCACGTTCTCCTTCCGCGGGCACGGTGCCTCCGGCGGCCGGTCCACCGTCGGCGACCGGGAGGTGCTCGACCTGGCGGCGGCGGTCGCCTGGGCGCGCGGCCTCGGGCACCCGCGCGTGGTGACCGTCGGCTTCTCCATGGGCGGCTCGGTGGTCCTGCGGCACGCCGCGCTGTACGCCGACGACGACGCGGCGGGCACGGACGCCGTCGTGTCCGTCAGCTCCCCCGCGCGCTGGTACTACCGGGGCACGGCGCCCATGCGCCGGCTGCACTGGCTGGTGATGCGACCCGCCGGGCGCGTGGTGGGCCGCTACGGCCTGCGCACCCGAATCCACCACCGGGACTGGGACCCGGTGCCGCTGTCGCCGGTCCGGGCGGCGGCGCGGATCGCTCCGACGCCGCTGCTGATCGTGCACGGCGACCGGGACGGCTACTTTCCCCTCGACCACCCCCGGATGCTGGCCGAGGCGGCCGGTGACCACGGCGAACTCTGGCTGGAGCCCGGCATGGGCCATGCCGAGCACGCCGCGGAGGCCGGTCTGCTGCGCCGTATCGGCGACTGGGCGGTGTCCAGGGCGGGCTAGCCTGAACCCGGTCACCGCCGACCCGGCGGTGTGCACGGCCGGCCGGCACGGACGCCGACCGGCACCGGCGACGAAGGATCCAGATGGCAAAGGTCACGGTGCGCTACTGGGCCGCCGCGAAGGCCGCGGCGGGGGTGGCCGAGGAACCCTACGACGCGGCCACCCTCGCCGACGCGCTCGGCGCGGTGCGCGAGCGGCACCCCGGCGAACTCACGCGCGTGCTGCTGCGCTGCTCGTTCCTCGTCGACGGCGACCCCGTGGGCGCACGCGGGCACGAGACGGTACGGCTGGCCGACGGCGGCACGGTCGAGGTGCTCCCGCCGTTCGCAGGAGGGGCACGATGACCGATCAGCCGCACCGGCCGCACCAGCCGCACGAGGGGTACGACGGGTACGAGGGGTACGACGCGCAGGCGTGGTCCGCGCGGCAGCAGCCGTACGAGGGGTACGGGGGGCACGGGGAGTACGGGGAGTACGGGGCCCAGCAGCCGGACCCGAACGCCGACCAGTACACGCAGCAGTGGCAGGGGCAGACCTGGGAGACCCAGGTGCAGCCGCCGGCCTCCGCGGAGGAGACGGCGTATCTGCCGCCCCTGCCGCCGTACGGGACGAACGGCGGCGGCGCGGCGCAGCCGTACCCGCAGCAGCCGTACCCGCAGCAGGCGCACCCGGCGCAGGCGCAGCAGTACGCACCCGCCGAGTACCAGGGCCGGCCCGGCCAGCCGTACGCGCCCCCCGCGGCCGCGGCCCGCGCAGGGTCAGCCGTGTCCTGAAGTGGACAGCGGTGGCCCTGGCCGCGCTGCTGGTCTGC
>NZ_JACBYP010000096.1 GCF_018982965.1 Streptomyces mayonensis | reverse complement strand
CGCCGTTGGTCATGGGTTTGCGGGCGGCGCGTTTGGTGCGAGCGGCGTCGGCGTTGGCGAGGTGGCGTGAGATGAGGGTGGGTTGGGTGCCGGCGACGAGGGTGGCGAAGGCGGTGTCGAGGTCGGGGCCGAGGTACCAGTCGCCGGTGTGGTCGAGGGCGTAGACGCGGCCTTCGGTGTCGATGGCGACGAGGGCGTGGCTGTCGGTTTCGGTGCCGAGGGGGCTGGTCTGGGTGTCGAGGGCGCGGCCGAGGTCGCCGAGGGTGCGGGCCATGTGGAGGCCGTGGAGGGGGTCGATGTGGAGGGTGGTGGGGGCGATGTGGCGGCCGGGGCCGGTGGGGGTGATGTGGAGGCCGCCGAATTCGGCCCAGGCTTCGACGGCGGCGGGGAAGACGGTGTGGTGGTGTCCGGCGGGTGAGGTGTGTTCGCGGAGGGTGTCGGCCCAGATTTCGGCTTGTTTTATGTCCCAGCGTCCGGGGTGCCAGCCGGCGTCGCGGAGTGCGGCGTCGACGGGGACGGGGAAGCGGGTGGTGAAGGTGCGGTCGGCTTGCATGTGCCCTTGGTTCGTTTCGGTCGGCTCTTGCGGCGCTGTCGCCTCTGGCGGCTCTAGGGGGGTGTTGTGGGTGTGGGGCGGTGGTCCGGCTGGGGTCAGGCGTCGTCCGTGGTGGGGTCGACGACGCGGACGCCGAAGTGGGCGCTGAGGGCGGTGCAGGCGCGGCAGGGTGGGGCGAAGCTGCCGTGGAGGGGGTCGCCGTCCTCGCGGATGCGGCGGGTGGTGAGTTTGGCGTGTTTGAGTGCCTTGCGGGCTTCGCCGTTGGTCATGGGTTTGCGGGCGGCGCGTTTGGTGCGTGCGGCGTCGGCGTTGGCGAGGTGGCGTGAGATGAGGATGGTTTCGGCGCAGCGGCCGGTGTAGCGGTCTCGTTGGCCGCTGGTGAGGGTGTCGAGGAAGTCCTGGACGAGGTGGTGCAGGGCGGGGGGTGTGTCGGCGCGGGTGGCGGTGCCGGTGAGGGTGGTGCCGCGTACGGAGAGGGCGGCGGCGACGGTGGGGAGTATGCCGTCGCGGCGGTGGAGGAGGGTGGGGGCGCGGGTGGCTTCGGTGCTGCTCCAGCCGATGCGGGGGTCGCCGCCGCGGTGGTCGTCGGGTCGCCCGGTGTCGGGTCCCGTCTGTGTGGCACTCATGATCGTTTCCCCTCCTGAGCATCCCCCCGAAGGTCACAGAGTGCCAAATCGTGGGGCTGCTGCGGAAGCTGGGGCGTGGTGACACGCCCGGGTATGGGCGGTGTGTCACGGGAGGGTGACGTCTGGTCACGGGGGTGGGGGTGTGGGTGTCGGGTGCGGGGTCCGGTGCCGGTGACCCCTCTTGCCGTACCGCATAGGCTGTCGGCACCGCGTGGTGCGGTGACCAGACAGTTCAGACAGTTCAGATACCGCAGACAGTTCAGACAGATGCCGCAGGGGGCAACCGCCATGACGACAGGTCGGCTCGGGCAAGCAGCCGCGCCGCCGAACGCGGCCTATGCCGGGCAGGTCGTGCATTTCCCGGATCCGGTGCGGGCGCAACGTCACCCGAGAGGGGTACGGGTCGACGAGGGTGGTTACCCCGTTTTCTCGCCGTATGCCCGTGCGGTGGCGGAGATCGCGGAGCCGCCGGCGGGGTTCGGGGTCGACGAGTTGCGGCTGACGGACTACGTGTCGGCGAACGCGGTGCTTTCGGCGTCGGGGCACGAGTTGTGGGACACGGTGCCGGCGGTGGCGACGCCGCATGGCTGGACGTGGCACCACGTGGCGGGGTCGCGGCGGATGGAGCTGGTTCCGGTCGAGGTGAAGGCGTTGCTGCGGCACCACGGTGGGATCGCGACGGCGGCGGTGGATCAGGCCAAGCGTGGGACGCGGCCGTTGCAGGAGACGCGTCCGGCGCACTTCGGGCTGCCGAAGTCGGGTGTGGCGGTCTCGGAGCAGCAGGTGCAGGGTGTCGAGGAGGATCTGGGGTACCGGTTGCCGGGTGCGTACCGGTCGTTCCTGAAGGCGGCGGGTGGTTGTGCGCCGGTGGGTACGGCGCTGGACGCGGAGCTGGGGTTGTTGGTGGACCAGCCGTTCTTCACGGTGCGTGAGGAGGCGGCGGTCAATGACCTGGTCTACGTCAACAAGTGTCTGCGGGACCATTTGACGAAGGACTATCTGGGTGTCGCGTTCGTGCAGGGTGGTCTGCTCGCGGTGAAGGTGAAGGGCGACCGGGTCGGGTCGGTGTGGTTCTGCGCCTATGACGATGTGCGGGACGCGGATCCGGCGGTGCCTCCGGCGGAGCGGGTGGAGCGTTTGCTGTTGCCGTGCGGTGAGGACTTCGATGTGTTCCTGTCGCGGTTGGCGGGGTCGCCGCCGGAGTTGGAGACGGTGGCGAACCTGATGGTGGACGGTGGTTTCGCGCGTGCGGTGCCCGTGACGTCTGCGTCTGTAGGGGAGTGAGCTGGCGATGGTGACGTTCGCGCAGGCGCAGGAGCGCGCGGAGGAGTGGGTCAACGGCGAGTTGCCGGGTTACCAGCACCGTGAGGTGCGGGTGCGGGAGTTCGACCTGGGGTTCGTGGTGTGGGCGGAGGACCGTGCGGACGGGCCGCGTTCGGACGGTGGTGCGCAGCGGTTGGTGATCGCCCGGGACAGTGGTGAGGCGACGCTGTGGCCTTCGTTGCCGGTGGGTGAGGTGATCCGCCGGTACGAGGAGGAGTACGGCCGTCCGGATGCGGTGGAGGAGCCGGCGCCGCCGCCTGCCGCGCGGGTGGATCTGAATCAGACGTCCTTCTTGTTGAGTCCGCCGGAGTGGTTGCAGGAGGCGGCGGACAAGTTGGGGATTCCGGACCGCCGGGGCGGGGACGCGGGGGGTTCCGGTGCTGCGGCCGCCTCGTCTGCCGCGGCCGGCTCGTCGCTTCCGGAGACGCGGGGCGGTGTGCCGTCGGGTGCGGCTGAGGGGGGTCGCCCGGTTCCTTCTGCTTCTGCTCCTCCTTCTGCTCCCTCTGTTCCGGCCGCTTCGGCGGATGGGCAGGGGAGCGGTGCGGCGTGGCCGACGCCCGCCGGTGGCTCCGGCGCGGGCGAGGGGGCGGGCGCGGGTGCGTCCGGTGCGCCGGGTGCGCCTGCCGGGGCGACGCCCTGGGCGGGTACGGACACGAACGCGGACGCGGGCGAGGACCGTTCCGTGCCGTTGCCGCAGACCGTGTTCGCGCCGCAGTTGAACGATGCCGACGGTCGCGGTACGCCGCCGCCCTCGGCGACTCCGGAGGCGAAGACGGCGCTGATGTCGGGGGGCAGCCGGCTGCCGCCGACGGCGCTGTCACCGGCGGTCGGCGAGTCGAGCGCACAGGGCGAGCCGGGTGCGCAGGGCGAGTCGAACGCGCAGGGCGGACCGGGTGCGGCTGCCGAGTCGTCCGCCGCGTCGTCCGGTGCGGGGGCGCCGCCGTCCGTGCCGCCCGCGCCTCCGACGCCCCCGTCCGGGCAGCCGTCCGCGGGTTCGGGGTCGGGTGCACCCGGTGTGCCGGGTGCGCGTCCCGGGGACACGCCTGCGCCGACGGGGACTCCCGCGCCGGGTACGCCGGCGGGTGGCGGCTATGTGCCGACGCAGCTGGTGTCCTCGCTGGGCCCCGAGGGGCCGGGCGCGCCGTCGGCGCCGGGTACGCCGCCGGGTCCGGCGGGTGGTCCGGGTGCGCCGCCGCCTCCGCCGGGTGCGCCGGGTGGTACGCCGCCGGGTGGGGTGCACCATGCCGCCACGATGCTGGCTGACCCGGGCGGGACGGGCGGCGGTGCGCAGCCGCCGTCGGCGCCGGGTACGCCGCCGGGTCCGGCGGGTGGTCCGGGTGCGCCGCCGCCTCCGCCGGGCGCGCCGGGTGGTACGCCGCCGGGTGGGGTGCACCATGCCGCCACGATGCTGGCCGATCCGGGTGGGACGGGTGGCGGTGCGCCGCCGCCTCCGGCTCCTCCGGGCCGTCCGGGTGCCCCCGCGGCGCCGGGAGCGCCGGGTACGCCGCCGCCTCCGCCCGCCGCACCGGGTGCGCCGGGTGCCTCGGGCGGTACGGGCGGTACGGGTGGCGGGGTGCACCATGCGCAGACCATGCTGGCCTCTCCTTCGGCGGGCGGTCCGGCCGGTGTAGGCGCGCCGCCGCCTCCGCCGCCCCCCGGGGCCCCGGGCGCACCCGGCGCTCCGGGTGCCGGTCAGCCCGTGCCGCCGCCGGGTGCCGTGCCGCCGCCGGGGCAGGCCGCGCCGGGCCGGCCGCCGGCGTACGGCTATCCGCAGCCGCCCGCCGGTCAGCCGACCGTCGGTCCGGGTTACCAGGCCGTGCTGCGCTACCGCGCGCAGGACGGTTCCGAGCAGCAGCTGATCCGGCGTTCGGCGCCGGGTACGCCGCACCCGGAGTGGCAGATGTTCCACGAGCTGCGCGCGATGAACGTGCCGCCGGACCAGGTGATTGAGCTGCACACCGAGCTGGAGTCGTGCGAGCTGCCGGGTGCCTACTGTGCGCGGATGATCCGGGAGCAGTGGCCGCAGGCGCGGATCACGTCGATCGCGCCGTACGGTCTGGACCACGCGAGCCGGCAGCAGGGTATGCAGCAGCTGCTGGCGCACCAGGGCGAGTTGCATCAGGTGGCCGACGGTCCGGCGCGTCCGGCGCCGGTGCGGGCGCCGTTGCCGCAGGTGCAGCCGGCGCCGCCGGTTCCTCCGGAGGCCGTCGGGCAGGAGCTGGTCGCGGCGTTCGGGCCGGGTGTCTTCCGGTTCGAGCAGGCCGCGGTGTCCCGGCAGGGTGTGCCGCCGGCGGTGGCGCACACGCTGGTGGCGGCGGGGCTGCCGACGGACATGGGGCCGTTCTTCTGGGCGCAGGCCCAGCCGGGGCGTCCGGTGCCGACGCTGGCGGAGCTGGCGGCGGAGCGCGGGGTGCAGCCGGCCTCGGACGCGGGGTCGTACCTCGTCGTGGGCAGTGACTTCGGCCGGGCGATCTGTGTGCAGTACGGCACGGCGGCGATCGTGGCGGTGCCGGTGGAGGCGGGGCCGGGTGGCGCGCCCGTGCCGCCGCAGTTCGTGAACACGGGGCTGCCGGAGTTCGTGCGCTCGCTGGCGCTGCTGGGGCGGATGTGGCGGCTGCGGTTCGGTCTCAACCAGGAGCAGGCGGGTCGCTGGACCGTCGACTTCCAGGCGCAGTTGGCCGCGTTGGACCCGGCGGCGCTGGGTTCGCCGGAGAGCTGGTGGTCGGTGCTGCTGGAGCAGATGTGGGACGGGCTGCTGTGAGGCGTCCGCGCCGCTGAGGTGTGCGACGGGCGGGGCCCGGTCGTCCTGTGGGGCGGCCGGGTCCCGTCTTTTGTGTGCCCGGGGCGCGTCTTGTCGCGCGCCGGGGCCGCGCCCTGTGTGTGCTCCGGCCGCGCCCTTTGCGTGCGGTGTGTCGCGTTATGAGGGCTTACCTCCGGTCCATAAAGTCGGTCGGGTCCAGTTAGCGCGACACCGGGTTCACCACAGGGGTGTGATGAGCATGAGCGGCGCGTCGGCGTCCGACCACGGCTTCGCGACCGTACGCGGGCGCGAGCGCGGCTACCGTCCCGAGCAGGTGGAGGAGTGTGCGGCCGCGCTCTGTGAGGACCGTGACGCGGCCTGGGAGCGGGCCGCCCGGCTCACGGTGCTGGCCCGCGAGATGGAGGAGGAGCTGGCGGACCTGCTGGACGAGGTCGCGCAGCTCGCTCCGCAGGACTACGAGGCGCTCGGGGAGCGGGCGCGGCAGTTGTTCGCGCTCGGCGCGGAGGAGGCCGCGGCGGTGCGGGAGGGGGCGCGCAGTGCGGCGGAGGAGCTGATGGCGGACGCGCGGGCGTACGCCATCGAGGTGCGGGATGCGGCCGGGGCGCATGCCGACGCGGTGCGCGCGGAGGCGGACGAACGGGCCCGGCAGTGGCTGCTGGCGGCGCGCGCGGAGGCCGGCGAGGCCCGGATCGGGGCGCGGCGCGAGGTGAAGGAAGGGCGTGCTCAGGCGCTGTCCGCGCTGCGCGAGATGCGTCGGCGTACCGAGGAGATGCTCGCCGGGCAGAGCCGTGAGCAGGCCGAACGGCAGGCCGTGGCCGAGCGGGCCGAGCGCGAGCGGGCCGAGGCCCTGGACGCGCACCACGCGGAGTCGGTGGCGCGCGCCGAGCAGGAGGTGTGCGCGGCCCAGCGGGCGCTGGCCGAGGCCGGGGAGGCGGCCGTGCGGCGGCAGGAGGAGGCCGAGGCCGAGGCTGCCGAGGTGGTGGCCGGGGCCCGGGTGCGGCAGGAGTGGATCGCCCGGGAGACGGAGCGGGTGCTGCGCGAGCACGGGGAGCGGTGGGACGAACTGCAGGCCCAGATGGCCTCGGTGCGCAGCAGCCTCAGCTCGTTGACGGGCCGTGGGGTGGAGTGACCCCCGTGGGGTGGAGTGACCCCCGTGGGGTGGAGTGACCCCCGCGGGGTGGATGCCGGGCCGGAGCCGCGCGTTTGACCCTCACGCGGCGGAAGGGTGGATGCTCGCTGCGTCCGGGGGTGGAGAGCGACCCTGAGGCACGGTCCGCCGAAGGGTGGACTGCCCCTAGGGGTACCTCCGTACTACGGCTCGGGGAGGGTTCGTACCGACGGAGGACGAGACGGGCCCGGTGGCGTCCTTAGTCTGGCTTTACGCCGCTGGGGGGCGGCGAACCGGACCTGCGGGGGTGGGGTTTTCCTCAGGAGAAGAGTGCGCTGAACACCAGCGCACTCACCCCGCGGATCCGGTCAGACTCTTCGACGGCAGCACCGCAGCAGACGCGACAGCAACACGCAGCAGCAGACGCACAGTCAGTACCGCACACCACGCAGTACCGCACACGACGGCGGCGCCGGGACCACGACGGTCGCGGCACCCACGCACCGCCTCCCCTAAGGGCGCGCGGCACCACCGTCCCCACTCCGGTAGCCCCCGGCTTCGCCGCCGGCACCGGCGCCTCACCTGATGACCGACATAGGAGAATTGACATGATACCGGCCGTAAGTATTCCCGCTCAGGGGAGCACCGGAGGGCGTACGGCCGCTGCCGCGCGGGCGCGGCAGGTCGTGAAGGCCTACGGGTCGGGCGAGACCCGGGTGGTCGCCCTGGACCACGTCGACGTGGACATCGCCCGCGGCCAGTTCACCGCCATCATGGGGCCGTCGGGTTCCGGCAAGTCGACGCTGATGCACTGCATGGCGGGCCTGGACACCGTGACCAGCGGCCGGATCCACCTGGACGAGACCGAGATAACCGGCCTGAAGGACAAGAAGCTCACACAGCTGCGCCGGGACCGGATCGGCTTCATCTTCCAGGCGTTCAACCTGCTTCCGACGCTCAACGCGATCGAGAACATCACACTGCCCATGGACATCGCCGGCCGCAAGTACGACCGGGCGTGGCTGGACCGGGTCGTGGAGACCGTCGGGCTCGCCGGGCGGCTCAAGCACCGGCCGACGCAGCTCTCCGGCGGTCAGCAGCAGCGGGTCGCGGTGGCGCGGGCGCTGGCCGCCCGGCCGGAGATCATCTTCGGTGACGAGCCGACCGGGAACCTGGACTCGCGGGCCGGTGCCGAGGTCCTCGGCTTCCTGCGCCGTTCGGTCACGGAACTGGGCCAGACCATCGTCATGGTCACCCACGACCCGGTGGCCGCCAGCTACGCGGACCGGGTGCTGTACCTCGCCGACGGCCGGATCGTCGACGACATGCACAGGCCGACCGCGGAAGCCGTCCTGGATCGGATGAAGGACTTCGACGCGCGGGGGCGTACGTCATGACCGTCGTCAAGACCTCGATGCGCAACTTCTTCGCCCACAAGGGCCGGATGGCGCTCTCGGCGGTGGCGGTGCTGCTGTCGGTGGCGTTCGTGTGCGGCACCCTGGTGTTCACCGACACGATGAACACCACCTTCGACAAGCTCTTCGCGGCCACCTCCTCGGACGTGACGGTGACGCCGAAGGACGCCAAGAGCGAGGAGACCCCGCAGAGCGGTGTGCCCGAGTCGCTTCCGGCGTCCGCCCTGGAGCAGGTGCGCGGCATCGACGGCGTCAAGTCGGCGCAGGGCTCGGTCACCTCGACGAACGTGACGGTCGTCGACCGTGACAACGACAACGTGGGCGCCACCACCGGCGCGCCGACGATCGCGGGCAACTGGACGGAGAACAGCGAGCGGTCGCTGGAGATCACCTCCGGGCATGCTCCGCGCGGCCCCACCGAGTCGATGGTCGACGCCGACACCGCCGACAAGCACGACCTGAAGATCGGTGACGAGCTGCGCACCATCGCGCAGACCGGCGACTTCAGGACGGAGATCGTCGGCATCGTCTCCTTCACGGTGACCAACCCGGGTGCCGCCCTCGTCTACTTCGACACGCCCACCGCGCAGCGCGAACTGCTCGGCTCGGCCGACAAGTTCACCCAGTTCAACGTCGTCGCGGACGACGGCGTGTCCGACGCGCGGCTCAAGCAGTCCGTCGCCGGCACGCTCGGCGGCACCTACAAGGTGCAGACGGCCGAGGAGAGCGCGGACGAGGACCGCGCGGACATCGGCGAGTTCATGGACGTCATCAAGTACGCCATGCTGGGCTTCGCCGGCATCGCGTTCCTCGTCGGCATCTTCCTGATCATCAACACGTTCTCCATGCTGGTCGCCCAGCGCACCCGCGAGATCGGCCTGATGCGGGCCATCGGCTCCTCCCGCCGGCAGGTCAACCGCTCCGTGCTGATCGAGGCGCTGCTGCTCGGTGTCATCGGCTCGGTCCTCGGCGTGGCGGCCGGTGTCGGCATCGCCGTCGGACTGATGAAGCTGATGTCTGCGGCGGGGATGAACCTGTCCACCGACGACCTGACGGTCAAGACGGCGACCCCTGTCATCGGCCTCGTCCTCGGCGTCGTCGTCACCGTCCTGGCCGCCTACCTGCCCGCCCGCCGGGCCGGCAAGGTCTCCCCGATGGCCGCCCTGCGCGACGCCGGTACGCCGGCCGACGGCAGGGCCGGCTGGATCCGCGGGGGGATCGGCCTGGTCCTCACCGGCGCCGGTGCCGCCGCGCTGCTGACGGCCGCCTCCGCCGACAAGGCGAGCGACGGTTCGCTGATGCTCGGCGCGGGCATCGTGCTCTCGCTCGTCGGCTTCGTCGTCGTCGGCCCGCTGCTGGCCGGGTTCGTGGTCCGGGTGATCAGCGCGGTGCTGCTGCGGGCCTTCGGGCCGGTGGGCCGGCTCGCCGAGCGCAACGCGCTGCGCAACCCGCGCCGTACCGGCGCCACCGGTGCCGCGCTGATGATCGGCCTGGCGCTGGTGGCCTGCCTGTCCGTCGTCGGCTCCTCCATGGTCGCCTCGGCCACCAGCGAGCTGGACAAGACGGTCGGCGCGGACTTCATCGTCCAGGGCAGCCAGCGGATCGTGCCGCAGGCCGAGAAGGCCATGACCGACACGCCCGGCCTGGAGCACGTCACCCGCTACAAGACGCTCGACGCGACGCTGACCTCGCCCGACGGCAAGACCGACGACGACGGTGTCACGGCCGCCGACCCGACCTACGCCGAGGACGTGCGCCGCGCGACGACCGAGGGCGAGCTCTCCGCCGCCTACGGCACCGACGCCATGTCCGTCGGCTCGGACTACGCGAAGAAGCACGGTGTGCACGTCGGCGACACCGTCTCCGTCGCCTTCAAGGGCGGCGAGACGGCGAAGCTCGAGGTCGCGGCGATCACCAGTGACGACGTGGCCCTCGACCAGGGCGCCCGGTACATCAGCATCGAGACGATGGAGAAGTACCTGCCGGCCGAGAACGTCCCGCCGAACACGATCATGTTCGCCAAGGCCGAGGACGGCCGGGCCGACCAGGCGTACGCCGCGCTGAAGAAGTCCCTGGACGCCTACCCGCAGTACCAGGTCGCCGACCAGACCGACTACAAGCAGGAGCTGAAGGACCAGATCGGCCAGCTGCTGAACATGGTGTACGGCCTGCTCGCACTGGCGATCATCGTCGCCGTCCTCGGTGTGGTGAACACGCTGGCGCTGTCGGTGGTCGAGCGGACCCGTGAGATCGGTCTGATGCGGGCGATCGGCCTCTCCCGCCGTCAGCTGCGCCGCATGATCCGCATGGAGTCCGTCGTCATCGCCCTCTTCGGTGCCCTGCTCGGCCTCGGTCTGGGCATGGGCTGGGGCGCCACGGCCCAGAGGCTGCTCGCCCTGGAGGGGCTGAACGTCCTGGAGATCCCCTGGCCGACGATCATCGGGGTCTTCGTCGGCTCGGCCTTCGTGGGCCTGTTCGCCGCCCTGGTCCCGGCCTTCCGGGCGGGCCGCATGAACGTCCTGAACGCCATCGCGACGGAGTAGCACCCGTCCCCACGGCCACCGCATACGGGGGTTGCGGAGGAGGGCCCGGCGCCGACGTCCCAGGGGGGGCGGAGGCGCCGGGCCTTTTGCACCGGAGCCCGTGCGGTCACTTCTTCCCGCCCTCCGTGCGGCCGCTTTTTCCCGCCCTCCGTGCGGCCACCTCCTTCCGCCCCCGTGCGGCCAGTCACTCCTGGGGCCGGGGCGTCGTCGCCCCGGGCGTCCGCTTCTCAGCCCACCGAGTCGGGTGGTGGGGCGGGCACAGGCCCGGGGGTCCAGGGGGCGGAGCCCCCTGGTACGTCCACGGCGGTGCCGGTCCAGCCGGCATGGGCCCCGGGTCCGAGGGGACGGAGCCCCCTGGTACGCCCGCGGTACGTCCACGGCGGTGCCGGCCCGGCACTCGCCCGGCGTCGTCCACAGCTCCGACGCCGTCGAGCGGACCGACGTAACCTGGACACCCCCGACCCTCACCGAGTCGGGCTACTCGTGTTGCCCCAACCCAGGACGGAAGCACCCCCTCCATGAGCCTGCACGGTCTGCTCGACGCCGTCGTCAAGGACACCGCCCTCGCGGAAGCGATCTCGGCGGCCGCAGACGGCAACCGCATGCACGTCGACCTCGTCGGCCCGCCCGCGGCCCGCCCCTTCGCGATCGCCGCCCTGGCCCGCGAGACGGACCGCCCGGTGCTGGCCGTGACGGCGACGGGACGGGAGGCGGAGGACCTGGCCGCGGCCCTGCGCTCCCTGCTGCCGCCCGAGGGCGTCGTGGAGTACCCCTCCTGGGAGACCCTGCCGCACGAGCGGCTCAGCCCCCGCAGCGACACCGTCGGCCGCCGCCTGGCCGTCCTGCGCCGCCTGGCCCACCCCCGCTCCGACGACCCGGAGACCGGTCCCGTCTCCGTCGTCGTGGCGCCCGTGCGCTCCGTGCTTCAGCCGCAGGTCAAGGGCCTGGGCGACCTGGAGCCCGTGGCCCTGCGCACCGGGCAGGGCGCCGACCTGGAGGAGGTCGTCGAGGCGCTGGCGGCGGCCGCGTACGCGCGGGTCGAGCTGGTGGAGAAGCGCGGCGAGTTCGCCGTCCGCGGCGGCATCCTGGACGTGTTCCCGCCGACGGAGGAGCACCCGCTCCGCGTCGAGTTCTGGGGCGACGACGTCGAGGAGATCCGCTACTTCAAGGTCGCCGACCAGCGCTCCCTGGAGATCGCCGAGCACGGGCTGTGGGCGCCGCCCTGCCGCGAGCTGCTGCTGACGCGGGACGTGCGCGAGCGGGCCGCCGCACTCGCCGAGGACCACCCCGAGCTGGGTGAACTGCTCGGCAGGATCGCCGAGGGCATCGCCGTCGAAGGCATGGAGTCCCTGGCTCCGGTCCTGGTGGACGACATGGAGCTGCTCCTGGACGTGCTGCCGGGGGGCGCGATGGCCGTGGTCTGCGACCCGGAGCGGGTGCGCACGCGGGCCGCCGACCTGGTGGCGACGTCGCAGGAGTTCCTCCAGGCGTCCTGGGCCGCGACCGCCGGCGGCGGCGAGGCGCCGATCGACGTGGACGCGGCCTCCCTGTGGTCGATCGCGGACGTCCGGGACCGCGCCCGCGAACTGGGCATGATGTGGTGGTCGGTCTCACCCTTCGCCGCCGACGACGCGCTCGAAGAGGCGGACACCGTCAAGCTCGGCATGCACGCCCCCGAGACGTACCGCGGCGACACCGCGAAGGCCCTGGCCGACACCAAGGGCTGGCTCGCCGACGGCTGGCGCGCGGTCTACCTCACCGAGGGCCACGGCCCCGCGTCCCGCACCGTGGAGGTGCTCGGCGGCGAGGGCATCGCCGCCCGCCTCGACCAGGACCTCGGCACGCTCAGCCCCTCCGTCGTGCACGTCTCCTGCGGCTCGGTCGAGCACGGCTTCGTCGACCACGCGCTGAAGCTGGCCGTGCTCACCGAGACCGACCTGACCGGGCAGAAGGCCGCCGGCCGCGAGGGCGCGCGGATGCCGGCCCGGCGCCGCAAGACCATCGACCCGCTCACCCTGGAGTCGGGCGACTACATCGTCCACGAGCAGCACGGCGTCGGCCGCTACATCGAGATGGTGCAGCGCACCGTGCAGGGCGCCACCCGCGAGTACCTGGTCGTGGAGTACGCCCCCGCCAAGCGCGGCCAGCCCGGCGACCGGCTCTACATCCCCACCGACCAGCTGGAGCAGATCACCAAGTACGTCGGCGGCGAGGCACCCACCCTGCACCGCCTCGGCGGCGCCGACTGGACCAAGACCAAGGCCCGCGCGAAGAAGGCGGTCAAGGAGATCGCCGCCGACCTGATCAAGCTGTACAGCGCGCGGATGGCGGCGCCGGGCCACGCGTTCGGCGCGGACACCCCCTGGCAGCGCGAGCTGGAGGACGCCTTCCCCTACGCGGAGACGCCGGACCAGCTCACCACCATCGCCGAGGTCAAGGACGACATGGAGAAGACGGTCCCGATGGACCGCCTGATCTGCGGCGACGTCGGCTACGGCAAGACCGAGATCGCCGTCCGTGCCGCCTTCAAGGCCGTCCAGGACGGCAAGCAGGTCGCCGTACTCGTCCCGACCACGCTGCTGGTGCAGCAGCACTTCGGGACGTTCGGCGAGCGGTACGCGCAGTTCCCGGTGAACGTGAAGGCGCTGTCCCGCTTCCAGACCGACACCGAGTCGAAGGCGACCCTGGAGGGCCTGCGCGAGGGGTCGGTGGACATCGTCATCGGCACCCACCGCCTGTTCTCCTCGGAGACCAAGTTCAAGGACCTCGGTCTGGTCATCGTCGACGAGGAGCAGCGCTTCGGCGTCGAGCACAAGGAGCAGCTGAAGAAGCTGCGCGCCAACGTCGACGTGCTGACCATGTCCGCCACCCCCATCCCGCGCACCCTGGAGATGGCGGTCACCGGCATCCGCGAGATGTCGACGATCACCACCCCGCCGGAGGAGCGCCACCCGGTGCTGACCTTCGTCGGCCCCTACGAGCACAAGCAGATCGGTGCCGCGATCCGCCGCGAGCTGCTGCGCGAGGGCCAGGTCTTCTACATCCACAACCGCGTCGAGTCCATCGACCGCGCGGCGGCCAGGCTGCGCGAGATCGTCCCCGAGGCCCGCATCGCCACCGCCCACGGCCAGATGTCGGAGCAGGCGCTCGAACAGGTCGTTGTCGACTTCTGGGAGAAGCGGTACGACGTGCTGGTCTCCACGACCATCGTCGAGTCCGGCATCGACATCTCCAACGCCAACACCCTCATCGTCGAGCGCGGCGACAACTTCGGTCTCAGCCAGCTCCACCAGCTGCGCGGCCGCGTCGGCCGGGGCAGGGAGCGGGGCTACGCCTACTTCCTGTACCCGCCGGAGAAGCCCCTGACGGAGACCGCGCACGAAAGGCTCGCGACCATCGCCCAGCACACCGAGATGGGCGCGGGCATGTACGTGGCGATGAAGGACCTGGAGATCCGCGGCGCGGGCAACCTGCTCGGCGGCGAGCAGTCCGGGCACATTGCCGGTGTCGGCTTCGACCTGTACGTGCGGATGGTCGGTGAGGCCGTCGCGGACTACCGGGCCTCGCTGGAGGGCGGCGTGGAGGAGGAGCCGCCGCTGGAGGTCAAGATCGAGCTGCCCGTCGACGCGCACGTCCCGCACGACTACGCGCCGGGCGAGCGGCTGCGGCTCCAGGCGTACCGGTCCATCGCCTCCGCCAACAGCGAGGAGGACGTCAAGGCCGTACGCGAGGAACTCGTCGACCGGTACGGCAAACTGCCGGAGCCGGTGGAGAACCTGCTGCTGGTTGCGGGCCTGCGGATGCTCGCGCGGGCGTGCGCCGTCGGCGAGATCGTGCTCCAGGGCAACAACATCCGCTTCGCGCCGGTCGAGCTGCGCGAGTCCCAGGAGCTGCGGCTCAAGCGGCTCTATCCCGGCAGCGTCATCAAGGCGGGCACGCACCAGGTGCTCGTGCCGCGCCCGAAGACCGCGAAGGTGGGCGGCAAACCGCTGGTCGGCCGGGAACTCCTCGGCTGGGTCGGCGAGTTCCTGACCTCGATCCTCGGGTCCTGACCCGGATCCTCGGGTCCTGACCTGGTTGCTCGGGTCCTGACCTGCATCCTCGGCTCCTGGACGCGTGGTCCCGGAGTCTTGGCCGGTGAGGGCCGTCGCACCACAGGCCGGGGCCGTCGGACCACCGGTCGGGGCCGTCGGACCACCGGTCGGGGCCGTCGGACCACCGGTCGGGGCCGTCGGACCACCGGTCCGGGCCGTCGCACCAGCACGAAGCCGTCCACGGGAGAGCCCGTGGACGGCTTCGGCCTGTCCGGGGTGTGCGCGCAGCTACTGCTGCTCGCGGCCGCCACCGTGCCCGCGTCCGAAGCCGAGCTTTTTCTCGGCCTGCTGCTGCGCGGTGTCGACCTGCTTCTTGTATTTCCCGCCGGTCCGCTGGTTGACCTGGCGTTCGGCGGCGTCGGACAGTTTCTGCGACTGTTCCTTGTTCTTGCTCGCCATGTTCTTCATCTTGTCGAGGATGCCCATCCAGAGCTCCTTCCGAGACGTGACTCACTGACGACCGTACGACAGATATGTTCCCTATGCCCATTAAGGCCCACTATGGTCTGGACCTCTCCCTCGCTACGGTGGTAGCGGCGAACGACCAGGGGAGGGGCACGCATGAGGCGGCACGGCAGGATTCGTATCCCGGGGGCGGTGGCCGCGGCCCTGGCGCTGGCCCTGGTGACCGGCTGCGAGGGCGTCGAGGGGGACGACGTCCCGGCCTCCGGCGGCGGAGCCGAGGCACCGGCCGCCGGCCACGCCGCCAGCCCGCTGGACAACCCGGAGGGCACCGAACCGGGCCTCGCCCCGGTCACCAGTGACGGCCCCCGGGCGAAGGCCCGCGACCTCGTCGACGGCCTGAAGACCAAGGGGCGCGGCCCGAAGACGGGGTACGACCGCGACGAGTTCGGCTACGCCTGGATGGACACCGCCGACGGCGTCCCGTTCGCCCGCAACGGCTGCGACACGCGGAACGACCTGTTGAAGCGGGACGGACAGCAGGTGCGCTTCCGGTCCGGCTCCGACTGCGTGGTCGTCGCGATGACGCTGGACGACCCGTACACCGGGACGAGCATCGAGTGGCGCAAGCAGAAGGCGAGCGAGGTCCAGATCGACCACGTCGTGCCGCTGTCGTACAGCTGGCAGATGGGCTCCTCGCGCTGGCCGGAGAACAAGCGCGAACAACTGGCCAACGACCCGCTCAACCTTCTCCCTGTCGAGGGCAAGGCGAACTCCGCCAAGCGCGACTCCGGGCCGGCCTCCTGGCTGCCGCCGGACAAGTCGATCCGCTGCGCCTACGCCGTCCGCTTCGCCCAGGTCGCCACCAAGTACGAACTGGCGGTGACCGCCCCGGACCGCGAGGCGATGCTGCGCCAGTGCGGCGGCTGACGGTCGGCCGCACCGCCCGAGGAGGCCGGGCGCGGGGCGGTGCCCGAAGTCCTGGTGAATCGTTGGTCCAATGGGTTGGCCAGAGCCGGGCCACTGCCTAACATCGATCACCGCAAGACTTTGTGCACCGTCGCACAAGCTCTCCTCGGGAGGTTTCCTTGCACCGCCGCCGTCGCTCCGCGCTCCTCCTCACCGCCGCGATCGCCGCCGCGGCGCCTCTGCTCACCGCCTGCGGCAACGACGCGCACCCGGGTGCCGCGGCCGTCGTCGGCGACCAGCGGATCACCGTCTCCCAGCTGGAGAGCCGCGTCGACGAGGTGCGCGAGGCCCAGCGCGCCGCCGTCCCGGACGACGGGCAGTACCAGCAGGTCGTCGCCCAGACCGGCGCCCTCACCCGCGACACCCTGCACAGCATGGTCCTCGACCGGGTGCTGCACCGCGCCGCCGAGGACGCCGGGGTGAGCGTCAGCCGCAAGGAAGTACAGGCGATGCGCGGCGGCCTGGAGGACCAGGCCGGGGGCTCCGAGCAGCTGGAGACGGTCTGGCTCCAGCAGTACGGTGTCGCCCCCGCACGCCTCGACGACAACCTCCGCGTCCAGCTGGAGGCCCAGAAGCTGGCGGAGAGCCTCGGCACCGACACCAGCCGCCCCGAGTTCTGGCAGGCCCTGTCCAAGGCATCCGAGAAGCTCGACGTCGACCTCAACCCGCGCTACGGCGCGTGGGACGTCCAGCGGGCCGGCCGCGTCGACAGCGGGACGCCGTGGGTGCGGGAGGTCACGGAGGCGGAGCCCGCACAGCAGACGGCTTAACGGCCCAACGGCTCAACGGCTCAACGGCTCAACGGCTCAACGGCTTGGCGGACGGCCTGGCGGGCGGCCCGGGAGGCGTCCTGGGAACGGCTGCGTACGGCCGCCTCTGCGGGGCCTGTGGACAACTCGTGGGGCCGTCGGCGGCATGCGTTACGTTCGGAGAGTGAACGCAACCACCGCCGACGCGACCACCGCCGACCAGGGCCGTATCGTCCTGCTCACCACCAGCCACCGCGTGGCCCCCGGCCTCCTCTCCTGGCCCGCCTGGCAGGCGCTGCGCACCGCCGACCGCGTGCTGTGCGCCGACGGGGCCCATCCGCAGCTGCCGTATCTGCGCGAGGCCGGGATACGGGTGGACGAAGCGGCGCCCGGCGCGGAGGAACTGGTCGGCGCCTGCGCCGGCGGGCGCACCGCGGTGGTCGTGGCGACCGGCGAGGGCGAGCCCGCGCTCACCGACGGACTGGCCAGGCTCGCCGGCTCCGGCCGGGTCGACATGCCCGAGCTGGAACTGCTCCCGGCCTCCTACGACCTCCCGGGCGCCCGCCTGCTCGACCTCGTCCAGGTCATGGACCGCATCCGCGTCGCATGCCCGTGGTCGTCCGAGCGCACCCACAAGGGACTGGCCAAGTACGCCATCGAGGAGGCGTACGAACTCGTCGAGGCGATCGAGGACGGCGACCGCGACGACCTCCGCGAGGAACTGGGCGACGTGCTCCTCCAGGTCGTCTTCCACGCGCGTATAGCGGAGGAGGACCTGGAAGCGCCGTTCTCCGTCGACGACGTCGCCGGCACCATCGTCGACAAGCTGATCCGACGCCACCCGCACATCTTCGGTGACGGGACGGCGTCCACCCCCGAGGAGGTCCGGGCGAACTGGCTGCGGGTCAAGGCCACCGAGAAGCAGCGCAGCTCGGTCACCGAGGGCGTGCCCCTCGGACAGCCCGGCCTCGCCCTCGCCGCCAAGCTCGCATCCCGCGTCCGCACCGCGGGCCTTCCGGTCCCGCTGCCCACCGGCGAGGGCATCGGCTACGAACTCCTCGCCCTGGCGGCCCGCGCCGAGGCCGAGGGCACCGACCCGGAGGCGGCTCTGCGGGCGGCGGCCCGGGCGTACCGGGACGCGATCCGGGAGGTCGAGGGGTGACCGGCGAGCATCCCCCCGTCACCGCCGGCCGCGAGGGCACCGGGCCCGTCCCCGAACTGTTCGGCTGGGAGTTCGCGAACGACCCCTACCCCGCCTACGCCTGGTTGCGCGAGCACGCCCCCGTGCACCGCACCCGGCTGCCCAGCGGCGTGGAGGCCTGGCTCGTCACCCGGTACGCCGACGCCAAGCAGGCCCTCGCCGACCCGCGGCTGTCCAAGAACCCGGCGCACCACGACGAGCCCGCGCACGCCAAGGGCAAGACCGGCATTCCGGGGGAGCGGAAGGCCGAGCTGATGACCCATCTGCTGAACATCGACCCGCCGGACCACACCAGGCTGCGCCGACTGGTCAGCAAGGCCTTCACGCCGCGCCGGGTGGCCGAGTTCGCTCCCCGGGTGCAGGAGCTGGCGGACGGCCTCATCGACCGCTTCGCGGAGTCCGGCTCCGCCGACCTGATCCACGAGTACGCCTTCCCGCTGCCCATCCACGCCATCTGCGACCTGCTCGGCGTGCCCCGGGAGGACCAGGACGACTTCCGGGACTGGGCGGGCATGATGATCCGTCACCAGGGCGGCCCGCGGGGCGGCGTCGCGCGGTCGGTGAAGAAGATGCGCGGCTACCTCGCCGACCTCATCCACCGCAAGCGCGCCGCGCTGCCGCCCGAGCCCGGTCCCGGCGAGGACCTCATCTCCGGCCTGATCCGCGCCTCCGACCACGGTGAGCACCTCACCGAGAACGAGGCCGCCGCGATGGCCTTCATCCTGCTCTTCGCGGGCTTCGAGACCACCGTCAACCTCATCGGCAACGGCACGTACGCCCTGCTCACCCACCCCGGTCAGCGTGAGCGGCTGCAGGCCTCCCTCGCCGCGGGCGAGCACGGCCTGCTGGAGACCGGCGTCGAGGAACTCCTGCGCTACGACGGGCCGGTGGAGATGGCCACCTGGCGCTTCGCCACCCAACCGCTCACCCTCGGCGGCCAGGACGTCGCGGCCGGCGACCCCGTCCTCGTCGTGCTCGCCGCCGCCGACCGGGACCCGGAGCGTTTCGACGACCCGGACACCCTGGACCTCTCCCGCCGCGACAGCCAGCACCTCGGGTACGGTCACGGCATCCACTACTGCCTGGGCGCCCCGCTGGCCCGGCTGGAGGGGCAGACGGCGCTGGCGACACTTTTCAGCCGTTTCCCGGATCTCCGTCTGGACGCCGATCCGGCCGAACTTCGCCGGCGCGGCGGGCTCATCATGCGCGGTCTGCGTACTCTGCCGGTTTCGTTCACCCCGCCTCGGTCAGCGGGCGACAACAGTGCGTCGTCAATGCAAAAGTGACACGCGTTCAACTTTGTGATCTTCACGTGATCTGCGCGGCATGAACTTGTGACAGGCGATCATCTGCCTATACGTTCACGAATCAGCGTGGCGAAGAGCATCACGCGCCGCGCGGTCCCCGTCGTCTGTGAAAGGTCGTCGCATGCTCTCCGGGAACGGTCGTCACCGTCGCCCCCGCCAGGCTCCCGCCCTGGTCGTCGCCGCCGGAGTGACCGGCTCCGCCATCGCCATCCCGCTGCTCGGCGCGACCGGCGCCCACGCGGCCGACGCGTCGACCTGGGACCGGATCGCCGAGTGCGAGACCGGCGGCGCCTGGAGCCAGAACACGGGCAACGGCTACTCCGGCGGCCTCCAGTTGTCGCAGGACGCCTGGGAGCAGTACGGCGGTCTGGAGTACGCCTCCAGCCCCGACCAGGCCAGCCGCTCCCAGCAGATAAAGATCGCCGAGAAGCTGCACGCGGACCAGGGCATCGCCGCCTGGCCGACCTGCGGTCTGCTCGCGGGTCTCGGCAGCGACTCGGGTGTCCTGGACGGCGGCTCGGACGCGTCCGGTGACGACGCGTCGAAGGACTCGGACACCTCCAAGGACGAGGACGGCACCAGGTCGTCCGAATCGCCCGCCGCCGCCGGATCGCCCGAGCCGTCGCGGTCGTCGGAGTCGCCCGCGCCGTCCGCGTCGGCCGAGGCGTCCGACTCGCCCTCGGGTACGCCCTCTTCGTCCCCTTCATCCTCTTCCTCCTCCGCGTCCGGCGCCCCGTCCGACGACTCGTCCGCCGGGCGTGACCGGTCCGCCGAGCCGGGCGCGTCGGCCGGGAGCAGCGCGTCGGACCGCACCGACAACCGGGGCGGCCAGGGCGTGTCCGGCTCGGGCCGGCACCGCGGCGGCAGCGAGGACGAGGGTGCGAGCGCGGCGAAGCGCGGTCTCACGGACTTCGCGACGGGCCGGCACGCCTCGGGCGGCGGCGAGTCCGGGTCCGGGTCCGCCGGGCAGTCCGGGGAGGACGACGGCGGCTCGTACATCGTCCGCTCGGGCGACAGCCTCTGGGGCATCGCCGACTCCCTTGGCGTCGACGGCGGGTGGAACGCGCTCTACGGCGACAACGAGCGGGTCGTCGGTGCCGACCCCGACTACATCCTGCCCGGTCAGACGCTCACGGTCACGGGCGAATCGGGCGAAAAGTAGAGGGAGTTCACGTCACGGTTAGAGACCGTATGTCCGTTTTGGATCTCGTGAGAGATAGGTCTCAGAAGCCGTGATCGTCTTTGAAAATCCGCGGGGCGCGTGTCTACGGTCATGACCGCTCGCCACCGCGGGCCCCGACAGCCGCAACGCCGAATCCTGCCAGCGGCCGTACGGGAACAGTCGTCGCGTCAAGCGCCGCAGGCAGGAGCGGGGGACCCAAGGTAAGCGCCGTACCGGGCAGTTGAGCCGGAGCGGCTAGGGGTGAAGCCGAGTTCCGCGAGGAACCCGGCCGGGCAACTCAACCGGCCCGAACCCGACAGCTCACCTCGCAGGCGTCGGTGAGGGGATCAACCATGCTGTTTTCCGGCAAGGGCAAGCACCGTCGCCCGTCCAAGGCCACCCGTGTCATCGCTGTCGCCGGTGTCACCGGTGCCGCCGTCGCCGCCCCGCTGATGGCGGCCGGCAACGCCTCCGCCGCCACCGCGTCCGAGTGGGACGCCGTCGCCCAGTGCGAGTCCGGCGGCAACTGGTCCATCAACACCGGCAACGGGTACTTCGGCGGTCTGCAGTTCTCCGCCTCCACCTGGGCCGCCTACGGCGGTACGCAGTACGCCGCCAGCGCCGACCAGGCGAGCAAGGCCCAGCAGATCGAGATAGCCGAGAAGGTGCTCGCGGGCCAGGGCAAGGGCGCCTGGCCGGTCTGCGGCACCGGCCTGTCCGGCGCCGCGTACACCGGCGGCGGCTCCGAGGACCAGGGCAGCGGCTCCGGCAGCTCCGAGAGCTCCCAGAGCCAGAGCGGCGGCTCCTCCGCCGAGCGCTCCACCGAGCAGAAGGCCTCCCGCTCCTCCGAGCGTCCGGCCGCGGAGCAGAAGACCGAGAAGAAGACCGTCACCACCCCGACCGGCAAGAAGGTCGAGAAGGGCGACGGCGAGTACAAGGTCGTCACCGGCGACACCCTCAGCTCGATCGCCGCGGAGCACGACGTCGAGGGCGGCTGGGAGAAGCTCTTCAAGCTGAACGACGACATCGTCGACGACGCCGACCTGATCTACCCGGGCCAGCAGCTGCACCTCAAGTAACCCGGGCCGGCAGCTGCACCCCGAGTGAGCAGCGGCCCCGCGACTCCCGCCCCGGTGCGTGTTCCCCCGTACGCACCGGGGCGGGTTTTTCACGCCCGCGCCCGACTCGTGCGTCCGAACGGGTTTTCGACGGGTTTTCGGAAACGTCTTTGTTCCGTTCGGAAACAATTTACTCTCGGTTCTGTCCGGCGCACGGACGATCGGATGGCCGATCGTCCCGGGCCGGTTAGGCTCGGTCCCGCAGAGCCGCCGCGGTCCTGCGGACCCGCGCGTCACACCGAAGCGTCATATTGAAGAAGGAGATGCTCGTGCCGTCCATCGACGTCGTCGTAGCCCGGGAAATCCTGGACTCCCGAGGCAACCCCACGGTCGAGGTCGAGGTCGGCCTCGACGACGGCAGCACGGGTCGTGCCGCCGTTCCGTCCGGCGCCTCCACCGGTGCCTTCGAGGCCATCGAACTCCGTGACGGCGACCCGGGCCGTTACCTCGGCAAGGGCGTCGAGAAGGCCGTCCTCGCCGTCATCGAGCAGATCGGCCCGGAGCTGGTCGGCTACGACGCCACCGAGCAGCGGCTGAT
Source organism: Streptomyces mayonensis (assembly GCF_018982965.1). Lineage (GTDB taxonomy): Bacteria > Actinomycetota > Actinomycetes > Streptomycetales > Streptomycetaceae > Streptomyces > Streptomyces mayonensis. Next base: position 10,053 of record NZ_JACBYP010000096.1, on the reverse strand, counting down.
CGACCAGGCCATGTTCGACCTGGACGCCACCGACAACAAGGGCTCGCTCGGCGCCAACGCCATCCTCGGCGTCTCCCTCGCCGTCGCCCACGCCGCCTCCGAGGCGTCCGACCTGCCGCTCTTCCGCTACCTGGGCGGCCCGAACGCGCACCTGCTGCCGGTGCCGATGATGAACATCCTGAACGGCGGCTCGCACGCCGACTCCAACGTGGACATCCAGGAGTTCATGATCGCCCCGATCGGCGCGGAGTCCTTCTCCGAGGCCCTGCGCTGGGGCGCCGAGGTCTACCACACCCTCAAGAAGGTCCTGAAGAGCAAGGGCCTGGCCACCGGCCTCGGCGACGAGGGCGGCTTCGCCCCGAACCTCGGCTCCAACCGCGAGGCCCTCGACCTCATCCTCGAGGCGATCAAGGAGGCCGGCTACACCCCCGGCGAGCAGATCGCCCTCGCGCTCGACGTCGCCGCGTCCGAGTTCTACAAGGACGGCTCCTACGCCTTCGAGGGCAGGAACCGCACCGCCGCCGAGATGACCGAGTACTACGCCGAGCTGGTCGAGGCGTACCCGCTGGTCTCCATCGAGGACCCGCTGTTCGAGGACGACTGGGACGGCTGGAACACCATCACCGCCCAGCTCGGCGACAAGGTCCAGCTGGTCGGCGACGACCTGTTCGTCACCAACCCCGAGCGCCTGGCCCGCGGCATCGAGGAGAACTCGGCCAACGCCCTGCTCGTCAAGGTCAACCAGATCGGCTCGCTGACCGAGACGCTGGACGCCGTCGAGCTGGCCCAGCGCAACGGCTTCAAGTGCATGATGTCGCACCGCTCCGGCGAGACCGAGGACGTCACCATCGCCGACCTCGCCGTCGCCACCAACTGCGGCCAGATCAAGACCGGCGCCCCGGCCCGCTCCGAGCGCGTCGCCAAGTACAACCAGCTGCTGCGCATCGAGGAGATCCTCGACGACGCCGCGGTGTACGCCGGCCGCAGCGCCTTCCCCCGCTTCAAGGCCTGACCGCCACCCGCGAGGCCCCGTAAGGCCCCGCAAGAGGCAGCGTCGTACGTACGTCCCCGTACCCGGTCCCGTACCGTGTGCGGGGACGTACGCACGTATGACGGACCACGGGCGGCGTACGACGGACCACTCAGAGACGGACCACGGACCACGCAGAGGCGGAGGCGCGCGACATGGCGGTGAAGGACCGGGACCGTTTCTCCACCGCGACCAGGATCCGGATCATCGGGGAGCAGACCGCGGCCCGGGTCTACCGCTCGCAGACCAGGCGCCAGGCCCGCCGCTCCCGGCTGACCGGCCGGGCCGCGCTCCTCGCGATGGTGTTCTGCTCGCTCGTCGTGGCGCTCGCCTACCCGATCCGCCAGTACGTCGCCCAGCGCGCCGAGATCGCCGACCTCCGCAAGGAGCAGCGGCAGACCCGGCAGCGGGTCGAGGACCTGCGCGACCTCAAGGCACGCTGGCAGGACGACGCCTACGCCGAGCAGCAGGTGCGGCTGCGGCTGCACTACGTGATGCCGGGGGAGACCGGGTTCGTCGTCGTCGACCCGGACGCGGCCGAGCAGACGCGCACCCGTCTCGGCGCCGCCGACCGCCCCTGGTACCGGAACGTCTGGGACGGGGTCGACAAGGCCGACGCCGTCGCCCGGCGGCAGTGACTCAACAGGAAGACCAGCAGAAGACAGTCATGCAGACTCCCCCGCCGATCACCGAGCGCACCGAGCCGACCGACGCGGACGTGGCGGCCTTCCGGCAGCAGCTCGGCCGACCGCCGCGCGGCCTGCGCGCCATCGCCCACCGCTGTCCCTGCGGGCAGCCGGACGTCGTGGAGACCGCCCCCCGGCTGCCCGACGGCACTCCCTTCCCGACGCTCTACTACCTGACGTGTCCGAGGGCGGCCTCCGCGATCGGCACGCTGGAGGCGAACGGCGTGATGAAGGAGATGACCGAGCGCCTCGCCGCCGACCCGGTGCTGGCCGCCGCCTACCGCGCCGCGCACGAGGACTACGTCCGGCGCCGCGACGAGATCGAGGAGCTGACCGGCTTCCCGAGCGCGGGCGGCATGCCCGACCGGGTGAAGTGCCTGCACGTGCTGGTCGCGCACTCGCTGGCCGCCGGCCCCGGCGTCAACCCGCTGGGCGACGAGGCGATCGCGATGCTGCCCGAGTGGTGGCGCAAGGGGCCGTGCGTGACGGTCGCCGAAACCGACGGGAAGGACGCCCAGTGACCCGAGTCGCCGCCGTCGACTGCGGTACGAACTCCATCCGGCTGCTCGTCGCGGACGCCGATCCGCGCACCGGCGAGCTGACCGACCTGGACCGCCGCATGACCATCGTGCGGCTCGGCCAGGGCGTCGACCGCACCGGGCGGCTGGCGCCGGAGGCGCTGGAGCGGACCTTCGCCGCCTGCCGCGAGTACGCGGAGGTCGTCAAGGAGCACGGCGCCGAGCGGCTGCGCTTCGTGGCCACCTCCGCCTCCCGCGACGCGGAGAACCGGGACGACTTCGTGCGCGGGGTGCTGGACATCCTCGGCGTGGAGCCGGAGGTCATCTCCGGCGACCAGGAGGCCGAGTTCTCCTTCACCGGCGCGACGAAGGAACTGACCGGCCGCGCCGACCTCGACACGCCCTACCTGGTCGTCGACATCGGCGGCGGCTCCACCGAGTTCGTCGTCGGCGACGACCACGTGCGGGCCGCCCGCTCCGTGGACGTGGGCTGCGTCCGGATGACCGAGCGGCACCTGGTGCGCGACGGCGCCGTGACCGATCCGCCCACCGGTGCGCAGGTCGCGGCGATGCGGGCCGACATCGAGGCGGCCCTCGACCTGGCCGGGCGCACGGTGCCGCTGGGCGAGGCGCGCACGCTGGTCGGACTGGCCGGGTCGGTGACGACCGTCTCGGCGATCGCGCAGGAACTGCCCGAGTACGACTCGGCCGCCATCCACCACTCCCGCGTCCCGCGCGAGAGGGTCCGGGAGATCACCGACTGGCTGCTGCGCTCCACCCACGCCGAGCGGGCGGCCGTGCCCTCCATGCACCCGGGCCGCGTCGACGTGATCGGCGCGGGCGCCCTCGTACTGCTGTCGATCATGGAACGGACGGGCGCCGAGGAGGTCGTGGTGAGCGAGCACGACATCCTCGACGGCATCGCGTGGTCACTGGCGTGACCCTGCTGGCGGGGCGTCAGAGGTTGCGGTAGACGTCCCGCCGGTCGCCCACCTTGACGACGAGGACGACGAGTTCGCCGTCGTTGATCTGGTAGGCGATCCGGTAGCTTCCGACCCGGAGCCGGTAGAGGCCCGACGGGCCGGTGAGCTTCTTGACGTCGGCGTCCTGGCGGTACGGGTCGTCACCGAGCGCGGTCAGCGCGGTCAGGATGCGCATGGCGTCGGGTCGGCTGACGGCCCGGAGCTGCCGCTGCGCCGCCGTGGTGAAACGGAAGGCGTACTTCACGCCGCCTCGCCGTCCCGCTCGGTGAACAGGTCCGCCAGCAAAGCCGCCATGGTCACGGTGCGGCCTCCTTCGGCCAGCACCGCTTCGGCCTCGCGCGCCAGTATCACGTCGGCCGCTTCCTCCAACGCTTCGAAGTCCGAGATCGGCACCACGGCCGCCACCGGGGTGCCGTTGCGCGTGATGACGGTCGGGACACCTTCCTCGGCCCTGTTGATGTGGTCGGCGAGGTGCGCGCGGGCTTCTCGTACGGTCACGGAGTTCTCACTCATGAAGCCAGTGTACGCGCATACGTGTACACGTGGCATCGGTCGGGAGTCGCGGTCGTGAGCGGTGCCCGACGGCATCGCAGGGTCACTGGCGTGACCCTGCCGGGCGGGATGTGCGGGGGTCTCCGTGGTGGCCGTCCGAGCAGGCGGGGCGACGATTGAGCGGCTGCCGGGGGGTCCTGCGGGTCCCTCGGCGGGCCGCGCGACGGAAAGTTCGTGAAGTTCTTCACAAGGAATAGGGCCCTGTCGGACGACGAAAGCGCGGCCGTTGACCCTTTTGGGGCTTCAACTGCCCTTTGAACGCGTTCAGGACGGCGCTTCGAGGGGGCCCGGCGAGGGTCTCGGGGGAGGGTGGTTCGCCGTCCTGGAATCGCGGACGTGCAGCTCACGCGGCATTGACAACGGGGCTCACCGCACACCGGTTCCGGTGCCCGTCATGATCTCCGTCACGTGGGCGGCGGATAGTAGCACAGTGACCACCCAACCTTGTGAAGGGGCGCACGATCCACCCCCCTGAGGCGGGTGGATACTCGATGGCATGAGCACCACGGAGCGTCCCAGGATCCTCGTAGTAGGCGGTGGGTACGTAGGCCTGTACGCAGCTCGACGCATCCAGAAGAAGATGCGTTACGGCGAGGCGACCGTCACCGTCGTCGACCCGCGGTCGTACATGACCTACCAGCCCTTCCTCCCCGAAGCCGCCGCCGGCAGCATCTCCCCGCGGCACGTCGTCGTCCCCCTGCGGCGTGTGCTCCCGAAGGCGGAGGTCCTCACCGGCCGGGTCACCACCATCGACCAGGACCGCAAGGTCGCCACCGTCGCCCCGCTGGTCGGCGAGGCGTACGAGCTGCCCTTCGACTACCTGGTCATCGCGATGGGTGCCGTCTCCCGCACCTTCCCGATCCCCGGCCTCGCCGAGCAGGGCATCGGCATGAAGGGCATCGAGGAGTCCATCGGGCTGCGCAACCACGTCCTGGAGCAGCTCGACAAGGCCGACTCCACCACCGACGAGGAGATCCGCCGCAAGGCGCTCACCTTCGTCTTCGTCGGCGGCGGCTTCGCCGGTGCGGAGACCATCGGTGAGGTCGAGGACATGGCCCGCGACGCGGCCAAGTACTACAACAACGTCTCCCGCGACGACATGCGCTTCGTCCTCGTGGACGCCGCCGACAAGATCCTCCCCGAGGTCGGTCCCAAGCTCGGCCAGTACGGCAAGGACCACCTGGAGAGCCGCGGCGTCGAGGTCTACCTGTCCACCTCCATGGACTCCTGCGTCGACGGCCACGTGGTGCTGAAGAACGGGCTCGAGGTCGACTCCAACACGATCGTGTGGACGGCCGGCGTCAAGCCCAACCCGGCGCTCTCCCGCTTCGGTCTGCCGCTGGGTCCCCGCGGCCACGTCGACACCCGGGCGACCCTCCAGGTCCAGGGGACCGACTACATCTGGGCCGCGGGCGACAACGCCCAGGTGCCGGACCTCGTCGGCCGCAAGGCGGGCAACGAGAACGCCTGGTGCCCGCCGAACGCCCAGCACGCGCTGCGCCAGGCCAAGGTCCTCGGCGACAACGTCATCTCCGGCATGCGGGGCTTCCCGCAGAAGGAGTACAGCCACGCCAACAAGGGCGCGGTGGCGGGTCTCGGCCTGCACAAGGGCGTCGCGATGATCGTCATGGGCAAGATGAAGATCAAGCTCAAGGGCCGTCTCGCCTGGTACATGCACCGCGGCTACCACGGCCTCGCGATGCCGACCTGGAACCGCAAGATCCGCATCTTCGCGGACTGGACGCTCGGCATGTTCCTCAAGCGCGAGGTCGTTTCCCTCGGCGCGATGGAGACGCCGCGCGAGGAGTTCTACGAGGCCGCCAAGCCGGCCCCGGCCGCCGCGCCGAAGGCCGCCGACAACGGTGCCAAGACGGCCGGCAAGAGCGGGGAGTCGGCCGGGAAGACCGAGGCGAAGGCTTCCTGACCCCAGGGCCCCGGGACCTCGGACGCCCCGGGACCTCGGACACCCCGTTGGACTCCGGAGGCACCGGGGACTCCGGGCCGCCGGGTCCGGTAGCAGTACTCCGCAGCAGTACCCCGAAGGGGCCGCCCGCCATCCGTGGTGCGGGCGGCCCCTTCGCGCTGTCCTCCGGGCCGTCCCGCGCTGTCCTCCGGGCCCCCTTCGCGCTGCCCGGCACGCCGCTTGCGCGCCGCTCCGTGCGCTGTTCTCGCGCCCTTCCCGCGCTGCTCCACCAGGGCGACAAAGCCGTTGGTGTGTACAGCTATTTTGCCGAGTCGTAACGCGCGCCGGGGACTGTACGGCGGGCTCCCAGGTGTTTACGTGGTGTTGGACATTCCGGGATCGCTCGTCACGGAGGTACGCCATGGCTGATGCCGCGCTGCGGCTGCAGAACCTCTTCGAACAGTTGCTGGGGGCACCACTCCCGGTGCGCATCCGCGCCTGGGACGGTTCGCAGTCGGGTCCGCCGGGCGCGCCGACCCTCGTCGTCCGCAACCGCAGGGCCCTGCGCCGCCTGCTGTTCAAACCGGGCGAACTGGGCCTGGCCCGCGCCTGGGTGGCAGGTGACCTGGAGATCGACGGCGACCTCTTCACCGCCCTCGACCTCATGGCCGGTCTCATCTGGGAGCGCGGGGACGACGCCCGCACCCTCTTCGAGGCGCTGCGCGACCCCGAGGTGCGCGCCGCCGTGCGCGGGTTGGTGAAGCTCGCCGGGCCGCCGCTGCCGCCCGCGCCGCCGCCGGAGGAGGTCCGCCGGGTCCGCGGCCACCTGCACACCAAGCGCAGCGACAGACGGGCCATCAGCCACCACTACGACGTCGGCAACGACTTCTACGAACTCGTCCTCGGCTCCTCCATGGTGTACTCCTGCGCCTACTGGCCGGCCCCTCCCGACGAGGGCGGCACCCTGGAGGACGCCCAGCGCGACAAGCTCGAACTCGTCAGCCGCAAACTCGGCCTGACCCCCGGTCAGCGGCTCCTCGACGTCGGCTGCGGCTGGGGCTCCATGGCGGTCCACGCGGCCCGCGAGCACGGCGTGCACGTCGTGGGCGTCACGCTCTCCCACGAACAGGCCGCGTACGCCCGCAAGCGCGTCGCCGACGAGGGGCTCACCGACCGGGTGGAGATCCGCGTCCAGGACTACCGGGACGTCGCCGTCGGGCCGTACGACGCGATCTCCTCCATCGGCATGGCCGAGCACGTCGGCGCCGAGCGCTACCTGGAGTACGCCACCGACCTCCACCAGCTGCTCAAGCCCGGCGGACGGCTGCTCAACCACCAGATCGCCCGCCGCCCGCAGCGGGACGAGTCCGCGTACGCCGTCGACGAGTTCATCGACGCCTACGTCTTCCCCGACGGCGAACTCGCCCCCGTCGGCACCACCGTCACCCAGCTGGAGCGCGCCGGGTTCGAGGTGCGCGACGTGGAGTCGATCCGCGAGCACTACGCGCTCACCCTGCGCCGCTGGGTCGCCAACCTGGAATCCGCCTGGGACGGTGCGCTCCGGCTGGTCAGCCCCGGCCGTGCCCGTGTCTGGCGGCTCTACATGGCCGCCTCGGCGCTGTCCTTCGAGCGCAACCGCATCGGCGTCAACCAGGTCCTCGCCGTGAAGACGCCCGGCTCGGGCGCCTCCGGCCTGCCGCTGCGCGCCCGCACCTGGAACTGAGCACGCCGCGGCACACGTGCAGGTGGGCCCCCTCTCCGCCCGCGGGAGGGGGCCCACCTGCACGTCACGGCACGCCGCCGCTACTCCGACTTGATCGCGGTCAGCATGTTCAGCCGGGCCGCGCGCCGGGCCGGCCACAGGGCGGCCAGGACGCCGACCACCGCGGCGAGCAGCAGGAAGACGGCGATCCGGCCCCACGGCAGCACCAGCTCGTACGTTTCCACCTGGGCGCCCACCAGCTCGCCCGCGGCCCAGCCGAAGAACACGCCCAGGCCGATGCCGAGGACCGCGCCGAACAGGGAGATGACCAGGGACTCCAGCCGGACCATCCGCTTGATCCCCTTGCGGTCCAGACCGATCGCGCGGAGCATGCCGATCTCCTGGGCGCGCTCGAACACCGACATCGCCAGCGTGTTGACGACGCCGAGGACCGCCACGATCACCGCCATGCCCAGCAGGCCGTACAGGATGTTCAGCATCATGGTGATCATCTTGGCGATCTCGTCGGACAGGTCCTGCTTGTCCTGCACCTTGATGGCCGGGCTGTCGCCCAGGGCCTTCTGCAGGCTGTCCTTCGCCGCGTCGGAGGTCCCGTCGGTCATCTTCACCATGACCTGCGTGTCGGCCGCGTCCTCCACGTGCGGAGCCAGCGTCGGCAGGTCGAGCATGATGCCGCGGAACAGCTCGTTGTGCTGGTAGACCCCGGCGACCGTGAGCTTCTGCTGCTGGTCGTCGTCGTAGGTGACGGTGAACTCCGACCCGGGCTTCCAGCCGTGTGCCTCGGCGGTCGGCTCGTCGACGACGACCCGGGTGCCGCCGATCTCGGCGTTGCCGTCCTGGACCGGGAGGTCGGCCAGCTTCCCGAACGCGGAGCCGCTGACGCCGGTGAGGGACTCGTCCACGTCGTCGACGGTCGCCGAGCCGCTGCGCATCGGGCTGCTGTCGGTGACGCCCTCGACGCCGGCGAGCTTGTCCGCGACGTCCGGGGAGAGGTAGCCGAAGTTCGCCATCGACACCACGTAGTCGGCCTTGAGGGAGTCCGAGGCCATCTTGTTGATCGCCGACTGCACGCCGACCGCCGCCACGGTCATGGCCGTGATGAGGGTGAGGCCGATCATCAGGGCGGAGGCCGTGGCCGCCGTACGGCGCGGGTTGCGGACCGCGTTCTGGCGGGCCAGCTTGCCCGACACACCGAAGACGCGGAGCACCGGCGCGGCCGCCGCGATCAGCGGGCGGGACAGCAGCGGGGTGAGGACGAAGACACCGATGACGATCAGGGCCGCGCCCAGGGCCAGCGGGCCCTGTGCGCTCTGGGCGTCGTCCATGGAGGTCGCGGCCAGGACGACGGCGACGCCCGCCGCCGTGAACAGGGAGCCGATCGTGTTGCGCAGCACCAGCGACTTGGTGGTCGCCTTGGCGTGCAGGCTGTTCATCGCGGCCACCGGCGGGATCTTCGCGGCCCGGCGGCCGGGCAGCCACGCGGCCAGCATGGTGATCAGGACGCCGACGGCGAGTGCGGCCACGACGGTGCCCGGCGTGATGACGAGCGGGCCCTGAGGGAAGTTGGCGCCGAAGGAGTTCAGGAGGGTGCGCAGCCCGGCGCCGATGCCGATGCCCGCGACGAGGCCGGTGACCGCGGCGACCGTGCCGACGACGAACGCCTCGAACAGGACGGACCGGGTGACCTGGCGGCGCGAGGCGCCGACGGCGCGCATCAGCGCCAGTTCCTTGGTGCGCTGGGCGACCAGCATGGTGAAGGTGTTGGCGATGAGGAAGGTGCCGACGAAGAGGGAGATGCCGGCGGCGACCAGCAGGGTCTGCTTCAGGGAGTCCATGGACTGGGCGGTGAACATGGCCTGTTCGGCGGCGAGTTCCGCGCCGGTCTGCATCTCGACGGTGCCCTTCGGCAGGGACGTGCCGAGCGCGTCCATGAGGGCGTTCTGGCTGACGCCGGGCTCCGCCTTCACGGTGATCTCGTCGTACTCGCCCGGCTTGCCGAGCAGCTTCTGCGCGGTGGCCGTGTCGAACAGGGTGAGGCTGCCGCCCGCCTCCACGCTGCCGTCGTCGGTGGTGAAGATCCCGGAGACGGTCGGCGTGAGGACCGGGCCGTCGACGGACATACGGACCTTGTCACCGACCTGGTACCCGTGCCGGGCGGCGGTCTTGGAGTCGATGGCGACCTCGTCGCCGCCCTTCGGGGCGTTCCCCTCGGCCATCGGGTAGCGGGGGTCGTCGGTGCCCCAGTAGTTGCCGCCCGACACCTGCCAGCCGTCGCCGACCGGGTTGCCGTCCTTGTCCGCGAGGGCGACGGAGCTGGTGACACTGCCGATGGCGAAGGCCGCGCCCTCGGTCTCCCGGGCCCGGTCGAGGGAGTCCGTGGTCAGCTTGGTCTGCTCGTCGTGGGCCTTGTCCTCCTGCCAGGCCGGCCTGACGGAGACGTCGACCGTGGCGAAGCCCTTGGCGGAGGACTTCTCGTACGCCTGGGAGATGGAGTTGGTGAAGACGAGGGTGCCCGACACGAACGCCACGCCGAGCATCACGGCGAGCACGGTCATCAGCAACCTGGTCTTGTGCGCGAGTACGTTGCGCAAGGCGGTACGGAACATGGGGCTTCTCTGTCCAGACGTGAGGGCGGTGGGGGAGGCTGCGGTGCGGGGG
>NZ_JACBYP010000095.1 GCF_018982965.1 Streptomyces mayonensis | reverse complement strand
CCCCCGGCACCCCCGGCACTCCCTCCACCCCCGCCATCGGCGTCCTGGCGCTCCAGGGCGACGTACGGGAGCACCTCGTCGCCCTGGCCGCGGCCGGCGCCGCGGCCAGGCCGGTCAGGCGCCCCGAGGAACTCGCCGAGGTGGACGGCCTGGTCCTCCCCGGCGGAGAGTCCACCACCATCTCCAAGCTCGCCGTCCTCTTCGGAGTGCTGGAACCCCTCCGCGCGCGCGTGCGGGACGGCCTGCCCGTCTACGGCACCTGCGCCGGCATGATCATGCTGGCCGACAAGATCCTCGACCCGCGCTCCGGACAGGAGACGGCCGGCGGCATCGACATGATCGTGCGCCGCAACGCCTTCGGCCGGCAGAACGAGTCCTTCGAGGCCGCAGTCGACGTCAGGGGCGTCGAGGGCGGTCCCGTGGAAGGGGTGTTCATCCGCGCCCCCTGGGTCGAGTCGGTGGGCGCCGCCGTCGAGGTGCTCGCCGAGCACGACGGCCACGTCGTCGCCGTCCGCCAGGGCAACGCGCTGGCCACGTCGTTCCACCCCGAACTGACCGGCGACCACCGGGTGCACCGCTTCTTCGCCGACATGGTGCGCGCGAACCGGGCGGCCCGGTCCTTGTAGGATTCCTGCGTTCGTTGCAGGAGATGGGTTACGCGAAGGAGACAGGCAGATGTCCGGCCACTCTAAATGGGCTACGACGAAGCACAAGAAGGCCGTGATCGACGCCAAGCGCGGCAAGCTCTTCGCGAAGCTGATCAAGAACATCGAGGTCGCGGCGCGCATGGGCGGCGTCGACATCGAGGGCAATCCGACGCTGTACGACGCCATCCAGAAGGCGAAGAAGCAGTCGGTCCCGAACAAGAACATCGACTCCGCGGTCAAGCGCGGCGGCGGCCTGGAGGCCGGGGGCGCCGACTACGAGACGATCATGTACGAGGGTTACGGCCCGAACGGCGTCGCGGTGCTCATCGAGTGCCTCACCGACAACCGCAACCGCGCCGCCTCCGACGTCCGCGTCGCCATGACCCGCAACGGCGGCTCCATGGCCGACCCGGGCTCGGTGTCGTACCTGTTCAACCGCAAGGGCGTCGTGATCGTGCCCAAGGGCGAGCTGGGCGAGGACGACGTCCTCGGCGCCGTCCTGGACGCGGGCGCGGAGGAGGTCAACGACCTCGGCGAGTCCTTCGAGGTGCTCAGCGAGGCCACCGACCTGGTCGCGGTCCGCACCGCCCTCCAGGACGCCGGCATCGACTACGAGTCCGCCGACGCCAACTTCGTCCCCACCATGCAGGTCGAGCTGGACGAGGAGGGCGCCCGCAAGATCTTCCGGCTCATCGACGCCCTGGAGGACAGCGACGACGTGCAGAACGTCTTCGCCAACTTCGACGTGAGCGACGAGGTCATGGAGAAGGTGGACGCATAGGCCTCGCCCTGTGCTCAGCGGGCCGACGGGGACACCACCCGTCGGCCCGTCGCGTTGTCGGCGGCACCCGCTAGCCTTACGCATGTCAGAGATCACCGTCCACGGACCGCACCATCAGCCGGGCAACCCCGATGGTGACCAGCCAGGTCCGCGAGAGCGGCGGCGGTTCAGCCGCGAGGAGGAGTGGGCCGGGCGTGCGCGTACTGGGGGTGGACCCGGGGCTGACCCGCTGCGGGGTCGGCGTCGTGGAGGGCGTCGCGGGCCGGCCGCTCACCATGGTCGGCGTCGGCGTCGTCCGCACACCGGCGGACGCCGACCTAGGCCACCGCCTCGTCGCCATCGAGCAGGGCATCGAGCGGTGGCTGGACGAACACCGGCCGGAGTACGTGGCCGTGGAGCGCGTCTTCAGCCAGCACAACGTCCGCACCGTCATGGGCACCGCCCAGGCCAGCGCCGTCGCGATCCTGTGCGCCTCCCGCCGCGGCCTCCCGGTCGCCCTGCACACCCCCAGCGAGGTCAAGGCGGCCGTCACCGGCAGCGGGCGCGCCGACAAGGCGCAGGTCGGAGCCATGGTCACCCGCCTGCTGCGGCTCGCCGCGCCCCCCAAGCCGGCCGACGCCGCCGACGCTCTCGCGCTCGCCATCTGCCACGTCTGGCGCGCCCCCGCGCAGAACCGGCTCCAGCAGGCCGTCGCCCTGCACGCCTCCCAGGGCCCGCGCCGCCCGCAGACTCCCCACCCGTCGAAAGGCCGCCCCGCATGATCGCCTTCGTCAGCGGCACCGTCGCCGCCCTCGCACCCGACGCCGCGGTGATCGAGGTCGGCGGCGTCGGCATGGCCGTCCAGTGCACGCCGAACACGCTGTCCACCCTGCGGCTGGGCAAGCCCGCCCGGCTCGCCACCTCCCTCGTCGTGCGCGAGGACTCCCTCACGCTCTACGGCTTCGCCGACGACGACGAGCGCCAGGTCTTCGAACTGCTCCAGACCGCCAGCGGTGTGGGCCCCCGCCTCGCCCAGGCGATGCTCGCCGTGCACCAGCCCGACGCCCTGCGCAGAGCCGTCTCCACGGGCGACGAGAAGGCGCTCACCGCCGTTCCCGGCATCGGCAAGAAGGGCGCGCAGAAACTGCTCCTTGAGCTGAAGGACCGGCTCGGCGAGCCGATCGGCGCCCCGGCCGTCGGCGCCCCGGTCAGCACCGGCTGGCGCGACCAGCTGCACGCTGCACTGATCGGTCTCGGGTACGCGACCCGCGAGGCCGACGAGGCGGTCACCGCCGTGACACCGCAGGCCGAGGCCGCCGGGGGCACCCCGCAGGTGGGCCAGCTCCTCAAGGCAGCACTCCAGACGCTGAACCGAGCCCGCTGACAGCGCCCCCTCCGGCCGGGCCCCCGACCCTGCCCGCCGACCGGGCAGCCCGCTGACCGAGCCCCGACCGCGCCCGCCGGCCGCGCACCGCCACCGCCACCCCGACCCACGAGGCAACCAATGAACTGGGACGACACGACCGACGCAGAGGCCGCCGCCGAGCGGCTGGTGGGCGCTGTCGCCGACGGCGAGGACCAGGCCGTGGAGGCCGCCCTGCGCCCCAAGGACCTGGGCGAGTTCATCGGCCAGGAGAAGGTCCGCGAGCAGCTCGACCTGGTGCTGCGCGCCGCCCGCGCGCGCGGCGCCACCGCCGACCACGTACTCCTCTCCGGTGCCCCCGGACTCGGCAAGACCACCCTCTCGATGATCATCGCGGCCGAGATGGAAGCCCCCATCCGCATCACCTCGGGTCCCGCCATCCAGCACGCGGGCGACCTGGCCGCGATCCTCTCCTCGCTCCAGGAGGGCGAGGTCCTCTTCCTCGACGAGATCCACCGCATGTCGCGGCCCGCCGAGGAGATGCTCTACATGGCGATGGAGGACTTCCGCGTCGACGTCGTCGTCGGCAAGGGCCCCGGTGCGACCGCCATCCCCCTGGAGCTGCCGCCGTTCACGCTGGTCGGCGCCACCACCCGAGCGGGCCTGCTGCCGCCCCCGCTGCGCGACCGCTTCGGCTTCACCGCCCACATGGAGTTCTACGGCCCGCCCGAACTGGAACGCGTCATCCACCGCTCCGCGGGCCTGCTCGACGTCGGGATCGACACCACCGGCGCCGCCGAGATCGCCGGCCGCTCCCGCGGCACCCCCCGCATCGCCAACCGCCTGCTGCGCAGGGTCCGCGACTACGCGCAGGTCAAGGCCGACGGCCGGATCAACCAGGAGATCGCCAACGCGGCCCTCGCGGTCTACGAGGTCGACGCCCGCGGCCTCGACCGGCTGGACCGGGGAGTCCTGGAGGCCCTGCTCAAGCTCTTCGGCGGCGGACCGGTGGGCCTGTCCACGCTCGCCGTCGCCGTGGGGGAGGAGCGTGAGACAGTGGAGGAGGTCGCCGAGCCCTTCCTCGTACGGGAGGGCCTGCTCGCCCGCACCCCACGCGGACGGGTCGCGACCCCGGCGGCCTGGGCGCACCTCGGCCTCACCCCGCCGGGCGCGCAGAACGCCGGAAAGGGACAACAGGACCTGTTCGGGACGTGACGTCCCCGCCTCGACGAGGACATTCGACCGGGCAGGAACCCCAGTGCCATGCTGAGCGTTGTTCCATGCGCGCGGACTCGCTTAGACTCCGCCGATGCCGCCCATGTCGGCGGCGCACACACCCCCAACCATCAGGCCGCTCAGCATCGCGGTCGTGTGAAGGAAGTACCGACCCGTGAGTCTCGTGACCCTCCTCCCGTTCATCGTGCTCATCGGGGCCATGTTCCTGATGACCCGGTCGGCGAAGAAGAAGCAGCAGCAGGCCGTCGACATGCGTAACCAGATGCAGCCCGGTTCCGGTGTCCGCACCATCGGGGGCATGTACGCCACGGTCAAGGAGGTCAACGACGACACGGTCCTCCTCGACGCCGGGCCGGGCGTGGAGCTGCTCTTCGCCAAGAACTCCATCGGTGCCGTCCTCACCGACGACGAGTACAACCGCATCGTCCACGGCATCGAGCACGACCTGAAGTCCGACGCGGACATCGTCCCGGACGACGCCTCCTCCCTCACCGAGACCGACGCCTCCTCCGCCGACGACGCCCCCGCCGACAAGTCCGACAAGTCCGCCGACGAGGCCGACAAGTCCATCGACCTCGGCAAGAAGGACGCGGCCGACGAGCCGGCCGACGAGCCGGTGGCCGACGCCGCGCCCGCCGAGGCGAAGACGGACGACCAGGGGAAGAAGTCCGACGGCGGCTCCGAGGCGAAGTAGGCCCGTGCCCCGGGGTGCGCGGGACGTCCTCCCGCGCACCCGGCGCGACGCGCGGCTCGCACGGATCCGGACACCATGTGATGGCCGCCGGTGACGCCTTCTGGGCGCGAAGCGGCCCGAGAGGGAGTACGCAAAGGTGGTAGCACCTAAAAAGGGAAAGAATGCGAGCGCTCAGAGCAAGCCCGGGCGCTCGCTGGCCCTGATTCTGATCGCCATCGTGGCGCTCACCGGAGGCATGTTCGCCTCCGGACACACGACTCCGCGTCTCGGTATCGACCTGGCCGGCGGCACGAGCATCACGCTGCGCGCGGTGCCCGAGGCGGGCCAGGAGTCCGCGATCAACAAGACCAACATGGACACCGCGGTCGAGATCATGGAACGCCGGGTCAACGGCCTCGGTGTCTCCGAGGCCGAGGTCCAGACCCAGGGCGACCGGAACATCATCGTCAACATCCCCAAGGGGACGAACTCGAAGGAAGCCCGGCAGCAGGTCGGCACCACCGCCAAGCTGTACTTCCGCCCGGTGGTGGCCACCGAGCTCTCCGGTGCCAACGCGACCGGCAGCCCCTCGCCGAGCGAGACCGGCGGCGCCTCGGACAAGGCCACCGACGGGGCCACCGACAAGGCGACCGACGGTGACAAGGCGACCGACGGCGACAAGGCCACGGACGGCGACAAGGCGACCGATGGGGAGAAGGCGGACGACACGCCGTCCGGCTCCGCGAGCGCCACCACCCAGGGCCGCGCCGCAGGCGACGCCCTGAAGGCCGACCCCAGCCCGTCCGGGGCGAAGTCCGACGGCACCTCCCCGTCCCCGAGCGAGAGCGCCTCCGGCGACGCCGCCACCGCCAAGGTGCAGGAGCAGTACGCGGCCCTGGACTGCACCGACGGGAACGCCCGCGCCAAGGCCGGCGACGGCGCCAAGCCCGCCGACTCGATGGTGGCCTGCGGCCAGAACTCGCAGGGCCAGTGGCAGAAGTACATCCTCGGCCCCGCGGCGGTCGACGGCACCGAGGTCGACGAGGCCGAGGCCGTCTACAACACGCAGACCGCGGCGGGCTGGACCGTGACGATGAAGTTCACGGGCAAGGGCTCCGAGAAGTTCGCGGACATCACCGGCCAGCTGGCCAAGAACCAGTCCCCGCAGAACCAGTTCGCGATCGTCCTGGACAACGAGGTCGTCTCCGACCCGTACGTCAGCCAGGCGCTCACCGGCGGCAACGCCGAGATCTCCGGCAGCTTCGACCAGGAGGAGGCCCAGGGCCTCGCCAACATGCTGTCCTACGGCGCGCTGCCGCTGACCTTCCAGGAGGACAGCGTCACCACCGTCACCGCCGCGCTCGGCGGTGAGCAGCTCCAGGCCGGCCTGATCGCGGGCGCGATCGGTCTCGCCCTGGTCGTCCTCTACCTGCTCCTGTACTACCGCGGCCTGTCGTTCATCGCCGTCGCCTCCCTGCTGGTCTCCGCCGGACTCACGTACGTGATCATGGCGTTGCTCGGCCCGACCATCGGCTTCGCGCTGAACCTGCCGGCCGTGTGCGGTGCCATCGTCGCCATCGGCATCACGGCGGACTCGTTCATCGTGTACTTCGAACGCGTCCGCGACGAGATCCGGGAGGGCCGCACGCTGCGCCCCGCGGTCGAGCGGGCCTGGCCGCGCGCCCGGCGCACCATCCTGGTCTCCGACTTCGTGTCCTTCCTGGCCGCCGCGGTGCTCTTCGTCGTCAGCGTCGGCAAGGTGCAGGGCTTCGCGTTCACCCTGGGGCTGACCACCCTGCTCGACGTCGTGGTGGTCTTCCTCTTCACCAAGCCGCTGCTGACGCTGATGGCCCGGCGCAAGTTCTTCGCGAGCGGTCACAAGTGGTCCGGCTTCGACCCGAAGAGCCTGGGCGTCAAGCCGCCGCTGCGCCGCACCCGACGCCCGTCCCGTCCTGCCGCCGGCCCTGTCGACCCGAAGGAGGCGTGAGATGGGGAAGCTCGGCAACCTCGGCGCCCGACTGCACCACGGCGAGGTCGGCTACGACTTCGTCAAGAACCGCAAGATCTGGTACGGCATCTCGATCCTGATCACCATCACGGCCATCGTCGGCCTGTCGGTTCGCGGTCTGCACATGGGCATCGAGTTCCAGGGCGGCGCGGTCTTCACCACGCCGAAGAACATGAGCGCCTCGGTCTCCCAGGCCGAGACCTACGCCGAGGACGCCTCGGGCCACGACGCGATCGTCCAGAAGCTCGGCGACGGCAGCCTCCGCATCCAGATCGCCGGCACCGACACCGATCAGTCGGACAAGATCAAGGAGCAGCTCTCCGAGGACCTGGACACCCCGGCCGACGGGATCAACGCCGACCTGGTCGGTCCCAGCTGGGGCGAACAGATCGCCAACAAGGCCTGGCAGGGCCTCGGGATCTTCATGGTCCTCGTGGTGATCTACCTGGCGATCGCGTTCGAGTGGCGCATGGCGGTCGCCGCGTTCGTCGCGCTGATCCACGACATCACCATCACGGTCGGCGTCTACGCCCTCGTGGGCTTCGAGGTCACACCGGGCACGGTGATCGGTCTGCTGACCATCCTCGGCTACTCGCTCTACGACACGGTCGTCGTCTTCGACAGCCTCAAGGAGCAGACGCGGGACATCACCAAGCAGACCCGCTGGACCTACTCCGAGATCGCCAACCGCTCGATCAACAGCACCCTGGTCCGCTCGATCAACACCACGGTGGTCGCGCTGCTGCCGGTGGGCGGTCTGCTGTTCATCGGCGGCGGCGTCCTCGGCGCCGGCATGCTCAACGACATCTCCCTGTCGCTGTTCGTCGGTCTCGCCGCCGGTGCCTACTCGTCGATCTTCATCGCCACGCCGCTCGTCGCCGACCTCAAGGAGGCCGAGCCGCAGATGAAGGCCCTCAAGAAGCGGGTCCTGGCCAAGCGCGCCCAGAGCGCGGCCAAGGGCGAGCCCGAGCCGGCCCCGGCCGGAGCGGCGGCGTACGCCGGGGACGAGCCCGACGACGCGGCCCCCGCGGTCGTCGGCCCCCGCGACCAGGCCGTGTCCCGCAACCAGCCCGCCTCCCGCAACCGCGGCCGCGGCCGGCCCTCGGGGAAGCGCCGATGACCGGGACGACCGACCTCAGCGAGCTGCTGCTCAGCCGGATCCGCGACGTGGCCGACTACCCGGAGCCGGGCGTGGTGTTCAAGGACATCACCCCGCTCCTGGCGGACCCGGCGGCGTTCACGGCCCTGACGGACGCCCTCGCCGGCGTCGCCCGGAGCACCGGCGCCACCAAGGTCGTCGGCCTGGAGGCCCGAGGCTTCATCCTGGGCGCCCCCGTGGCCCTGCGGGCGGGTCTCGGCTTCGTCCCCGTACGCAAGGCGGGCAAGCTCCCCGGAGCCACCCTCGGCCAGGCGTACGACCTGGAGTACGGCTCGGCCGAGATCGAGGTGCACGCCGAGGACCTGAGCGCGGGGGACCGGGTGCTGGTCGTCGACGACGTCCTCGCCACCGGCGGCACCGCCGAGGCCTCGCTGACGCTGATCCGCCGGGCGGGCGCCGAGGTCGCGGGCCTCGCCGTCCTCATGGAGCTGGGCTTCCTCGGCGGCCGGGCCCGGGTCGAGCCGGCCCTGGCGTCGGCGCCGCTGGAGGCGCTGCTCACGGTCTGAGGAACGTGCGTCACGGGACGCGCGTGGGACGTCTGGGACGGGCCCGGAGGAATCCGGCGCCCGCCTCAGACGTTTCAGCTGTTGACGGGCCTCACACCGGCCTGAAAGCGATCCCCGGGGGCAGGATCGCTACCATGGGGTCTCCGGAGCCTGACCGGGGGACCCGGATCGCGCACGAGGAGTCCTCTTGCCAGACGAGGCCCAGCCACTGACCGCCGCAAAGCCCGAGTCCGCCTCGGCGCCCGCGGCGAAGCCCGCGCCGACCGCGCCCCAGGCGAAGAACGACACGCACGGGCCGATCCGGCACGCCCCGTCCGCGCCGGTCGACAAGCCCGCCGAGCAGCAGTCGCGCCCCAAGCCCATGCCGTCCGAGCGCCCGCAGAACGCGCCCGTGGTCCGCGCCCCCGCCGGGCAGCCCACCCGCTCCGGCTCCTCCAACCGCGTCCGCGCCCGCCTCGCCCGCCTCGGCGTGCAGCGCGCCAACCCGTACAACCCGGTCCTGGAGCCGCTGCTGCGCATAGTGCGCGGCAACGACCCCAAGATCGAGACGGCGACCCTGCGCCAGATCGAGCGCGCCTACCAGGTCGCCGAGCGCTGGCACCGCGGCCAGAAGCGCAAGAGCGGCGACCCGTACATCACGCACCCGCTCGCCGTCACCACCATCCTCGCCGAGCTGGGCATGGACCCGGCCACGCTGATGGCCGGGCTGCTGCACGACACCGTCGAGGACACCGAGTACGGCCTGGAGGACCTGCGCCGCGACTTCGGCGACGTGGTCACCCTGCTCGTCGACGGCGTCACCAAGCTGGACAAGGTCAAGTTCGGCGAGGCCGCGCAGGCCGAGACCGTGCGCAAGATGGTCGTCGCCATGGCCAAGGACCCGCGCGTCCTGGTCATCAAGCTCGCCGACCGGCTGCACAACATGCGCACCATGCGCTACCTCAAGCGCGAGAAGCAGGAGAAGAAGGCGCGCGAGACCCTGGAGATCTACGCGCCGCTCGCCCACCGCCTCGGCATGAACACCATCAAGTGGGAGCTGGAGGACCTCGCCTTCGCGATCCTCTACCCCAAGATGTACGACGAGATCGTCCGCCTGGTCGCCGAGCGTGCCCCCAAGCGCGACGAGTACCTCGCCGTCGTCACCGACGAGGTCCAGCAGGACCTGCGCGCCGCCCGCATCAAGGCGACCGTCACCGGCCGCCCCAAGCACTACTACAGCGTCTACCAGAAGATGATCGTCCGCGGCCGGGACTTCGCGGAGATCTACGACCTGGTCGGCATCCGCGTCCTGGTGGACACCGTCCGCGACTGCTACGCGGCGCTCGGCACGGTCCACGCCCGCTGGAACCCGGTTCCGGGGCGGTTCAAGGACTACATCGCGATGCCCAAGTTCAACATGTACCAGTCGCTGCACACGACGGTCATCGGGCCCGGCGGCAAGCCGGTCGAGCTGCAGATCCGCACCTTCGACATGCACCGCCGCGCGGAGTACGGCATCGCCGCGCACTGGAAGTACAAGCAGGAGGCCGTCGCCGGCGCCTCCAAGGTGCGCACCGACGCCCCCAGGTCGTCCGGCAAGAGCAAGGACGACCACCTCAACGACATGGCGTGGCTGCGGCAGCTCCTCGACTGGCAGAAGGAGACCGAGGACCCCGGTGAGTTCCTGGAGTCCCTGCGCTTCGACCTCTCCCGCAACGAGGTCTTCGTCTTCACCCCCAAGGGCGACGTCATAGCGCTCCCCGCGGGTGCCACCCCCGTGGACTTCGCCTACGCCGTCCACACCGAGGTCGGCCACCGGACCATAGGAGCACGGGTCAACGGGCGGCTGGTGCCGCTGGAGTCCACCCTGGACAACGGCGACCTGGTGGAGGTCTTCACCTCCAAGGCGGCCGGCGCGGGCCCCTCCCGCGACTGGCTGGGCTTCGTGAAGTCCCCGCGCGCCCGCAACAAGATCCGCGCCTGGTTCTCCAAGGAGCGCCGCGACGAGGCGATCGAGCAGGGCAAGGACGCCATCGTCCGTGCGATGCGCAAGCAGAACCTGCCGATCCAGCGCATCCTGACCGGCGACTCCCTGGTCACGCTCGCCCACGAGATGCGCTACTCGGACATCTCCGCGCTGTACGCGGCGATCGGCGAGGGACACGTCTCCGCGCCGAACATCGTGCAGAAACTCGTCCAGGCACTCGGTGGCGAGGAAGCGGCCACCGAGGAGATCGACGAGTCGGTTCCGCCGGCCCGCGGTCGCGGCCGCAAACGCCGGGCCAACGCCGATCCGGGCGTCGTCGTCAAGGGCGTCGACGACGTGTGGGTCAAGCTGGCCCGATGTTGTACGCCCGTTCCCGGCGACCCGATCATCGGCTTCGTCACCCGCGGCAGCGGCGTGTCCGTTCACCGCAGCGACTGCGTGAACGTGGACTCGCTGTCCCGTGAGCCCGAGCGGATCCTCGAGGTCGAGTGGGCGCCCACCCAGTCCTCCGTCTTCCTGGTCGCCATCCAGGTCGAGGCCCTGGACCGCTCCCGGCTCCTGTCGGACGTCACCCGCGTCCTCTCCGACCAGCACGTCAACATCCTCTCGGCGGCCGTACAGACCTCCCGCGACCGGGTCGCCACCTCCCGCTTCACCTTCGAGATGGGCGACCCGAAGCACCTCGGGCACGTCCTGAAGGCCGTACGCGGTGTGGAGGGCGTCTACGACGTCTACCGGGTCACGTCGGCGCGCCGGCCGTCGTAGGAGGGCGCACAGCGCCCACGAGAACAGCGCACACGAGAGGGGCTCCCGTACGACGCGTACGGGAGCCCCTCTCGCGCGGTGTCAGCCGCTTTCGCGCGGTGTCAGCCGCCGAACTCGTGCAGCCCCTTCAGCGCCTGGTCCAGCAGGGCCTGCCGGCCCTGCAGCTCACGCTCCAGCTTGTCCGCCTTGGCGGTGTTGCCCTGGGCGCGCGCCTGGTCGATCTGCGCGCGCAGCTTGTCCACGGCGGCCTGGAGCTGACCGGTCAGGCCCTCGGCACGCGCGCGTGCCTCGGGGTTGGTCCGGCGCCACTCGGCCTCCTCGGCCTCCTGGAGGGCGCGCTCGACGGCGTGCATCCGTCCCTCGACCTTCGACCGGGCGTCCCGCGGGACGTGACCGATGGCCTCCCAGCGCTCGTTGACCGAGCGGAACGCGGCACGGGCCGCCTTCAGATCGGTGACCGGGACGAGCCGCTCGGCCTCCACGGCCAGCTCCTCCTTGAGCTTCAGGTTCTCCGCCTGCTCGGCGTCCCGCTCGGCGAAGACCGAGCTGCGGGCGGCGAAGAACACGTCCTGGGCGCCGCGGAAGCGGTTCCACAGATCGTCCTCGTGCTCCCGCTGGGCACGGCCCGCGGCCTTCCACTCGGACATCAGGTCGCGGTAGCGCGCGGCCGTCGGTCCCCAGTCCGTCGAGTTCGACAGCGCCTCCGCCTCGGAGACGAGCCGCTCCTTGGTCCGGCGGGCCTCCTCGCGCTGCGCGTCCAGCTGCGCGAAGTGCTGCTTGCGGCGCTTGGAGAACGCCGAGCGCGCGTGCGAGAAGCGGTGCCACAGCTCGTCGTCGGACTTGCGGTCCAGACGCGGCAGGCCCTTCCAGGTGTCGACCAGGGAGCGCAGCCGCTCGCCGGCCGCCCGCCACTGGTCGGAGCCGGCCAGCTCCTCGGCCTCGGCGACCAGCGCCTCCTTGGCACCGCGCGCCTCGTCGGACTGTTTGGCGCGCTGCGCCTTGCGCTCCTCGCGCCGCGACTCCACGGACGCGACGAGCTTGTCGAGGCGGGCCCGCAGCGCGTCCAGGTCGCCGACCGCATGGTGCGCGTCCACCTGCTCGCGCAGGTGGTCGATGGCGGTCTGGGCGTCCTTCGCCGACAGGTCGGTGGTCTTGACGCGCTTCTCGAGGAGGCCGATCTCCACAACCAGGCCTTCGTACTTGCGTTCGAAATAGGCCAGCGCCTCCTCGGGGGAGCCCGCCTGCCAGGAACCGACGACCTTCTCGCCGTCGGCCGTACGCACGTACACGGTCCCCGTCTCGTCGACGCGGCCCCACGGGTCGCTGCTCACAGCGCCTCCTCCACATGATGCCCGTGGAGGGATTCGCTTCCCCCGGGCATCGTCCACAGTTTCGTCACGGCCAACATAGGCGACCGGCGGGTGGCCTGTCCGCATCCCGCACGACCGAACTTTCGCTGCTGAGGGTCAGGATTTCGTGACGGTGGCCTTGTCGATCACGACCGTCGCGTTGGGCGCGGTGTTGCCGGTGGTGGGGTCGGGCTCCTGGGCGCCGGCGGCCGCGATCTTCTTGAGAACGGTCATGCCGTCCTCGGAGACGGTGCCGAACGGCGTGTAGTCCGGCGGCAGCTGGCTGTCCTGGTACACCAGGAAGAACTGGCTGCCCCCGGTGTCCCGCCCCTGCTGCGTCTGCGCGTTGTACTGGTTCGCCATCGCGACCGTCCCCGCCGGGTACACGTTGCCCTTGAGGCTCTCGTCCTTGAGGTTCTCGTCGGGGATCGTGTAGCCGGGCCCGCCCGCGCCGGTGCCCTGGGGATCACCGCACTGAAGGACGTAGATGCCCTCGGGGGTCAGCCGGTGGCACTTGGTGTGGTCGAAGAAGCCCTTGCCCGCCAGGAAGGCGAACGAGTTGACGGTGTGCGGTGCCGCGTCCGCCTTCAGCGCGATGTCTATGTCGCCGCAGGTCGTCGCCAGCTTCATGGTGTACTTCGCCGACTTGTCGACGGTCATCGCAGGTTCCTTCTTCCAGGTCTGCGTCTTGACCTCGCCCTCGGCGGGCTTGTCGCACGGGTCCGGCGCCTTGCTGCTCGCCGAGGCGCTCGGGGTCACCTCCGCGTTCGCGTTGGCCGTGTCGTCGTCGTCCCCGAGGACCACCCCGGTCGTGTACAGCGCGACACTGCCGATCAGGATCACGCCGAGCACCGACGCGATCGCCGCGTTGCGCATCCGCGCCTTGCGCCGTGCGGAGGTGCGGCGCTGCTGCTGCCGCAAGAACTTCTCCCGGGCGAGCTGACGCCGCCGCTGCTCCTGGCTGACCACCGGGTTCTCTCCTCATGCGTCTTCGTGTGCCGACCGGTACGCGTGGGTGCGATGAGCCGACCGTGGGCGTGTAGCCCCGTACCGTATATGGGTTCGCTGAGGAAACGGCACCGCCGGTAGGCTCTGACCCTGGGCGCGGCCCGTTCGCAAGCCCACCCGAACCGACCCGAACGAAGGACGATCGTGCTCATTGCCGGGTTCCCGGCCGGCGCCTGGGGAACGAACTGCTATCTCGTCGCCCCCGCCGCCGGCGAGGAGTGCGTGATCATCGACCCGGGCCACCAGGCGGCCCCCGGAGTCGAGGAAGCGGTCCGCAAGCATCGGCTCAAGCCCGTCGCCGTCGTCCTCACCCACGGCCACATCGACCACGTCGCCTCGGTCGTCCCGGTCTGCGGCGCGCACGACGTGCCCGCCTGGATCCACCCCGACGACCGGTACATGATGAGCGACCCCGAGAAGGGCATCGGCCGCAGCATCGGCATGCCGCTCATGGGCGAGCTGACCGTGGGGGAGCCGGACGACGTCAAGGAGCTGACCGACGGCGCGAAGCTGGCGCTGGCGGGCCTCGAACTGTCGGTCGCGCACGCCCCGGGCCATACCAGGGGGTCGGTGACCTTCGGCCTGCCCGAGGCGGCGGACGTCCCGCCGGTGATGTTCTCGGGCGACCTGCTGTTCGCCGGCTCCGTCGGACGCACCGACCTGCCCGGCGGCTCCATGGACGATCTCCTCGGCTCGCTGGCGCGCGTGTGCCTGCCGCTCGACGACTCGACCGTGGTGCTGTCCGGCCACGGCCCCCAGACCACCATCGGCCAGGAACGCGCCACCAACCCGTATCTGCGGCAGGTGGCCGCCGGCCAGGGCGCCTTCGACGCGCCCCGACGAGGAATGTGACGAGAGACCTTCCGTGAGCACCTTCAAGGCCCCCAAGGGCACGTACGACCTGCTGCCGCCGGAGTCCGCCAAGTACCTGGCGGTGCGCGAGGCGATCGCCGCCCCGCTGCGCAACTCCGGCTACGGCTACATCGAGACGCCCGGTTTCGAGAACGTCGAGCTGTTCGCGCGCGGTGTCGGCGAGTCGACCGACATCGTGACCAAGGAGATGTACGTCTTCGAGACCAGGGGCGGCGACCGCCTCGCCCTGCGCCCGGAGACCACCGCCTCCGTGCTCCGCGCGGTGCTCGAGGCCAACCTGCACAAGGCGGGCAACCTGCCGGTGAAGGTCTGGTACTCGGGCTCGCAGTACCGCTACGAGCGCCCCCAGAAGGGCCGTTACCGCCACTTCTCCCAGGTCGGCGCGGAGGCGATCGGTGCCGAGGACCCGGCCCTGGACGCCGAACTGATCATCCTGGCCGACCAGTCGTACCGCGCGCTGGGCCTGCGGAACTTCCGCATCCTGCTCAACAGCCTCGGCGACAAGGAGTGCCGCCCCGTCTACCGGGCCGCGCTCCAGGACTTCCTGCACGGCCTCGACCTGGACGAGGAGACGCTGCGCCGCGCGGAGATCAACCCGCTGCGCGTCCTGGACGACAAGCGCCCCGAGGTCCAGAAGCAGCTCACCGGCGCCCCGCTGCTGGGCGACTACCTGTGCGACGCCTGCAAGGCGTACCACGAGGAGGTGCGGTCACTGCTGCTGGCCCAGGGCGTGACCTTCGAGGACGACCCGAAGCTGGTCCGCGGCCTGGACTACTACACCCGCACGACCTTCGAGTTCGTCCACGACGGCCTCGGCTCGCAGTCCGCGGTGGGCGGCGGCGGCCGCTACGACGGGCTGTCGGAGATGATCGGCGGCCCCTCCCTGCCGTCGGTCGGCTGGGCCCTCGGCGTCGACCGCACCGTCCTCGCCCTTCAGGCGGAGGGCATCGAACCGGACATCCCGTCGGCCACCTCGGTCTTCGCGGTGCCGCTCGGCGAGGAGGCCCGCCGGATCCTGTTCGCCAAGGTCACCGAGTTGCGCAAGAACGGCGTCGCCGCCGACTTCGCCTACGGCGGCAAGGGCCTGAAGGCCGCGATGAAGGCGGCCAACCGCTCCGGCGCCCGCTACGCCCTGGTCCTCGGCGAGCGCGACCTGGCCGAGGGCGTCGTCCAGCTCAAGGACATGGAGTCCGGCGAGCAGACCGCCGTCGGCGTCAACGAGATCGTGGCGGAGCTGGAGTCGAGGCTCGGGTAGAGGCACCTCTTCCGGGGCACGCGTTCTCGTCCACGTGTGCCCCTGGAGAACGGAGGGTGGCCGGAACACGCCACTTCGGAGTGAGTACCGGTCCGTTCATATGTTCATCGAACGGTGGCCCTACAGGGTGGTACGGCACAATGGCCCTGCCCGAAGCAGGTCCCACTCTCAAGTGACGGAATCGGCGTGATGAGCAAGACGACAGTGAAGGACGCCTCCACCGTGGCAGAGCCCGCGCCGGACCCCGCCGCCGGAGCAGCGCGCACCGAGGGCGGCAGCCGGGCCCTCGCGCTGCTGCTGGTGATCACGGGCGCGGCCGGCCTGCTCGCTGCCTGGGTCATCACGATCGACAAGCAGAAGATCCTCGAGGCCAAGGTCGCCGGCACCACGTTCACGCCCGGCTGCAGCCTCAACCCGGTCGTCTCCTGCGGCAACATCATGGAGAGCGACCAGGCCTCCGTCTTCGGCTTCCCCAACCCCATGCTCGGCCTGGTCGCCTACGGCATGGTGGTCTGCGTCGGCATGAGCCTGCTCGCCCGCGCCACCTACCCGCGCTGGTACTGGCTCACCTTCAACGCCGGCTGCCTGTTCGGCGTCGCCTTCGTCTCCTGGCTGCAGTTCCAGTCCCTGTACCGGATCAACTCGCTGTGCCTGTGGTGCTGCCTGGCCTGGGTCGCCACGATCCTGATGTTCTGGTACGTGACGTCCTTCAACGTCCGCAAGGGCTTCCTGCCCGCGCCGGGCTGGCTGCGCGGCTTCTTCGGCGAGTTCACCTGGGTCCTGCCGGTACTGCACATCGGCATCATCGGCATGATGGTCCTCACCCGCTGGTGGGACTTCTGGACCAGCTGACGGACCGGCCGAGGGGCCGGCCGACGGCCCGCCCGACGTGCCGGCTGACGGCCCGCTCGACGGGCCTTCCGGCCGGCCGGGTCCACCGGCCCCGTCGCGTTGTCGGTGCGGTCCTTTAGGGTTCATGGCGTGGAGCCCGACCTGTTCACCGCCGCAGCCGAAGAACGCCAGGAGAAGGACCCGACCGGCAGCCCCCTCGCCGTGCGGATGCGTCCGCGCACCCTCGACGAGGTCGTCGGCCAGCAGCACCTGCTCAAGCCCGGTTCCCCCCTGCGCCGCCTGGTCGGCGAGGGCGGCTCCGGACCCGCCGGTCCCTCCTCGGTCATCCTCTGGGGCCCGCCGGGCACCGGCAAGACCACCCTGGCCTACGTCGTCTCCAAGGCCACCAACAAGCGCTTCGTGGAACTGTCGGCGATCACCGCGGGCGTCAAGGAGGTCCGCGCGGTCATCGACGGCGCCCGCCGCGCCGTCGGGGGGTACGGCAAGGAGACCGTCCTCTTCCTCGACGAGATCCACCGCTTCAGCAAGGCCCAGCAGGACTCCCTGCTCCCGGCCGTCGAGAACCGCTGGGTCACCCTGATCGCCGCCACCACCGAGAACCCGTACTTCTCGGTGATCTCCCCGCTGCTCTCCCGCTCCCTCCTCCTCACCCTCGAACCGCTGACCGACGACGACGTCCGCGGCCTGCTCCGCCGGGCCCTCGCCGACGAGCGGGGACTCGCCGGAGCCGTCGCCCTGCCCGAGGACACCGAGGAGCACCTGCTGCGCATCGCGGGCGGCGACGCCCGCCGGGCGCTGACGGCGCTGGAGGCCGCCGCCGGGGCCGCGCTCGACAAGGGCGAGACGGAGGTCGGCCTGACCACGCTGGAGGAGACGGTCGACCGGGCCGCCGTGAAGTACGACCGCGACGGCGACCAGCACTACGACGTCGCCAGCGCCCTGATCAAGTCCATCCGCGGCTCCGACGTGGACGCCGCCCTGCACTACCTGGCCCGGATGATCGAGGCCGGCGAGGACCCCCGCTTCATCGCACGGCGCCTGATGATCTCCGCCAGCGAGGACATCGGTCTGGCCGACCCGAACGCGCTGCCGACCGCCGTGGCCGCCGCGCAGGCCGTCGCCATGATCGGCTTCCCCGAGGCCGCCCTCACCCTCAGCCACGCCACCATCGCCCTCGCCCTGGCCCCGAAGTCCAACGCCGCCACCACCGCCATCGGGGCCGCCCTGGACGACGTGCGCAAGGGGCACGCCGGACCGGTCCCGGCGCACCTGCGCGACAGCCACTACAAGGGCGCCGGCAAGCTCGGGCACGGACAGGGATACGTGTACCCGCACGACCTGCCGGAGGGCATCGCCGCCCAGCAGTACGCCCCGGACGAGCTGAAGGACCGGACGTACTACGCGCCGACCCGGCACGGCGCCGAGGCCCGGTACGCGGACGCCGTGGAGTGGACCCGCGGCCACCTCGGTCGCAAGCGGTCCTGAGCAGCCTGTAGAATCCCCCGGAGTGCCGAGTACCGTGCTGTCAGAACGGGACAACCGGCCGGAACCCCCAGCGGGTTCCAGGAGCGTCGCGCACCGTCGACCGGTGTCGCGGGCAGCCCACCACCACCCGGCTTCCGGGAGCGGTCGGTGGGCCACTCGCGTGCTGCACGTATGTGCCCAGACCAGGGGAGCGGCTGCCCGGCAGGTTCCCGAGCGGACCCGGCGGGATTCCCCCGGCTGCGGATTGCGACCTCCCAGGACACTGACAAGCCGGAAATCCAGAGAAGAGACACAGACAGTGGCGAACCAGTCCCGCCCCAAGGTCAAGAAGTCGCGTGCCCTCGGCATCGCGCTGACCCCGAAGGCCGTCAAGTACTTCGAGGCCCGCCCCTACCCGCCGGGCGAGCACGGCCGCGGCCGCAAGCAGAACTCGGACTACAAGGTCCGGCTGCTCGAGAAGCAGCGTCTGCGCGCGCAGTACGACCTCAGCGAGCGCCAGCTCGTCCGCGCCTACGAGCGTGCCTCCAAGACCAACATGAAGACCGGCGAGGCCCTGGTCATCGAGCTCGAGCGCCGTCTCGACGCGCTGGTCCTGCGTTCGGGCATCGCCCGCACGATCTACCAGGCCCGCCAGATGGTCGTCCACGGCCACATCCAGGTCAACGGCCAGAAGGTCGACAAGCCGTCCTTCCGCGTCCGCCCGGACGACGTCGTGCAGGTGCGCGACCGCTCCAAGGAGAAGACGCTCTTCACCATCGCCCGCGAGGGCGGCTTCGCCCCCGACGGCGAGACCCCGCGCTACCTCCAGGTGAACCTCAAGGCCCTGGCGTTCCGCCTGGACCGCGAGCCGAACCGCAAGGAGATCCCGGTGATCTGCGACGAGCAGCTCGTCGTCGAGTACTACGCCCGCTGACCGCAGCCCGGCGCAGTACCCAGCGGTAGCGTCAGCCCGCCGTCTCCCCGCCCCCTCGGGTGGGCGAGGCGGCGGGCTTCGCCGTCCCCGCGCCCGCCGCGGTCCGCCGGCCGGCCGGACGCGGCCCCGGCAGCGACACCGCGCCGCCCGGCCGGCGCAGCGCCCGTGACACCGCCTCCCGGCGGCCGAGCCGCGCCCCGTGCCGTACGCAGTCCTCGTACCGCTCGTCGCCCAGCTGTTCCCGGGCCGCCGCCTCGCACAGCTCGTGCGGCGCGTTGTAGTGCGCCGAGCCGAACAGCGGCAGCCCCACCGACGGCCACATCCGGCCCGCCGCACCCTGCAGCACCGCGGCCTCCGTCGCGTCGCCCTCCGCCACGGTGACCAGCGCAAGCAGCTCCACCGCCAGCACCGAGCCCAGCTGGTCCCGGAAGCGGTGGGCGCCGCCGAGGCAGTCCGCCAGCAGCGCACGGGCGCGCACCGGGTCGCCGTCGCTCCAGGCCGCGTAGGCCAGGACGTACAGGGCGTACCCCCGGGCCCAGCGCTCACCGTGGTCCTCGCACACCTGGCGCACGTCCGCGCACAGCCGCACCGCCTCCGGCAGATCGCCCTGGAACGCCCGCGTCATCGCCAGCTCCACCTGGCACATCAGCACGTTGCTGTTCAGCTCGCCGATGTCCCGGTAGCGCCGCAACGCCGAGCGCAGCAGCCGCTCCGCGCGCCGCACGTCGTCCGTCACCAGGGCCAGACAGCCCGTGCGGTGCTCCGCGTAGGCCACCGCCGTCGGGTTCGCCGACCGCTCCGCCTCCTCCCGGCACTCCTGCAGCGCCGCCAGCGCGGGCACCGTGTCGCCCTGCAGGATCGCCACGTAGGCCAGGACCCACAGCGCCTTCAGCCGGGACTGCTCGCCCGCCGTCGGCTCCGCGTCCAGCCGCACCGCCTGCTCCAGCCAGCGCCGCCCCTCCGACAGCCGGCCGCAGCCCACCCAGTGGAACCAGAGGGCACCCGCCAGGTACTGGCCCAGGTGCGCCCCGTCGGGCTCGGCCAGGCAGTGCTCCAGGGCACTGCGCAGATTCGGCAGCTCCGCGTCCACCCGGGCGGCCACCTCACCCTGGCGGGGCGAGAACCACTCCAGCTCGCACCAGGTCGCCAGTCCCACGTACCAGTCCCGGTGCCGCCGCCGCAGCCGGTGCGCGTCCCCGGCCGCCTCCAGCCAGTCGGCGCCGTAGGCCCGTACCGAGTCGAGCATCCGGAAACGCACCCCGGCCGGGGTCTCCTCGCGGGACAGCACGGACTGGTCGAGCAGCGCGGAGAGCACGTCCAGCACGTCGTCGGCCGGCAGTTCCCCGCCGCTGCACACGTACTCGGCGGCCTCCAGGTCGAACGGCCCCGCGAACACCGAGAGACGCGCCCACAGCAGCCGCTCCCGGGCCGTGCACAGCTCGTGGCTCCAGCCGATCGCCGTGCGCAGCGTCCGGTGCCGGGGCAGTGCGGCGCGGTCCCCGCCCGTCAGCAGCCGGAAGCGGTCGTCCAGCCGCTGCAGCACCTGCGCCGGCGACAGCGCGCCGAGCCGTCCCGCCGCCAGCTCGATGGCCAGCGGAATCCCGTCCAGGCGCCGGCACAGCTCGCGCACCTCGCCGTGGTCCTCGTCCAGGTCGGCGTCGTAGCCGTAGCTGACGCTGCGCTGCCCCGCCCGGACCGTCAGCAGTTCCACCGCCTCCTCCGGGCCCAGCGGCGCCAGCGGGACCAGCCGTTCGCCGGGCACCTCCAGGGGCCTGCGGCCCACCGCCAGCACCCGGAGCCCGGGGGACCGGCCCAGCAGGTCGGTCACCAGCGCCGCACAGGCGTCCACCAGGTGCTCCACCCCGTCCAGGAGCAGCAGCAGCTCACGCTCGGCCAAGTGCGCGAAGAGCGTCTCGCGCGGCAGCCGGGTCGTGTGGTCGGTCAGCCCCAGCGCCTCCACGACCGCGTAGTCGACGAACTCCGCGTCCCGTACCGGTGCCAGCTGCACCCGCCACACCCCGTCGCGGGGCGAGCGGCGCGCGGCCGCCCGCGCGGCCAGCCGGGACTTGCCGACGCCGCCGGCCCCGGTGACCGTCACGAGCCGCGCGGAGTCCAGGGTCCGGGCGAGCTCCGCCAGCTGTGCCGCTCTGCCCACGAAGGAGTCGAGCTCCAGCGGGAGATTGCCGTGCGGAACGCCGTCGCGCCGATGGTCTCGCATGAAACACGGAGCGTACTGAACCATATTCACTCCGTACAATCGCCGTGCGCGGCTTCACCGGATCACGTCCCGCGCGGACGGCAATCCGGTATGGAGCCCCGTGCGCGGCGCGATAGGCTCGGTGCACGACTTTCCCGATGTTCAAACACGTCTTTGTTCACACGTCTTTCAGGGAGCGGGTGCGCGGTGTCCGGTGGCGAGGTGGCCGGGATCCTGGTGGCCGTCTTCTGGGCGATCCTGGTGTCCTTCCTCGCCGTCGCACTGGCGAGGCTGGCCCAGACGCTCAGGACGACCACCAAGCTCGTGGCGGACGTGACCGACCAGGCCGTCCCGCTGCTGGCCGACGCCTCGTCGGCGGTGCGCAGCGCGCAGACCCAGATCGACCGGGTCGACGCGATCGCCTCCGACGTCCAGGAGGTCGCGTCGAACGCCTCGGCGCTCTCCACCACTGTGGCCTCCACCTTCGGCGGCCCCCTGGTGAAGGTCGCGGCGTTCGGCTACGGCGTGCGCCGGGCACTCGGCGGTCGCAAGGAGGACCCGTCCGACCCGGCCGCCCGGTCGCGCGGCACCGTGATCGTGGGCCGCACGCTCCCGGCCGCGCGGCGGACGAAGCGGAAGAAGGGCTGACCGAGCGATGTTCCGCCGTACGTTCTGGTTCGGCACCGGCGTGGCCGCCGGTGTGTGGGCCACCACCAAGGTCAACCGGAAGCTCAAGCAGCTGACCCCCGACAGCCTCGCCGCCACCGCGGCGAACAAGGCGCTGGACGTGGGCGGCCGGGTCAGGGACCGCGCGGTGGGCTTCGCGCTCGACGTCCGCGACAACATGGCGCGGCGGGAGGCCGAGCTGGACGACGCGCTGGGCCTGAAGGCCCCCGTCGACGCCGACCCGGAGCTGGCGGCTCCGCGGCGCCGTGCCGCCATCGAGAACAGCAACAACCCGAGGTACACCGTCGACGACAGGACGGCGTACTCGTACAACCGGAATGAGGACCACTGATGGAGTCGGCCGAGATTCGTCGCCGCTGGTTGAGCTTCTTCGAGGAGCGCGGTCACACCGTCGTCCCTTCGGCGTCGCTCATCGCGGACGACCCGACTCTGCTCCTCGTCCCGGCCGGCATGGTGCCCTTCAAGCCCTACTTCCTGGGTGAGGTCAAGCCGCCCTTCGACCGCGCCACCAGCGTGCAGAAGTGCGTGCGCACGCCCGACATCGAAGAGGTCGGCAAGACCACCCGCCACGGCACGTTCTTCCAGATGTGCGGCAACTTCTCCTTCGGCGACTACTTCAAGGAAGGCGCCATCACCTACGCCTGGGAGCTGCTCACCAGCCCCCAGGACAAGGGCGGTTACGGTCTCGACCCCGAGCGTCTGTGGATCACCGTCTACCAGGACGACGACGAGGCCGAGCGCATCTGGCACGACGTCGTGGGCGTCCCCTCCGAGCGCATCCAGCGCCTCGGCAAGAAGGACAACTACTGGTCCATGGGCGTCCCCGGCCCCTGCGGCCCCTGCTCCGAGATCAACTACGACCGCGGCCCCGAGTTCGGCGCGGAGGGCGGCCCCGCCGTCAACGACGAGCGGTACGTGGAGATCTGGAACCTCGTCTTCATGCAGTACGAGCGGGGTGAGGGCACCGGCAAGGAGGAGTTCGAGATCCTCGGCGAGCTGCCGAGCAAGAACATCGACACCGGCCTCGGCCTGGAACGCCTCGCCATGATTCTGCAGGGCGTGCAGAACATGTACGAGATCGACACCTCCATGGCCGTCATCAACAAGGCCACCGAACTGACCGGCGTGGCCTACGGCGACGCCCAGGCCTCGGACGTCTCCCTGCGCGTGGTCACCGACCACATGCGCACCTCCGTCATGCTCATCGGTGACGGCGTCACCCCCGGCAACGAGGGCCGCGGCTACGTGCTGCGCCGCATCATGCGCCGCGCCATCCGCAACATGCGCCTGCTCGGCGCCACCGGGCCGGTCGTCAAGGACCTGATCGACGTCGTGATCGGCATGATGGGGCAGCAGTACCCCGAGCTGATCACCGACCGCGAGCGGATCGAGAAGGTCGCCCTCGCCGAGGAGAACGCCTTCCTCAAGACGCTGAAGGCCGGCACCAACATCCTCGACACCGCCGTGAGCGACACCAAGGCCTCCGGCGGCACCGTCCTCGCCGGCGACAAGGCCTTCCTGCTCCACGACACCTGGGGCTTCCCGATCGACCTCACCCTGGAGATGGCCGCCGAGCAGGGGCTCTCCGTGGACGAGGACGGGTTCCGCCGCCTGATGAAGGAGCAGCGCGAGCGCGCCAAGGCCGACGCCCAGGCCAAGAAGACCGGCCACGCCGGTGCCGGTGCCTACCGGGAGATCGCCGACAAGGCCGGCGCCACCGACTTCGTCGGCTACACCGACACCGAGAGCGAGTCCACGATCGTCGGCATCCTCGTCGACGGCGCCTCCTCCCCGGCCGCCACCGAGGGCGACGAGGTCGAGATCGTCCTCGACCGCACCCCGTTCTACGCCGAGGGCGGCGGCCAGATCGGCGACACCGGCCGGATCCGGGTCGACACCGGCGCCGTGATCGAGGTCCGCGACTGCCAGAAGCCGGTGCCGGGCGTGTACGTCCACAAGGGCGTCGTCCAGGTCGGCGAGGTCACCGTCGGCGCCAAGGCCCAGGCCTCCATCGACGACCGCCGCCGCCACGCCATCGCCCGCGCCCACTCGGCCACCCACCTCACCCACCAGGCCCTGCGCGACGCCCTCGGCCCGACGGCCGCGCAGGCCGGGTCCGAGAACCAGCCCGGCCGCTTCCGCTTCGACTTCGGCTCGCCGTCCGCCGTGCCGACGGCCGTGATGACCGACGTCGAGCAGAAGATCAACGAGGTCCTCGCCCGTGACCTCGACGTCCGTGCCGACGTCATGGGCATCGACGAGGCCAAGAAGCAGGGCGCCATCGCCGAGTTCGGCGAGAAGTACGGCGAGCGGGTGCGCGTCGTGACCATCGGCGACTTCTCCAAGGAGCTGTGCGGCGGCACCCACGTGCACAACACCGCCCAGCTCGGCCTGGTCAAGCTGCTCGGCGAGTCCTCCATCGGCTCCGGCGTGCGCCGTATCGAGGCCCTGGTCGGCGTCGACGCCTACCACTTCCTCGCCCGCGAGCACACGGTCGTCGCCCAGCTCCAGGAGCTGATCAAGGGCCGCCCGGAGGAGCTGCCGGAGAAGGTCTCCGCCATGCTCGGCAAGCTCAAGGACGCCGAGAAGGAGATCGAGAAGTTCCGCGCCGAGAAGGTCCTCCAGGCCGCCGGCTCCCTCGCCGACTCGGCACGCGACGTGCGCGGCGTGGCCCTGGTGACCGGGCAGGTCCCGGACGGCACGACCGCCGACGACCTGCGCAAGCTGGTCCTCGACGTGCGCGGCCGGATCCAGGGCGGCCGGGCCGCGGTCGTGGCTCTTTTCACAACTGTGAACGGCAAGCCGCTGACGGTCATCGCCACCAACGAGGCCGCCCGGGAGCGCGGCCTCAAGGCCGGTGACCTGGTGCGCGCGGCGGCCAAGACCCTCGGCGGCGGCGGTGGCGGCAAGCCCGACGTCGCCCAGGGCGGCGGTCAGAACCCGGCGGCCGTCGGCGACGCCGTCGCCGCTGTCGAGCGCCTCGTGGCGGACACCGCCAAGTGAGCACGCCCCAGAGCGACCCGACGGACGGCCCGGCGCTGCGCCGCGGACGGCGCCTGGCCGTCGACGTCGGGGACGCCCGGATCGGGGTCGCCTCGTGCGACCCCGACGGGATCCTCGCCACCCCGGTGGAGACCGTCCCCGGCCGCGACGTACCCGCCGCGCACCGCCGCCTGCGGCAGCTGGCCGAGGAGTACGAGCCGATCGAGGTCGTCGTCGGCCTGCCCCGCTCCCTCAAGGGGGGCGAGGGCCCGGCCGCGGCCAAGGTCAGGCGCTTCGCGCAGGAGCTGGCCCGGGGCATCGCGCCGGTCCCGGTCCGCCTCGTCGACGAACGGATGACCACGGTCACTGCCAGTCAGGGGCTGCGCGCCTCGGGCGTGAGGTCGAAGAAGGGGCGGTCGGTCATCGACCAGGCCGCCGCTGTGATCATCCTCCAGCAGGCACTGGAATCCGAACGGGTGTCAGGCAGGCCACCCGGCGAGGGCGTCGAAGTGGTCATCTGATCGCGGTACGGTAACGTTCCGCGCGATGCGGAGGCATTCGAACAGCCACCGCACAGCAAGAGGCGGAACGGAAGCGGGCCCTTCGGCAAGGGCCCCGGTCCCCGTCGCCTCGCGGCTCTAGGGGATCCATGACTGAGTATGGCCGGGGCCCAGGCTCCGAACCGTGGCGTCCGGAGGACCCGTTGTACGGGGACGGCGGATGGGGCGGGCAGCAGGCCCAGGCGGCCCAGCAGCCCTACGGCGGCCAGCCGCAGCAGTACGCGGAACAGCAGGCTCAGCAGCAGTACGCCCAGTGGGGCGACGGCGGCCAGTCCGCGTACGGCGGCGGGCCCCAGTACGACCAGTACGGCCACCAGCACCCCGAGCCGCGGTACGACCAGTACGGCAGGCCCCAGTACGACCAGCAGCAGTACGACCAGCAGCAGTACGACCAGCAGTACGCTCCGCAGCCGCAGCAGGGCTACGGCAACGGCGGCTGGGACACCGGCGCGCAGGCCCAGTACCCGGCCGACCCGTCCGACCCCTACGGACAGCAGGCCGCGGGCTACGGCCCGGAGCAGCCCGACTTCTACGGCACCCCGGAGGCCTACCCGCCGCCGGAGCCGCCCGCCCGCCGGCGCGCCGAGCCCGAGCCGCAGCGCACCGACTGGGACCCGGGCCCCGACGAGGGAGAGCACGCCTTCTTCGCCGGCCGGGACGCCGACGACGATGACGCCGGCGAGGCGGCGGACGACGGCCGCGAGGACCGCAGGGGCCGGGGCGGCAAGCCCAAGAAACGCCGCAGCGGGTGCGCCTGCCTGGTGGTCTCCCTCGTGCTCGGCGGCGGCGTCGCGGGCATCGGGTACTTCGGCTACCAGTTCTACCAGGACCGTTTCGGCGCGGCCCCGGACTTCGCGGGCGACGGCAACGGCCAGGAGGTGACCGTCACCATCCCCAAGGGAGCCGGCGGGTCCACCATCGGCCAGGAGCTCAAGCGCAGGGGAGTGGTGAAGAGCGTCGACGCCTTCATCTCCGCCCAGCAGAGCAACCCGCAGGGCAAGAGCATCCAGGACGGCGTGTACACGCTGCAGAAGGAGATGTCGGCGAAGAGCGCGATCGAGCTGCTGCTCAGCCCGAAGAGCCGCAGCGTCCTGATCATCTCCGAGGGCAAGCGCAACGCCGACATCTACAAGCTCATCGACAAGCGCCTCGAGGTGAAGGACGGCACCACCGCCAAGGTCGCCGAGTCCGAGTACAAGAGCCTCGGCCTGCCCGACTGGGCGCTGAACCACGACAACGTGAAGGACCCCCTGGAGGGCTTCCTCTACCCGTCCCGGTACTCGGCGGCCAAGGGCCAGAAGCCCGAAGAAGTGCTGAAGCAAATGGTGGCACGTGCCAGTGAGCAGTACGAGAAGCTCGGCCTGGAGAAGAAGGCGTCGGGCCTCGGTCTCGACGGGCCGTGGGAACTGCTCACCGTGGCGAGCCTGCTGCAGGCGGAGGGCAAGACCCACGACGACTTCCGCAAGATGTCCGAGGTCATCTACAACCGGCTCAAGTCCGACAACTACGAGACGAACCAGAAACTCCAGTTCGACTCGTCCTTCAACTACCTGATGGGGCAGAGCAACATCCACATCAGCGAGTCCGAGATCAACAGCAACAAGGACCCGTACAACACCTACACCAACCGGGGGCTGCCGCCCGGACCCATCGGCAACCCCGGTGACGAGGCCCTCCAGGCGGCCATAAACCCGACGAAGGAAGGCTGGTTCTACTTCGTGGCCACCGACGGCCTGAAGGAGACCGAGTTCGCCAAGACCCACGACGAATTCCTGAAGCTGAAGGAAAAGTTCGATGCTGCCAGCGCCACCGGCTGACGGCCGCCGGGCGGCCGTGCTCGGCTCGCCGATCGCCCACTCCCTCTCCCCGGCGCTGCACCGCGCCGCCTACGCGGAGCTCGGACTGACGGACTGGACCTACGGCAGGTTCGAGATCGACGAGGCGGCGCTGCCGGGCTTCCTCGGGGACCTGGGTCCCGAGTGGGCGGGGCTGTCCCTGACCATGCCGCTGAAGCGGGCGGTCATCCCGCTGCTCGACTCCGTCAGCGAGACGGCGGCCTCCGTGGACGCGGTGAACACCGTGGTCTTCGGCGAGGACGGCCGCAGGACCGGCGACAACACCGACATCCCCGGCATGGTCGCCGCCCTGCGCGAGCACGGCGTCGAGAAGGTCGACAGCGCAGCGGTCCTCGGCGCCGGCGCCACCGCGTCCTCGGCCCTCGCCGCCCTGGCCCGGATCTGCACCGGGGAGGTCGCCGTCTACGTCCGCAGCGCGGCCCGCGCCGCCGAGATGCGGGGCTGGGCCGAGCGGCTGGACGTCGACGTGCGCATCGCGGACTGGGCGGACGCCGCGCAGGCGCTGCACGCCCCGCTGGTCGTGGCCACCACTCCGGCCGGCACCACCGACGCCCTCGCCGCCGCCGTCCCCGAGCGGCCCGCCACCCTCTTCGACGTGCTCTACGAGCCCTGGCCCACCGCCCTCGCCGCCCGCTGGTCGATGTACGGAGGCGCCGTCGTGGGCGGCCTCGACCTGCTGCTCCACCAGGCGGTGCTCCAGGTGGAGCAGATGACCGGCCGTACCCCGGCCCCGCTCGCCGCGATGCGTACGGCGGGCGAGCGCGCCCTCGCGGAGCGCGCCTAGCACCGCGTCCTCCGTGTCCCGCCGCCCGTCCGTCTGATGGACCGGCGGCCGGGTCCGGCGCGCGGACGTGGGAGGATCGGAGGCGGCGGACCGGGGCCCGCGCACCCGGTCGGGCCGTCGCCGTACGCGGTCAAGGCGTGTACGGGCATACCGGGGCGCGAGTACTGAGGAGCACCGTTGAGCAGGTTGCGCTGGCTGACCGCGGGGGAGTCCCACGGTCCCGCACTCGTCGCGACGCTGGAGGGTCTGCCCGCCGGCGTGCCGATCACGACGGACATGGTGGCGGACCATCTGGCGAGGCGGCGGCTCGGCTACGGTCGCGGTGCCCGGATGAAGTTCGAGCGCGACGAGGTCACCTTCCTCGGCGGTGTCCGCCACGGCCTCACCCTCGGCTCCCCGGTCGCGGTGATGGTCGGCAACACCGAGTGGCCGAAGTGGGAGCAGGTGATGGCGGCCGACCCGGTGGACCCGGAAGTGCTGGCCGGCCTCGCCCGCAACGCCCCGCTGACCCGGCCCCGCCCCGGGCACGCGGACCTCGCCGGCATGCAGAAGTACGGCTTCGACGAGGCCCGGCCGGTCCTGGAGCGCGCCTCGGCGCGTGAGACGGCGGCCCGGGTGGCGCTGGGCGCGGTGGCCCGGTCGTACCTGAAGGAGACGACCGGCGTCGAGATCGTCAGCCATGTCGTCGAGCTGTGCTCCGTGAAGGCTCCGGCGGGTGTGTACCCCACGCCGGCCGACGTCGAGAAGCTGGACGCCGACCCGTTGCGCTGCCTCGACCCGCAGGCGTCCGAGGCCATGGTCGCCGAGGTCGACCAGGCCCACAAGGACGGCGACACCCTCGGTGGCGTCGTCGAGGTCCTCGCCCACGGCGTGCCGGTGGGCCTCGGCTCGCACGTGCACTGGGACCGCAAGCTCGACGCACGGCTCGCGGGCGCGCTCATGGGCATCCAGGCGATCAAGGGCGTCGAGCTGGGCGACGGCTTCGAGCTGGCCCGCGTGCCCGGTTCCCAGGCCCACGACGAGATCGTCGGCACGCCCGACGGCATCCGCCGGACCTCCGGCCGCTCCGGCGGCACCGAGGGCGGCCTGACCACCGGCGAGCTGCTGCGGGTGCGCGCCGCGATGAAGCCGATCGCCACCGTGCCGCGCGCCCTGCAGACCGTGGACGTGGCCACCGGCGAGGCCACCCAGGCCCACCACCAGCGCTCCGACGTGTCCGCCGTCCCGGCCGCCGGAATCGTCGCGGAGGCCATGGTGGCCCTCGTGCTCGCGGACGCCGTCGCGGAGAAGTTCGGCGGCGACTCGGTGACCGAGACCCGCCGCAACGTCACCTCGTACCTCGACCACCTGGCCATCCGGTGAGCGGGGCACCGCTGGTCGTCCTCGTCGGCCCGATGGGCGTCGGCAAGTCCACCGTCGGGCAGCTGCTGGCCGAGCGGCTCGGTGTCGGCTACCGGGACACGGACGACGACATCGTCGCCGCGCAGGGACGGAGCATCGCCGAGATCTTCGTGGACGAGGGCGAACCCGCCTTCCGCGCGCTGGAGAAGGACGCCGTGCGCACCGCGCTCACCGGGCACGCGGGCGTCCTCGCCCTCGGCGGCGGGGCGATCCTGGACGCGGACACGCGTGCGCTGCTCGCCGGGCAGCGGGTCGTCTACCTCTCGATGGACGTGGAGGAGGCGGTCAGGCGCACCGGCCTGAACGCGGCGCGTCCGCTGCTCGCGGTCAACCCGCGCAAGCAGTGGCGCGAGCTGATGGAGGCGCGCCGGCACCTGTACGAGGAGGTGGCCGCGGCCGTCGTGGCCACCGACGGCCGCACCCCCGAAGAAGTGACCCAAGCCGCCCTGGACGCACTGGAGTTGAAGGAAGCATGAGCGAGGCAGTCACCCGGATCCAGGTCGGCGGCACCGCGGCGTCCGACCCCTACGAGGTCCTGGTGGGCCGTCAGCTCCTGGGCGAGCTCGGCGGCCTGATCGGCACGGGGGCCAGGCGGGTCGCGGTGATCCACCCCGAGGCGCTCGCCGAGACCGGCGACGCCCTGCGGGCCGACCTCGCCGAGCAGGGCTACGACGCGATCGCCGTCCAGGTCCCCAACGCCGAGGAGGCCAAGACCGCCGAGGTCGCCGCCTACTGCTGGAAGGCGCTGGGCCAGTCCGGTTTCACCCGTACCGACGTCATCGTGGGCGTCGGCGGCGGGGCCAGCACCGACCTGGCCGGGTTCGTCGCCGCGACCTGGCTGCGCGGGGTGCGCTGGATCGCCGTCCCCACCACGGTCCTCGCCATGGTGGACGCCGCCGTCGGCGGCAAGACCGGCATCAACACCGCCGAGGGCAAGAACCTCGTCGGGTCCTTCCACCCGCCCGCCGGCGTCCTGTGCGACCTGGCCGCCCTGGACTCGCTCGCGGTCAACGACTACGTCTCCGGGCTGGCCGAGGTCATCAAGGCCGGCTTCATCGCCGACCCGGCGATCCTGGACCTGATCGAGTCCGACCCGCAGGCCGCGCGCACCCCGGCAGGGCCGCACACCGCCGAGCTGATCGTGCGCTCCATCAAGGTCAAGGCCGAGGTCGTCTCCTCCGACCTGAAGGAGGCGGGCCTGCGCGAGATCCTCAACTACGGCCACACCCTCGGCCACGCCATCGAGAAGAACGAGCGCTACAAGTGGCGGCACGGCGCCGCCGTCGCCGTCGGCATGCACTTCGCCGCCGAGCTGGGCCGGCTCGCCGGGCGGCTCGACGACGCCACCGCCGACCGCCACCGCAGCATCCTCGAGGCCGTCGGACTGCCGCTGCACTACCGGCACGACCAGTGGCCCAAGCTGGTCGAGAACATGAAGGTCGACAAGAAGTCCCGCGGCGACCTGCTGCGCTTCATCGTCCTGGACGGCCTCGCCAAGCCCACCGTGCTCGAGGGCCCCGACCCGGCCGTCCTCCTCGCCGCCTACGGCGAGGTGGGCGAGTAGTACCCCGGCGTACCTTGCGCCCGATTCGCCCTGTGGGACGGGCACTTCGCACCGCCTCCGGCCGTTCACCAAACGACGGCCGGGGGCGGTACCGTTCGGTAGCGCGGGTGGTCCCCCTCCCGCGGTCAGCGCCCATCGCCTGTACGAGACGGAGTGGCACCGGATGCAGCACGCAGTGGGTTCTCCGCTGCCGCCGCCCCATCAGCCGGGGCACGGACCGGCCGTTGGCTGGTCCCCGGCCGCACACCACCCGGGCCCGCCCCAGGGACCCGCCCCCGTGCCACCACCTCCGGCGCCCGGGTACCCGATGGCGCCGCGACCGGCCCCGCACCCGGCCCCCGGACAGGGCCCGCAGCAGCCGGCCGCCGGCCCGCCCGCCGGGCCCGCGCCGGAGACCACCGGTCATGTGCCGCTGCCGCCCGGCGGCCCTGTGGCCGTGCCCAGCGTGCCCCCTGCCACCGCCGCCGCCCCCGACCCGACCACGACCACCCTCGCGGTGCTGCTCATCGGCCCCGCGGGCGCCGGCAAGACCAGCGTCGCCAAGTACTGGGCCGAGCACCGCCGGGTCCCCACCGCGCACATCAGCCTCGACGACGTCCGCGAGTGGGTCCGCTCCGGCTTCGCCGACCCCCAGACCGGGTGGAACGAGCACAGTGAGGCGCAGTACCGCCTCGCCCGCCGCACCTGTGGCTTCTCCGCGCGCAACTTCCTCGCCAACGGCATCTCCTGCATCCTCGACGACGCGGTCTTCCCGGACCGCCCCGTCGTGGGCCTCGGCGGGTGGAAACGGCACGTGGGCCCCGGCCTGCTCCCGGTCGTCCTCCTGCCCGGCCTGGACATCGTCCTGGAGCGCAACGCCGAACGCAGCGGCAACCGGCGCCTCACCGACGAGGAGGTCGCCCGCATCCACGGCCGCATGGCCGGCTGGTACGGCTCGGGCCTGCCCATCATCGACAACTCCCAACTGGACGTGCCGGAGACCGCCCACCTCCTGAACGAGGTCCTCTCCCGCTCCATAGCCAGCCCACCGAACTGGTAAGCGCGCCCCGCAGGGGGGGGGCGCGGGGCTGCATCGTCGTGCGGCTCCGCCGCGGGCACGAGAGGCCCCACCGCGTGCAGAAGCCCCACCACCGCAACGCCCACCGGCGCGCAGCCGCCGCGTCACGGCAAGGCCCACCGGCGCGCAGCCTCGCCGTACCACGGCACCCTGCACCGGCATGCAGATGCACCGCGTCACGGCACCCTGCACCGGCGTGCAGCCGCCCCACGGTGTGCAGATGCGCCGCGCCACGGCAACCTGCCCACCGGCGTGCAGGTGCCGCGTCACGGCAAGGCCCACCGGGGCGCAGCCGCGCCGCGTACGGCACCCTGCACCGGCGTGCAGCCGCCCCACGGTGTGCAGATGCGCCGCGCCACGGCAACCTGCCCACCGGCGTG
>NZ_JACBYP010000094.1 GCF_018982965.1 Streptomyces mayonensis | reverse complement strand
AAGAGACTGGGGGGGGGGGGGGGGGGCGGGCGGGGGGGGGGGGGGGGGGGGGGCGTCGTGGTGCGGGCAGGTGGGTGCGCGACCCGGCGTTGCGGGGTGCCGCAGCGCCCACCCGTGCCGCCCCGAGGGCGTCTCCCAGGCCGTTTCAGGCACTGGGGGAGGCACGGCTGCCCGCAGTGCCTGAAACGGCCGGGCACGGCAGCTCGCGGCTCGGCGGCATGCTGCCGCTCGCGGCGGTGGGGTGGGCTGACTGATGTGGCAGCGGGCCGTGCGGCGGCCGGGGGGCGTCAGGCCGGGTCGGGTTCGGGAACGCTGTCGCGGGCCGTGTTGTCGATGCGTACGGGGTGGACGGCGCTCACCGGGCCGACGGGTGGGGTGGTTCGCAGCATGTCGCGCCCCCCGTCTCCTCGTACCGTCGCCGTCTCTTCGTACCCTCGCGCGCTCGCGCCCTTGCGCGTCGGGCGAGAACTGAGGCCCCGTGCGCTCAGCGTCCGCTCAGTACAGCGTCACGGCTCGGTAAAGAAGTTTACCGCATCACTTATTACGCATCGTGTCGCTTTTCGGCAGGAACAGGGATCAACGGCTCCGACTCGGGGGCGCCCTGTTCGCCCAGCCAGCGGGCGAGTTTGCCGCGCCGGCCGACGGCACGCAGCCGGCGTTCCGCCGCCTCCCGCACCTCGGGCGTGGTGATGAGGAGCAGTTCGTCACCGGCGCGCAGCACGGTGTCCCGGTCGGGCACGAGGCTGACGCCGTCGCGGACGACCAGGCTGACGACGGTCGGGTGCGGCAGCCGCAGTTCGAAGACGGTGACGCCGTGCAGGCGCGAGCCCGGCGGGACGGACACCGTGAGCAGGTCGGCGTCCAGGACGTCCAGCGGTGCGGTCTCGACCTGGACCTCGCGCAGCGTGCCGGGACGGGTCACGCCCATGCGGCGGGCGACGGCGGGCAGTGTCGGACCCTGGATCAGGGTGAACAGGACGACCAGGACGAACACGATGTTCAGGGCGTCACGCGCACCGGTCACCCCGGCCACCACCGGGAACGTGGTGAGCACGATGGGTACCGCCCCGCGCAGACCGGCCCAGGAGATGAAGACCTGCTCGCGCCACGGGACACGGAACGGCAGCAGGCAGAGCAGGACCGATACCGGACGGGCGACCAGCAGCAGCACCAGGCCCACGACCAGCGCGGGGAGGATGGCCGCGGGCAGTTCGGACGGGTCGACGAGCAGGCCGAGCATCACGAACAGGCCGATCTGGGCCAGCCAGCCCACGCCCTCGGCGAAGGAGCGGGTGGCGGCGCGGTGGGGCAGCTTGGCGTTGCCGAGGACGAGGCCGGAGAGGTAGGCGGCGATGATGCCGCTGGCGTTCAGCGCACCGGCGGCGGCGAAGGCGACGACGCCGAAACCGACCGTGGCCAGCGGATACAGGCCGGTCGCGGGCAGCGCGATGTGCCGCAGGGCCGCGACCCCCAGTCGGCCGATCACCACCCCCAGGA
Organism: Streptomyces mayonensis; assembly: GCF_018982965.1. Classification (GTDB taxonomy): domain Bacteria; phylum Actinomycetota; class Actinomycetes; order Streptomycetales; family Streptomycetaceae; genus Streptomyces; species Streptomyces mayonensis. The sequence goes on along the minus strand of NZ_JACBYP010000094.1, from coordinate 30,789 downwards.
CGCCGCCGACCACGAGCTGGTAGAGCAGGTTGCCCACGACGGGCCCGGGGCCGGGCAGGTCGGCGGTGGTGGAGAAGAGCAGGACCAGGATGATGGTCGGCGCGTCGTTGAAGCCGGACTCGGCCTCCACCAGCACGCTCACCTTCCGCGGCAGCGGCAGCGCGCGCAGTACGGCGAAGACGGCGGCGGCGTCGGTGGAGGAGACGATCGCGCCGACCAGCAGGGCCAGGCGCCACTCCATGCCCAGCAGCCAGTGCGCGCCCGCCGCGGTCACCACGACGGAGATGGCCACACCCACGGTGGCCAGCACACCGGCGGGGGCCAGCAGACGCCGTACGTCGCTCCACTGGGTGGTGAGGCCGCCCTCGACCAGGATCAGCGCCAGGGCGGCGGCACCGAGCGCCTGGGCGAGCTGCGCGTCGTCGAAGCGCAGGCCGAGGCCGTCCTCGCCCGCGACGAGGCCGACGCAGAGGAACAGCAGCAGGCTGGGCAGGCCGATGCGGTGGGCGGCGCGGGCGGCGGCGATGCTGGCCAGCAGGACGGTGCCGCCGATCAGCAGCATCAGGTACAGCTCGGTCAGGGTCATCGAACGGACTCCGGACCGGCCCACGCGTGCCGTTGCCACCCGTCGCGGGCGCCCGGATCACCCGTGCGGCCTTCGCGGCCGCCACCCGTGCGGCCTTCGCAGCCGTCACCCGTGCAGCCTTCGCGGCCGCCTGGATCGCCTGCCCCTTTCCCGCCGCGGCACGGCTCAGGACTCGGCGGCTCAGGATGCGGCGAACCAGGGCTCGGCGAACCGGGGCTCTGTGGCTCAGAGCCCTGTGGCTCAGGACTCGTACGGCGGACTCCGTCTCCCGCGCTCGCGGCGGTGCGGGTCGAAGAGTTCGCCCGCCACCCCCGCGAAGACCAGGCCGGCGGCGATGAGCAGTCCGTGGCCCAGCACCACGCCGGTGGCCAGCGCGCCCAGTGCGGCGGAGAGCAGCAGCCAGGCCCGGCGGTAGCGGTACTCGCGCGGCCGGCAGGGGCGGCCGTCGGCGAAGGCCTGGGCGAAGCGGGGGTCCTCACGGCGCAGACGGGACTCGATCTCGCTGAGTCTGCGGTCGTCGGGTACGGGCATGGGGTCCTCCTCCCGACGCGGGGCCCTGGCTGGGCGACGCGGTCAGTGGGGCGGGCCATGTGCTCTCCTTGCGGGGTGGGACGGTCACGATCACACCAGGGGGGAGCGGCAGGGCCGCGCAGACGCGGCCGACCGTGTGGCGGCCGGTGTGACCTGGTCGCGGCGACCGCCGTGGCCGGGTAAGGGGAGTGGGCTCCAGCCTCGCCCGTCGAGGGGGGTGCGGACCATCCGGGGCGGAGCCCAAATACAGCGGCGTCCGACGTGTAGGGATACGTTCGGATCCTGCCTGGATCTTGTCGCACCTATCGATACTCAATAGATTTACATCGCAGGACGATGGATGTCGCCGACAGGCACGACCCGGGTCAGGAACCTTTCCCGGGCAAGGGCCCGGGCAGGGACCCGGGCGAGGAAGGAGCGCGGAGCGGTGCCGATTGTCGTCGACATCGATGTGATGCTGGCGAAGCGCAAGATGTCCGTGGGTGAACTCGCGGAGCGCGTGGGCATCACCCCCGCCAACCTGGCGGTACTCAAGAACGGCCGCGCCCGGGCGGTGCGGTTCACGACGCTCGCCGCACTCTGCGACGTACTCGAGTGCCAGCCGGGAGACCTGCTGCGCTGGGAGGCGGGGCAGGCAGGGCAGGCGGGGCAGGCAGGGGACAGGCTCCCGCGGGGGGCCGAACCGGAAGGACCCGCCTCATGATCATCTTCGGTACCAAGGGGTACCTCTACCAGCTCGCGATGCTCACGCTGGTGTGCGGCCGGTGCGGGAACCCCGCCGCGCACGCCCTGCGCAAGCGCGTCTCGAAGTTCACGCTGTTCTTCGTGCCGCTGTTCCCGTTCTCCACGAAGTACACGACGCAGTGCACCTTCTGCGGCGCCGAGCAGCAGGTCACCAAGGAGCAGGCGGAACAGCTCCTCGCCACGGAGGGCATACGGCCGGCAACGGACGATAGGGCCTGACCCGGCCCCCGCGCGTTGCCGGTTTCCGGCAGCGTTTACTACCCTCACGTTGCCGGACACCGCGCACGGGGCGTGAACGGCAGGGGAGGCGGGGTGACGGACCTGCAGACGGAGCAGCGGGAGACGTATCTGACGGGGTACGCCGAGATCCTGGCGGGCGTCGCCGGCACCGGACGCCGGCTGACCCGCGACGAGTTGGAGGGACGGCGGCTCTCCGGCGAGCAGGCGGCGGAGTCGGGACACAGCCTGCGCAGTCTCGTACGGCTGCACCTGGACGCCACCCGCACGTCGTGGCCCGGGGGCGCGGAGGGGACGTCGGGCACCGCCGACGGCACCACGGACAGCGTGCTGGCCGCCGTCGCCCAGGCCGTGGACGCCTTCGCCGAGGGGTACGAACGCGCGCAGCGGCTCGCCGTACGGCAGGAGGAGGCCGCGCGGCGGGAGTTCATCGACGACCTGCTCTACGGGCGCAGCGACCTCGGGCGTCTCGCCGAACGGGCCGAGCGCTTCGGCCTCGTCCTCTCCCACGCCCACGCCGTCGCGGTGGCCGAGGGACCCGAGGCGTACGACGACACGGACCCGGTCACCCGGGTCGTGGAGACGGCGCTGATCTCCCGGTTCGGCGACCGGCGCATCCTGCTCACCACCAAGAACGGGCAGCTGGTCTGCATCGCCCCCGGCGACGAGGAGGAGATCCTCGCCTTCTTCGCCAAGCAGGCGTACGCCGCGACGGACGGCGGCCGGGTGGCGGTCGGGCGGCCCCAAACCGGTGCGGGCGGCGTGGTGCACAGCTACGAGGAGGCGCTGAGCACCCTGGAACTGGCCGGCCGGCTGGAGCTGGACGAGCCCGTGGTGCGCGCCGCCGACATGCTGGTCTACCCGGTGCTGGCCCGGGACCGGCAGGCGATGTCCGACCTGGTGCTCAGTGTGCTGGGTCCGCTGCGCGAGGCGCGCGGCGGTGCCGAGCCGCTGCTGGAGACGCTGGAGGTGTACTTCGACTCGGGCTGCGTCTCGGCCGAGGCCGCACGGCGGCTGTCGCTCAGCGTGCGGGCGCTGACCTACCGGCTGGACCGCATCCACCAGCTCACCGGGGCCGATCCCGCCGACCCGGTGCACCGCTACACGCTGCAGACCGCGGTCATCGGGTCCCGGCTGCTCGGCTGGCCCGCGCAGGAGATCTGAGCGGGCCGCCGCGCGGAACGCCGGGGCGCCGCCCGAAGCGGTCCGGCGCCCCCATTGGCGCCGGTACCGGCACCGGTACGGACAGCGGCGCCTGTACAGACTCCGGCATCGGTACAGACACCGGCACCGGCACCGTCAGTCCGTGATCTCCACCTTGCCGTTGCGTCCGTCGCGTCCGTCGCGCTCGTCCCGCGAGTCACTCCCGTCGCGCCCGTCGCGCCCGTCGCGCCCGTCCTCGATGGCCACCGCGGCCGTCCCAGCCGTCCCTGCCGTCCCGGCGGGTGCGTCGCCCTTCGCCGTGATGCCCTTGAGCAGGGACGCCAGGTCGACGCCCGTGGTCGAGGTCAGCAGTTCCATGCCCTGCGCCACGTTGTCGGCGACCGTGCGGGACAGCCGGCTCGCGCCGTCCGTCGAGATGACCGTCATCTTGTCCACGGCCCCGAGCGGCTCGGACGCCTTGGCCACCACCTGGGGCAGCACCTCGACCAGCATCTGCAGCACGGCCGCGTCGCCGTACCGGTCGAAGGCGTCGGCCTTCTTCTGCATCGCCTCGGCCTCGGCGGCGCCCTTGACGCCGATCGCCGCGGCCTCCGCATCGCCCTCGAGGCGTACGGCGTCCGCCAGCGCGCCACGGCGCTGCTTCTCGCCCTCACCGGTGAGCCGGGCGCGCTCGGCCTCGGCCTGGGCGGCGGCGATCCCGGCGGCGCGCTCGGCCTCCGCCTCCTTCACCCGGGCCACCCGGCGGGCCTCCGCCTCCTGTTCGGCCGCGTACCGCTTGGCGTCGGCGGGCTTGCGCACCTCGGTGTCGAGCTGACGGTCCTTCAGCGCGGCCTGCCGCTCGGCGACCTTCTCCTGCTCGGCGAGGATGTCCTGCTGCCGGGCCGCCTCGGCGAGGGGACCGGAGGCGTTGGCGCCGGCCTCGGCCTTGTCGGTCTCGGCCTTGATCTCGGCCTGCTTCAGGTAGAGGGTCCGCTGCGCGACCGCGATCTCCTCCTCCGCCTTCAGCCGCGCCTGCTCGGCGGCCCGCCGGGCCACCGCCTCCGCGATGTCCGCCTCCTGCTTGGCGCGGGCCGCCTCGGGACGGCCGAGGTCCTCGAGGTAGGAGCCCTCGGTGGTGATGTCCTGGATCTGGAAGGCGTCGAGCACCAGGCCCTGCCCGGACAGGCTCGCCTCCGCCTCCTCGGCGACCTGGCCGGCGAACGCCGCCCGGTCGCGGATGACGTCCTCCACGGACATCCGGCCGACGATCGCGCGCAGCGCGCCGGACAGCACCTCCTGGGTGAAGCCGACGATGCCGTCCTGCTGCATCAGGAACCGCTGCGCGGCGGCACGGATCGCGTCCTCCGTGCCGCCGACCTTGACGATCGCGACGCCTTCCAGGTTGGCCTTGACGCCGCGCAGCGTCACCGCGCCGCGCACGGCGACCGGGATGTGCCGCGAGGAGAGGTCCAGCGTGAACCGCTGCTGCACGAACGGCACGACGAACACGCCGCCGCCGACCACGACCTTCTGGCCGCTGTTGTCGGTGAACACCCGGCCGGTCTCCGGGTCGGTGGACTTCTTCCCACGCCGCCCGGTGACGATGAACGCCTCGCTGGGACCCGCCACCTTGTAACGGGTGACCACCACCAGCGCCAGCAGCACCAGGAGTACGACGACTCCCACCACCGCGATGACCACAGGACTCATTGACTACGCCCCCGAATCACACAGAGAGAACAGAACCAGAACAGAACCAACAGAAGTGAGAAACAGGCTCACTCACGGATAAGAAACAATTTTGGGTTGAGCACGGCTTTCGGGGTCGGCCGGGCCTCTTCGGCGGAAGCTCAGCGCTCCACCGGACGGACCACGACCGACGTGCCCGTCGGCACCGACTCGACCCACACCTCGACGCCCCGCGCCACCGGCACCGCACTGCGCGCCGCGCACTTCAGAGGCTGTCCGGCCAGTCGGAGGAGGACCTCGCCGTAGCCGTCGGCCGGGATGGCGGTCACCACCTTGCCCGCGGTGCCGAGCAGGTCGTCCGTGCTGGGCGTGACGGCCGTCTGGTCGCGCATCAGCGCGCGGCTGAACCGGTACGTCAGCCAGCCGGCCCCCACCCCGGCGGCCGCGCCGACCCCGGCGGCACCCGCGGGGCCCGTCCAACCGGTACCGAGGGCGATGGCCCCACCGAAGCCGGTCATCGCCGTGAACCCCGCGACGACCGGCAGCGACAGCCACCCCTCCAGAACGCCGTCCAGCACCCCGTCGAAGACGCCTTCCAGCACTCCGCCGAAGACCAGCGACAGGGCGAGCAGCACGACCCCCGTGATGCCAAGCCCGAGAAACCAGGCCATGCGCGCTTCCCCCTCCCGCCTGATCGCCGAGCTTCGGTGAGTCACATCCTCACACGCGGCGCCATACCACGTCATTGCCGATCTCCGGCAACCTTTACGCGTCTTTGATGCCGCCCTCGCTCTCCGCGGACGCCCTCCGGACACACTGCGGGCGCTCTTGGAACCACGCCGGGCGCCTGTACTGTCATTCCTCAAATGGGGACTCATACGGGGAGCGTTCCGAACCAGGTTCCGCCGGGCGACGGTTACCCGCACATGGTGGTGTGCGGCGACGACGGCCTCGCACACCGGCTGGCCGCCGAACTGCGCGGCGTCTACCGCGAGCAGGTCACACTCGTCGTCCCGCCCACCGGGGGCAGGGTGCACCAGCCGGTGGTGGGGCGGGCCCGCGCGGCGTCGGCGGCGCTGCGGGACATCGTCACCGCGGCCGTCAGCCGCGGCGGCAACGGCGACCAGGCCGACCCCGGCCGCGAACTGGAGGCCACCGAACCGACCGAGGACGTGCTCGCGGAGGCCGGCGTGGACCGGGCCGGAGCGCTGGCCCTCGTGTACGACGACGACGAGACGAACATCCGGGCCGCGCTGACCGCCCGCCGCCTCAATCCCGGACTGCGGCTGGTCCTGCGCCTGTACAACCGGCGCCTGGGCCAGCACATCGAGGAACTCCTCGACCAGAGCGCCGCGTTGGCGACGGACGGCGGGCGGTCCGCCGGACCCGGCGGGGGCGAGGGTTCGACGACGGTGCTGTCCGACGCGGACACGGCCGCGCCCGCGCTGGCGGCCACCGCGCTCGTCGGCACCAGCAAGGTCGTGGAGACGGACGGGCTGCTGCTGCGGGCCGTGGAGCGCGATCCGCCGCGCCCCGGCCAGGTGACGCCCCCGGGCCTCGGCACCCTTGCCCTGCTGTCCGCGACGAGCAACGACCCGGCGGGGGCGGACGGTTCGGAGGACAGCGGGGAGCACGGGCCGCAACTGCTGCCGGACGCCGCGGCGGTGGAGGCGGCCACCGGGCGGGGGACGGTGACGCTGGAGCAGGTGTCGTACTCCGGGCCGCCGCTGCCCGCGGCACGGGCCGGTGTGCCGCCGTTCGGCGAGCTGTTCTCGCGGCGCCTGCGGTGGTCGCTGGCCGGCCTGGCGGCGTGCGTGGTCGCGCTGGCCGTGGCGCTGATGGTGGTCTCCGGCGACCATCCGCTGCACGCCACCTACGTGACGCTGCTCGACCTGTTCGCCATCAACGAGCCCGCCCTCGAAGAGGACCGGGGTGCGCAGATCCTGCAACTGCTCTCCGGGTTCGTCGGGTTGCTGCTGCTGCCGGTCCTGCTGGCGGCCGTCCTGGAGGCGCTGGGCACCTTCCGTACGGCGTCCACCCTGCGCAAGCCGCCCCGCGGACTCGGCGGGCACGTCGTCCTGCTCGGCCTCGGCAAGATCGGCACGCGGGTGCTGACCCGGCTGCGGGAACTGGACATCCCCGTGGTGTGCGTCGAGGCCGACCCCGAGGCGCGCGGCATGGCCACGGCGCGGCGGCTGCGGGTGCCGGTGGTGCTCGGGGACGTCACCGAGGAGGGCGTCCTGGAGGCCGCCAAGATCCACCGCGCGCACTCGCTGCTCGCGCTGACCAGCGTGGACACGACCAACCTGGAGGCGGTGCTGTACGCCCGCTCCGTACGGTCCCGGCTGCGGGTGGTCCTGCGCCTGTACGACGACGACTTCGCGACCGCCGTGTACCGCACCCTGCGCGCCGCGCATCCCGACGCGCTCACCCGGAGCCGCAGCGTGACGCACCTGGCGGCGCCGTCCTTCGCCGGGGCGATGATGGGCCGGCAGATCCTGGGCGCGATCCCCGTCGAGCGGCGCGTGCTGCTGTTCGCGGCGGTCGAGGTGGCAGGGCATCCGCAACTGGAGGGCAGGACGGTCGGGGAGGCGTTCCGTGCGGGGGCGTGGCGGGTGCTGGCCCTGGAGGTCTCCGACGGGGAGCAGGACGACGCCGACCGCGGCGCGGGCGGCGGTACGGGCAGCGGGACGGGCGGGGAAGGGGCCCGGGAGTCGCGGCTGCTGTGGGACCTGCCGGACACGTACGTCCTGCGGGGCCGGGACCGGGTGGTGCTGGCGGCCACGCGCCGCGGACTGGCCGAGCTGCTGGGCCGGCGGACCCGCCAGGCGACGAACAACCGGTAGGGCCGGCCCAGGCCTCACCGGTCGCCGTCGGGGGCGGCCCCGGCGGCCCCCGCCACCTCGCCACCACCGGGCCGCACGGCCGGTCCGCCGTCGGGCCCAGCGGTCGGTCCGCCGTCGGACTTCATGGCCGCGGCCTCGCTCTTCAGGATGCGGGCCGACTTGCCGAGCGAACGCGCCATGTCGGGCAGCTTCTTCGAGCCGAACAGCACGACGAACACGATCGCCACGACGAGCAGGTGCCAGGGTTCCAGTCCGTTCCGGAGCATCAGCCCCTCCTTCCGTGCAACTTTCGGGCTTCATCCGTGCTTCTTCCGGCTTCTTCCGCGCTTCGCTCTCGAGCCGTGACGGCTCGGCCGGCCGCAACCTTCGATTGCTATATTGCGCAACTATACAACTATGAGTAGAGGCGCGCCCATGACCACCACGGACCAGCAGGCGACTCCCCCACGACGCGCCGGGCACCGGCGCTCCGGCCGGCGTCGCAGGCGTGGCAGGCTGCGGCCGGCCCTGGCGATATCCCTGTCGCTGATCGTGCTGGCGACGGCCGGGGTCGGCTGGCTGTACCTGCGGCTGACCGGCAACATCGACACCTTCAGCGCGGACGGCATCTCCGACGACCGTCCCGACGCCGCCGCGTCGAAGGGCGAGAACGTCCTCGTCATCGGCTCGGACGCGCGTACCGGCGGCAACTCCGACCTGGGCGGCGGCGACAAGGGTGACGTCGGCCGCTCGGACACCGCCTTCCTGCTGCACGTCTACGCCGACCACCGGCACGCCGTCGCGGTGTCCATCCCCCGCGACACCCTCGTGACCATCCCGCCGTGCAGGCTGCCCGACGGTACGTGGACCGAGGAGCAGTCCGACACGATGTTCAACGCCGCCTACTCGGTCGGGCAGACCGCCGAGGGCAATCCCGCCTGCACCCAGAACACCGTGGAGAAGCTCTCCGGGCTGCGGGTGGACCACACCGTGGTCGTCGACTTCAAGGGCTTCGCCTCGCTCACGGACGTCGTCGGCGGCGTCGAGGTGTGCCTGCCCCAGGACCTCTACCAGCGCGACCTCAACCCGAACCGCGCCACCCGCGGCAAGAAGCTCTTCGACAAGGGCAAGCAGAACGTCTCCGGGCAGCGGGCACTGGACTACGTACGCATCCGGCACGGCATCGGCGACGGCTCCGACATCGGGCGCATCAAACGGCAGCAGGCGTTCATGTCCGGCCTGCTGAAGAAGATCAAGGACGACGGCTTCACCCCGACCAAGCTGCTGCCGCTGGCCGAGGCGGCGACCGACTCCCTGACGGTCGATCCGGGGCTGGGTTCGGCCGACAAGCTGCTGAAGTTCGCCATGTCGCTCAAGAACGTCGACCTGCACAACACCCGGTTCGTCACCATCCCGTGGCGCTACGAGGGCAGCCGGGTCGCCGTCGTCGAACCGGACGCCGGCGACCTGTGGGCCTCGCTCAAGGACGACCGCGCTCCGGCCGACGCGGAGGGCGACAAGGACGAGGACAACGGCACCGGCACCGGCACCGGCAAGGACGACGAGGGCAAGGGCGGGACCGAGGTGTCGGGGGAGGGCATCGACGTCGTCGTCCGCAACGGCACCGGCACCACCGGACTGGCCGCCCGTGCCGCCGGGACGCTGGAGGAGAGCGGCTTCACCGTCACGGCGACCGGCAACGCGGACCGACCCGGCCACGCCACCACGGTGATCCAGTACGGGCCCGGCCGGAAGGACGACGCGGAGACGCTCGCCGGACTCTTCCCGGACGCCGGTCTGGAGTCCGTCGACGAGGACGGCCTCGTCCTCCTGCTCGGCGACGACTACACCGGCGACGACACCGGCGAGGCGTCCGGGAAGCGGGGCGGGCAGGCCGGGCAGGGCGGCGAGGCGTCCGGGGCGCCGGCCGACGACGCCCGTACGGCCGACGCGGACCCCTGCTCCGACCTCTCCTACGGCTGAGGTCCGCTACGAGCGGCCGGGGCGCCGGGTGAGGAACGCGAGGGCGGCGGCGTAGGCGGTCAGGATCGCGGTGAGCAGCAGGTAGTAGGCGACCGGCAGCGGTTCCAGGCCCAGCGGCGTGCCGAGCGGGGTGAGCGGCAGGGCGATGCCGACCGCGGCCAGCGCGGCGGCGGCGATACGCAGCGGCCGGGGCGAGGGGCGGGCGCCGGTGCGCAGCAGGACCAGGACCAGGGCCTGGGTGAGCAGGTTCTCGGTGAACCAGCCGGAGTGGAAGGCACCCTGTTCGTGCACGGCCGACGCGGTCGCCGCCAGAGCCGCGAAGGTGGCCAGGTCGGCGAGGGCGCCGAGCAGCCCGAAGCCGGTGACCAGGCGCAGGAACGGCACGGGGCGCAGCACCGCCGGACGGGCCAGTGTGCGCGGGGCCGGACGGTCGTGGGCGAGGGCGAGCTGCGCCGCGTCAAAGCACAGGTTCTGCACCAGTACCTGGGAGGGCAGCATCGGCAGGAACGGCAGCAGCAGACCCGCGGCCAGCATCGCCATCACGTTGCCGAGGTTGGAGGAGAGCGTGATGCGCAGGTACGAGGCGATGTTGCCGCTGGCGTGCCGGCCCGCGGCGATCGCGTGGTCGACGGCCGTGAGGTCCTTGTCCGCCAGGACCACGTCCGCGCTCTCCCGGGCCACGTCCACGCCGCCCAGCGGGACCACGCCGACGTCGGCGGCGCGCAGCGCGGGCAGGTCGTTGACGCCGTCGCCGAGGAAGCCGACCGTGTGGCCGTGCCGGCGCAGTGCGGTGACGACGCGGGCCTTGTGCTCGGGCGTGCAGCGGGCGAACACCGTGGTGCGGGCGGCGAGGCCGGCGAGGTCCGCGTCGCCGAGGGTCTCGACGGCGGCGGCGTCCACCACCTCGCCGGGCTCCAGGCCCAGGTCGCGGCAGGCGCGGGCGGCCGTGGCCGGGTGGTCGCCGGTGAGAACCTTGACGGTGATCCCGTGGCCGGCGAAACGGGCGAGGGCCTCGGCGGCGGTCGGGGCGAGGGCGTCGCGGAAGGTGACGAAGCCCAGGAACGTCAGGCCGCGTTCGTCGGCCGGGGTGTAGGAGCGGGCGCGTGCCGGGCGCTCGCCGGTGGCGACGGCCAGGACCCGCACTCCCCGGGACGCGAGCCGGCCGGCCTCCCGGGCCAGCCGCCCCCGTTCGGCCTCGTCCAGCGCGCACCGTTCGAGTACGGACTCCACCGCGCCCTTGACGACGAGAGTGTGGCCGCCGAGCGTGTCCGGGCTGCGCACGACGGCGGTGGAGAGCCGGCGGACGCTGTCGAAGGGCAGCGCGGCCACCGGGTCGTACGCCATGGCCTCCTCCGGGTCACCGGCCGCCAGGAGTGCCTCGTCGAGCGGGTCGGGAACGGGCAGGTCGGCCAGTTGCAGGGTCCACCAGGCGTTGACCGAGGCCCAGGTCAGCACGGCGGGCGCCGCGCGGCCCCCGCCGTCGACGGCCTCGGCGACCACCGGCCGGTCCTGGGTGAGGGTGCCGGTCTTGTCCAGGCACAGCACGTCCGTCGCGCCGAGGTCGTGCAGGGCCGGCGGTCTGCGGACGATCACGCCGTGGGCACGGGCGAGCAGGGCCGCGCCGCGGGTCAGGCAGGTGGTGACGACGACCGGGAGCATCTCCGGCGTCAGTCCCACGGCCACCGCGACGGCGAACGGCAGCGTCTCCAGGCCGCGTCCGCGCAGGGCCGCGTTGGCCATGAGCACCAGCGGCGGGGTGAGGAGCATGAACCGGATCAGCACCCACGAGATGCCGTGCACCGAGCGGTCGAACGCGCTCGCCGGGCGCGGACCGCCCGGCGCGTACGCGGCGGCGAAGCGGGTGTGGGCGCCGGTGGCGACCACCACGGCGGACGTACTGCCCGTGACGACCGTGCTGCCCTGGAAGCACATGTCCCGGCGCGCGAACGACGCGTCGTGTCCGGGCAGTTCACGGACCTCCTTGGCCACCGGGGCCGACTCGCCGGTCAGCGCGGACTGGTCCACGGTCAGCCCGTGCGCCCGCAGCAGCCGTACGTCGGCGGGGATCAGGTCGCCGGGCCCGAGCCGGACGACATCGCCGGGCACGACCTCGTCCACGGGCATCTCGCGGACGGCGGGCTCGGCCCGCGGCCCCGCCCGTCGCCGGACGCTCACGGTGGTGGCGACCAGGTCCTGCAGCCGGGCCATGGCGCGCTCGGCGCGGTGTTCGCCGTGCGAGCGCAGCACGCAGCTGACCACGACCAGGGTCAGGATCACTCCGGCCGTGCCCCAGGAGGCGACGGCGGCGGAGACCACGCCGAGGGCGAGCAGCACCGCCGTGAACGGGTCGCGCGCGCTGCGCGCCAGGCGCACCGGCCAGGAGGTGGTCCGGCGGGCGGGCAGCAGGTTGGGGCCGTGCACGCCGAGGCGGGCGGCGGCGTCGTCCTCCGTCAGCCCGCGCGGCGACGCGTCCAGGGTCCGCAGCAGTTGCAGGGGCGTCAGGCCACCGGTCGCCGGCCCGGCGCCGGCGGGCCCCGGGTCCGCCGTCCGGGCCGGTGCTGCCAGGAGGTGGTCAGGCACCGGTTCCGTGCAGCCGGCGCAGTGACCGGGCTCCCCGCTCGTGCACCTGCCCGTCCTCCTGTGCGCGCTCCTGCTCGGCGAGCTGGCCGATCATGAGGCGCACCACCGCCACGACGCCGGGGTCGTCGACGTAGTACACCTGGCGACGGCCCTCGCGGCGGGAGCGCACCAGGCCCGCGAGCTTCAGTTTCGACAGGTGCTGGCTGACGGCCGGCAGCGCGCCGCCGACCTGCTCGGCCAGGGCGCTGACGTCCCGCTCCCCGTGGGCGAGGAGCCACACGATGTGCAGCCGCGCGGGGGCCGCGAGCAGTCCGAAGGCCTCGGCCGCCCGTCCCAGCACCTCGCCGGACGGCTCCTCGTACGACGCCGCTCCGGCCGCTCCCCCCTCGCCTGCCGCCACTGACCACTCCTGTCCCGATCGGCAACCCGCCGGCCGCCGGACCTCCCGGTGCGGCCCCAGTCTAGGCGCCGGTCCCGGCCCGAGGCCCCGGCCGGAGGGCGCCGGACGGCGGCAGGCGCCCCGGACGACAGCAAGCGGCCGTGGGCGGCGACAGGCGGCCGTGGGCGGCTGAGCGGCGCTCGGTGGGGGTCGCGGCCGTGGCACGTCCGCCGCAGGCCCCGTGGCGGCCGCAACCGTCCGGCCTGTCCTCGCGTCTCCTTTGACTAATAGGGTTGCGCAATCAAGCAATCTGCTGGGCGGTCCGCCGAGCAGTACGGAAACACGTGCGGAGGAACCGACATGGGCATCATCGGCTGGATCATCCTGGGACTGCTGGCGGGGGCCATCGCCAAAATCCTGCTGCCCGGCCGGGACCCGGGCGGTCTGATCGGCACCACCCTCATCGGCGTCGCCGGCGCCTTCGTCGGCGGCTGGCTGTCCGCGCGCTTCTTCGACCGCCCGGTGGAGAAGGAGTTCTTCGACCTGACCACCTGGGGGGCGGCGATCGGCGGCTCCCTCGTCCTCCTCATCGGCTACCGCCTCCTGTTCGGCAACTCCCGCGACTGACCGCCCCGGGCAGGGTCCGCGGGACCGGCGTCAGGGCAGGTGCCTCGCCGCGAAGTCCAGTTCCAGGCGGACCTGCTTGATGCGCTCGTCGACCACCAGGGACCCGTGGCCCGCGTCGTAGCGGTAGACCTCGTGGGTCGCGCCCCTGGCCTCCAGGCGCTTGACGTAGTTCTCCACCTGGCGGATCGGGCAGCGGGGGTCGTTGACCCCGGCCGAGATGTAGACCGGGGCCTTGACGTCGTCGACGTAGGTCAGCGGGGACGACGCCTCGAACCGCTCGGGCACCTCCTCGGGGGTGCCGCCGAGCAGGGTGCGGTCCATGGCCTTCAGGCCCTCCATCTCGTCGTGGTACGCCGTGACGTAGTCGGCGACCGGGACGGCGGCGATGCCCAGCGCCCATGCCCCGGGCTGGGTGCCGACACCGAGGAGGGTGAGGTAGCCGCCCCAGGAGCCACCGGTGAGGATCAGGCGGGCGGGGTCCGCGAGGCCCGACCCGACCGCCCACTCGCGCACCGCCGCGATGTCCTCCAGCTCGATGAGACCCACCCGGTGCTTGAGCGCGTCGGTCCACGCCCGGCCGTACCCGGTGGAGCCCCGGTAGTTGACCCGGACCACCGCGTACCCGTGGTCGACCCAGGCGGCCGGGCCCGCGGCGAAGGAGTCGCTGTCGTGCCAGGTCGGTCCGCCGTGGATGTCGAAGACCGTGGGCAGCGGGCCGCTCGCGCCGGCCGGCTTCTGGACCAGGGCGTGGATGCGGCCCCCGGGACCCTCCACCCACACGTCCTCCACCGGGACCGAACGCGGCGACTTCGGTCCTGGCGGGTCCAGGACGACCCGGCCGGCGGTGGAACGGACCGCGGACGGCTCGGCGGCCGAGGACCACAGGTACTCCACCGTGCCGTCGGGGCGGGCGGTCGCCCCGGAGACGGTGCCCGCGGGGGTCTCGATCTCCGTGAGCCCGCGCTCGGCGAAGTCGTACCGGAACAGCTCGCTGCGGGCCTCGAAGCCGTGCACCACCAGCAGGCCGCTGCCGTCCGGGTACCACTCGGCGCTCACGTCGCCGGGCAGCTCCAGCGCGAGGTCGGTCTGCTCCCCCGTCGCCACGTCCCACACCAGCGGCTCCCAGCGGCCCCGGCGCTGGTGGCCGACGAGCAGCCGGGTGTCGCCGTCGACCGGCGCGAAGCCCAGGACCTCCAGGCCCAGCTCCTCCTCGCCGCCCCGGGTGTCGTCCAGCTCGGCGACCGTCGAACCGTCGGGCCGCAGCACGCGCAGCGCCGAGTGCATGGCGTCGCCGTGCTCGGTGTGCTCGACCGCGATCAGGGTGCCGTCGTGGGAGAGGTCGCCGACGCCCGCGGACTCGCGGTGCCGGTAGATCTCCACCGGCTCGCCTCCGTCCCCGCGCGCGAGGTGGATCGTCGTACCCTCCTCGTCCGTGGAGCGGCCGACCACCGCCGTACGCCCGTCCCGGCCCAGGGCCAGGCCCGCCGGGTAGGAGGGGTCGAGGCCCGGCACCGCCGTCTCGTCCGGGCCGCCCGCGAAGGGCTGGCGGCGCCAGACGCCGAACTCGTCGCCGTCCTTGTCGTCGAACCACCAGATCCAGTCGCCGTCCGGTGAGAGCACCCCGTCCGTCGTGCCGTTGGGCCGGTCCGTGGCCTGGCGCCGCTCACCGCTCGCCCGGTCCCAGGCGTACAGCTCGTACGTCCCCGTCGCGTTCGACACGAACAGGGAGCGGTCGGGGGCGTCCTCCGCCCAGTCGGGCAGTGACACCCGGGGTGCCCGGAACCGCTTCTCCCAGTCGGGCGCCTGCCCCTCCTCGGTCCGCCCGCGGTCCTGTGCCTGCCACTCGTCCACGTCGGCGCCCGCCGGGGCGGGCCCGTTGCTCTCAGTCATGGCCCCATACTGCCCCGACC
The DNA here is from genome assembly GCF_018982965.1 of Streptomyces mayonensis. Classification (GTDB taxonomy): domain Bacteria; phylum Actinomycetota; class Actinomycetes; order Streptomycetales; family Streptomycetaceae; genus Streptomyces; species Streptomyces mayonensis. The sequence goes on along the minus strand of NZ_JACBYP010000094.1, from coordinate 15,555 downwards.
TGCCGACAACGCGCAGACGGGATCCCCAGCCTGTGGACAACCTCGTCCGCCCGCGGGGTTTTCCACAGCCCCGCAGGAGGGTCGCGCGGGCGCGCACCGTACCGTGGAGGGCGTGTACCGGTTTCTGCTGACGCCCCGATGGTGGGGGATCAACGTCTTCGTCGTCCTGGCCATCCCCTTCTGCATCTTCATGGGGTCCTGGCAGCTGGGCCGCTTCGAGGACCGGGTGCAGGACCACGAGACCGCGTCCGCGCAGCAGGAGTCGACCGACCGGGGAGCCGCGCGCCCGCTGGCCGAGCTGCTCCCCGTGGACAAGGCGACGGTCGGCAGGCAGGCGACGGTCACCGGCCGCTACGACGACCAGTTGCTCGTCCCCGAGCGCGAGCTCGACGACCGGGAGGGCTTCTACGTCCTCACCCTGCTGCGCACCGACGGCGGTCAGGCCCTGCCGGTCGTCCGCGGCTGGCTGCCCGGCGAGCCCGACCCGGCGAAGGCCCCCGACCCGCCCACCGGCGAGGTCACCGTCACCGGCGCCCTCCAGGCCGCCGAGTCCCCCGGCAGCAACGGCGTCAGCGGCCGCTCGGGATGGCCGGCCGGGCAGACCGGCGCGATCAGCGCGGCGACGCTGCTGAACCTCGTCCCGTACGACGTCCACGACGCGTGGGTCACGCTGAACGAGGGCGACTCCGGTATGCGGGCCGTCCCGGTGAGCGCGCCGCAGGGCACGGGCCTCGACCTGAAGGCCTTCCAGAACCTCGGCTACACCGCCGAGTGGTTCGCCTTCGTCGGCTTCGTGATCTTCATGTGGTTCCGGCTGCTGCGCCGTGAGGTGGAACTGGCCAGGGACGCCGAGCTGGGCCTGGTCGCGGACGAGGAGGACGGCGGGCAGACGCCGGGCACCGGGCCCGACACCGGCACCGGCAAGGGGGCGGACACCGGCACGGACGACGACGCCGGTGCCGGGAAGGGCCCCGCGCGGGACGCGCGGACCAGCCCGTCGAACGCCTGACGCGTCCCGGGGCGCAAGGCTAGGAGCCCGTTCCCTCCAGTACGCCCGTCCAGTAGACGGTTCCCGTGCAGGCGTTGGGCACGGTCGCCGTCGCCGCCCCCGAACCGCCCGCCGGGGTGTACGTCACCGACACGCTGCCGTCGGCCGGTCCGTCGTCGGTGAGCAGCTGGGTCGTGGGACCGGACTCGCCCCCGGCCGTGGAGGCGCCGCCCCCGGCGGTCGTGTCGCCGGTGGGCGAGGGGTCGGCGGAGGGGCCGCCCGAACCGCCGCCGTTGCCGCTGCCCGGGGTCGGGCAGGTCTCCGAGGGCACCCAGGCGAACTTCACCTCGTACGCGGACCCGGGCGCCAGGGTCAGCGAGGCGGCCTCGAGGGAGGGGTCGGGCAGTCCGGCCGCCGCGTCACCGGCCGCGTGCCGGGCGGTGCCGATCCTGCTCGCGTCCGCCGTGCCCAGCGAGGTGGTGACCACGTTGCCGGGGCCCGTGACGGTGCAGCCCTCCGAGGAGACGTTGGTGACACGGAACGAGCCGTAGACCACGCCCACGGAATCGGGCTCGGCGATGCTCGCGACCTCGGCCGGTCCGAGCCGCCCCGCCGTGCACGCGGGGACGTCGGCGGCGGTGCTGGCGGAGGGTTCCTCACCGGGGGCCGAGCCCCGTGCGGCGCCGCTCTCCTTGTCGCCCGGCGTCTCGGTGGGGTCGGTCCGCTCCCCGCCCTCGGTCTTCTCACCGGAACCGGCCACGCCGCTCTGGCCGCCGGCCGGGTCCTTGCCCTGGGAGGAACCTCCCTGTGCCTGCGAGGCGTTGCCCGCGACGGACGGGTCGGCGTCCCGGCCGGGGGAGCCGGAGACGTGCACGAGGGCCGGGACCGCGGTGCCGAGGAAGAGGGCCGCGGCCGCCGCGCCGACGACGGCCTGCCGCTTGCGCGCACGCCGGGCGGGCACCGCGCGCCGCAGGTGCTCCAGCGTGCCGTCACTCGGCCGCACGTCCTGGACGGCCCCCCGCAGCATCCGCCGCAGCGCCAGTTCGTCGGCGTCGAGATCACCGGGGGCCGTGGCCGTCGGCGCACCGGGGCCGACCGTCCTCGAACCGGGCCTGCCGGGACCCTCCGGGCCGCTGACATCGTTCGCACCGACGGGGCTGCCGGGGCTGCCGACTCCGTTCGCGCCGGCGGGACCCGCCGGGCTGACGGGACCCGCCGGGCCGACCGGGCCGACCGGGCTGCCGGGGCCGGCCACGCCGGCGGAACCCTCCGCACCGGCCCTGCCATCGCCTCCGACCCGGCCGTCACCGCCGCCCCGGGCATCACCGCCGGCCGCACCACCACGGCCCGCCGAAGCGGCAGGGCCGCCGCGGCCGTCGGGGCCGCGGCGGGCGTCGGTGGCCGGCAGGCCCGGTTCCTCCGGGGCGCCCTGCGGGGTGGGCCCCTGGGCGGCCGGGCCGTCGTTCACAGTTCCGTTCCCCGTGTGCGCGTGCTTCGACTGCTGGTCCGTGTCCGCCCCGCCGGCACCCGCCCCGCCGGCATCCGGCACGACGGCCCCCGGTTCCGGGGCATCCGGAACGGCCGGTCCGCCCCCGTGCCGGGTCCCGGTCTCCTCGGGGGCGTCGTCGGCGGCGCGGGCGTCGCGCCGCGCGTCGTTGCCGTCGCTCATGCCGGCGCCTCCATGGCCACCCTGAGCGCCGCGATGCCGCGCGACCCGTAGGCCTTGACCGAGCCCAGCGATATGCCGAGCGTCTCGGCGACCTGGGCCTCGGTCATGTCGGCGAAGTAGCGCAGGACCAGAACCTCGCGCTGACGGCGCTGGAGCCCCTTCATCGCCTTGATCAGGGAGTCGCGCTCCAACTGGTCGTAGGCGCCCTCCTCCGCGCTCGCCATGTCCGGCATCGGCTTGGAGAGCAGCTTGAGACCGAGGATGCGGCGGCGCAGCGCCGAGCGCGAGAGGTTGACGACGGTCTGGCGCAGATACGCCAGGGTCTTCTCCGGGTCACGGACGCGTTTGCGTGCCGAGTGGACGCGTATGAAGGCCTCCTGGACGACGTCCTCGCAGGAGGCGGTGTCGTCGAGGAGGAGGGCCGCGAGGCCGAGCAGCGACCTGTAGTGCGCCCGGTAGGTCTCGGTGAGGTGGTCGACGGAAGTACCCTCCGCCGCCGCCTCGTCCTCCGCGCCGTCACGCTGGTTCGAGATGCGGGCCGGCCGCGCTGCGGGCATGGGCGCGATCACCGGCATGCCACCGGCCGGGCCGGCCGCACGGGGCCGGACGGACCGGCCGGGCGGGCGCAGCGCCGTGCTCCGCGCTCCTGCGGTGAATTCGAGTACCTCTGCCACGCCTGTTGGACACGCCCACCCCCGTGAGGGTTGTACGTGCCGGGCGTCACGTTCCTGTCTCCCCCGGGCAGCCACCCGGCTGACGGTGCGTCATAGGCCCTCATCGTCGGCTCTTCCCCTGTGTCCCGTGTGAACGGGCGTCCCCACGCCCGTCGTCGGCGTCCCCACGCCGACCCGCGCGTCCCCGCGCACCCCATGGGTGACCGCAAAGACGCTCCCCGCCGCTCGCACGGTTGCGGAGGGCGGGGAGGAAATCCTCTGACGGTTCGGGTGCCGGGTACAAGTAGTCAGGCCCGACTTCCGGATCACAACTCGCACACGGATCCTACCGACGAAACCCACGGCGGCCAGGAGTTTTGCGACCGTGGAGCAGTCCGCTCAGCCCAGCTCCGCGGCCACCAGCTCGGCGATCTGGGCGGTGTTCAGCGCGGCGCCCTTGCGCAGGTTGTCGCCGCAGACGAAGAGTTCGAGCGCGGTGGGGTCGTCCAGGGCGCGGCGTACCCGGCCCACCCAGGTCGGGTCGGTGCCGACGGCGTCGGCCGGGGTGGGGAACTCCCCCGCGGCCGGGTTGTCGAAGAGGACGACGCCGGGCGCGGTGGCCAGGATCTCCCGCGCACCCTCGACGGAGACCTCGCCCTCGAAGCGGGCGTGCACGGTCAGCGAGTGGGTGGTGACCACGGGGACCCGTACGCACGTCACCGCCACCGGAAGCCGCGGCAGCCCGAGGATCTTGCGGGACTCGTCCCGCACCTTCATCTCCTCCGACGACCAGCCGTCCTCCCGCAGCGACCCGGCCCACGGCACGACGTTCAGCGCGACCGGCTCCGGAAACGGCCCGGTGCCGTCGCCGACGGCCCGCCGCACGTCGCCGGGGCTGGTGCCCAGCTCGGTCCCGGCCACCAGCGACAGCTGCCGGCGCAGGGTGTCCACGCCGTCCCGCCCGGCACCGCTGACGGCCTGGTACGAGGAGACGACCAGCTCGCGCAGCCCGAACTCGGCGTGCAGCGCGCCGAGCGCCACGATCATGGACAGCGTGGTGCAGTTCGGGTTGGCGACGATCCCGCGCGGCCGCATCCGTGCGGCGTGCGGATTGACCTCGGGCACGACGAGCGGCACGTCCGGGTCCATCCGGAACGCGCCGGAGTTGTCGACCACCACCGCGCCCTTGGCGGCGGCGACGGGCGCCCACTGGGCGGCGACCTCGTCGGGTACGTCGAACATGGCGACGTCGACCCCGTCGAAGGCGTCCTCGGCGAGCGCCACCACCTCGACCTCCTCCCCCCGCACGGCCAGCTTGCGGCCGGCCGAGCGCGGGGAGGCGATCAGGCGGATGTCGCCCCAGACGTCCGCGTGCTGGGACAGGATCTGGAGCATGACCGAGCCGACGGCACCGGTCGCGCCCACGACGGCGAGCGTGGGCCGCCCGGAGCGGCCGTCCCGGCCGGCACAGCCGCCGCGTTCGCCACGGCCACCGTGTGCGTCACCGCCGCCGTGTTCGCCCCGGTCGCCGCGTGCATCGCGGCCACCGTGTGCGTCACGACCACCGCGTGCGTCGCGCCCGTCGCGTCCGGTGTCGGACATCAGCGCCCGGTGCCTCCGTAGACGACCGCCTCGTCGCTGTCGGAGTCGAGCCCGAAGGCGCTGTGCACGGCGCGCACGGCCTCGTTCACGTCGTCCTTGCGGGTGACGACCGAGATGCGGATCTCGGAGGTCGAGATCAGCTCGATGTTCACCCCGGCGTCGGAGAGCGCGGTGAAGAAGTCGGCGGTGACGCCCGGGTGGCTCTTCATGCCCGCGCCGACCAGGGAGATCTTGCCGATCTGGTCGTCGTAGCGCAGCGAGTCGAAGCCGATGCCGGCGCGGTTCTTCTCCAGCGCGTCGATGGCCTTGCGGCCCTCGCTCTTGGGGAGGGTGAAGGAGATGTCCGTCAGGCCGGTGGAGGCCGCCGACACGTTCTGCACGACCATGTCGATGTTGACCTCGGCGTCGGCGATCGCACGGAAGATCGAGGCCGCCTCACCCGGCTTGTCCGGCACGCCGACGACCGTGATCTTCGCCTCCGAGGTGTCGTGCGCGACACCGGAGATGAGGGCCTGCTCCACCTGCTTTTCCCCTTGCTTCCCTTGCTTCTGCTGGATCGGCTCGCTGCTGACCCACGTGCCCCGCAGTCCGCTGAAGCTGGACCGGACGTGGATCGGGATGTTGTACCGGCGGGCGTACTCCACACAGCGGTGGAGGAGCACCTTGGAACCGTTGGCCGCGAGCTCCAGCATGTCCTCGAAGGAGATCCAGTCGATCTTCTTCGCCTTGCTCACCACACGCGGGTCGGCGGTGAAGACCCCGTCCACGTCGGTGTAGATCTCACAGACGTCCGCGTCGAGCGCGGCGGCGAGGGCGACGGCCGTGGTGTCGGAGCCGCCGCGGCCCAGCGTGGTGATGTCCTTGCTGTCCTGGCTGACACCCTGGAAGCCGGCCACGATGGCGACGTTGCCCTCGTCCACCGAGGTCCGGATGCGCCCCGGCGTGACGTCGATGATCCGGGCCTTGTTGTGCACCGAGTCGGTGATGACTCCGGCCTGGCTGCCGGTGAACGACTGGGCCTCGTGGCCCAGGTTCTTGATGGCCATGGCCAGCAGCGCCATGGACATCCGCTCCCCGGCGGTCAGCAGCATGTCGAGTTCCCGCCCGGAGGGGATCGGGGACACCTGCTCCGCGAGATCGATCAGCTCGTCCGTCGTGTCGCCCATCGCGGAAACGACGGCGACCACCTGGTTGCCGTTCTTCTTCGCTTCCACGATCCGCTTGGCGACGCGCTTGATGCCCTCGGCATCGGCTACGGAGGAGCCTCCGTACTTCTGCACGACAAGGCCCACGTGCGCTCCTCGCTCAATCCGTCTCTTGCCGCACGTACGTATATGTACTGCGGTCGGCTCATTTTACCGAGCGTCCGGGTTTCGTCCCTGCGGTGTCGCATGGTGAGACCCTGGTACTCGCTCAGGCTGGCTCATGCCCATCGCGGCGCGGGTCACTCGGGAAAGTGCCGTGAGTCACAGGTTCACAAGGTGCGACCGGCCCGCGGCCACCCCCCGCCGGCACGTCTTCTCCTCCGCGCACGGCAGCCGACCCGCGCGCACACCGGGCCATCGGTCGGCCACGGAACGTGGCGACATCTGCGTACGGGCGGACGAAAGTACAAAAAATCCACCCGCCCGCCTCTCGTGGTCGACTCGTGGTGAACTTGTGATTTCCTTGTGCACCTTCCGGCCCGGCCCCGGCGTACGGCGCGCGAATTCAACTGGAAATCGACGTTCCGGCACGAGGCGCGACGCCGCCCGACCGCTGCCGCGGAGTCCTCCGGCGGAATGCGGCGGCCGCTCACAAGTCGTTGAACTCGGCGAATACTCCGGCCCGTCGGCGAGCACGGCGGCCAGTTCCGACGGCGGTATTGCGACGCGTGCGGTTCCGCGGCGGTGCGCGGCCCGGACATCACCGGCCCCGCGGACATGACTACCATCGGCGGCTGGATTCAAATCCGATCATCGCACCACTCTCGCTTCGGGAAGGCCGTCGCGCCGACGGGCCTTCACCCCCCTCTCGAGGACCGAGGAATCGCGGAATGCCCCATACTGCACCACCCCGTCGGAGTCGTCCGACGGGAGTCCTCCGCACCTCAGCGGCCGTACCGGCGGCCGTGCTCCTGCTGGCCGCCGCGGGCGTGGGCGCGGCGGTGGCGGCGGCACCGGACGCGGCCCGCACCTGGACCGGCGCCACCGCCGCCACCGGATGGCTGTGCCTCGCGGCCGCCCTCCTCGTCCACCACCTGCTGCTGAGGCGGGCCCGCGGGACGGCCGCCGCTAAGGAGGCCGAGGTCGAGCGGCTGACCGCGCAGTCCGCGCAGCAGCTGGCGGAGTCGGCGCACCTGGTCAACGTGACCGTGCCCGCCCTCGTGACCCGGCTGCGCGACGGCGCCCCCGCGGACGACACCCTCGCGAAGACGGCGCAGCCCTCCGACGCCCGGCTGCGCCAGGTCGTACAGGTCTTCGCGTCCGCCATGGAGGCGGCCGCGCAGCGCGCCGCCGCCCTGGATGCCGAACGGCTGCGCGCCCAGCAGGCGTTGGCCGACGTCCACGAGGAGGTCGAGCGGCTGACGCGGGAGGTCCTGCCCGCCGCGGTCGCGCAGGTGCAGGACGGCAGCTCCGCCGACACCGTGCTGGCCCAGTGGGGCCTCCCGTCGTCCTCCCCGCTGTGTGAGCCCGTCGACGCCTTCGTACGCGAACTCGCGGTCAGCGAGCGGCGGGCCTCCGTCGCGCGGGAGGCCTCGGCGAAGGCGCTGAGCCGCGTCCAGGCCAAGACCGTCAGCATGCTCGCCGACCTGCGGGAGATGCAGGAGCGGCACGGCGAAGAGGTCTTCGGCGACCTGCTGAACCTCGACCACAGCACGTCGCAGCTCGGTCTCATGACCGACCGGCTGGCGCTTCTGATGGGCGGCCGGTCCAGCCGGGCGTGGAACAAGCCGATCGTGATGGAGAGCATCCTGCGCGGTGCGGCCGGCCGGATCGCGGCCTACCACCGCGTGCGGCTGCACTGCTCGACGAAGGCCGCGATCTCCGGGTTCGCCGCCGAGGGCATCATGCACCTGCTCGCCGAACTCATGGACAACGCCGCGAACTTCTCGCCGCCCATCGACGAGGTGCACGTCTACGTCGACGAGCACAGCGCCGGGATCGTCGTCACCATCGAGGACAGCGGTCTGAAGATGGCCGGCGCGGCGATGCGGCGGGCCGAGGAGGCCGTGTCGGGCAAGCTGACCGACCTCGCCGCGCTGCAGGGCACGCGCCTCGGCCTGGCCGTGGTGGGCGGACTGAGTGTCAGGTACGGCGTCAGCGTCAACTACCGGCCGTCCTCCCGCGGCGGCACCGGCGTCGTCGTACTGCTGCCTCCCCAGCTGCTCGCCCAGCGGCGCGAACCCGGTCCGGCGGAGACGGCGCCGCGCCGGCCGGCTGCGCCCGCGGCCCCGGGCCCGGCGCCCTCCCCCGCGCCGTCCGTGCCGTCCGTGCCGTCCGTGCCGTCCGTGCCGGAGGTGCATTCCGCGGTGCCGGAGGTGCATTCCGCAGTGGACGAGGCCTCCGGCAGCACCGCCGTGCGCCCCGCGCCCGAACGCCCCGCCGCCGGTCAGCCCGCCCCCGCGGACGCCGCCGCAGGAGGGGCGGACGGCCCGGCCCGGTCCGCCGCCGCGGAGGGTCCCGGGCTCGACGCGCCGCGCCGTCCCCGGTCGTCCACGCCCAACGGCCTGCCCGTGCGCGCCCCCGGCCGCACGATGGCCGACGCCGAGCGGGAACGGGACCGTCGCCAGGCGTCGGACGAGTCCGCCGGCTCCCGGGGCGGGCCGGGCTCGGCGCCCTCCCCCGCGCGCAACGCGGGCGCGCGCTTCGGGGCCTTCCACAGCGGGCGCAAGTCCGCCGGGGGCGCGGACACGTCCGGCACCGGGATCCCCCTGCCCGACCCGCCGGACAGCGACTCCGAGCCACCCGCTCCCTAGGCCCCGCGGTTCCGGACAGCCGGACAGCCGGAAAGCCGGAAGCCGGAGAGCCGGAAAGCCGGAAAGCCGGAAAGCCGGGACCGGGGGTCCCGGGCTCCGGGGGTTCCGCACCCCGGAACCCCCGGAACCCCCGGAACCCCCGGAACCTCCTGAACCCCCGGGAAATCCGGAACCCCGGGGCTCTCGGGATCCGCGGCCCGGCCCCCTCGGCGGCGGAGCCACAGCGACGTCCTTCCCCTACAGCTCGTGTTTCCCGCTACAGCTCGTGAGATTGGAGGAACGGGCCGGTGCCCGGGGCTTCGGGCCCCACCGTCCCATCACCCCACATGCAGACCACCGACAACAGCCTCCTCTGGCTCCTCCAGGGCCTCCTGAAGAAGATCCCCGGCGCACGGCACGGCCTGGTCCTGTCCCGGGACGGTCTGAAGCTGTGCTGGTCCGAGCACCTGACGCTCGACCAGGCCGACCAGCTCTCCGCCATCTGCTCGGGCATGCAGGCCCTCGCCCAGGGCGCGTCCGTGGAGTTCGGCGACGGGAGCGGCGGCGTCCGGCACTCCATGACCGAGTTCCACGGCGGCCAGCTCTTCATCGTGCAGGCGGGGGCCGGCGCCCACCTGGCCGTCCTCGCCGAGGAGAACGCCGACCCGGGAGTCGTGGGCCACCAGATGACCGAGTTCATCGAGCAGATCGGCGACCACCTGCGGGCCGAGCCGCGCGGGGGCGCACAAGGGAGCGCAGCGTCGTGACCCGCAAGCCCGTGGACACCGGCGACCCCGACCGGCTCTACATGATCACGGGCGGTCGCACCCGTACCGACGACTCGTTCGACCTGGTCACTTTAGTGGTCACCGAGAGCGAACCGACCGCCGGAATGCAGTCGGAGCACGTCCGGATCCTGGAGATGTGCCGGCATCCGACCGCGCTCGTGGAGGTCGCCGCGGAGATGAAGCTGCCGATCACGGTGGTGCGCATCCTGCTCGGCGACCTGCTCGCCACCGGACGCATCAGCGCCCGCCATCCCCCTTCCCCGCGGTCCGCCGCCAGCCTCCCCGACACCGACCTGCTCAAGGAGGTGCTGCATGGACTCCGCAACCTCTGAGGTGCCGTCCCTGCGCACGCCCCTGTCCGACGCCGCCGAGACGGGCCTGAAGATCGTCATCGTGGGTGGCTTCGGAGCCGGCAAGACCACGCTGGTCCGCTCGGTCAGCGAGATCCGCCCGCTCAACACCGAAGAGGTGATGACGCAGGCGGGGGTCGGCGTCGACGATCCGCACCAGGTGGCGTCGAAGACCACCACGACGGTCGCCTTCGACTTCGGCCGGATCAGCCTCAGCAAGCGCATGGTGCTGTACCTGTTCGGTGCGCCGGGCCAGGAGCGGTTCTGGTTCCTGTGGGACCGGCTCTTCTCCGGCACCCTCGGCGCGGTCGTCCTCGTCGACACCCGCCGGATGGACGACTCCTGGTACGCGATCGACCGGCTGGAGCACCACCGGACGCCGTTCGTGGTGGCCGTCAACCGCTTCGACGACGAGCCGGAGCGGTACTCGCTCGACGAGATCCGGCAGGCACTCGCCCTGCCCGCGCACGTGCCGCTCGTCGACTGCGACGCGAGGGTCCGCTCGTCGGGCAAGGACGTCCTGATCGCCCTCGTGGACCACCTCTACGAAATGTCCCTGGCCCAGCAGACCCCACAGACCCCACAGACCCCGCAGGCCCAGCAGGCCCCGCAACCCCGGCAGGCCCCGCAGGAGATGACACCGTGACCGACACCGGATCCCTCCCCGAGCAGGAGGCTCCCCCGGGGTGCCCCGCGCACGCGGGCGCCGTACGGCTGGGCGGCCTGGAGTACCAGCAGACGCCCTCGCAGCTGTACCGGGCGATGCGCAGGGAGCAGGGCGCGGTGGCACCCGTGCTGCTCGACGGGGACATCCCCGCCTGGCTGGTCCTCGGCTACTCCGAGGTCAGCTACGTGACCGCCAACGACGAGCTGTTCGCCCGCGACTCGCGGCGCTGGAACCAGTGGGAGAACATCCCCGAGGACTGGCCGCTGCTGCCGTTCGTCGGGTACCAGCCCTCGGTGCTGTTCACCGAGGGCGAGGAGCACCGGCGGCGGGCCGGGGTGATCACCGAGGCGCTGGAGGGCGTCGACCAGTTCCAGCTGGCGCGCGAGTGCCGGCAGATCGCCGACCGGCTCATCGCGGCGTTCGCCGGCAGCGGTGAGGCCGAGCTGATGAGTGTGTACACGCATGAACTGGCGATGCGCGCCACGCTCGCCATGATCGGCATGCCGCACTCGGGCGACGACACCCAGCGGATGGTGGCCGACCTGCGCGTCTCCCTGGACGCCGCCGAGGGAGACGACCCGGTGGCCGCGTACGCGCGGGTGGGCGAGCGGATCCAGCGGCTGATCACCGACAAGCGGAAGCGGCCGGGTTCGGACATCACCTCGCTGATGCTGCTGCACCCGGCCGGGCTGACCGACGAGGAACTCGTCCAGGACCTGATCACCGTCATCGCCGCGGCCCAGCAGCCGACCGCCAACTGGATCTGCAACACGCTGCGGCTGCTGCTCACCGACGAGCGTTTCGCGGTGAGCGTGTCGGGCGGGCGGCTCAGTGTGGGCGAGGCGCTCAACGAGGTCCTCTGGCTCGACACCCCGACGCAGAACTTCATCGGCCGCTGGGCCGTGCGCGACACCCAGCTCGGCGGGCGGCGGATCCAGGCGGGCGACTGCCTCGTGCTGGGCCTGGCCGCGGCCAACACCGACCCGCAGATCTGGCCCGACTCGCACGTCGGGGCGGAGAACGCCGCGCACCTGTCGTTCAGCAGCGGTGAGCACCGCTGCCCCTTCCCGGCGCCGCAGCTGGCCGACGTCATCGCCCGTACGGCGGTGGAGACGCTCCTCGAGCGCCTGCCCGACCTGGTGCTCGCCGTGGCCCCGGAGGAACTCACCTGGCGCCCGTCCATCTGGATGCGGGGGCTGACCTCGCTGCCGGTGGAGTTCACGCCGGTGGTGCACTAGCTGTACTGATCACAGGATGTACTGATCACGGGCGTCGTCCAACGCCCCTGCCCGGGCCGGAGGTTCTCCGGCCCGGGTGCCGTACGTACGGGTCCGGCGTACGGGTCCGGGTCAGGCCGCGGCGGGGGTGAACCGCACCGGGAGGGCCTGCGGGCCGCGGGTGAAGATGCCCTCCTCCGCGAGTTCGGCGCCGTCGGCGAGGCGGACGTCGGGCATGGCGTCCAGGAGCTGGTCGACGCCGGTCTCGACCTCGGCCTTCGCCAGCAGCGCGCCGACGCAGAAGTGGCGGCCCAGCGCGAAGGAGAGGTGGTCGGCGGCGGCCGAGAAGGCGTTGGTCGCGGTCAGGTCCTCGCGGAAGATGTCGAACCGGTCCGGGTCCCGGTAGCGGTTCTCGTCCCGGTTGGCGGCGCCGATCAGGCAGGTCACGGTGGCACCGGCCGGTATGGAACCGGTGCTGAGCTCGACCTCGCCGGCCGACTGACGCATGATCATGTGCACCGGCGGCGTGTACCGCAGCGTCTCGGCGAAGGCGCGGGCGATGAGCGAGCGGTCCTCCCGGACGGCCGCCAACTGCTCCGGGTGCTGGAGGAGGTTGGTGAAAATGGAGGCGATCGCCTTGTCCGTGGTCTCACCGCCGGCCGCCAGCAGCAGGCTGCAGAAGGCCTTGATGTCCTCGTCGCTCATCCGGACCCCGTCGACCTCCGCGGCGCACAGGACGGAGAGCAGGTCGTCGCCCGGGTTCTCGCGGCGCTTCTGGATGATCGGGAGCATGTACTCGGCGAACTCGACCCGCGTGCGCTCCCCGGCCGCGGCCACGTCGGCGTCGCCCGACAGGTTGCCGAGGAAGGCGATGACGGCCGTGTACCAGCGGTGGAAGCGCGCGTGGTCGGCCTTGTCCAGGCCCAGCATGTCCGCGATCACGTTGACCGGGAAGCGGGTCGCGTAGTCCGTCACGAGGTCGGCCGAGCCCGTGTGCCGGAACGCGTCGATCAGCTCACGGGAGTTGCGCTCGATCACCGGCATGAACCTGTCCTGCAGCTCACTGCCGCGGAACGCCGGGGCGACCAGCGCGCGCCGCACCGCGTGTTCTCGCCCGCTGAGCTGGAGGATCGTTTTGCCGTGTACGGGTTCGAGCTGCCACTCGTAGTTGTCGGTGGTGAACTCGCCGCCCCGGTCCTTGAAGACCCGCTCCACGTCCTCGTACCGCGATATGACGTAGCTGCTCGTGGCCTCGTGCCAGAAGAGGGGGGCGCTCTCCCGCATGACGCGGTAGGCGTCGTAGGGACGTGCGGCGAACTCGGGCGAGAGGATGTCGGGGACCTGCTGAGCGGCGGACATGAAACTCCCTGGGGGTGAGTAACCGGCTTGCCGCTCACGGTAGTTGATCATTGGATGGCCAGTACACCCTCCACCCGCAGGTCGTCTCCGCCCGCCTGCCCGTTCCTCCCGCCCGCCTGCCCGTTCTCCCCCGCCCGCTTCCCGGTTCTTCCTCCCGCTCTTCCCGCCCGCCACCGGCGCCCGTACGCCGGCTACTTGAGCTGCCGGAGCCCCAACGGGCCGCCGATCTCCTCCACCATGACCCGGCCGGCCTCGGTCTCCAGGGTGTCGTCGCCGAGGTGCTCGTCGGTGTCGAGGCCGTCCAGGGCGGCCAGGGGCTGGTTCAGCCGGACGTGGGCCACGACCGACTGGAGCGCGCGCAGGGTCGCGGACGCCGTGGAGCCCCAGTTGGAGAAGTAGGAGAACTGCCACCACCACAGGGCCTCGGTGGTGCGGCCGGCCTTGTAGTGGGCCATGCCGTGGCGGAGGTCGGTGATGACGTCGGTGAGGTCGTCGGAGATACGGGCCGGGACCGGGGCCTTGCGCGGCTCGTAGGGGTCGAAGACCTCGGAGTAGACGTCGATCGGTTCGAGGATGCGGGCCAGGTTCTCGCGGAGGTCGTCCACGTCCAGCTCCGGGCCGGGGTCGGGCTCGTAGCGCTCGTCCGGGACGATGTCCTCGTGGGCACCCAGGCGGCCGCCGGCCAGCATCAGCTGGGAGACCTCCAGGAGGAGGAAGGGGACCGCCGAGTCCGGCTCGTCGCCCTTGGCGACCTCGGCGACCGCCACCAGGAAGCTCTCGATCTGGTCGGCGATCTGGACCGCGAAGTCGTCCGGATTCTGGTCGGTCGCGTGCAGCGTGGCGTCAGACATCTAGGAGTCGTCTCCCCTCGAAGGCGCGGCCGAGGGTCACCTCGTCCGCGTATTCCAGGTCGCCGCCCACCGGGAGGCCGCTGGCCAGGCGGGTGACCTTGAGGCCCATGGGCTTGATCATGCGGGCGAGGTACGTGGCGGTGGCCTCGCCCTCCAGGTTCGGGTCCGTGGCCAGGATCAGTTCCGTGACCGTGCCGTCCGCCAGACGGGCGAGCAGCTCACGGATGCGGAGGTCGTCGGGTCCGACGCCGTCGATCGGGCTGATCGCACCGCCGAGCACGTGGTACCGCCCGCGGAACTCGCGGGTGCGCTCGATGGCGACGACGTCCTTGGGCTCCTCCACCACGCAGATCACCGCGGGGTCGCGGCGCGCGTCGCGGCAGACGGCGCACTGCTCCTCCTGCGCGACGTTTCCACAGGTCGCGCAGAAGCGGACCTTGGCCTTCACTTCCATGAGGGCCTGGGCGAGCCGCCGTACGTCGGTCGGCTCGGCCTGGAGGACGTGGAAGGCGATCCGCTGCGCGCTCTTGGGACCGACGCCGGGCAGCCGCCCCAGCTCGTCGATGAGGTCCTGGACCACGCCTTCGTACAACGGACTGCCGTCCTTCCTGAGGTTCGTGCACTACGTACGGTAGAGGGCTCCGGCCGGTCTGAGAAAGCCCGGGAAGGGCAGACTCGGGGCCGGCCCGCGGCCGACTCCGAACCGGCTCACGGCCGGCTCAGAAGGGCAGCCCCGGGATGCCGGCGCCGCCACCGCCGAGGCCCTGGGCCAGCGGGCCGAGCTTCTGCTGCTGGAGGTTCTGCGCGTTCTCGTTGGCCGCCTGGACGGCGGCGACGACCAGGTCGGCGAGGGTCTCGGTGTCCTCCGGGTCCACCGCCTTCGGGTCGATCACGAGGCCCCGGAGCTCGCCCGAGCCGGTGACGGTGGCCTTCACGAGGCCGCCGCCCGCCTGTCCGTCGACCTCCGTCTGCGCCAGTTCCTCCTGCGCCTTCGCCAGGTCCTGCTGCATCTTCTGGGCCTGCTGGAGCAGCTGCTGCATGTTGGGCTGGCCACCACCGGGGATCACGTTCAGCTCCCATCGCTTCCGGTCGACACGGTTTTGCCGTTCGGCACGAGCCTACGTGCTCCGGGCGGCGGTCGCCCCAGCACTCTTTCGAGTGATGTCGGGGCGGCCCTATACCTGATCAACGCCCCCTTCAAGGCGTAAAGCGGGCGGAACTCGCTTTTCCGCCACCCATTGGGCGGTAGGAAGGTGTCCGCGCATGAGGTCTTCGCGGACGGCGAGCGGACGGCGAGCAGCAGGGCGAGCAGTGGGCGAGCAGTAGGGAGTGCCGGGTGGGTCAGCCGGAGATGCAGCCCGAGAGGCCGCCGCGGGACGAGCGGGCCGGACGGGACGAGCGGGATGAGCGGGACGAGCGGGATGAGCGGGGTGTACGGGATGAGCAGGGCGGACGGGATGATCGGGGCGGGCGG
>NZ_JACBYP010000093.1 GCF_018982965.1 Streptomyces mayonensis | reverse complement strand
CCGCAGCTCGGGCAGCCGCCTCACCACGGCCGTCCGCTCCATCACGGTCGCCCGCTGCACCACGCCCGCCCACCGCCACACCGTCCCCGCCCACGCCGCCCCGCGTTGCACCGACCCCCTCCCCGTCGGCCCGGGCGCTCCTGGCCAACGGCCCCCGCGGCCCGGTCGCGCCCCGGCGGCAGACGGCCCGTTCCGGCCTGCCCCGGCGCGGAGACGGCAGGACGAGCCGGGGGCAGCGGTCGGCGCTCCGGGCGTGGGCGGTGGTCGTTGCGCGGTCGTGCGGCAGGGGCATCGGTCACTCCGAGAAGGGTGTCGTCCAGCGGACGGGCGGATCGCGGCGCGGCAGCCGGGGCAGTTCGGCCGCCGTCCGCAGCATCGGCAGGACGGGCGTGCGCACCCCGACCGCCAGGTCCTCGTACAGCCGGGACCGGCCGTCGAGGAACCGCAGCAGCCGCGCCGGGGGTACGCGGTCGAAGAGCCGGAAGAACAGGTCGGGGCCGTCCACCCGGCCGGTGTCCAGCGCCCGCAGCAGCACCGCGTCCATCATCCGCGCCCGCAGAGGATGCGCGGGCGGCGGTTCCGGGTGGCGGCCGGCCCGCACGGCGCGGACGACGGCGTCGGACTGCCGCTGCACGGCGGCGAAGGTGTAGCCGGTGGAGGGCCGTGTCGCCCCGCCCGCGGCCCCGATCCGGA
Source organism: Streptomyces mayonensis (assembly GCF_018982965.1). Taxonomy (GTDB): domain Bacteria; phylum Actinomycetota; class Actinomycetes; order Streptomycetales; family Streptomycetaceae; genus Streptomyces; species Streptomyces mayonensis. The sequence goes on along the minus strand of NZ_JACBYP010000093.1, from coordinate 31,806 downwards.
AGATCCGGTCCGAACCGCCGGCCCGCCGCTCGAAGACGCCGTCCGTCATCGGGATGACGCCCTGCTCGGTCGCCAGCACCTCGGTGGCGCCGGCCCGCAGGACCCGGCGCGTGTAGTCCTCCAACGCGTCGTCGTACGCCTGGGACGTCAGCGGTGCCGGACCGAACCCGGTGTACTCGACCAACGCCGTGTGCCGGCCGGTCGGGAGGACGTAGCCGAAGGACAGACCATGCTCCGGCTGGCGGGTGCGGAAGTCCATGAGGTCGACCACCGACGGGTCGAAGACCGGCCGCCCGGTGCGCACGAACCACCCGCGGAAGTGCTGGAGCAGACGCGTGCGGGCGGCCGGCGGACGCCGCGGGGGGCGGGAGTCGAAGACCCAGCGGGCCCGCAGCCGGAGCGGGGCCCCCGCGGCGTCCGCGGCCGATACCCGCACGGTGCCGTCCGGCAGGGGGGTCAAGGAGCCGACGGTGGCCTCCACGCGCCGCAGCCCCGGACGGTCCTTCAGGTCCCGGTGCACCAGCGCCTCGAAGTCGTCCGAGCGGATCATCTTGTAGCGGTAGGGGGCGATGTGCCGCCGGACCACGGCGCCGTCCGGGCCGTGCACCCGCAGCCACTCCCACGAAGCCGTCGCCGCCCGGTCGAAGCGGCCGGGGCCGGACTCCCAGAAGCACCAGGTGCGGCGCGGCGGCCGCAGCGGGCCCGGCGGCGGGTCGGCCAGGACGACGGAGGGCGTCGCACCGTGCGGCGGGCCGGCGCACAGCCGGTGCGCGAGCGAGAGGCCCGCGGCCCCGGCACCGACCACGACGACGTCCGCCTCGACCACGGCCACCTCCCTCGCTCCCGCTCGCTCCATCAGGCTCCCGAGCTCCCTTGCTCCCGTTCCACCAGCAGGGCTCCCGCCGGTTTGTTGGGCGGCAGGGCTCCCACGCGGCTGTTGGGCGGCAGGGCTCCCACGCGGGTGCTCGCACCGGCCGGGCATCCGGCCTCCGTACGACCGTTCGCCCGGCCGGCTTTCGGGCCTCCGCGTGGCCGTGGGCCCCTCCGGGCCCGCCGGCGCGGACCTGCCGTACCGGGCACGGGCCCGGCTCCCGCCGGAGTATTCGCCCCCTCGGGGCCCCGCGCGGCGCGGCGCGCTCGACGGCCACGGACGGCCGTGGGCCGATCGGGTGGCCGCGAGCCGGGAACGGGCCGGGACGGCGTCGTGCGGGAAGCGGGTGGGAAAGGCTTGACGCCGCGTCACCCGCGGGTCGGGCGCCCACCCGTCCGACGCGGTCGTCCGCCGGTCCCGACGACGAGAGGATCCGGGATGCGCCCCAGCACGGCCGGTACCGGCCGGAGGCAGCCGTCCGGCCCGCCGCCCGCCGGCAGGAGCCCGCGATGACGCGGACGGTGCCCGGCCGCACCGACCACGTGGTCGTCGTAGGCGCCGGGCTCGCGGGCCTGTCCGCCGCCCTGCACCTGCTCGGCTCCGGACGGCGGGTGACCCTCGTGGAGCGCGACCCGCTGCCCGGCGGACGGGCCGGCCGCCGCGAACTCGGCGGCTACCACCTCGACACCGGGCCGACCGTGCTGACCATGCCGGACCTGGCCGACGAGGCCTTCGCCGCCGTCGGCGAACGGCTGCGCGACCGCGTAGAGCTGCTGCCCCTGCACCCCGCCTACCGCGCCGCCTTCGCCGACGGCGCCACCCTCGACGTCCACACCGAGGCCGACGCCATGGAGGCAGAGGTCGAACGGTTCGCCGGGGCCCGGGAGGCCTCCGGGTACCGGCGGCTGCGGCACTGGCTCGGGCGGCTGTACGCGGTGCAGATGCGCCGCTTCATCGACGCCAACTTCGACTCGCCGCTCGGGCTGCTCACCCCCGACCTGGCGCGGCTGGCGGCGCTCGGCGGCTTCGGACGGCTGGACGCCCGCATCGGACGGTTCCTGACGGACGAACGGCTGAAACGGGTCTTCTCCTTCCAGGCCCTGTACGCCGGTGTCGCGCCCGCCCGGGCCCTGGCCGCCTACGCCGTCATCGCCTACATGGACACCGTGGCCGGCGTCTACTTCCCGCGCGGCGGCATGCACGCCCTGCCCCGCGCCATGGCCGCGGCGGCCGCGGACGCCGGGGCCGAACTGCGCCTCGGCGAGGACGTCACCCGCCTGGAACGGTCCGGCACCCGGATCACCGCGGTCGTCACCGACCGCGGGCGCGTCCCGTGCGACGCCGTCGTCCTCACCCCCGACCTGCCTCTCGCCCACCGGCTGCTCGGCCGCCGCCCGCGCCGTCCCCTCGCCCTGCGGCACGCCCCCTCCGCCGTCGTCCTGCACGCGGGCACCACCCGCACCTGGCCGCACCTCGCCCACCACACCCTCTCCTTCGGTGCCCAGTGGCGGCGGACGTTCGACGAACTCACGAGGAACGGCACCCTGATGACCGACCCGTCCCTGCTGATCACCCGGCCCACCGCTGGCGACCCCGCCCTCGCCCCCGAGGGACGCCACCTCCACTACGTCCTCGCCCCGTGCCCCAACACGGACATCGGCCCCGGCGCCCGGGAGTGGGCGGACCTCGCGCCGCGCTACCGGGACCGGCTGCTCGCCACCCTGGAACGCCGGGGACTGACCGGCATCGCCGCCGCCGTCGAGGAGGAGTGCCTGGTGACGCCCGCCGACTGGACCGCACAGGGGCACGGGGCCGGAACCCCGTTCTCCGTCGCCCACACCTTCGCCCAGACGGGACCCTTCCGCCCCCGCAACCTGGTGCGCGGCACGGACAACGCGGTCCTCGCCGGCTGCGGAACCACCCCCGGCGTCGGTGTGCCGACCGTGCTGGTCTCCGGCAAGCTCGCCGCCGCCCGCATCGCCGGAACCCCCGCCCGCCGCGGGTCTGCGGGGAGCGGGCGCCGGTGACCCGGCGGGAACTGGACGCCGCGGGCATCACCGACCCCGCGCTGCGGGCCGCGTACACCCGGTGCCGGACCCTCAACGCCCGCCACGGACGCACCTACTTCCTGGCCACCCGACTCCTGCCCGCCGACCGCCGACCGGCGGTGCACGCCCTGTACGGGTTCGCGCGATGGGCGGACGACATCGTCGACGACACCGGCGCGGACGCCACGCCCGCCGAGCGCGCCGCCGCCCTCGACCGGCTCGACCGGCTGCTGGGGCAGGCGCTCGCCGGCGGCCGGCCCACCGCAGAACCCGTCGTGCTGGCCCTGGCCGACACCGCCGCCCGCTACGCCGTCGAAGCGGCGCACTTCAGCGACTTCATGGCCTCGATGCGCGCCGACCTCACGGTCACCGACTACGCCACCTACGCCGACCTGCGGGCCTACATGCACGGCTCGGCCGCCGTCATCGGCCTGCAGATGCTCCCCGTCCTCGGCACCGTGACCACCCGCGCCGAGGCCGCCCCGCACGCCGCCGCCCTGGGGATCGCCTTCCAGCTGACCAACTTCCTGCGCGACGTCGGCGAGGACCTGGACCGCGGCCGGATCTACCTCCCGGCGGACCTGCTGGCCGCCCACGGCGTCCACCGGGACCTGCTGCTGTGGAGCAGGAGCACCGGCCGCCACGAGCCGCGCATCACCGCCGCGCTGCGGGCCGCCGAGGACCTCACCCGTGGCGCCTACGACGAGGCCGCGCCCGGACTCGCGATGCTCGACCCCCTCACGCGTCCCTGCATCCGCACCGCGTTCCTGCTCTACCGGAACATCCTCGACACCGTCGCCGACGGCGGGTACGCGGTCCTGCACCGGCGTGCGGTGGTGCCCCGCCGGCGGCACGCGGCCCTGGCCGCCGACGGGCTGGTGCGGGTGCTCGCCACCCGGCTCGCCGCCCGCGCCACGGCGACCACCTCCCGGGCGGCGGCCGCGCCCCGGCCCGGCGGCGGCCAGGACCCGACGGAGGCCCGATGAGCACCGCCCCCCGCCCCCGGCGCGGCCGTCTGCCCCTGCGCCTGCGGCGCCACCCCGTCCCGTGGGAGCACCAGCGGCCCACCTGGCGGGAGGCACGGCCCGCCGTCATCGCCGGGGCCCTCGCACGCGCCCTGGCACGCCCCTCGGGCAACTGGTACGTCCTCGGCGCGAGCACGGACGTACGCCCCGCCCGTCCGCTGTCCGGCACGGTCGCCGGTACCGAGGTCGTCGTGTGGCGGGACGCGCGCGGGCGGCTGGTGGGCGGCCCCGGCGTCTGCCCGCACCTCGGCGCCCCGCTGGCCGACAGCCCGGTGCGCTGCGGCACCCTGGTGTGCCACTGGCACGGACTCGCCCTGGACGGCACCCCGTTCGCCGGCTGGGAACCCCTGCCGGTCCACGACGACGGCGTACTGGTGTGGGTGCGGCTGGACGCCGCGGGACGGGAGGCGCCGGCCCCGGCCCCGCCGGTACCCGCCCGGCCGCCCGCGGCGACGGCCCTGGTGTCCGTGTGGCGCGGCACCGGCGTCTGCGAACCGGAGGACGTGGTCGCCAACCGGCTCGACCCGTGGCACGGCGCATGGTTCCACCCGTACTCCTTCGTGGACCTCGCCGTCGTCGAGGCGCCCGGCGAGACCGCGCAGGCCGCCGGCGACCGCTTCGTCGTGGACGTGTCGTTCCGGCTCGCCCGCCGCCTCGTCGTCCCGGTGCGGGCCGAGTTCACCGCGCCGGGACCGCGCACCGTCGTCATGCGCATCACCGAGGGGGAGGGGAGCGGGTCGGTCGTCGAGAGCCATGCCACACCGCTCGGCCCGGGGACCGACGGCCGTCCGCGGACCGCGGTCGTGGAGGCGGTGCTGGCCACCTCGGACCGGCCCGGGTTCGCCGTGGCGCGCCGCCTGGCACCGGTACTGCGTCCGGTGGTGAGCGCCGCCGCCGGACGACTGTGGCGCGACGACCTCGCCTACGCCGAACGCCGCGGGCACCTGCGCGCCCGCGGCCGGTTCCCCGGCTGACCAGTTCCCCGACCAGTTCTCCGGCTGAACGGAGCAGGACCGGCATGCAGACCTTCCTCCCGCACCCCGGCTTCCGCGACTCGGCGCTGGCCCTGGACCGCCGCAGGCTCGGCAAGCAGCGGGTCGAGGCGCTCCAGGTGCTGCGCGGCCTCACCGTGCCCGGCTACGGCTGGCGCCGGCACCCGGCGGTGCGGATGTGGACGGGCTACGAGGAGGCCCTCGTCCGGTACGGCCTGGAGATCTGCCACGTCTGGCGGGACCTGGGGCACCAGGACAGCTGCGCGGCCTCACTGGTCGCCGGACTCGCGGTGCTCCGCCCGCACGAGCCGGTGCGGGACCAGGAGGAACTGGCGCGGGCCGGGGAGCTGCCGCCCTGGCTCGGCGACGAGGCCTTCCACCGCAGCCACCGCTCGGCACTCGTGCGCAAGGACCCCGAGGCGTACGCCGGACTGTTCCCCGCGGTCCCGGACGACCTGCCCTACGTGTGGCCGGCCTCGGACCGGGAGCGCCGGGGCGCCGAGGACGACGGCTGAAGGGCTGAAGGGCTGGGGGACCGAGGGGCCGCGGGACCCGGCGGCGGTCAGCGCGTCCCGGAGCGCTCCTCGGAGAAGCTGTAGAGGTCCTTGGAGGTGGTGATGAGCTCGCGCTGCTCCTCGCGGGAGCCGACCATGGGCTGCGAGCCGTTGAGCGGCACCTGGGCGCTCTCCGGCAGGAACCTCACGGTCAGCAGGCCGATGGCGCCGGCGACCATCAGGTAGTAGGCGGGCACCAGTTCGTCGCCGGTGACGCTCACGAGCGCCTCGGCGAACAGCGGTGTGGTGCCGCCGAAGGCGGCGACGGCGAAGTTGAAGCCGATGCCCATGGCCGCGTAGCGCACCGCGGTCGGGAACAGCGCGGGCAGCGTGGCGGCGCTGGGCGCGGCGAAGCAGGCCAGCAGGGTGGACAGGAGCAGGACCCCGACGACCGGCTTCCAGGTGCCGTCCGACTTCAGCAGCAGGAACGCCGGTACGGCCAGGACGATCATCGCGGTCGCGCCGCCGGCGTACAGCGGGCGGCGGCCGACGTGGTCGCTGAGGCGGCCGAGGAAGGTGATCAGGACCACGATCCACACCATGCCGATCAGCACCAGCACGTCGGCGAAGCCGCTGGAGCGGTCCAGGGTCTCCGTCTGGTACGTGGGCAGATAGCCGGTGACCATGTAGTTGGTGACGTTGTAGAGCAGCACCAGGCCCATGCAGATCAGCAGCGGCCGCCAGTGGTGCCCCACGATGGTCTTGAACTCGCTGCCCGCCGACTCCTGGGCGAGGCTCTTCTCGTGCTCGTCGAGCTGCTGCTGGAAGGCGGGCGACTCCTCCAGCTTCAGGCGCATGTACAGGCCGATGACACCGAGCGGGCCCGCGATGAGGAACGGCAGCCGCCAGCCCCAGTCGAGCATCTGGGCGTCGGTCAGCGACAGGTTGAGGACGGTGACCAGCGCCGAGCCGAGGGCGTAGCCGACGAAGGTGCCGAAGTCGAGCCAGCTGGACAGGAAGCCGCGCCGCCGGTCGGGTGAGTACTCGGCGACGAACGTGGTCGCGCCGCCGTACTCGCCGCCGGTGGAGAAGCCCTGGACCATCCGGGCGAGCAGCAGCAGGATCGGGGCGGCGATGCCGATCGTGGCGTAGCTGGGGATCAGGCCGATGGAGAAGGTGCCGAGAGCCATCATGATCATGGTGGTGGCGAGCACCTTCTGCCGCCCGATGCGGTCCCCGAGCGGGCCGAAGACCAGGCCGCCGAGGGGACGCACGACGAAGGCCGCGGCGAAGGTGGCGAACGAGGAGATGACCTGGGCGGCCGGGGAGGCGCCGGGGAAGAACACCTTTCCGATGGTCGCGGCCAGATAGCTGTAGACGCCGAAGTCGAACCACTCCATGCAGTTGCCCAGCGCCGAGGCCCCGACCGCGCGCTTGAGCAGCGGAGCCTCGACGACCTGGACGTCCTCCTCGCGGAAGGCCCGCCTGGTCCGGCGCAGCCGGCGAGTCAGTTCGTCGCGCACCTGCCGCGGCAGATGCGCGACCGTGCTCGGCATCTTCGCCCCGCGCCGGGGGCCGGATCCGCCGTCGGGCTTGGCGTCGACCACGCTGCTGCCTCTCTGTCGCTTCGGCACACTTCGCCTCAGCGAATTCTGTGCAGCAATGACCGCTCGTCGCATGCGGAGACGCGCGCCCGCGGGCTGTCCGGGCTGGCCGGGCAGCCCGCGGGCGGCTCGGGCGGGTTCAGGGCTGCTCGGGCAGGCTCCCGCACGTGGAGTCCGCCGGCTTCCCGGAGAGCCGGTCCGTCAGCCAGGCCAGGGCCCTGCCCTGGTCGGCGAGGAGCGGGGTGACGTGGTTGAGCAGGCCGCTGCCGAGGTCCGGCAGCCGGACGGGCACGTAGGAGACCTCGGCGTCCTTGGCGCACCAGTCGGCGGCCAGCCGGCGGGCCTGGTCGTGCGGGACCAGGTTGTCGCTGACGCCGGTGGCGACGCGGACCGGCCCGGCGGGCCGGAGCGAGCCGATGCGCTGCTCGGCCAGGAAGTCCCGCAGCGCGGGCTCCGAGCGGATGATGTCGCTGACGGACTGTCCGGTCGTCGTCCAGTCGGTGCTCTCGTCCCCGCCGTAGCCGAAGAGCGCGTCGCCGATGCACATGGTCGACAGGTCCTCCAGCGCCCGGCGGCCCGCGTCGTTGAGGTACCGGTCGGCGACGGGCCGCAGCTCCGGCTCGGTCTGCAGGAAGCCGTTGAGCGACCAGCCCAGCGCTCCCGCGAGGTCGCTGCCGTCGATCGCCTCGGTGACCGCGGTCAGGTCCGCGGGCGGCGCGCCCGCGTAGGTGCCCGCGAGCGGCACGTCCGGGGCGTAGGACGGCTGGAGTTCCGCTGCTGCCGCCGTGGCGCCGCCTCCCTGGCTGTACCCGTAGAGTCCGACCGGCGACGCGGACGTGACGGAGGCCTGGTCGAGGGCGCGGGCGGCGCGTACGGCGTCCAGGACGGCGTGGGCCTCGTCGACCCGGTTGACGTAGGTGTGCAGCCGGTCGGTGGCGCCGAGGCCGGCGTAGTCGGTGACGACGACGGCGACGCCGCGCAGCAGCAGGCGGTACACGGCCAGGTTCTCGTAGCCCACCGAGACGGTACGGCTGCTCAGGCGCAGCGGGTGCTCCAGGCCCATCGAGGCGGCGCACTGGTCGCCCTGGCCCATGGTGCCGGGGGCGACGGCGACCAGGGGCCGCGGCCCGTCGCCACGCCACTTCGCGGCCGGTTCCAGGTAGGCGCCGGTGACGGCGACCGGTTCGCCGTTGGCGTCGGTCGACTTGTACATCAGCCGGGTCGCACGCCCCGGCAGCGGCCCGTCGAGGCCGGGCAGGCTCAGCGCCAGGGGGAGCGGCTCGCTGCGGATCAGCGCGCCGTCGGCGCCGGGGAGTTCGGCGGGCGGTGTGTAGAAGGCCGGTATCCCGACGCCGCGGGACGTCTCGGTGGCCGGGTCGGCGGCCGCGGCCGGGACGGCCTGGGCGCCGAGGGCGAGTGCGGCGGCGACGGCCGCGGCGAGCATGCGTGGGCGTGGGGGCATGGCGAACCTCCTGGGGAAGGGCCGGAACCGGTCGTCCGCGGTCCGGTGGGGGGAGAGGGCCGTGGTCGCGCTGCTCCTGTGGGGTTACGGGACCGTATCCGGCCAGGGGTTACCAGGGGTAGCACCCAGCACATTACGGTTCAGTAACTTGACATTCCGTCTAACAGGAGGCGTGCGGGCGACGCCCGGCCGGTCCAAAGGCGCACCGGGGAGACCGGCCGGGCGTTCCGGAGGGACCGGCAACGGCGGCCGCGTACCGGGAGGTCCGGTCAACGGCGGCTGCGTACCAGGAGGTCCGGTCAACGGCGGCTGCGTACCAGGAGGTAGAGGAAGTACGGCGTTCCGATCACCGCCGTCATGAGCCCGGCGCCGAGCTGGGCCGGGGCGATCACCGTACGGCCGAGCAGGTCGGCGGCGCAGACGAGCGCGGCGCCCAGCAGGACCGCGACCGGCACCACCCGTACGTGCCGGCGGCCCACCAGGGCGCGTGCCGCGTGTGGGGCCACGAGCCCCACGAAGCCGATGGTGCCGGCGCAGGCCACGGCGGTGGAGCTGAGGACGACGCTCAGCACCAGGAACCCGAGGCGGCCGGGGCCCAGTCGCAGTCCGAGCAGCCGGGGCGTGTCCTCGTCCAGGGAGATCAGGTCCAGCTCGGTGCGCCGGGCGACCGCCACCGCGATGCCGACCGCCAGCACCAGCGCGACCGGCAGGACGTCCGGCATGGTCCGCCCGTAGGTGGAACCCGACAGCCAGGTCAGCGCCTTGGTCGCGTTGAACGGATCGGTGAGCACGATCAGCAGGCTGATCAGCGCCGCCGTCCCGGAGGCCACGCCGATGCCGACCAGGACCAGCCGGTTCTGCCGGAAACCGCCCCGGGCGGCGAGCCCGAAGACCAGCACCGCGGTGACGGCCGACCCGGCGAACGCGGCCCCCGCCACGCCCCAGGTCCCGGCGGCCGGCACGGTGGTCACCAGGATCACCGCGCCCAGCGCACCGCCGCCGGTCACGCCGAGGACGTTCGGCTCGGCGAGCGGGTTGCGGGTGACGGCCTGCACGAGCGTGCCGGCCAGGGCGAGCGCCGCACCCGCGCCGAGCGCGGCCAGCACCCGGGGCACCCGGGTGTCCAGGACGAACGAGACGGTCCGCCCCGCCCGCCCCCCGGCCCAGTTGACGACGTCGCCAAGGAGCAGCTTGCTGTCGCCCACCAGGACGGCGGCGATCACGAGACCCACCAGCACGGCCACCAGGACGGCGACCGTGGCGAGGAACACCGCCCGGCTCGGGACGCGCAGCCGGTCGGCGGCCCCGGCCCCGGCCGTGTCGCGCAGCCGGACCGCCATGACGACGAGGAACACCGCCCCGACCAGGCTGGTGACCACCCCCGTGGGCACCGCCACCGCGCGGTCGTCGCTCACCAGGGCGCGCAGCAGCACGTCCGAACCGAGCACCAGGGCCGCGCCGGTGAGGGCCGCCGCGGGCACGGCCGTGCGCGAGCGGGCGAAGCCGCGCAGGCGGCGGGCGAGCGGACGGACGAGGGCGGGCGCGCACAGGCCGACGAAGCCGATCGGCCCGGCGAGGGTGACCGCGGCCGCGGACAGCAGCGCGGCCAGCACGACCACCGTGACCCGGGTGGCCCGCACCGGGACGCCGAGGCCGCGCGCCACGTCGTCGCCGAGGGCCAGCGCGTCCACCCGGCGGGCCGTCAGCAGCAGTCCCACCAGGCCGACCACGGCGATCGGCAGCATCTGCAGGACGCCGTCGAAGCCGTTCTGGGAGATGCTCCCCTGGTTCCACTGGTACAGGCCCTCCGTCTGCTCGGGGAAGAGCAGGAGCAGCGCCTGGGTCATGGAGTGCAGGCCCAGCATCAGGGCGGTGCCGGCCAGTACGAGCCGGACGGTGCCGGTGCCGAGGCCGGACAGGCCGAGCACGACGGCCGCGGCCGCCAGTCCGCCCGCGAAGGCGACACCGGAGGAGGCGAGCATGGGCAGCGAGAGGCCGGTGGCGCCGGTCACCCCGAGCGCCAGGTAGGCGCCCGCGTTCACCGCGAGGGTGTCGGGGGAGGCCAGGACGTTGCGGCTGACCGCCTGCAGCACGGCGCCGGCCGCGCCGAGGACGGCGCCGACCAGCAGCCCCGCGGTCGCCCGGGGCAGCCGGGAGGCGACGACGACGGACGCGTCGTCCGGGTCGGCCCGGCCGGTCAGCGCCCGGAGGACTTCCGGGAGTCCCGCGGCGGCGGTGCCCTGCGTGATGTCGACGACGGCCAGGACGGCGACCAGCAGGACGATCCCGGCCGTCACCGCGGCCGCGCCCCACCGGGACGCGGGGCCCGCCTGCGGACCGGCGGCCGGTCCGGCGGCCGGTCCGGCGGCCGGACCGGTCTCGGGCCTGGCCTCGGACCCGGACTCGGACCCGGATCCGGACTCGGTTGCGGTGACGGCCATGTCCGCGCTACTTCGTCAGCGCGCCGACGACGGCGTCGATGTACGCCTCCATCGACCCGGGGCCGCCGAACATCCAGATGCCGTCGTCCAGCCGGTGCACGTCGCCGCCCTTCACGAACGGCAGCGACTTCCACACCGGGTTCTCGGCGAGCTCGCCGCTGAACGGCGTGGCCGTCGGGTCGTCCTCGTTGCCGATGTACGCGAACCGCGTGTCCTTGGGCAGCCCGGTCAGCCCTTCGACGTCGGTGGAGCCGAGGCCGTACGCGGCGTCGCCCTTCACCGTCCAGGCGTTCTTCAGACCGATCGCCTCGTTGACCTCACCGATGAGCGAGGTCGCGGTGTAGGGGCGGATCGAGACCTGGTTGGAGGCGACGTAGCCGTCCGCGAAGGCGAAGTCGCTGCCCGACTCCCCGGCGTCGGCCAGGGCCTTCCTGCCCTCGGCGACCTTGGCCTCGAACTCCTCGCGCAGCGTCCTGGCGCGGTCGGTGGTGCCGGTCGCCTCGGCGATGAGGTCGACGTTCTCCAGCATCTGGTCGATCTGACCGCCGCCGTCGGCGGAGGTCACCTCGATGACCGGGGCGACCTCGCGCAGCTGCTTGACGGCGGCGGGGGTGAGGTCGGTGGTGGCGACGATGAGGTCAGGGGCCAGTGAGGCCACGGTGTCCATGCTGGGCTCGCCGCGGGTCCCGATGTCCTTGGGCTTGTTCTTCAGCGGCACGGAACTGTCCCAGGTCGTGTAGCCCTTGACGTCCGCGACACCGACCGGGTCCACGCCCAGCGAGACGAGACTCTCGACCACGATCCACTCGGTGGCGACGACCTTGGTGGCCGGTCCGTCGAGCTTCACCTCGGTGCCCTTGCCGTCCTTCAGCGTGATGGCCCCGGAGGCCTTCTTCCCGGACGTGTCGGCGGCGGGTTCGGTGGTGCCGCAGGCGGCGAGGGCGAGCGCCGCGGCGGTGGTGGCGGCCGCGGTGAGCAGCAGGCGTCTCATGAGGTGGTGCCGAGCCTTCCGGTTCGTATGTGGTGGCGGCCGACCGGGCGGGTGCGCAGCCGGCCGGTGAGGGGGTCGGTGTCGACGTCGATCCGGATGCCGTACACGGCGGTCAGCCGCTCCGGTGTCAGTACGTCCTCGGGCGGGCCGTCGGCGACGATCCGGCCCGCCTCGAGGAGCGCGATCCGGTCGGCGACGGCCGCCGCCTGGTCCAGGTCGTGCAGGACGACACCGACGGCGATGCCGTGGTCGTCCGCCAGGTCGCGGATCAGGTCGAGGAGTTCGACCTGGTAGCGCAGATCGAGGTAGGTCGTCGGCTCGTCCAGGAGCAGTACGCCGGTCTCCTGCGCGAGGCAGCTCGCGAGCCACACCCGCTGCAACTGGCCGCCGGAGAGGTGGTCGGCGCCGCGCTCGGCGAAGCCGTCGACGCCCGTGAGCGCGAGCGCCCGGTCGACGGCGGCCGGGCCGTCCGGATCGGGCCGCCCCCAGCGCCCGCGGTACGGGTAGCGGCCGAACTCGACGACGTCGCGCACCGTCAGCCCGCCGGGCGTCGGGCGGCCCTGCGTCAGCAGCGCCACGTACCGCGAGAACTCACGGGACGTCAGGGCCAGGCCGTCGGTGGTGCCGTCGATGCTCACGGTGGCGCTGCGGGCCCGCTGCAGCCGGGCGACGGTGCGCAGCAGCGTCGACTTCCCGCTGCCGTTCGGTCCGACCAGCACGGTCACTTCGCCGGGGCGGAGCCCTACCGACGCGTCGTGCACGACGTCGACGCCGTCGTACGCCACGGTCACGCCCGTCGCCGACAGTTCATGTCCGCGCAGCCGCGGGGCACCGGCTGCGCTCTCACCTGATCTCACCCGGCGAAGGTTAGCCTACCCTAATAAGTGCTGGTAGAGGCGGGGGTCACACGGCCCCCGGCCCGGCCTTCCGCCCGTCCCGGTGCGGGTGCGGAGTGGTCGCTCAACTCGCTTGCGGGGGCCGGGGTTTCCACAGTCCCGCGCGATTCAGGGACTGCGGGCAGTGGAGGTAGATCTCGTCGATCTCCAGGAGCAGGGCCAGGGCCGGACGCCTGCCGTCGCGTGCCATCGCGTCGAAGAAGGGCGCGTCGGTGAGGATGCGGGCCCGGCCGTTGACCCGCAGTACCTCCTTGCCGCCCGGGACCAGATAGAGCAGGCCGGCGTGCGGATTGTCGAGGATGTTGTGGAAGCTGTCCCCGCGCCGGTTCCCCGGCCGGTCCGGCAGCGCGAGGGTGCGCGGGCCGAGGACGTGCGTGAATCCGGGGGAGTCGCCGCGCGGCGAGACGTCGCAGTTGCCCTCCGCGTCGGAGGTGGCCAGCAGGCAGAAGGGCGAGCGGGCCAGGATGTCCAGGTCCTGGTCGGTGAGCCGGTCGTGGACCTTGTCGATGACGACGCGCCAGGGCTCGCCCAGCAGGTCACGCAGTTCGGCGGGCGACTCCAGCTCGACCCAGCCGTCCTCGGCGACCGCGTCCGGCCCCTCTGCGGTCGTCGTGTCGATCGTGTGCGGCAAGGACAAGGCCTGCTCCCCGTGTTCGCGCTGGCCGGAAGCGGGTGCCTCCGGCTGGTGGTTGCACGGGGAACGTTATCTGATGTTAGGTTCCCCTTACCTAATGCCCGGAGTGACTGCTCCGTGAGTTCGGGCTGTCCACCGTGCCCTTCCTCCGCCGTCCCCGCGCCTTCCTTCCACCGTCCCCGTGTCCTTCCGTGCCGCCCTTCCGAGGAACCCGCAGATGCCCCCAGCCCCACCTGTCCCGCCGCCGCGGCACGCATCCCGGCACGGGATCCTCACCGCGGGGCTCTGCGGACTCGCCGTGCTGCTGCTCGCGGCCACCGTCCTCAGCCTCGGCGTCGGCTCCGGCCAGGTATCCCTCCACGACCTCGTGCACGGCGTGTTCGACCCCGACCGCTCCGTCCGCGGCCAGCTCGTCGTGCGGGAGGTGCGGATACCGCGCACCCTGGCCGGTCTGCTGGCCGGCGTCGCCCTGGGCCTGGCCGGCACCGTGATGCAGGGCGTCACCCGCAACCCGCTCGCCGACCCCGGCCTGCTCGGCATCAACTCGGGCGCCGCCGTCGCCGTCGTCTTCGCCATGAGCGTGCTCTCCCTCACCGAGCCCGAGCAGTACATCTGGTTCGGCTTCCTGGGCGCCTGCCTCGCCGCGGTCCTCGTCTACGGGGTGGCCAGCTTCGGCCGCGAGGGCGCCACCCCCGTCAAACTCGCCCTCGCCGGTGCCGCCGCCACCGCACTGCTGATCTCCGTCACCGACACCATGCTGCTCACCGACAGCCGGACGTACGACCAGTTCAGGTTCTGGCAGGTCGGCGCCCTCAACGGCCGGGACCTCGACGTCCTCCTCCAGGCGCTGCCCTTCGTCGCCGCCGGCGGCGTCCTCGCCCTCGGCCTCGGCCCGCGCCTGAACGGACTGGCCCTCGGGGACGACGTCGCCCGCGCCCTCGGCCAGCGCGTCGCCGTCGCCCGGCTGGCCGGGGCCGCGAGCACCGTCCTGCTGTGCGGCGCGGCCACCGCGGTGGCCGGACCCATCGGCTTCGTCGGCCTCGCCGTCCCGCACGCCGTACGCATGTTCACCGGACCCGACCACCGCTGGATCCTCCCGTACAGCGCCCTGCTCGCGCCCGTGCTGCTGCTGGTCGCCGACGTACTCGGCAGGGTCGTGGCCCGCCCGGGCGAGGTGCAGGTCGGCGTCGTCACCGCCGCCGTGGGCTGTGTGCCGTTCATCCTCCTGGTCCGCCGGCGTGGGAAGGCCGCCCTGTGAACCCGACCGCCGCCGAGGCCGCAGTCGAGGCCGCCGCCCGCGTGGAGCGGCTCCGACTCGCCCGCCGCATCCGCTTCGCGCTCGTCTGCGCCTGCCTCCTCCTGGGCGCGCTGGCCGCGTTCCTGGCCTGCCTCACCATCGGCGACATCGACGTGCCGCTCGCCGACGTCTGGGCCGTCCTCACCGGCGGCGGCGACGCGGGCAGCCGGTTCGCCGTACACGAACTGCGGCTGCCGCGCGCCCTGCTCGCGCTGGCCGTCGGCCTCTGCTTCGGACTGTCCGGCGCCGTCTTCCAGGCGCTGCTGCGCAACCCCCTGGCCAGTCCCGACATCATCGGCGTCAGCGCCGGTGCGAGCGCTGCCGCCGTCCTCGCCTCCATGGCGTTCGGGCTCAGCGGCCTCGCCCTGTCCGGCGGGGCACTGGCCGGCGCGCTCGTGGCCGGGACCCTCATCTACCTGCTGGCCTGGCGTGGCGGGGTGAGCGGCGGCCGGTTCGTGCTCATCGGCATCGGCGTCGCCGCCGGCCTGGTCAGTCTCCGCTCGTACCTGATGACCCGCTCCGAGGTCACCGAGGCGCAGAACGCCTTCGTGTGGCTGGCCGGCAGCCTCAACGGCCGCTCCTGGGACCAGCTGTGGCCCCTGCTCGGCTGCGCCGCCGTGCTGGTCCCGCTCACTCTGGCCGCCTCCCGCAGCCTCACGGCACTCCAGCTCGGCGACGAGGCGGCGGGCGGCCTCGGCGCCCGCGTCGAGCGCGGCCGGCTGGCCCTGCTGGCGAGCGCCACCGCGCTGGTCGGAGTGGCGACGGCGGCGGCCGGCCCCATCGGGTTCGTCGCCTTCGTCAGCCCGCCGATCGCCCGCCGCCTGCTGCCGGGCCAGGGCGCGGCCCTGATCCCGTCCGCGCTGACCGGGGCCGCCCTGGTCTGCGCCGCCGACTTCGCCGCGCAGCACCTGCTGCCGGACACCCAACTGCCGGTGGGCGTGGTGACCAGCGTGGTCGGCGCCCCGTACCTGCTGTGGCTGCTCGCCCGCGCGGGCCGCGCCGGACGGGGCGGCTGACGTGCCGGTACCCGACCGAGGCCCGGACCGACGCCCCGGACGGCACACCGGGACGGCACCACCGGGGGACAACATCCCGTCGACGCCGGACGTGCCGGACACGCCGTCGACGCCGGACGCGCCGGAGACCTCGCGGACCCCGCCCCCCCGGCACGGAGTCCCCGACCGCAGCACGTACCCCACCCCCCCGACAGCGAGGAGAGCACGGTGACGGTCCAGCACGCCCTGCAGACGCGGGGTCTCGGCCTCGGCTACGGAGAGCGCGAGATCATCTCCGGCCTGGACGTCGACCTGCCGCCGGGACGCCTGACGGTCGTCGTCGGCCCCAACGCCTGCGGCAAGTCCACCCTGCTGCGCGCGATGGCACGGCTGCTGACCCCGACCGCCGGCACCGTGCTCCTGGACGGCAAGGACATCCACGCCACCTCGACCAGGCAGGTCGCCACCGCCCTCGGGATGCTGCCGCAGACCCCGGTCGCCCCCGACGCGATCACCGTCGCCGACCTCGTCGGCCGGGGCCGTTACCCGCACCAGGGGTGGTTCCGCCGCTGGACCGCTGCCGACAGCGAGGGTGTCGCCGCGGCGATGCTCGCCACCGACGTCCTCGACCTCGCCGACCGCTCGGTGGACGAACTGTCGGGCGGACAGCGCCAGCGCGTGTGGATCGCCATGGCCCTCGCGCAGGAGACCGACATCCTCCTGCTCGACGAGCCCACCACCTACCTCGACATCAGCCACCAGCTGGACGTCCTGGACCTGCTCACCGACCTCAACCGGGACCGCGGTGTCACCCTCGCCGTGGTCCTGCACGACCTGAACCTGGCCTGCCGCTACGCCGATCACCTGATCGCCATGAAGGACGGCCGTGTCGTGGCCGAGGGGCCGCCCGCCGACGTCGTGACCGAGTCCCTCGTCGACGAGGTGTTCGGGCTGCGCTCGACGGTGATCCCGGACCCGGCGTCCGGCAGACCGATGGTCGTCCCCCTCGGCCGCCACCACATCACCTCCCCGTGACCGCCCCCGGGGAGCCTCTCCGCCTCCCCGACGAACCCTCCCCGGAGCCCCGATGAAGAAGAGAGCCCCCATGTCCCCGCACCGGCCTGCACGACCTGCACGACCTGCACGGACTGCCCGACAGGACCGACGGACCCGGCACGACCGACCGGCCCGCCCCGGCCGCAGCCTGTGGCGCCTGTGGTCCGCCGCCCTCCTCGCCGTGCTGCTCGGCGCCGTCGCCGCCTGCGGATCCGGCTCCTCCGGTGACGACGCGGCGTCCGACGCCTCCGACGCCTCCGGGGCGAAGTCGTCCGGCGCCTTCCCGGCGAAGGTCGGCACCAAGTTCGGCACCGTCACCGTCGAGTCACGGCCCGAACGGGTCGTGGCGCTCGGCTGGGGCGACGCCGAGACCGCCCTCGCCCTCGGCGTGCAGCCGGTCGGCCAGAGCGACTGGCTCGACTTCGGCGGCGACGGCGTCGGTCCCTGGGCCAAGGGCCTCTACGACGAGAGCCCCCAGAAGATCGGCACCCTTGAGCCCGAGTACGAGAAGATCGCCGCGCTCGAGCCCGACCTGATCCTGGACGTGAAGTCCAGCGGCGACCAGACCCGCTACGACACCCTCAGCAAGATCGCCCCGACCATCGGCGTGCCCAAGGGCGGCGACCAGTACAAGGTCTCCTGGCAGCAGCAGACCGAGCTGATCTCCACCGCCCTCGGCCTCGCGGACAAGGGCAAGCAGCTCACGGCCGACAACCAGAAGAAGTTCGCCGCCGCAGCCGAGGCGCACCCCGAGTTCAAGGACCGGACGATCACCATCGGCTCCCGCACGTCCGCCGGCTGGGGCGCCTACGTCAAGGGAACCGACCGGGTCAACTTCGTCCAGCAGCTCGGCTTCCGCAACAACCCGAAGGTCGACGCGGAGGCCGGTTCCGGGTTCTCCGTCACGGTCTCCGAGGAGAACCTGCAGATGCTCGACGCCGACCTGGTCGTCATGTCGCCCATCGGCGTCGGCGCCGGCAAGATCTCCGCCGACCCGCTCTTCAAGACGCTCCCCGCGGTGAAGCAGGGCCACTCCGTCGTCTTCGACGACCCGAACATCAGCCAGGCCTTCGCCACCAACTCCGTCCTGTCCGTCGGCTACGCCATCGAGAAGGTGGTCCCGCTCTTCGCCGACGCGGTGAAGTGACGCCGGCGCCCTCGGCCCTCAGAAGGCGTAGCGCACCCGCAGCCAGGGAGCGTGGGCGGCGATCAGGGCCCGGAGCCGGGCGACCGCCCTGGCCTTGACCCCGGCCCGGTAGCGCACGTTCAGCGCGCCGTTCTGCGAGCGCTTGTCCTCCTGGAGGTCCGGGCGCCACAGCACCTCCTCGGCGCGCGGGTGCCAGCCCAGGTTGACCTCGTGCAGCCCCGGGTTGTGCGTCAGCATGATCACCTCGGCGGCGGCCTGCCGCCTGACCCGCTCCGGCAGGACGTCGTCGAGGTGGCGCAGCAGTTCAGCCCACGCCTCCTCCCAGCCGGGCCGTACCACCACGGGGGAGAGGTTGAAGTGCACCTCGTACCCCGCGTCCAGGAAGTCGGCGGCCGCCGCGATGCGCTCGGCCACCGGTGAGGTGCGCACGTCCAGCAGCCGGGAGTCGTCCGGCGGCATCACCGAGAAGCGGATCCGGGTACGCCCGCGCGGATCGAGGGCCAGCAGGTCCGGGTTGACGAACTTGGTGGCGAAGGACGCCTTGGCCGTGGGCCACCCGGCGAAGGCACGCACGAGGTCCGCGGTGTTGTCGCTGATCAGGGCGTCCACCGAGCAGTCGCCGTTCTCACCGACGTCGTACACCCAGGCCTCGGGGTCGCACTGGTTCGGCTCGGTCTTCGGCCCGAGCCGGGCGATGTGCCGGCCGAGGTGGGCGATGATCCCCTCGATGTTGGTGAAGACGGTGACAGGGTTGGCGTAGCCCTTGCGGCGCGGCACGTAGCAGTAGGCGCAGGCCATCGCGCAGCCGTTGGAGGCGCCCGGCGCGATCCAGTCCGCGGAGCGGCCGTTGGGACGGGTGGCCAGGGTCTTCCTCTCGCCCAGGACGAGCGTCTCGCCCTTGACTCGCACCCAGCGCTCGACCCTGCCCTCGTTGCCGTGCAGACCGGGGATGTTCCAATGGGAGTCCACCTCGGTCAGCCGGGCGTCCGGGAACCGGGCCAGGACCTGCCGCCCGCGCGGGGAGACGGCCGCCGCGGGTTCGGCGAGGATCTCCCGCACCGGGAGCAGCCGCCAGGCGGCGGCGGAGTCCCGGAAGGCCGGACCGGAGCGCGGACCGGAGGACGGGCTGCACGACGGAGCGGAGGACGAACCGGGCGGCGGTGCGGAGGACGCGGGGGGCGGCCCGCCCGGCGTCAGGGCGTCCAGGCCGAAGAGCGTGCCGGAACCGTCGTCCGGCGCGGTGGACGGGTCGTGCATGAGGGCTCCGGGGCGGGAGTGCGGTGCGGCCCGGGCGGCGGGGATGCGGACCGGGACCTTCCACTGTACGAAGTGGCCGGCATCCTCCGGCGTGTCACGCGCCCGGCAGGGCGATCCGCGCGACACGCGCCCTCCCGGCACCGCAGGTCCGCCGTCCCGCTCGCCCGCACGCCGCCCGAGCCGGCAGGGGCCGGACGGCACCCGGCGTCGCCGCCGGTCCCGGCGCGGGGCTCGTCGGGCGTGTCCCGGTCAGGGGATGCGTGCCACGCCCGCGTAGATGCCGCTCTCCTCGGGCGCCGGCGGCTCCTGGCCGGCGCCGCTCCACTCCGTGGCGGTGACCAGCCCGGGCGGCACCAGCTCCAGGCCGTCGAAGAACCGGGCCACCTCCGCCCGGGTGCGGAAACCGAGGCGGATGCCGCCCTTCGCGTACTCGGCGATCACCTGCTCGGCCAGCTCGGGGAAGCGGTCGATCGCGGCGTGCGAGAGAACCAGGTGGCTGCCCGCGGGGAGGGTGTCGACCAGGCCCCGGACGATCCCGTGGGCGTTCTGGTCGTCGGGGATGAAGTGCATCAGGGCGATCAGCGACAGCGCGATCGGCCGGTCGAAGTCGAGGATCTCGCGGGCGTGCCGGACGATCTCCTCCGGCTCGCGGACGTCGGCCTGGATGTAGTCCGTGGCGCCCTCGGGGGTGCTGACCAGCAGGGCTTCCGCGTGGCGCAGGACGATCGGGTCGTTGTCGGCGTAGACGACCCGGGCGGTCGGCACCGTGCGCTGCACGATCTGGTGCAGGTTGGGTTCGGTGGGGATGCCGGTGCCGATGTCCAGGAACTGGTCGATGCCCTGCGCGGCGAGGTGGGCCACCGCGCGGTTCATGAAGGCACGGTTCTGCCGCGCCGCGTCCCGCGCCTCGGGCGGCAGGGTCTCGCCCACCGCCTCGTCGACGGGGTAGTTGTCCTTGCCGCCCAGCAGCCAGTCGTAGACCCGCGCCGGGTGGGCCCGGCCGGTGTCGATCCGGGGAGGCTGGGTGTGGTCCGTCGTCATGGCAGGCTCCGTGGTCCGGGAGGTGACGCTCCGCCGCGCTTTCGATCATCGTACTGCCATGCGGGCCGTGCCATGTGCCGCACCGGCCGCGGAAGTTGCCGGCCCCCGGAGCCGGACGCCACCGGGGTGCACCGTGCGGGGGGCGGGCGGCGGCTCCGCTGCCGGTCGGCGGCGGTGGCCGTGCGCGGCACCCGGGTCGGGTTTCCGGCGACGACCGCCATGGTCGGCACGTGCGCGGCCCCACACTGCAGCCGCCGGCCGCCGGACGGGGGGGTCGGTTCGGCGCCCCGGCCCGCCCCGGGACAGGGCGGGCCGGGAAGCGGAACGGGCGGGCGCGGGGTCAGTCGCCCGGGGTACGGAGGACGGCCACGGCGCGGGGCGCCAGCAGCACGCCGTCGCCACCGCCGTCCCTGTCGCCCACCAGGACCTCCCCGGCGATCCCGGGGACCGTCACGCTCTCGTCGGTCCGGTTGACCAGGAACAGGAACCGGCCGCCGGGGCCGCGGCGCACGGTGGCCTCCACCGATCCGCCCACCGCGGCGGGCAGTTCCGCGGTCACACCGGCCGGTCCCAGCAGCCGCGGCAGCAGCGCGGTGAGGCCGTCCGCGCCGAGCCGGGTCGAGACGTAGGAGGCCGAGCCGCCGTCCGTGGGGCGCCGGGTGACCGCCGGACGGCCCGCGTGCGTGCCGGTGCGGTAGCGGACGAGTACCTCGGTCCGCGGGTCCGTCACCGTGACCTGGTCCGTCCACAGGGTGCCGGTGCCCGCGTCGTCCAGCGCGACGCTCTGCCCGGCGGGCAGCGGGCCGAACTCCTCGACGCGGACGCCGAGCAGATCGCGCAGGGCGCCCGGGTGGCCGCCGAGCCAGACGTGGTCGTTCTCGTCGACGACCCCGGAGAAGTACGTGGTGACCAGGTGCCCGCCCTGCTCGGCGTACCGGGTGAGGTCCTTGGCCAGCCCGGCCGGCACCAGGTGCAGCACGGGAGCGATCAGCATCCGGTGACGGCTCAGGTCGGCGCCGGTGGGGACGACGTCGGCGCGGACGCCGAGGCGGAGCAGGGCCGAGTACCAGTCGAGGGCCTCCCGGTGGTAGTCGAGCAGGGAGGTGGGGTGCGAGTCCTGCTCGCTCGCCCACCACGACTCCCAGTCGAAGAGGATGCCGACCCGGGCGGGCTCCCGCTCGCTCCCCGCGACCGGCGCGAGCGCCTTCAGGGTGTCGCCGAGGGCCACGGCCGCGCGGAACACGTCGCTGTCGGGTCCGGCGTGCGGGACCATCGCCGAGTGGTACTTCTCGGCGCCGGCCACCGACTGGCGCCACTGGAAGAAGCAGACCGCGTCGGCGCCGTGGGCCACGTGGGTCAGCGAGTCCCGGGCCATCTCCCCGGGCCGTTTGGCCTGGTTGACGGGCTGCCAGTTCACCGCGCTGGTCGAGTGCTCCATCAGGAACCAGGGCCGGCCGCCCGCGATGCCGCTGGTCAGGTTCGCCGAGAAGGACAGTTCGTCGCGGTCGCGGGGACCCGGCACCACGTAGTGGTCGTTGGCGACGAAGTCCACCTCACCGGCCCAGTCCGCGTAGTTCATGCCCTTGGTGCCCGGCATCACCATGAAGTTGGTGGTGACGGGGACGCCGGGCGTCAGCTCCCGCAGGATCGCCCGCTCCGCCAGCAGATGGCCCTTGAGCGCGTCGGAGGAGAAGCGCTTGAAGTCCAGCTGCTGGGTCGGGTTCGGGTGGGAGGCGGCCAGCCGCGGCGGCAGGATCTCGTCCCAGTCGCCGTAGCGCTGCGACCAGAACGCCGTGCCCCAGGCGTGGTTGAGGGCGTCCGTCGTTCCGTAGCGGGCACGCAGCCAGTCGCGGAAGGCGCGGGCCGCGTCGTCGGAGTAGTCGTACACGTTGTGGCAGCCCAGCTCGTTGTTGACGTGCCAGGCGACCAGCGCCGGGTGGTCCGCGTACCGGGCCGCCAGCTTCCGGACCAGGCGCAGGGCGTGCTCGCGGAAGACGGGGGAGGTGGGACGCCAGTGCTGGCGTGCGCCCGGCCACAGGGTCTCGCCCCGGTGGGTGACCGGGAGGATCTCGGGGTGTGCGGTGGTCAGCCAGGGTGGCGGCGAGGCGGTGGCGGTGGCCAGGTCGACGCCGACCCCGTGCGCGTGCAGCAGGTCCATCACCTCGTCGAGCCAGGCGAAGTCCCAGGTGCCGGGGCCGGGCTGGAGGCGGGCCCAGGAGAAGATGCCGAGCGACACGATGTTGACGCCGGCCTCGCGCATCAGCCGTACGTCCTCCTCCCACACCTCCCGGGGCCACTGCTCGGGGTTGTAGTCGGCGCCGTAGGCGAGGCGGTGGGTGGGCGCGCCGTCCGGTCCGCGGTGCAGGCGGGACAGGAGGGTGGAGATCATGGCGGTCCTTCCGGTGGGCTGCCTGGGCTACCGGTCGACGGTGAAGCCCTGCTTGTTGCCGTAGTCGACGCTGGCCTGCTGCCAGGACTCCAGGCCCTCGGCCAGCGTGGTGCCGGAGACGTAGGCCTTGCCGACGGTGTCGTTGAAGACCGAGTTCGCGTACACCTGGTAGGGGAGGTACGACCAGTCGTCGGCGACGTTCGCCGCCGACTCGGCGAAGATCTTGTTGGCCTTCTGGCCGCCGAAGTAGTCGAACGCGGTGTCCTGGAAGGCGGTGGACTGCAGGTCCGCGGTGGTGGCGGGGAACGCCCCGTTCTCAAGGCGGGTCTTGACGCCGTCACCGGCGTTCGCGTACTCGACGAAGGCGTAGGCCAGCGCCTCGTTCTCGCCCAGCTCGGGCAGCGCGAGCGCGCTGCCGCCGTTCTCCGCGCTGTCGCCGGCGCCCGCGGTCCACTGCGGCAGCGGCGCGACGCGCCAGTCTCCTGCCGCGTCCTTCACGCCCGAGACGAGGTTGGCCGGCATCCACGCGCCGGTGGCGAGGGTCGCTATGGTGCCGTCGCCGAGGGCCTTGTACCAGTCGTCGGTCCAGGGGTTGACGGAGGCGAGGAGCTTCTCGTCGATGAGCTTCTGCCAGGTGTCGGTGTACTTCTTGGTGCCCTGGTCCGAGAAGTCGATCCGCACCTCGGTGCCCTTCACCGTGTACGGACGCGAACCGGCCTGCCAGAGCAGGCTGGTGGTGACCCCGGCGTCGCCCGTGTCGGCGGTGATGTACGCCTTCGGGTCCGCCTTGTGCAGGTCGCGGGCGGCGTCCAGGTACTCGGCCCAGGTGGTGGGCACGTCGATGCCGTACTTGTCGAAGACCTTCTTGTTGTAGAACAGCGCCATCGGACCGGAGTCCATCGGCAGCGCGTAGACACGGTCGGTGCCGGCCTGGACTCCCTTCCACGGGCCCGGCGAGAACTGCGCGGACAGCTTGCCCGCGCCGAAGCCCTCCAGGTCGGTGAGCTGCTCGGTCAGGGCGTACTGGCCCATCGCGTAGTACTCGATCTGGGCGACGTCCGGGACGCCCTTCTTCGCCGAGATCGCGTTCTGCAGCGCGGTGTACTGGTCGTTGTTGGTGCCCGCGTTGACGAGTTCGACCTCGACGCCGGGGTGCTTCTTCTCGAAGTCGGCCGCCACCTGCTTCAGCGTGGGCTCCCACGCCCACACCGTGATGGTGCCGCCCTTCTTCAGGGCCGCCCGGATGTCGTCCTCGGACACGGACTTCTGGCCGGACCCGTCGGCGCCGGACTCCTGCCCGCAGGCGGCGACCCCCAGGGCGAGGGCGCAGGCGAGTCCGAGGCCGCGCAGCAGGCGGCGCGAGTGCTTGGGCATGGGCGGGTTTCCACTTCTGAGGAGGGGACGGGAGGAGAGGAGGCGGGGAAGGACGGGGGGAGAAGGGGAGCGGAGTGGAGCTACTCCTTGACGCTTCCGGCGGCGAGACCGGACCGCCAGTACTTCTGGAGCAGCAGGAAGGCCGCGATCAGCGGCAGGACGGTGATGAGCGAACCGGTGACGACGAGGTGGAAGACGGCCTCGCCGCCCGCGGTCGCGGCCTGGGCGTTCCAGCTGTTCAGGCCGAGGGTCAGCGGATACCAGTCGGGATCCTTGAGCATGACGAGCGGCAGGAAGTAGTTGTTCCAGGTGGCGACCATGGTGAACAGCAGTACGGTCACGATGCCCGGTGCCAGCAGCGGCAGGGCGACCGTGAGGAAGGTGCGCACCTCGCCCGCGCCGTCGATGCGGGCGGCCTCCATCAGCTCGGCCGGCACCGCCTCGGTCGCGAACACCCACATCAGGTACAGGCCGAACGGCGAGATCAGCGAAGGGACGATCACCGCCCAGGGGGTGTTGGTGAGCCCCATGCGGCTGAACATCAGGAAGGTCGGCACCGCGAGTGCCGTCCCCGGCACGGCCACCGCGCCGATGACGACGGCGAAGACGGCCCGTCGGCCCGGGAAGTCGAACTTGGCGAGCGCGTAACCGCCGAGCACGGCGAGGACCGTGGCGCCGCCCGCGCCGAGCCCCACGTACAGCACGGTGTTGAGCAGCCAGCGGGTGAAGACGCCGTCGTCGTAGGTGAAGGTCTGGCCGATGTTGTCCCACAGGGCGAAGTCGCCGTCGAACCAGAGCCCGAAGGAACGGGACAGGCCCTGCTGCGTCTTGGTGGCGCCGAGCACCAGCCAGATCAGCGGGACCAGGCTGTACAGCAGCACCAGACCGGTGAGCACGGTCAGCAGGACGCTGCGCCGCGGCCGGTCGGCCGAGTACCGGTGCCGCGGAGCGCGCAGCCGGGGTGCGGGGCCCGCGCCCCCGGACGGTGCGGCGGGGGAGCGGTCGAAGACGGTGGCGGCGGGAGGGGGCATCGCTGATCACACTCCCTTGCGCATGCCGCGCAGCTGGACGACGTAGGCGATGACCATGGTGATCAGCCCCATCACGATGGCGACCGTCGCGGAGTAGTTGTGCTGCTGCCCGTTGAAGGAGAGCGCGTAGGTGTAGGAGTTGGGCGTGAAGTCGGTGGTGACGGCGTTGGGCGCCAGCGGCTGGAGGATGCTGGGCTCGTTGAAGAGCTGGAAGCTGCCGATGACGGAGAAGATCGTGGCGATGACCAGGGCGCCGCGGATGGCCGGGAGCTTGACGGCGGTGATCACACGGAGCTGACCGGCCCCGTCGATCTGCGCCGCCTCGTAGAGCGAGTGCGGGACGACCCGCAGCGCCGCGTAGAAGATCAGCATGTTGTACCCGACGAACTCCCAGGTCACGATGTTGCCGATGGAGGCGAGCACCAGGTCGGGGGAGAGCGGGTCGGGCAGGGAGACGCCCAGCGCGTCGTTGATGTCACCGACCAGGCCGAAGCGGGTGCCGTACATGAAGCCCCACATCAGGGTCGCCACCACGGCGGGCACGGCGTACGGCAGGAAGATCGAGACGCGGAAGAAGTCCCGGCCGTACAGGCGTCCGCTGTCCAGCGCCAGGGCCACGAGCAGCGCGATGCCGAGCATGACCGGCACCTGCACGGCGAGGAAGAGCGAGACCCGGCCGAGCGCGGCCCAGAACTGCTCGTCCCCGAGCGCCTGTCGGTAGTTGTCCAGGCCGACGAAGGTGTTCCCGCCGATGAGCCGGTCGCGGAACAGGCTCAGGTACACGGAGTACGCGATCGGTGCGAGGAAGACCAGGGCGAACACGGCGACGAACGGACCGAGGAAGCCCCATCCCCGCCAGGAGCGGCGGCTCCGTCTCACCGGGGGCGGGGCGGGCCGCGGTCGGGCGGCCGGCGATGGCAGGGTCGTCACGTCGTCCTCCGCTCGTCCACTCTCCGGAGCCGCGGCATGTTTGCGCAAACATCACGCCGGCACGTGTGATGCCGGGTGTTATGTTTGCGTAAACATTTGCTGGCGGCATGTCTACACGCCCCTGCGGACAGGGGTCAAGGTGCCGGGCAGGCCGGAAACCGGCCGCGGTGGAGGAAGCACGGGCAGGACGCGGGGGACGCGCGAACAGGGCGGTGCGGGGAGTGCGGCGGGAAGGTGGCGGACGGCGCGTGGAAACGGCTGACGGGGTCGCGGAGCCGCAGGGAGCGGGCGCACGGCGCCGGCGCGGGGGGCGGGCGGCGACGGCGTCCATGGCGGACGTGGCCCGGCTTGCGGGC
The DNA here is from genome assembly GCF_018982965.1 of Streptomyces mayonensis. Classification (GTDB taxonomy): domain Bacteria; phylum Actinomycetota; class Actinomycetes; order Streptomycetales; family Streptomycetaceae; genus Streptomyces; species Streptomyces mayonensis. The sequence continues at coordinate 5,475 of NZ_JACBYP010000093.1, read as the reverse complement.
GTCTCCTCGCAGACAGTGTCCCGGGTCTCGAACGGCTACGCCGGCGTGACCGAGGAGACCCGGCGGCAGGTGCTGGCGGCCATGAAGGAACTGGGCTACCGGCCCAACAGCGCGGCCCGGGCCCTCAAGCGCGGCGAGTTCCGCACCATCGGCGTCATCACCTTCTCGCTGGCGACGACCGGCAACGTGCGCACCCTGGAGGCCATCGCCACCTCCGCCGCGAGCCAGGGGTACGCGGTGACGCTGCTGCCCGTCGCGGTTCCCACCCAGGACGAGGTGAGCGGTGCGTTCACGCGGCTGGAGGAACTGGCCGTCGACGCGGTGATCGTCATCATGGAGGTCCACCTCCTGGACGCGGCGACCCTGACGCTGCCGCCCCATGTGCAGGTCGTCGTGGTCGACTCCGACGCAGGCGACCACTACACGGTCGTCGACACCGACCAGGCCGGCGGTACCCGCGCGGCCGTCCGGCACCTGCTGGAGCTCGGCCACGGCACCGTGTGGCACCTCGGCGGTCCCGAGGGCTCCTTCGCCGCGCAGCGCCGCGCCGACGCCTGGCGGCACACGCTCGCCGAGGCCGGCCGCACCCCGCCGCCGCTCGTGCGGGGCGACTGGTCGGCGGAGTCCGGCTACCGGGCCGGCCTCGAGCTGGCCGCCCGGCCCGAGTGCACGGCGGTCTTCGCGGCCAACGACCAGATGGCCCTCGGCCTCGTGCGCGCCCTGCACGAGCACGGCCGGCGGGTCCCCGGGGACGTCAGCGTCATCGGCTTCGACGACATCGCGGAGGCCGGGTCCTTCCTGCCCCCGCTGACCACCGTCCACCAGGACTTCGCCGAAGTCGGGCGGCTCTGCGTCGAGGCCGTGCTGCGCCAGATGCGCGAGGGCGGCCCGGAGCGCGGCACCACCCTGGTGCCGACCCGGCTGGTGACCCGCGCGAGCACGGCGCCGCCGCCCGCGTGAGAGCGGCCCGCGCAGGAGGTGAGAGCGGCCCGCGCAGGAGGAGGGGTGCCCGAGGGCGGCAGGTCCCCCTCGGGCGCCCCGCGCGGCAAGGGCCAGGAGGCCGCCGGCCGCCGGCCTCGCCCCCTGTCCGCTGCTCCCGGCTCCCTGTCCCCGGTCCCCGGGGCGCAGGGGGCGCCACGCGGCGCGAAGGCCGTCCGTTCTCGTGGCAGGCGGTCCGTTCCCGGGCGGACCGCCCGTTCGCGCTTTGCGGGCGTGCGTCCCCTCGGCGGGCCGTCCGTTCGCGGCCGACGGGTGTCTGTCCTCGGGTGAGGGCGCCTGCCGTCGGGTCTGCGGGTGTCTGTCCTCGGGCGGGGGCATCCGTCGTCGGGTCTGCGGGTGTCTGTCCTGGGGTGTGGGCGTCTGTCGTCGGGTCTGCGGGTGTCTGTCCTCGGGCGGGGCCGCGCCCCCGGTCCGCGGCCGTCCGTCCTCCCGCGGGGCCGCCCGCCCCCGGTTTACGGACGCCCCCGCAGGCAACTCCACAACCCGACCGTTCGTCCGAACACGCCCGGGAGAGCCCTCATGACCCAAGTCGCCGACTATGTGCTCCAGCGCCTGTCCGAGTGGGGCGTGAAGCGGGTGTACGGCTATCCGGGCGACGGCATCAACGGCCTGCTCGGCGCGTTCGACCGGGCCGACGGCGACCCGGAGTTCATCCAGGCGCGGCACGAGGAGATGGCCGCGTTCATGGCCTGCGGCCACGCAAAGTTCACCGGCGAGGTCGGCTGCTGCATCGCCACGTCGGGGCCGGGCGCCGTGCACCTGCTCAACGGCCTCTACGACGCCAAGCTCGACCACCAGCCCGTCGTCGCGGTGGTCGGCCAGCAGAAGCGGCTGTCGCTGGGCACCCACTACCAGCAGGAGATCGCCCTCGACCAGCTGTTCGCGGACGTGTCCGAGTTCTGCCAGATGGTCGTGCACCCCGGCCAGGCCCGGCACGTCATCGACCGCGCCTTCAAGACCGCGCTGACCACCCGGAGCGTCGCCACGGTCATCATCCCCAACGACATCCAGGAGGAGGAGGCCCAGCCCTCCCCGCCCAGGGAGCACGGTTCGGTCTTCTCCAGCGTCGGCTGGAGCCAACCCCGCGTGCTGCCCGACCTCGATGAACTGCGCAGGGCCGCCGACGTCCTCAACGCGGGCGGCAAGGTGGCCATGCTGGTCGGCCAGGGCGCCGCGAAGGCGGAGGCCGAGGTCATGGAGGTCGCCGAACTGCTGGGCGCGGGCGTCGCCAAGGCCCTGCTCGGCCGCGAGGTCCTGCCCGACGACCTGCCGTACGTCACCGGCCCCATCGGCCTGCTGGGCAGCAAGGCCAGCGACAAGATGATCAAGGGCTGCGACACACTCCTCATGGTCGGCAGCAGCTTCCCCTACTCGGAGTGGCTGCCGGAGGAGGGCCAGGCACGCGGCGTCGAGATCGACATCGACGGCCGCATGATCGGCATCCGGTACCCGATGGACGCCCACCTCGTCGGCGACTCGAGGGAGACCCTGCGCGCCCTGATCCCGATGCTCGACCGCAAGAAGGACCGCGGCTGGCGGGAGAAGATCGAGAAGGACGTCCGGGAGTGGCACGACCTGTGCGACCGCTGGGCGGGCGAGCACTTCGGCAGGACCATCAACCCCCAGTCCGTCGCCGCCGAGCTCTCGCCGCGGCTGCCCGACGACGTCGTCCTGACCGCCGACTCCGGCTCCGGTACCAACTGGTGGGCACGCCACCTCGAGCTCCGCGACGGCATGCGGGCCTCGCTCTCCGGCACGCTCGCCACGATGGGCCCGGGGACGCCGTACGCCATCGCGGCCCGGTTCGCGTACCCGGAGCGGCCGGTGATCGCCTTCGTCGGGGACGGCGCGTTCCAGATGAACGGCATGAACGAGATGATCACCGTGAAGCGCTACCTGGACCGCCTGTCCGGGACGGCGCCCCTGGTCTTCTGCGTCTTCAACAACCAGGACCTCAACCAGGTCACCTGGGAGCAGCGCGCCATGGCCGGCGACCCCAAGTACCCCGGCTCCCAGGACATCCCCGACGTGCCCTACGCCGCCTACGCCGAACTCCTCGGCCTGAAGGGCATCGTCTGCGACGACCCCAAGAAGGTCGGCTCCGCCTGGGACGAGGCGCTCGCCGCCGACGGGCCCGTCGTCCTCGAGTTCAAGGTGGACGCGGAGATCGCGCCGATCCCGCCCCACATCATGAAGGAACAGGGCAAGAAGGCGGTCAAGGCGGCGCTGCACGACCCGCAGGCCACCGGCATCGCCACCAAGGGCGTACGGCAGAAGCTCACCGAGTACGCCGAGCACCTCCCCGGCCGGGGAAAGAAGTGAGCGAGGCGCGAGGCGCCCCGCACGGCGGACGGCGCCGCCGGCGCGGCGGCACGGGGGTCGTCGTCGTCACCGGGGCCAGCGGCGGCGTGGGCCGGGCCACCGCACGGGCCTTCGGGGCCCGAGGCAGCGCCGTCGCCCTGATCGCGCGCGGCGAGTACGCCCTCGACCGCGCGGCCGAGGAGGTCCGCGCGGCCGGCGGGCGGGCGCTGCCGCTGGCCGTGGACGTGGCCGACCCGGACGCCGTGGAGGCGGCCGCCACCCGGGTCGAGGAGGAGCTGGGCCCCATCGACGTATGGGTGAACGCCGCGTTCTCCACCGTCTTCGCCCCCGTGCCGGAGATCGAGCCCGGGGAACTGCGGCGGGCCACCGAAGTGACGTACTTCGGCTTCGTCCACGGCACCCAGGCGGCCCTGCGGCGGATGACCCCGCGCGACCGCGGCACCATCGTCCAGGTCGGCTCGGCCCTGGCCCGGCGCAGCGTTCCGCTCCAGGCGGTGTACTGCGGGGCCAAGCACGCCATCCAGGGATTCACCGAGTCCCTGCGCTGCGAACTGCTGCACGACCGCAGCAACGTGCGGGTCACCATGGTCCAGATGCCCGGCCTCAACACGCCCCAGTTCAGCTGGGTCCTGACCCGGCTGCCCCGGCACCCGCGCCCGGTCGCCCCGGTGTACCAGCCCGAGGTCGCGGCGCGGGCGGTGCTCCACGCCGCCGACCATCCCGAGCGGCGCGAGTACTGGGTCGGCGGCTCCACCGTCGCCACCCTGCTCGGCCAGATGCTCATCCCCGGGCTGCTCGACCGCTACCTGGGCCGCACCGGCTACGCCGGACAGCAGACCGACCGGCCCGTCGACCCGTCGCGGCCCGTCAACCTCTGGGAGCCGCCGGACGGCACCGCTCCGGACGACTACGGCGCGCATGGTGTCTTCGACGACGAGGCCCATCCGCACAGCGCCCAGTTCTGGCTCTCCCGCCACCGCCGGCCGCTGGCCCTGGCGGGCGCCGTGACCGCGGCGGCGGGCGCGGCCGTCGCCGGCGGACTGCGCCGGCGCTCCCCGTGAACCGTCCCGGCCGGGCAGGCTCCGGAGCGGGCCCGCGGACTGTTCGGGGAGGTTCGGGAGCGGGCCCGAGGACCGTCCGGAGCTGTTCCGGACCGGGGCGGGCGGCCGAGCGGGGTCCGAGGACCCTACGGGCCGGTCCAGGGGCGGACCGGGGAGGGGCGGCGAGGCCGGTCGGGCTCCCGGCGAGGCCGGTCGGGCTCCCCGCGGAGTCAGTCGGGCTCCCGGTCGATGGTGCGGGTCCACCAGTGGTGCTCGCAGAACCAGTGCCCGACCATCGCGCCGCCGAAGACGACGAACCCCACGCCGATCAGCCAGGACTCGACCACGAGCACGATCCCGACGGTGCCGTAGCTGATCGCGTTGTCGAGGATGAGCGGTGTGAAGACCAGGTACGAGAAGCCGCGCAGGCCGATGAGCCCCACCATGGTCGCCAGCGCCCCCGGCAGCAGGTCCCGCCAGCGGACCTGGCTGCCCAGCAGGAAGTGCTGGCCCCACCAGAAGAACAGGATGCCGGTGGCGGTGGACAGCGCGATCCGCGCCGACCCGTGCAGGGCCGTCCGGGTCTGCACCTCCTGGTAGAGGTACGCGGTCAGCGCCACCACCCAGGTCGCCTGGCGCCAGACCCGGTGCCACGGGCCGGACGGCAGCCCCCAGACGCGTTCGTAGCCGTTCTGGACGCTCGACGCGAAGGACACGCCGAAGACCGCGAGCAGGATGCCGCCCCACACGCTCGTCGTTCCCACGACCTTGGTCGGCGGGCTGACGATGTCGGTCAGCACGCGCGCCGACCGCCCGGACAGCCCCATCCCGTCGGCCAGCCAGGACGCGAATCCGCCGCGGCCCAACGGGTCGGCGGCGGCCACCACGATCAGCAGCGGCGCCAGCGTGACCAGGGCGAGCGTGGCGAAGCCCATGGCCCGGTGCATCAGCTCCAGCTCCCGGCCGCGCGCGACGAGGGCGGACGCGGCCAGCCGGTCCCACATGCGGTGGAACGGCCGCCACAACCGGTTCACAGGTGCTCCCAGGGCGTCCTTTCGACGGCTCGCGGACGGGAACTGAGTGACCCGGTCGCCGCCCCCACAAACCCCCGCCC
>NZ_JACBYP010000092.1 GCF_018982965.1 Streptomyces mayonensis | reverse complement strand
GGCGCGGGGGCCGGCGCGGGCGACGGGGCAGCGGGGGCGGCGGGCGCAGGGGCAGCGGGGGCGGGGGCAGTGGGCGCGCCGAAGGCCGGCGGCGCCGCGGCCTGTGCGGGCGGGGCGAATCCGGGAGCGGCCGAGCCCTGCGGCTGCTGTACCTGCTGCGGCGCGGGCGCCTCCTCCTCGGCGACCTCACCGCCGAAGTTCCTGAGCAGCGCGTCCAGGCCGCCGTCGAAGCCCTGGCCGACGGCGGCGAAGCGCCACACGTCCTTCAGGTAGAAGTCGCCCAGCATGACCGCGCGCTCGGTGGAGAACTCGGCGCCGCTGAACGGGTACCGTGCCACCTCCTCGCCGCCCGCGACGATCCGGATGTACCCCGGGCCGACCTGCGACATCTGTCCGGCACCGTCGATGGTCGCGGTGAAGGAGAGCTTCTGGATCTGCTGCGGGATCCTGTCCAGGGTGACCCGGAAGGACTCCGTGTCACCGGCCTGCGCACCCAGCAGCTGGATGGACTCCTCGGGAGTCTTCGGTTGGTTGAAGAACACGAAGTACCGGTCGTCCGACAGCCGCTCCTCGGCGTCGAGTCCGAAGCAGCTGATGTCGAAGGTCAGCCCGGGGCCGGAGATCTGCACACCTACGTACAGATCCGTGCCCGCCGTCAGCTCACTGATCCTGGCCTTGTGGCCGCGTTGAAATTCCCTGGCCATGCGTTACGACCGTCCCCCATCCGAATGTGAGTGCGTCGCGACAGGCTAACGGCAAACGCCGACACCGGAGAAAGCCGGTACAGACCCGGTACGAAACCCGTGCGCGGCTGTGCCGGAGGCCGGGGCGCACCGTGCGGGGTGCCCGCGACGGGCTGTGCCGGACGCCCGGGTACGGGCACGGGGCGGCCGGGAACGAGGGCGTGAAGGCCGCTCACGGAGCGCTCGGACGAGGTGGGTCCGGCGTGTGCGGGGGGGGCTACTCGCTGCGTGCGCCGGGCACGTGCGGCAACCGGTCGGCGGCGACCACGCCCTCCAAATAGCCCCGGGCCCGCTCGGTACGCGGATACGCCTCCAGCAGCCGCCAGAAGCGGGGCCCGTGCCCGGGAACGAGCAGGTGCGCCAGTTCATGGAGGAGTACGTAGTCGACCACGTACTCGGGCATGCCCTGGAGACGGTGCGACAGCCTGATGCTTCCCTCGGAAGGGGTGCACGAGCCCCAGCGGGTGTTCTGGTTGGTGACCCAGCGGACCGAGGTGGGCCGCGCCCGTCCCTCGAAATACTGGCCCGACAGCCGTTCGGCGCGCTCGGCCAGCTCGGTGTCGCCCAGGACGCGTTTGCTCTCCTGGGCGGCGAGCTTGTCCAGCATGACGCTCACCCAGCGTTGCTCCTCCGCCTCGGACATCCGGGCGGGGATCAGTACGACGGTGCGATCGCCCTCGCGGTACGCGGAGACGGTCCGGCGGCGCCGGGTGCTCCTGCGGACCTCGATCGCGCTCGTCCCCGAGCCGTTCGGCGGCGGATTCGTCGGTGTGCGCTGGGGCGCCCCGGCGCGGTGCAGTGGGTCGGCGGACACGCCACGACGTTACCCGTTGCACACGGGGAAGTCCCGGCTCCGGGACGCTTCCGTGCCGAACCGCCACGTCTCCGTTGAGATGCCCGACTGATAAGTACGACGAACATCCACCGCCTGTGGACAACTTTCGACGCCTCGTCGCGCATCCGGGCATGCTGGCACTCGCCGGCGAACTCGCGACCGCATGCCCCGGACAGCGGAACGGGACAGCGGACCGGGGACGACAGATCGGGGACGACAGATCGGGACCGCGGACCGGGAGCGCGGACAGGAGAAGGCGGACCGGGACGGCAGGACTCCGGCCGCAGAGCCGGCTCTGCGGCCGGCCACACATCGACCACGTACGGGGGACCAGAGATGCATCCGATGGTGAAGCCCGCGCTCAGGCGCGGCTGGCGCGATCTGAACACGGTGCAGTTCGGAATGACGCCGGCGCACGCACTCACGCTCGCGCCGGTGTCCACGGCGACGGGAAGCTTCCTCGAGCTGCTCAACGGCACCCGCGGCCTGGCGCTGCTGCGTGAGGAGGCCCACCGCATGGACCTGCCGGAAGGGCACGTCGACCGGGTGGTGGAGCGACTGGCGGGGGCCGGTCTGCTCGACGACTCGCGGGGCGGCGGACCGGCCGCGGACGCCCTGCGGGAGAAGCAGGGCGTCCTCGACCGGCTCGGCCCCGACCTGGCCACACTGTCGCTGACCACCTCGGCGCCGGGCGACGCGATGAGACACCTGGCGGCCCGGCGAGCCCTGCGGGTGGGCGTGCGGGGAGCGGGGCGGGTGGGCGCGGTGCTGGCCGGTCTCCTGTCCGGAGCGGGGGTCGGCGAGGTCGACGTGCGCGACGGCGGATGCGTCGAACCGTGGGACGTCGCGCCGGGCGGGCTGCCCGCCGGGTCCGTCGGTGACCGCCGGGACGAGAGCGCCCGCCGGGTCGTTCGCGCGGCCGCCCCGGACCGGCCGCCGCGCCGCGGCCCGACGGCAGCGCCCGACGAGAGCGAACCGGGCCTCTCCCTCGTCGTCGTCGCCCCGCGCGACGACGTCGCGGTGCACACTCCCGACCCGGCGTCCGCCGAGTCGCTGATGGCCTCCGGGACACCTCATCTGTACGCCGGTGTGGTGGAGGGCACCGGCGTCGTCGGCCCGCTCGTCCTCCCCGGCGAGACGGGGTGCGCCGGTTGTCTGTACGCGGACCGCACCGACCGCGACCCGGCCTGGCCCCGCCTGGTGGCCCAGTGGCGCTCGGCTCGGCCGCACCAGGTGCGGCCCTGCGACCTCACCCTCGCGGCGACCGTCGCCGGGCTCGCGGCGGCGCACGCCCTCGCCTTCCTGGACGGCGGCACGCCCGCCGCCACCGGCGTCCGCTGGGAGGTCTCGCTGCCGGCCCTGCGGTGGCACGCACGACCGGTCCCTGCACATCCCGCCTGCCCGTGCGGGGCCGCCGCGCAGGGTAAGGAAGGACACATCCCCGAGGACGGGCCGCAGCGCGCGACAATGGCTGGGCAAGGGCCGTCGTCGGTAGTACGCCACGGTGTGGGGCGGGCGCGGCCGGCTGGGACTTGGAGGGCGCATGTCTGATCTTCCGCGCAAGGCGGTCACCCGGACCGCCAGGCTCGCCGCGCTCCCGCTCGGATTCGCCGGGCGGGCCACCTGGGGGCTCGGGAAGCGAATCGTGGGCGAGTCCGCGGAGATGGTCGGCCAGCAGTTGCAGCAGCGCACAGCCGAGCAGCTGTTCAAGGTCCTGGGCGAGCTCAAGGGCGGGGCGATGAAGTTCGGGCAGGCCCTGTCGGTCTTCGAGTCGGCGCTGCCCGAGGAGGTCGCCGGGCCCTATCGGGCCGCGCTGACCAAGCTGCAGGAGGCGGCGCCGCCCATGCCGACGCGCACGGTGCACGCCGTGCTCGCGGAGCGGCTCGGCGAGGACTGGCAGGAGCTGTTCCTGGAGTTCGAGGACAAGCAGTCCGCGGCCGCCTCGATCGGCCAGGTGCACCGGGGGGTGTGGCACGACGGACGCGAGGTGGCGGTCAAGGTGCAGTACCCCGGCGCCGGTGAGGCGCTGCTCTCGGACCTGAATCAGCTCAGCCGCTTCGCCCGCCTGCTCGGCCCGCTGGTCCCCGGCATGGACGTCAAACCGCTGATCACCGAGCTGAAGGACCGGGTCTCGGAGGAACTGGACTACGACCTGGAGGCCCGGGCCCAGCGGGCGCACGCCGAGGAGTTCGCCGACGACCCGGACATCCTGGTGCCGGACGTCGTCCACCAGTGCGAGCAAGTACTGATCACCGAGTGGATCGACGGCATACCGCTGTCGGAGATCATCACGGACGGTACGCAGGAGCAGCGTGACCGGGCCGGTCAGCTGCTGGCCCACTTCCTCTTCTCCGGCCCGGCACGCACCGGGCTCCTGCACGCCGACCCGCACCCGGGGAATTTCCGCCTGCTGCCGGGCGGGCCGGACGGAGAGGACGACTGGCGCCTGGGCGTCCTCGACTTCGGCACGGTCGACCGTCTCCCGGGCGGGCTGCCCGAGCCCATCGGCGAGGCCCTGCGCATGACCCTGGACGGCGAGGCGGACGCCGTCTACGAGATGCTCTGCTCGGAGGGGTTCGTCAAGGAGTCGATAGAGCTGGACCCGGACGCCGTCCTCGAATACCTCCTGCCGATCATCGAGCCGGCCCGGGTCGACGAGTTCACCTTCACCCGCGGCTGGATGCGGAGCCAGGCCGCCCGTATCGGTGACCCCCGCTCCCCCGCGTACCAACTGGCCAAGCAGCTCAACCTGCCGCCGTCCTACCTGCTGATCCACCGGGTGACCCTCAGCACGATCGGCGTGCTGTGCCAGCTGGGAGCGTCGGTCCGGCTCCGTGACGAACTGGCGGAGTGGCTCATCGGGTTCGTCCCGGAGCACGAGACGGACGAACCGGGACAGAAAGCCGACGAACCGGGACATGAGGCAGGCAGAGGGACGGACAAGACGGAGGGCGGAGCGGGCGAGGACGGGTACGAGGTGCCGGAGACCGCCGCGGAGGCCTGAGCCACCGGTGCCGGACGGCCCGTGGGGGCCGGTCCGTTCGCACGGACCGGCCCCCACGGGCGAAGCTCCGTCTCCCGGCCGGGAGACCACCGCTTCGGGTGTCTCGGTTACTGCATGACCGCCATGGCGAGCGCACGCCGAGCGCGCATCGAGGCGCGCTCGGCCCGGCGCTGCATCCGGCGGGCGGTCGCCAGGCGCAGCGCCCGGCGTTCCTGCTCCGCCTCCCGCAGGCGGTCGTGCATATGCGCACGAGCCAGCGCTTCTGGGATGAGTTGCATTTCGCGGGTCCTGTTCTGGCGCGAGTCCTTCGCACCGGTGGTGGTGAAGTCTTCAGGCGCGGAGCCTGCGATGTCGTGGGTGGACGGCTTCATCGGGGCCTGCTTCTGGGGGTCGTACGTGAGGGGGCGGTCGATCGTTCCTGCGATGTTCATGCCGAAACCGGGTTCTTGCGCGGGCGGCCACGGGGCCGCTTCCGGGCGACGACGACACCCTGGACGAACAGCTCGCCACCCCAGACGCCCCAGGGCTCACGCCGCTCCTTGGCTCCGGCGAGGCAGGCCTCGATCAGCGGGCAGGTGCGGCAGAGGGACTTGGCGTACTCGACGTCCGCCGGCGACTCGGCGAAGAAGACCTCCGGGTCGTAGGAACGGCAGGGGACGGGCACGCCGAGGTTCTCGATGGCGTCGTCGAGCGCGGTGAGCGCGGTGAGCGGGGTCAAGGTGGAGTCCTCCGTGGAACAGGGCTTGGGGATCGTGTCGGAAGGCGGTACGGACGGGGCGTGCGCTTCGAGTTGCACGGGTGGTCTTCCTCGTCTGGTCGTGCCGGCCGGTCGGCCGGTTGGCGGCTTGGTACCGGGTTCTTTTCTTGTCCCGAGGCTCCTTCGTGCCGTCGTCCCCGTTCGGGGACAAACAGAAGGGCCGCGGATCCCGGATGGGGTTCCGCGGCCCTGAAGGCGCCGGCCTGATCGGCGATCAGGCTGGATCACTCCAGGGTTCTGGCCCACGGAAGGCCCACATCAGGTGGTGCTGCGTCGTCTGCTTCCGGATTCCGGCACCGGTCGCCGTAAAGGCATAGGCCTTCGCCTGTGCCGCTACTGCTGCTTCCAGTGCCTTGGTCGGTCGCTCATTGCGCTCGCGGACGAGAAGGCCCGCGGGGGCAACGGAGGAGGCGGCCGGACGCACGGCACGAATGCCGGACAGACCGGTGCCCGAGTGAGAGGCGCCGAGCATGCACAGGGAGACGGCCGAGCGATCGGTCATTTTGGCGGTGAAGCCGACGGTGGAGCTGAAGTTGATGCTGATCACTGGACTCGCCTCCTCTCGGCGTATCGGGGGACCGGGGTGAACCAGTCCGCGGATATGCAAGTACAACACGGATTCAGGGCCTCCGTGAAGGCCGCTGTTCCCGTGACCAAGAACCTATGGGGATTCCCGGGGCATGCGCAAACTATTTTTTCGACGAGTTCGTATCAGTCGTCCCCGTCAAGCCCGACTCCCTCCTGGCCTGCACAGATGGCCAGCACCTCCGCGCCGTAGCGGTTGAGCTTGCGGGCCCCGACCCCCGGGATCCGGGCCAGTTCACGCTCGTCCTCCGGCACGGACTCGGCGATCGCCATGAGTGTCTTGTCGGTGAACACGCAGAACGCCGGCTGCCCGCTGCGTCCCGCCTGCACCGCTCGCCACTCGCGCAGCCGCTCGTACACTCCCTCGTCCATGTCGGACGGGCAGTCCTCACAGCGCATCAGCTTCATCTCACCGGCATCGGTGAGCGAGCGGCCGCAGACCCGGCAGCGGGCCGGGGTGCGCGCGGTGCGCCTCGGAGCGGCGACCGCGGCGGCGCCACCGGCTCCGAATCCGCGTTCCACCCCTGCGGGACCGCCGGCCGCCACCCGGCCGCCCGTCGTGCCCGAGCCCGGCCGCAGGCCCTTCAGGAAGCGGCTCGGACGGCGGCTCGGGCGCCCGCCGGGCGAGCGGGCGAGCGCCCAGGACAGGTGCAGTCGCTCACGGGCGCGGGTGACCCCGACGTAGAGCAGGCGGCGCTCCTCCTCGATCTGCTCGTCCGTCTTTGCGTAGGTGATCGGCATCATGCCCTCGGCCACACCCACCAGGAAGACCACGTCCCACTCGAGGCCCTTGGCCGAGTGCAGCGAGGCGAGGGTGACGCCCTGCACGGTCGGGGCGTGCTGCGCGCTCGCCCGCTCGTCGAGCTCCACGACGAGGTCGCTCAGCGTGGCGCCCGCCCGGGCCGCGGCGAAGTCCTGCGCGAGACCGACCAGGGCGGCCAGCGACTCCCAGCGCTCCCGGACCGCGCCCGACCCGGCCGGGGGCTCGGGAACCCAGCCCTCCCCGGACAGCACCGCCCGTACCTGCGAGGGCAGGTCGACGGCATCGTCCAGGAGGGAGTCGTTGCCGCCGAAGCGCGCCGCCGCCCGCAGGGCGCTGTTGGCCTTGCGCACCTCGGGGCGGTCGAAGAAGCGCTCCGCACCCCGCAGCTGGTACGGGACGCCGGCGTCGGCAAGTGCCTGCTCGTAGGTCTCCGACTGGGAATTGGTCCGGAACAGGACGGCGATCTCGGCGGCCGGAACGCCGGAGTCGACGAGTTCGCGGATGCGTCGGGCCGCGCCCTCCGCCTCGGCCGGTTCGTCGGTGTACTCGGTGTGGACGGGCTCCGGTCCGGCGGTCCGCTGGGAGACCAGCTCCAGACGGTGATCGGCGGCCCGGCCCCGGGCCTGGGCGAGCAGGCCGTTGGCCAGGTGGACGACCTGCGGGGTGGAACGGTAGTCGCGGACCAGCTTGACGACGGTGGCGCCGGGATGACGGCTGCGGAAGTCGAGCAGGTGGTCGGGGGTTGCTCCCGTGAACGAGTAGATGGTCTGGCTGGCATCGCCGACGACGCACAGGTCGTCGCGGTCGCCGAGCCACAGCTCCAGCAGCCGTTGCTGGAGCGGGCTGACGTCCTGGTACTCGTCGACCACGAAGTGCTGGTACTGGGCGCGGACCTGCTCGGCGACATCGTGCCGGTCCTGGAGGACGGCCACCGTCAGCAGCAGCACGTCCTCGAAGTCGATGACGCCGCGTCCGCGCTTGAGGTCCTCGTAGGCGGCGTAGAGCTGGGCGATCTCCGCGGGGTCGCGGGGTGCCTGGCGGCCGGCCCCGGCCGCCGCGACGGCGTAGTCGGCGGGGACGGTCTGGGTCACCTTGGACCACTCGATCTCCGCGGCGGCGTCGCGCAGCTCGCCCCGGTCGAGACGGATGCGGCAGGCGGCGGCCGCGTCGGCGACGAGCTGGATCTTGCGGTCGACCAGTCTGGGCAGGGTGCCGCCGACCGCTTTCGGCCAGAAGTACTGGAGCTGGCGCAGCGCGGCGGAGTGGAACGTGCGGGCCTGGACCCCCGACGCGCCGAGCTGGCGCAGCCGTCCCCGCATCTCTCCGGCGGCGCGGTTGGTGAAGGTCACGGCGAGCACGCTGGCGGGCTGGAGGATCCCGGCCCGCACCCCGTAGGCGATGCGGTGGGTGATCGCCCTGGTCTTGCCCGTGCCGGCCCCCGCCAGCACGCACACCGGTCCGCGCAGGGCGGTCGCCACCTCGCGCTGCTCGGGGTCGAGCCCGTCGAGCACCGCGTCGGCCGAGTCCGGTACCTGCGGGAAGAGGGTGGAGTGCGTTGCTGCTGTCACACCGCCATGCTGCCAGGTCTCACGAGACACGTGAGTCGGTTGTCCACAGGCACGCACCGACAGTCGTATCGAATGCCCGGACACCACACGGCGAACACGGCAGCCACAGCAGACACAGCAGACACAGCAGACACAGGCGGTATGGCGGACACGGTGGACCGCTGTCCACAGGCGGACGGCCGGCCGGGACCGCCTGCACCGGGCGGCACGGGTACGACGGGAATGGTGCGTCCTCCGCGGACGTTCTCCTCCTGCGGCCACTTCCCCCGGCCGCCGCTTTCCCGAGTCGCCGAAGGAGCACGAGAGACATGTCGGGCACTGTGACGATGTACAGCACCACGTGGTGCGGCTACTGCCGTCGGCTGAAGGGCCAGATGGACCGCGAGGGCATCGCGTACACCGAGGTCAACATCGAGCAGGACCCGGAGTCCGCCGCGTTCGTGGAGAAGGCCAATGGCGGAAACCAGACGGTGCCGACCGTGCTGTTCCCCGACGGCTCGACGCTGACCAACCCGTCGCTGGCGCAGGTGAAGCAGAAGGTCGGCGCGTAGCCGGTACGCGCCCGCCGGGCCGAAGGGCGGCCCTCCCGCTGCGGGAGGGCCGCCCTTCGCCGTGTCCGGAACCGGAGGGTGCCGGAGTCGGGCTCGGACGGAGCCGGGCTCAGAAGGCGCCGCGCGTCGGCAGCGGCTTGCCGTACCACCGCTCGATGAGGCGGGCCGCGATCGAGATGCCGTAGGGCGGCAGTACCTCGCCCGACTCGAAGGCGGCGCCGAGTTCTTCGCGCGAGAACCAGCGGGCCTCGTGGATCTCGTCGCCGTCGACGTTGATCTCGGTCGAGGTGGCTCGGGCCATGAAGCCCAGCATCAGGCTGGACGGGAACGGCCAGGGCTGGCTCGCGACGTACTCGACGGGGCCGACGGTGATCCCGGCCTCCTCCTGGACCTCGCGGCGCACCGACTGCTCGATGGACTCGCCGGGCTCGACGAAACCGGCGAGGGTGGAGAAACGGCCCTCGGGCCAGTGCACCTGGCGGCCGAGCAGGATGCGGTCCTCCCCGTCCGTGACGGCCATGATCACCGCGGGGTCGGTGCGCGGGTAGTGCTCGGCGCCGCAGGCGGGGCAGCGGCGGATGTGGCCGGCCGCGGCGATGACCGTGCGTTCCCCGCAGCGGGAGCAGAAACGGTGCAGCCGCTGCCAGTTCTCCAGGGCCACCGCGTGGACCATCAGGCCCGCGTCGCGCGGCGACAGGAGCAGGCCCGCCTCCCTGAGGCCCGCCGGGCGCGCGGACTGGTCCATGCGGCCCGGCAGGGAGTCCTTCTGGAGGGCGAAGTAGCTGACCCCGTCCTCGTCGGTGCCGAGGAAGTAGCGGTGCGCCTCGGTGAGCGGGGCCTCGAAGGAGGGGGTCATGACGAGTTCGGTGGCCCCGTCGGGCGTCTCGTCGATGAGGGCCTGGCCGCCGGAGACCACGAAGCAGCGCGTCGAGGGGTGACTCCACGCCGCCGCGAGCCAGGCCTCGTCGAGGCGGTGGTGGGCGGCGCGGTCGATGCCGCTGGGCGCGGTGAGCGAGATGGGACGGTCGGCGGTCTGGTCGGTCCAGGTGGTCACGGGTGCTTCCAACTCCCCCGGTGAGCGGTTCGGTTCGGCAGGCGGGTTCAACGGGTCGTACGGCGGGTGGCGACCGGGTCCGGGAGGCTCGGCGGTGCGCGGCGGCCTTTCCAGTGTGCCGCGCGCCGCCGGTCCGGGCGGGGACCGCGCGGGGCCTCAGGGCACGTGGCTCCAGTGCTCCGCCAGGTCTGTCCACAGATGGGCGGAGGTCTCGGCACCCTTGAGGAGCAGGTCCAGCTCCACCTTCTCGTCGGGGGCGTGCCATCCGTCGGAGGGGACCGAGATGCCGAGGAACAGCACCGGTGTGCCGAGGACCTCCTGGAGGTCGGCGGCCGGGCCGGAGCCGCCCTCGCGGGTGAAGCGGACCGGTGTGCCGAAGGCCCGGCCCATCGCGCGGGCCACCGACTGGAGCGCCGGGTGGTCCAGTGGTGTCAGACACGGGCGGGTGGCGGGGGCGAAGGTGATCTCGCAGCGGATTCCCTCGGGCACCTGGGCGGCGGCCCAGGCGCGGACGGCCTTCTCGACGTGGTCCGGATCCTGTCCGGCGACCAGGCGGAAGGAGAGCTTGACCATGGCGGAGGATGGGATGATCGTCTTGCTGCCCGGACCCTGGTAGCCGCCGCCGATGCCGTTGACCTCGGCGGTGGGGCGGGCCCAGAGGCGCTCCAGTGTGGTGTGTCCGGCTTCGCCGTGGGCGGCGTACGACTTGGCGGTGTGCAGCCACCGCTGCTCGTCGAAGGGGAGCTCGGCGAAGAGCTCACGTTCCTGGTCGGTGAGTTCCACCACTCCGTCGTAGAAGCCGGGGACGGCCACGCGCGCGTGCTCGTCGTGGAGGGCGGACACCAGGCGGGCAACCGCGGTCGCCGGGTTGGGGACGGCGCCCCCGAAGGAGCCGGAGTGGATGTCCTGGTCGGGGCCGTGCAGCCGGATCTCGCACTCGGCGAGACCGCGCATGCCGGTGCACACCGTGGGGGTGTCCTCGGACCACATGCCGGTGTCGGAGACGATCACCGCGTCCGCGGCGAGCCGGTCGGCGTGCTCCTCGACGAGGGCGCGGAAGTGCGGTGAACCGGATTCCTCCTCGCCCTCGATCAGCAGTTTGAGGTTCACGGCGGGGGCGGTGCGGCCGGTGGCGGCGAGGTGGGCGCGGACGCCGAGTGTGTGGAAGAACACCTGCCCCTTGTCGTCGGCAGCCCCGCGCGCGTAGAGGCGGTTCTCGCGGACGACGGGCTCGAAGGGCTCGCTGCTCCAGCCGTCCTCGCGGGCGGCGGGCTGCACGTCGTGGTGGCCGTAGACGAGGACAGTGGGTGCCTGCGGGTCTCCGGAGGGCCAGTCGGCGAAGACGGCCGGAGCACCGGGGGTCGGCCAGACCTCCGCGGTCGGAAAGCCCGTCTCCTTCAGCTCGGCGGCGAGCCAGTCGGCGCTGCGGCGCACGTCGGACACGTGCTCGGGCTGCGCCGACACGGACGGTATGCGCAGCCAGCCGACGAGGTCGTCGAGGAAGGCGGCGCGGTGCTGCTCGATGTACGTACGGACAGCGCTGACAGCATTGTCAACGGGGTGGCTCATACTCACGAGCCTATCGGCCCGACGGGACTCCCCGATCGTGCGGTTCGTCACCGACCGGTCCGGCCAGCAGCAGGTTCTCCAGCGCGGCGCGGTCGGGCAGCCCCTCGGGCCGTACGACGTCGCCGGTGCGTACGTAGAGGAAGGCGGCCGTCACCGATTCCAGCGGCACGCGCTGCTGCTCGGCCCAGGCGAGGCGGTAGAGGGCGAGCTGGAGCGGGTCCGCGGTGGCCGCGCGGTTGGTCTTCCAGTCGACGATCTCGTACGTCGCCGCCGCGCCGTCGCCCTTCTTGTAGACGGCGTCGATGCGGCCGCGTACGACCCGGCCGGCGAGCGAGAGCTGGAAGGGCGCCTCGACGCGGTAGGGGGTGCGCCGGGCGTACTCGGTGCGTTCGAAGGCGTCCTTGAGGAACTCGAGGTCCTGTTCGTCGGCGATCTCGGCGTCGCCGCCGGGCAGCTCCTCGGGTTCCATCAGCGGCAGGGTCAGCGGTTCGAAGCGGGCCTCGACCCAGGCGTGGAAACGGGTGCCGCGGCGGGCGGCGGGCCGGGGCGGGCGGGGCATGGGCCGGGCCAGTTCCTGGGCGAAGCCGTCCGGGTCGGCGGCCAGGCTCAGCAGCTGGGAGGCGGTCAGCGACACCGGGAGGGGCACCTCGGTGACGCTTTCACGGGCGCGCAGCAGTTCGCCGGTGAGCGCTTCGAGGTCGCGGTCCCAGGAGGCGACGGTACGTGCCTCCTCCGGCGTGAGGCGGCCGGGGGTGGTGTCGTGCGGCCCTTCGGGCGGGGGTGCCTGGTGCGGGACCGTGGGGCGGTCCGGCGGGGTGGTCGGGCGGGCCGTGGTCCAGGAGTCCCAGTCGGCGGGGTCCTCGGCGGGACCGTCCGCGGTGGGCTCGTCCCCGGTGGCTTCGTACGCGGCCGGGTCCTCGGCCCAGTCGGGCGCTGCCTGCTCGTGGAGGGCGTCGTCGTCCCCGGGCGGCGGTGGCCAGTCCGGGTCGTCGTGGGCGTATGCGCCGGACGGGGAGGCGGCGGGCATCCCGTCCTCCTCGGAGGCGAGAGCGTCCAGGTGGGCGAGGACCGTCTCGGCGGCGGCCCGGCGACGGGCGAGCGCCGCCTCGTCCAGGGGCAGCGGCCAGACCTGCTCGTCCTCCGCGCGGTGCAGGGCCGGGTTCTCCTCGTCCTCGGCGGGTTCGTCCGCCCAGGCCTCGATCTCGCCGTGTCCGGCCGCGCAGTGCTCGTACAGGGCCGTGAGGAAGTCGGAGGGTCCCCGGGGCTTCTTCTGGCTGGGCCCCCACCAGTGGCCGGAGCCGAGCAGCAGGGAGCGGGGGCGGGTGAAGGTGACGTAGCCGAGGCGGAGCTCCTCGGTGTGCTGGTGCTCCTTCATCGCCGCGTGGAAGTCCTTCAGTCCCCGGGAGTCCCAGGAGGCCACCTCGGGCAGGGTGTCGGCGTCGCCGCGCAGTCGGTGCGGGAGCACCTTGCCCTGGGCGGTCCACTTCTCCCGGCCCTGGCTGCTGGGGAAGGTGCCGGTGACCAGGCCGGGTACGGCGACGACGTCCCACTCCAGGCCCTTGGACTTGTGCGCGGTGAGCACCTTGACGGTGTTCTCGCCGCCGGGCAGCGCGTTGTCGAGACCCTTCTCGTACTGGGCAGCGGTGCGCAGGAACGCCAGGAAGGCGAGCAGCGTGGCCTCGCCGTCGCCCGCGGCGAAGGACGCGGCGACGTCCAGGAAGTTGGACAGGGTCTCGCGGCGGCGGGCGGCCAGCGCGTGCGGCGAGGCCGACAGCTCGACCTCCAGACCGGTGACGGCGAGTACGCGGTGCAGGACGTCCATGAGCGGGTCGGACAGGGCACGCCGCAGCTCGCGCAGTTCGGCGGCCAGCCGGGCGAACCGCACGCGCGCGTCGGGTGAGAAGGGCAGCCCGTCGTCGTCCCCGGTGCCGTCCAGCGGCGTCTCCAGGAAGGTGTCCAACGCGTCCGCCAGCGATATCACCTCCGAGGGGTCGACCCCTTCGACGGCCTCGGCGAGCCTCCGGTCGGGGTCGTCGTCGCCCGCCACGCGCGCGTGGCTCACGAGCAGCCGGGCGCGGCGGCCCAGCAGGGCGAGGTCGCGCGCCCCGATGCGCCAGCGGGGTCCGGTGAGCAGGCGGACCAGGGAGGCGTTGGCGCCGGGGTCCTGCAGGACCTCGCAGACGGCGACCAGGTCGGCCACCTCGGGCAGGTGCAGCAGCCCGGAGAGGCCGACGACCTCGACGGGCACGTCGCGGGCCACCAGGGCGCCCTGGATCCGGGCGAAGTCCGTCGCCGTGCGGCACAGGACGGCGATCTCCCCGGGCGCGGTGCCGGTGCGCACGAGGTGGGCGACGGAGTCGGCGATCCACTCCATCTCCTCGGCGTGGGTGCGCAGCAGTGCGCAGCGGACGGTGCCGTCGTGTTCGGCGCCGGGTGCGGGGCGCAGTGCTTCCACACCCGTGTGCAGGGCGCGCAGGGGTTCGGCGAGACCGTTGGCGAGGTCGAGGAGGCGGCCGCCGCTGCGCCGGTTCTCGCTGAGGGCATGGCGGGCGGCGGGGCGGCCGTCCGCCCGCCCGAAGTGCTCGGGGAAGTCGTCGAGGTTGGCGACGGAGGCGCCGCGCCAGCCGTAGATCGCCTGGCACGGGTCACCGACGGCGGTCACGGGGTGGCCGGTGCCGCCGCCGAACAGGCCCGCCAGGAGGACGCGCTGGGCCACGGACGTGTCCTGGTACTCGTCCAGCAGCACCACCCGGAACTCGTCGCGCAGGACGCGGCCCACCTCGGGGAGCCCCGCGAGCCGTGCGGACAGGGCGATCTGGTCGCCGAAGTCGAGCAGGTCGCGTTCGCGTTTGGCGGCCCGGTAGCGGAGCACCAGGTCCGCCAGTTCGCGGCGGGCCCGGGCGGCCTCGGGGACCTTGCGCAGGTCGGCGTTGCCGAGCCGGACGCCCTCCAGGGAGTCGAGAAGGCCGGCGTCCCAGGTGCGCAGGTCCTCGGGGCGTACGAGGTGCTCGGCGAGTTCGGCGTCGAGTGCGAGGAGGTCCCCGACCAGGTCGGGGAAGGAACGCGTGAGCGCCGGGTAGGGCCCGGGGGCCTCGCGCAGGACCCGCGCGGCGAGCTGGTAGCGGGTGGCGTCGGCGAGCAGCCGGGAAGTGGGCTCCAGCCCGAGTCGCAGCCCGTGGTCGGTCAGCAGGCGGCCCGCGAAGGCGTGGTACGTGGAGATCACCGGCTCGCCCGGCGGGTGGTCGGGGTCGAGCGCGTCGGGGTCGGTGACGCCCGCGCGGATCAGGGCCTTGCGGACCCGTTCGGCGAGTTCACCGGCCGCCTTGTTGGTGAAGGTGAGGCCGAGGACCTGTTCCGGCGCGACCTGGCCGGTGCCCACCAGCCACACCACGCGGGCCGCCATCACCGTCGTCTTGCCCGACCCGGCTCCGGCCACGATGACCTGCGGGGCGGGCGGCGCGACGATGCAGGCCGTCTGCTCCGGGGTGAACGGGATGCCGAGGAGCTCCTTGAGCTGCTCGGGATCGGTGAGGTGGGCAGGCACGTCAAAGAGGCTAGCTGCGGCCACCGACAGTGGATGCGGCAGCGCCCCGGCGGCCGGGAGAAGCGCTGGTCAGCGCCTGTGGCGCAGCCCGTCGCACCGGGCGTCGCGGACTCCGGCGCTCACTCCACGACCTGCCGTCCCTCGGGCCGGGCACTGCACGAGGCGCGGAAGGCGCAGTGGGTGCAGTGCTGGCCGGCGGTCGGGGTGAAGCGTTCGTCGAGGACCTTGCCGGCGGCCGTGGCCAGCAGGTCCCCGACCCAGTCGCCCGCCTCCCCCTCCGGGGCCTCCTGTGCCTGCACCCTGGGCAGGGTCTCGCCGCCGTCCCGCCGGGGCGCTCCCTGGCGCAGCTGGACGAGCTCGGCACCGCCGGGTTCGGGGCGTACGCCGTCGAAGGCCTCGTCGACGGCGCCCTCGCGGACGGCGAGCTGGTAGACGGCGAGCTGGGGGTGGCGGGCGACCTCGGCCGCGGTGGGCGCCTGCTTGCCGGTCTTGAAGTCGACGACGTAGGCGCGGCCGTCGGAGTCGGTCTCGACGCGGTCCATCTGGCCGCGGATGCGCACCTCGTACTCGCCCGCCTCCAGGGTCACGTCGAAGTCGTGCTCGCTGGCCACCGGTGTGCGTCCGGCGCGGTCCATGACGTGCCACTTCAGGAAGCGTTCGAGCGCCACGCGCGCGTTGGCCTGCTCCTGCCGGGACTTCCACGGCGCGTCGAAGGCGAGCGCGTTCCACACGGAGTCCAGGCGCTCCATGAGGACGGCGAGGTCGGCCGGGGTGTGCCCGGAGGCCACCTCGTCGGCGAGTACGTGCACCACGTTGCCGAAGCCCTGGGCCGCGGTCGCGGGCGCGTCGGCCTTCACCTCCCGGCCCAGGAACCACTGCAGGGCGCACGTGTTGGCCAGTTGGTCCAGGGCACTGCCCGAGAGGGTGACGGGCTGGTCGCGGTCGCGCAGCGGCACCTTGCTCTCGGTCCGGTCCCACATGCCCCACCAGCGGTAGGGATGGGCGGAGGGCACGAGGGGGCGCCCGTCCTCGTCGGTGAGGGCGGCGAGGCGGGCCAGGCGGCGGGCGGCGGCCTCTCTGAGGGGCGCGGAGACGCGCGGGTCGACGGTCGTGGCGCGCAGTTCGGCGACGAGCGCGGCGACGGCGAGGGGGCGGCGCGGACGGCCCGTGACGTCGGTGGGTTCGACGCCGAGTTCGGCCAGGAACCGGGAGGGCTGGTCGCCGTCGTCCGCCGGTGCCTTCACCGCGGTGACGACGAGGCGCTCACGCGCGCGCGTGGCGGCCACGTAGAACAGGCGGCGTTCCTCGGCGAGCAGGGCGCCCGGCGTCAGTGGTTCGGCGAGTCCGTCGCGCCCGATCCGGTCGGCCTCCAGCAACGAGCCGCGACGGCGCAGGTCGGGCCACAGCCCTTCCTGGACACCCGCGACGACGACCAGCCGCCACTCCAGGCCCTTCGCGCGGTGCGCGGTCATCAGGCGGACGGCGTCGGGGCGTACGGCGCGCCGGGTGAGGGTGTCGGCGGCGATGTCCTCGGAGTCGACCTCCTCCAGGAAGTTCAACGCGCCCCGGCCGCCGGTGCGTTCCTCCGCGCGGGCGGCGGTCGCGAACAGCGCGCACACGGCGTCGAGGTCGCGGTCGGCGTTGCGTCCGGCGGCGCCGCCACGCCGGGCCGAGCGTTCCAGCCGGGTGGGCCAGGGGGTGCCCTCCCACAGGTCCCACAGCGCCTCCTCGGCGCTGCCGCCGCCCGCCAGCCGGGCACGGGCCCTGCGCAGGAGCGCGCCGAGCCGCTGGGCGCCGCGCGCGTAGGCGGGGTCGTGCACGGCGAGCCGCTCCGGCTGGGCCAGCGCCCGCGCGAGCAGTTCGTCCGAGGGCGGCGGCAGCGCGTTGCCGGCGGCACGCTCCTCGTCGCGCAGGGCACGGCCCAGACGACGCAGGTCGGCGGCGTCCATGCCGGCGAGCGGGGAGGTGAGCAGGGCGAGGGCGGTCTCGGTGGGGAGCCACCGGGAGTCCTCCGCGCGGGGGGCGCCCCCGCCGTCCGGGCGGGAGCCGTGCCCATCGCCAGTGTGGGGGGCGCCCCCGCCGTCCGGATGAGAGCCGTTCCCGCCCCCCGCGCGGGGGGCGCCTTCGGCGGTCGTGGGTGGACCGTCCGTGGGGGACGCGAGGGGGGCGCCTTCGGCGGTGGTGAGGGGAGCGTCTTCGGCGGCCGCGTGGGAAACGTCTTCGGCGGCCGCGTGGGAGTCGTCCGCAGGCGCTGCGAGGGGCGTGGTCGCGTGGGCTCCGGCTCGGGACGGCTCCGGCTCGGCCTTCCGCGTGTCGTCGGCGGCGTCAGCGTCGGCGGCGACACCGGCATCGGCGTCGGCGTCGGCGTCGGCGTCGGCGCGGGCATCTCCCTCCACGTCGGCCTCCGACACGGCCCCACCCGCTCCCGAGGTGCTGGTACCGGCACCGACCTCGGCCTCGGCAGCAGCACCAACACCGGCCTCGGCCTCGGTACCGACACCGGCACCGCGCGGGCCGGCCCCTGCCCCGTCGGCGCCCGCCCCGGGCCCCTTCCCCGCTTCTGCCTCCGCGACCGCCCGCAGCGCCGTCAGCAGGGGCGCCACCGCCGGTTCGTGGCGCAGGGGCAGGTCGTCGCCGTCGATGTCCAGAGGTACGCCGGCCGAGGTGAGGGCGCGCCGGATCGTCGGGATGGAACGTGACCCGGCTCGTACCAGGACGGCCATGTCGCTCCAGGGAACACCGTCCTCCAGGTGGGCCCTGCGCAGGATGTCCGCGATGTTGTCCAGCTCGGTGCCGGAGGTCGGGTAGGTGTACGCCTCGACGCGTCCGCCGTCCCGCGCGGGGACCGGCTCGCGGTGGGCGCGGACCCGGTCGGCAGGGAGGCGGGTCAGGGGCATGCGCCGGGTCAGCAGCCGGGTGGCGGCCAGCAGGGCGGCCCCGGAGCGGCGCGAGGTCCGCAGCACCTCGACCGGCGCCGGACGGCCGTCCGCGCGCGGGAAGGCGGCCGGGAAGCCGAGGATGCCGTTCACGTCCGCGCCCCGGAATGCGTAGATCGACTGGTCGGGGTCCCCGAACGCGACGAGGGTGCGTCCGCCGCCGGCCAGGGCGTGCAGCAGCCGCACCTGGGCGGGGTCGGTGTCCTGGTACTCGTCGACGTAGACCGCGTCGTACCGGGCGGCCAGGTGTGCGGCGACCTCGGGGCGGCGGGCGAGGAGCACCGCGCGGTGCACCAGTTCCGCGTAGTCGAGCACCCCCTGGAGGTCGAGCACGTCGAGGTACTCGGCGAGGAAGACAGCGGCGGCGCGCCAGTCGGGGCGGCCGATGCGCCCGGCGAAGGCACTCAGTGCGTCCGGTCCGAGGCCCAGTTCACGGCTGCGGGCGAGCACCGCGCGGACCTCGTCGGCGAAGCCACGGGTGGTGAGGCAGGCCCGCAGTTCTTCCGGCCAGCGCACGTAGGCCAGCCCGAGCCGCTCCAGGTCCACCTGGCCGGCGAGCAGCTCGCGCACCGTCACGTCCTGCTCGGGTCCGGAGAGCAGCCGCAACGGCTCCACGAACAGTTCGCTGTCCTGGTGGGCGCGGACCAGGGCATAACCGAAAGAGTGAAAGGTCGTCGCCCGGGGAGCACGCGCGGCGCCCATGCGCAGCGCCATCCGGTCGCGCAGTTCGACGGCGGCCTTGCGGCTGAAGGTCAGCACCAGGATGCGCTCGGGGTCCCCGCCCCGGGCGACGCGGTCCGCGACCGACTCCACCAGTGTGGTGGTCTTGCCGGTGCCGGGGCCGGCCAGCACGAGCAGCGGCCCGGTCCGGTGGTCAACCACGGAGCGCTGTGCGGCGTCCAGACGAGGGGGGTCCATGCGTGCCGGCGGGGTACGCACCAGTCGGTAGGCACCACGGCTCCCCCGCCGCGCCCGGGGGTGCGTCGGGGGTCCGGTGGAGGAAGAGGAGCTCACGTGGTTCGCCGGTCCTGGTGGGTGTGCTGGTGGTCCGTCCGCGGTGCGGGTACGGCGGTGACCGCGGGATGAGGGGGACGCGCGCGGCCGACGTCACGCCGGTGGAGGAGACGGAAGCGGGGCTTCCCCTTCTCTCCCCGGGCCACTCGCGGCACGCGCGTCCTGCGCACCACGAACGTACGTCATGCCACCGACATCCCCGCCATCCCCGAAGGGTCCCGTTTCCCTCGGACGGATCACGGGTCGCACGCCGGCCGGTGACATGGCGGAAGCTGTCAGGTGTGACCCTCCGCGCCTCCGCCGCCGTCCCACCGAGCCCGCTTCAGGTCGACGCGCGGCAGATGCCCCTCCGCGGCTCTGCTCGCCTCCTTCAGGGGCGTCCCCTCCTCCCGGTAGCGGTCGAGGGCCTCGAGTTCCTGCCCGGCGAGCAGGACGCCGTCCGCGCGGACGACACGCCACCAGGGGACGCCGCCGCCGTAGAGGGACATCACACGGCCGACCTGACGGGGTCCGCCCTCCTCCAAGTACTCCGCGACGTCCCCGTACGTCATGACGCGGCCCGGCGGAATCACCTCGGTCACGTCCAGGACCCGCTCGGCGTATTCGGGCAGCGCGTCCGCGCGCTCCGCGCGGGCGTCGTCCGGAAGGCTCTGCTCGCTCATCCGTCCCATCCTGCCGCACTCCACCGACAGCTCGGCGCGGTCCGGACGGTGCGCGTCCCTCGCCCGCGAGTGGCGCTTCGGGCAGACTGTGCGGCCCGCACGGGCACCCTGATGCCTGCCGGGACCGGCACGGCATGCCACCATCGTGCGGGCGGTGACCAGTGATACGAGAGCAAGAAGAGGCGATGGAGCAGCAGGGTGTGCACCCCGAGGGCGCCGAGGGCACCTCTGACGCTGCGTCGCGCCCGGGCACCGCGGACGACGACGGCGGGAAGACCGGCAGGCGGTCGTCGGGGAGCCGCTCGGCGACGGCCGCCGACCCCGACGACGTGGCCCACATCGACGAGGTGGAGGGCGACGAACCGCTGCTCCCCGCGCGCGTGCACCGGCCGTCGGACCTCATGCGGCTCCTGGTGGGCGTTCTTGCCGTGGCCGTGCTCCTCGCCGTGGCCGCCTTCGCGCACGGCACCACCTCGGGCCTCGAACAGGACATCAACAAGGGCACCGGGCAGGCGCCGGACCTGCTCATCAAGATCGCGGGACTGGCGTCCAGCATCGCGATCCTCCTCGTGCCGGTCGCCTTCGCGATCGAGCGGCTGATCAAACGGGACGGTCTGCGGATCGCCGACGGCGTACTGGCCGCCGTACTCGCGCACGGGGTGACCCTCGCCACGGACCTGTGGGTCGCCCGGGCCGCCCCGGGCTCGATCCAGGACGCGCTCACCCAGCCGTCGCCCGGCGACATCCACGCGCTGACCGACCCCGTGCACGGCTACCTGGCTCCGGTCATCGCGTACATGACGGCCGTCGGCATGTCGCGCCGCCCCCGGTGGCGTGCGGTGCTGTGGATCGTGCTGCTGCTCGACGCGTTCTCGATGCTCGTCACCGGCTACACGACACCGTTCTCGATCATCCTGACGGTGCTGATCGGCTGGACCGTCGCCTACGGCACGCTGTACGCGGTCGGCTCCCCCAACGTGCGGCCCACCGGCCGGACGCTGATGGCGGGTCTGCGGCACGTGGGCTTCCACCCGGTGACCGCCGCCCGCCAGGAAGCCCCGTCGGACACCACGGAGACCGGCGACCGCGGCCGCAGCTACTTCGTCACCCTGGAGGACGGCCGGCCGCTCGACGTGACGGTGGTGGACCGGGAGCAGCAGGCGCAGGGCTTCTTCTACCGTGCCTGGCGCAACCTGACCCTGCGCGGCTTCGCCACCCGCAGCAGCCTCCCGTCGCTGCGGCAGGCCCTGGAGCAGGAGGCCCTGCTCGCCTACGCGGCGATCGCGGCCGGCGCCAACGCGCCGAAGCTGATCGCGACGTCGGAGCTGGGTCCGGACGCGGTGATGCTCGTCTACGAGCACACTGGCGGGCGCACACTGGACTCCCTGCCGGACGAGGAGATCACCGACGACCTGCTGCGCGGCACCTGGGAACAGGTGCGCGCCCTGCAGTCGCGGCGTATCGCGCACCGCAGGCTGGTGGGTGACGCCATCCTGGTGGATCGTTCCGGCACGGTGATCCTCACCGACCTGCGCATCGGTGAGATCGCCGCCGGCGACCTGCTGCTGCGCATGGACATCTCCCAGCTCCTGGTGACGCTCGGCCTGCGGGTCGGCGCCGAACGCGCGGTCGCCTCGGCGGTGGCAGTGCTGGGCCCCGACGCCGTGGCGGACTGTCTGCCGATGCTCCAGCCCATCGCCCTGAGCCGCTCCACGCGCGGGACCCTGCGCAGACTGGCCCGGGAACGGGCGCAGCGCGAGCGCGAGGCGGTCCTGGAGTCCTCCCGGCAGGCCAAGCTCGCCCGCGCGGAGGCGGCCGGCGACAGACCGGGCACCACCGCCGAGGAGGACGGCACGTCCACGAGGACGGACAGGAGCGCGAAGCCCGACAAGCCGGACAAGAAGGCCGTACGGGCGGAGCAGCGGGCCGAGAAACGGGCCGTGGACGAGGCACTGGAGGAGGCGCGCGAGGAGGACCTGCTCACCCAGATCCGCCACGCGGTGCTGCGAATCCGGCCGCAGGCCCCCGTCGAGCCCGCCCGACTGGAACGGGTGCGGCCGCGCACCCTGATCAGCTTCATCGCGGGGGCGATCGGCGCCTACTTCCTGCTGACGCAGCTCACCCACATCGAGTTCGGGCCGCTGATCTCCAACGCGGAGTGGGGCTGGGTGGCCGCCGCGGTGCTGTTCTCGGCCGCGAGCTACGTGGCGGCGGCCATGTCCCTGCTGGGCTTCGTGCCGGAGCGGGTGCCGTTCCTGCGGACCGTGGCGGCACAGGTCGCCGGATCGTTCGTGAAGATCGTCGCCCCCGCGGCGGTCGGCGGCGTGGCCCTGAACACCCGCTTCCTGCAGCGCGCGGGCGTGCGCCCGGGGCTCGCGGTGGCGAGCGTCGGCGCCTCCCAGCTGTTCGGACTCGGCTGCCACATCCTGATGCTGCTCTCCTTCGGCTACCTCACGGGGACCGAGAAGACTCCGTCCCTGTCGCCGTCCAGGACGGTCATCGCGGGCCTGCTGACCGTGGCTGTCCTCGTGCTCGTGGTGACGTCGGTGCCGTTCCTGCGCAAATTCGTCGTCACGCGCGTGCGGTCGCTCTTCGCCGGCGTCGTACCCCGCATGCTCGACATCCTGCAGCGGCCGCAGAAACTGATCACCGGCATCGGCGGCATGCTGTTGCTCACCGCGTGCTTCGTGATGTGCCTGGACGCCTCGATCCGGGCCTTCGGCGACGAGTCGACGTCCATCAGCCTGGCGAGCGTGGCGGTCGTCTTCCTCGCGGGCAACGCCCTGGGTTCCGCCGCCCCGACGCCGGGCGGCGTGGGTGCGGTGGAGGCGACGCTGACGGTCGGTCTGATCGCCGTCGGCCTGCCCAAGGAGGTCGCGGCCCCCGCGGTACTGCTGTTCCGGCTGCTCACCCTGTGGCTTCCGGTACTGCCGGGCTGGCTGGTCTTCAACCACCTGACCCGGAAAGAGGCCCTGTAGCGGCTGCGGCCCGGCGGCGCGCCGTACACCTCGCATACCCCGTACGGCCGCCGTCCCGGACGCCCGGCCGTCCCTCGTACGGCCCCCGCCCCGGGCGCCAGGCTCCGCGCGCCCCCACCATGGACGCATGCCGCACTCCCTCCGGCTGCGCGCCGGCGCCCTGACCGCCGTCACCGCCGTGGTGCTGTCCGCCACGCTGGCGGGTTGCAGCGACGACTCCGGACGCGACTCAGGCGGCGACGAGGACCTGACGGCCCAGAAGCTCGACTGGAAGGACTGCCCCGCACCTTCCGAGGCCGAGGGCGGCGGCTCCGCCCCCTCCCCCCTGCCTGATGGCGACGCGTGGCAGTGCGCCACCATGAAGGCTCCGCTCGACTGGGACGACCCCGAGGGCGACACGATCGGCATCGCGCTGATCCGGGCCGCGTCCAGCGGCGCGGCGGACCGGCGGATCGGCTCGCTCGTCTTCAACTTCGGCGGTCCGGGCGGTTCGGGCGTCACCACGCTGCCGGCCTTCGGCCAGGACTACGCGAACCTGCGCACCCGCTACGACCTGGTCAGCTTCGATCCGCGCGGCGTCGGCCGCAGCGACCCCGTCGAGTGCCTGGACGACAAACAGCTCGACGCCTACTTCCAGCAGGACGCCACCCCCGACGACCAGGCCGAGCGCACCGAGTTGCTGGACAACACGGAGAAGTTCAACGCGGCCTGCGAGAAGAACTCGAAGAAGATCCTTCCGCATGTGCGCACCACCGACGCGGCCCGCGACATGGACCTGATGCGTCAGGTCCTCGGCGACGAGAAGCTGCACTACTTCGGCATCTCCTACGGCACCGAACTCGGGGGCGTCTACGCCCACCTCTTCCCCAAGAAGGTGGGCCGTGCGGTCTTCGACGCGGTCGTCGACCCGACGCAGAACGCGGAGCAGAGTTCGCTCGGGCAGACGAAGGGCTTCCAGCTGGCGCTCGACAACTTCGCCGAGGACTGTGTGTCCAAGACCGAGGACTGCCCCGTCGGGGACACCGCCGAGGACGTCAAGTCCCGCATCGCGCAGCTGCTCAAGGACCTCGACCGCAGGCCGATCCCCGGCATCGCCCCCCGGAACCTCACCGAGACCGCCGCGACCGGCGGCATCGCGCAGTCGCTCTACTCGAAGGACTTCTGGGAGTACCTGACCGAAGGCCTGCAACAGGCGTACGACGGTGACGGTCGCCTCCTGATGGCGCTGTCGGACTCGTTGAACGGACGCAACGAGAACGGCCAGTACAGCAACATCGGCGCGGCCAACGCCGCCATCAGCTGCGCCGACGACAAGGCGCGGTACGACTCGTCCTACGTCGAGAGCAAGCTCCCCGAGTTCCGCAAGGCCTCGCCCGTGTTCGGCGACTACCTCGCCTGGTCCATGCTCAGCTGCACCGACTGGGCGGTGGCGGGCGCCGCCGACCATCCCGACGTCAGCGCGCCGGGCGCCCCGCCGATCGTGGTGATCGGCAACACCGGGGACCCGGCGACGCCCTACGAGGGCGCCGGGCGGATGGCCGAGGCGCTGGGGAAGGGCGTCGGCGTGGAGCTGACGTACAAGGGCGAGGGGCACGGGGCCTACGACAGCAAGAACAAGTGCGTGCGGGGCGCGGTGGACGCCTATCTCCTGGACGGGAAGGTACCGGCAGCCGGCACGGTCTGCTCCTGAGCACGACCGCGGAGACCGGACCGGACGAGCGCGGAGACCAGACCGGACGAGCGCGGGGGCGGGGCGGACGAGCGGGGGCGGACGAGCGCAAGGGGGGCGGGGCGGGAAAACGGCCGCCGCCGACCGGAACGATCACCGATGCTCCACGAACTACCAGGTCACAGCGTTATCCACAGGGGACGGCGACTGTCGCGGGATCCGCCTACCATGGCATCACCGCCATCCGCTGCACGGCGCGGACGGCTTGCCAGGGGGGAGAGGACATGGCGCGTCTCGTACGGTGGACGGCTCTGACGGCCGCCGCCGCGCTGCTGACGTCGGGCTGCAGCGGCGGCTCGTCCGGCGAAGACCGGGGAGACGGGGACCGGAGCAGCGCGGGCCCGTCGGCTGCGGCGCCGTCGGGCGTGCCCGAGGCCCTTGCGTCCCAGGCGCTGGACTGGGGCCGCTGCAAGAGCACGGCCGACTCCCCCGCACCGGGAGACGACTGGCAGTGCGCCACGCTGAAGACGCCGCTGGACTGGTCCGATCCGGACGGCGAGACCATCGGCCTGGCACTGATCCGGGCCAAGGCCGCCGGAGACGACCGCGTCGGCTCGCTGCTGTTCAACTTCGGCGGCCCCGGCAGCTCCGGCGTCTCCATGATGCCGTCCTACGCCGACACCGTCTCCTCGCTGCACGAGCGGTACGACCTGGTCAGCTGGGACCCGCGCGGCGTGGCGGCCAGTGAGGGCGTCCGCTGCCGCAGCGACGAGGCGATCGAGGACGCCGAATCGGTGGACTCGACGCCGGACACACCGGCCGAGGAACAGGCCTACCTGAAGGACGCGGCCGACTTCGGCAAGGGCTGCCAGAAGAACGCCGGCCGGCTGATGGCGCACGTCTCGACCACCGACACCGCCCGCGACATGGACCTGATGCGACACGTGCTGGGCGACGAGAGGCTGCACTACTTCGGCATCTCCTACGGCACCGAGCTCGGCGGTGTCTACGCCCATCTCTTCCCGGGACACGTGGGGCGGGTGGTCCTCGACGCCGTGGTGGACCCGACCGCGGACACGATGGGCCACGCGGAGAACCAGGCGCGGGGCTTCCAGCGCGCACTGGACGACTACCTGAAGTCGACCGGGCAGGAACCCGAGCAGGGTTCCCGGAAGATCGCCGACCTCCTGGAGCGGCTGGACGCGGAGCCGTTGCCGACATCCACACCGGGCCGGAAGCTGACGCAGACACTCGCGCTCACCGGGATCGTGCTGCCGCTCTACAGCGAGAGCGGCTGGCCCTCCCTCACCAGCGCGCTGGAGAGGGCCGAGCAGGGCGACGGCTCGGAGCTGCTGGCCCTCGCCGACGGCTACAACGAGCGGGACGACGCGGGTCACTACGGCACGACGAGCCACTCGCAACGGCTCATATCCTGCCTGGACGACAAGCAGCGGCCGACCCTGGAGGAGACCAAGAAGCTGTTGCCGAAGTTCGAGAAGGTCTCACCCGTCTTCGGCGCCTTCCTCGGCTGGGACACCGCAGGCTGGTGCCACGACTGGCCGGTGGCCGGTCAGCACGAGACCCCGGAGGTGAGCGCGCCCGGCGCGAACCCGATCCTGGTGGTGGGAAACACGGGCGACCCGGCCACTCCCTACGAGGGCGCCCGCAGGATGGCGGACGAGCTGGGCAAGGACGTCGGTGTCGTACTGACCTGGAAGGGCGAGGGCCACGGCGCGTACGGCAGCGGCAGCGACTGCGTCGACTCCGCGGTGAACACCTACCTCCTGAAGGGCACGGCGCCCGAGGACGGCAAGGTCTGCTCGTGACGGCGGCGGGGGCCCCGGGCACCCACGGCACCCGAGACCCCCGCCGTCCGGACATGCGGACCGGGACCCGGTCAGTAGACGGGCTTGTCCGGTTCGATCTGGTTGACCCAGCCGATCACGCCGCCGCCCACGTGGACGGCGTCCGAGAAGCCGGCGGACTTGAGGACCGCCAGGACTTCCGCACTGCGGACACCTGTCTTGCAGTTCAAGACGATCTTCTTGTCCTGCGGGAGGCTCTCCAGGGCGGAACCCATGAGGAACTCGTTCTTCGGGATCAGCGTGGCACCGGGGATGGAGACGATCTCGAACTCGTTCGGCTCACGGACGTCGATGAGCTCGATGCTCTCGCCGTCGTCGATCCACTCCTTGAGCTGCTTGGGAGTGATCGTGGAGTCGGCGGCGGCCGCCTGGGCCTCGTCGGACACGACGCCGCAGAAGGCCTCGTAGTCGATGAGCTCGGTGACGGTCGGGTTCTCGCCGCAGACCGCGCAGTCCGGGTCCTTGCGGACCTTGACCTGGCGGTACGTCATCTCCAGGGCGTCGTAGATCATCAGGCGGCCGACCAGCGGTTCGCCGATGCCGGCGAGGAGCTTGATGGCCTCGTTGGTCTGGATGGAGCCGATGGACGCGCACAGCACGCCCAGGACGCCGCCCTCGGCGCAGGAGGGGACCATGCCGGGGGGCGGGGGCTCCGGGTAGAGGCAGCGGTAGCAGGGGCCGTGCTCGGACCAGAAGACGGAGGCCTGGCCGTCGAAACGGTAGATCGAACCCCAGATGTAGGGCTTGTTCAGCAGGACGCAGGCGTCGTTGACGAGGTAGCGGGTCGCGAAGTTGTCCGTACCGTCGACGATCAGGTCGTACTGGCTGAAGATGTCCATCACGTTGTCGGCCTCGAGCCGCTCCTGGTGAAGGACCACGTCCACGTACGGGTTGATGCCCTTGATGGTGTCGCGGGCCGACTCCGCCTTGGGCCGGCCGATGTCGGCCTGGCTGTGGATGACCTGACGCTGCAGGTTGGACTCGTCGACCTCGTCGAACTCGATGATGCCGAGCGTGCCGACGCCGGCTGCCGCCAGGTACATCAGCGTCGGCGAACCGAGGCCGCCCGCGCCCACGGCGAGCACCTTGGCGTTCTTCAGCCGCTTCTGCCCGTCCATCCCCACGTCGGGGATGATCAGGTGGCGGGAGTACCTGCGGACCTCGTCTACGGTGAGCTCGGCGGCCGGCTCGACCAGGGGTGGCAGCGACACGGGGACTCCGTTGGTCGGTCAGTGATTACGGTTGCTCTCCCGGTAACACTGCCACGGCCTTTTTCATTCCGAGACACCCGTCCCGACCCGCGAGACGATCTCGTCCCAGTAGCCGGGCATGGTCTCCCAGGGGTCGGCGCGGCCGCCGCGGTCCGTGCGGTCGGTGCAGTAGATCGTCGCGGCTCCCTGCCACCGTGCGAGGCGCAGCGCCTCTTCGAGGTGCCCGTGCGGCACGCCGTGGACGAAGTGGCAGAAGCGCTCGGGGGGATGGTCGGCACTCCACTCGGGCGCCTGGGACCAGCGGTAGTCGGCCCAGGCGCCCGAGAAGGTGACGAGCTGATCGGCGTTCTCGGCGTAGTAGGGGTCGGGATAGGTCCCGTGGCCGAGCACTATGTGGGCATCGTCACGGATCACCCGGAGCGTGGTGACCGTGCGGCGGATCTCGGGGAGCGCGGCCCGCTCGGCGGGGCAGCGGTCGAGGAGGAAGCCGTCGGCCTGGTACCAGTCGAGATACCGGTGGGCGTCGGAGATCATCGCGCCGAGGCTGCGCGTGCCGTGGGCGGCGTCGAGGTGGCCGAGGACACGGACGCCCGCGTTGCGCAGCCGGCCGGCGGCCGCCAGGCAGTGCGGGTCGGGGTGGGCGCCTGGACCGTCGGCGATGTTGAGGACGACCCAGTGCAGCGGGGTGCCGGGACTGGTGAGGTCGTCCCACTCCCCGGGGGCGACGAGGGGGTGGGCCAGGCCCGGGACGCCGAGTCCGGTGCGGACGTCGGTGCTCGCGGTACCCACTCGGGTGCTGGTCAGATACGGCACGCTGCCTCCATCCAGATGTCGGCGAGGGACTCCTCCAGGGCGATCCGGGGCCGCCAGCCGAGACGGTCGCGTGCGGTGCGCACATCGGCCTGCTGCCAGCTGCCGCAGCCGTCCGGGTAGGGGTAGGCGACCGGTGCCGGATGCTCGTTGTCAGCGCGGTCGGCGCGGTCGGCGCGGTGCCCGAGAGTGTCCGGGCGGTGGAGGCCGAGGGCTTCGGCACGGTGGCCGAGGACATCGGCGCGGTGGCCGACGGCTTCGCCGCGGGGGTGGCCGATGGTGGGCCGCAGGGCGCCGGGCGGGGCGTCGAGTTCGTGCAGGGCACCGCCGTAGCCGGCCACGCGGGCCAGGGTGGCGGCGGCGTCGCGCAGGCGGACGGCACGGCCGGAGCCGATGTTGATGACGCCCTGGGCGGCGGAGAGGGAGGCGGCGTGGACAGCTCGGGCGACGTCGCGGACGTCGATGAAGTCGCGCTGGGCGCCGAGGCCGCCGAGCCGCAGCTCACCGTCGCCGGACTGCATGGCGCGGCGCATGGCCTCGGCGAGCCGGCCCAGCGGGGAGCCTGCCGGGGTGCCGGGCCCCGCTGGCGAGAAGACACGGAGCACCACGGCGTCCAGGCCGGAGCCGAGTACCAGCTCGGTCGCGGCGAGTTTGCTGACGCCGTAGGGGCCGCCGGGGCGGGGCACGGCGTCCTCCGCGGTGGAGGAGCCGGGCTGGCTGGGGCCGTACTCCGCGCTGCAGCCGACCTGCACCAGGCGCGCGCCGCACCCGCTGCGGCGCAGTGCCTCGCAGACGGTGGCGACGGCCACCGTGTTGTGCCGGGTGAGTTCGCGGGCGCCGCCCCGGGTGGTGCCCGCGCAGTTGACCACGACGCCGGGGTGGACCGCGTCGAGGAAGCGGGTGAGGGCGCCGGGGCTTCCGGTGGCGAGGTCGAAGCGGACGTCGGCGTCGTCGCCCCGGCCGAGGGCGGTGAGCTGGACGGCGGGGTCGGCGAGCAGCCGGTCGGCGACGAAGCGGCCGAGGTATCCGTTGGATCCGATCAGCAGGACTCTCATCGCGCGGCTCCCGGTGCCGAGGCGTCGGGTCGGGAGGTGGTCATCTGGGGCTCCTTCGAGGGGTGGTGCGGATGGGTGACGGACTCGGTACGGGCGTGCTCACCCCGGTTGCTCCGTCGCCGCGTGGGCATGGCTGCGGCCGTGCGCGTGGGCCGATGCCCTGGTGAGGCGGCGGGTCGCGTGCACCAGGAGGGTCAGCGCGCCGATACCGCAGGCCGCTGTCGGTACGCCTGCCGGACCGCAGACGGCGACCAGGGCCTCCACGGGCGCGGTCAGGAAGCCGCAGCCTGGAAGACGGCCGGCGAAAAGTGTGGCAAGGGCGGTCGCCTCGGCGGCGGCCGTGGCGGTCAGGACGAGGGTGGCCGCAGGGGCGTGACCGTGCACGGTGAGCAGTCGGGCGAGCAGGAGCAGCGCTCCCAGGGTGAGGGCCTGCGGGTACGCGGCAGGCTCGCCGAGTACCGCGGCGGTCAGCGCGAGCAGGGCCGCCAGGGCACCCGTGTACAGCGCGAACGTGCCCAGCAGCAGAGGGCGTACGGCGGCCGAGAAGTCGGCCAGACCGCGGCTGGACGTCAGCCGGCGACGGGCGCGCGTCGCGAAGAGGTGGGCGCACCCGGCCGCGGGGACGCAGGACAGGGCGAGCGCCAGTACGGGAGCCGCGGTGACGGGCCACGGACCGTCGGTGGTGCCGTCGGGCAGGGCGTCGGGGCCGCCGGTGAGAGCGGTGCGCAGGAGTCCGTCACCCAGCAGGGCGTAGCCGAGGAGCCAGCAGGTCCAGGTGCCGGAGGTGCGCGCAGCGGCACGCAGCGGGCCGCTGCGCAGTGCCGCCCTCAGGGCCAGGGCCACCGCGAGGGCACCGATCCCTGCGGCGATCAGCCGGGGCCGCCCCTCGGTGAGGCGCAGGCCGGCCACCGCGGCGGCGCACAGCACGCCGGGCAGCAGGGTGAGGACGATCCAGGCAGGTCGTGCCGCGCGGGAACCCGCCGGTTCCGTGGGACGTGGGGCGGTGTCGTCACCGTCCCGCGGCACTCGGGCGTACATCTCCTCCGCGAGGGAGAAGACGTCGCGGTGGCGGAAGCGTGCGGCGGTCCGGTCGGTGACACCGTGCGCCTCGAGGGCCGCGGCGATCTCCAGGGGGTCCACGGCACGTTCGCACAGGTCGCGGTGGCGGTGCAGCAGAGTCTTCACCGGGTCGGCGGCTGCTCGGCGGACGGCGGACGGCGGCTGTCCGGAGCCCGCGGCGGCTCCCCCGTCGTGGGCCGTTGCCCCGCCGGCGGCCGGTGCGCCGGTACGGTCGTGCCGTCGGCCGTTTGCGGCAGCGCCTGGGACGCCCGCCGACCGCCGAGCACCGTTCCACCGCTCGACACCGTGAGACCGCCCGGGACCGTGCGAGGGCACGGCTGCGTCTTCGGGGTGCCTGTCCGCGCGGTGCCGGTGTTCCGTGTCGGGGGGCGGTTCCTCGTCGTCCGGTCGTCGGGCCGGCCCGGTCGAGTCGTGGGTGCCGTCGGTGAGGGACTTCTGTGAGCGTTCGTCCCAGGCGCCCGGGCTGCGGGGGGTCTCGGGCCGGTCCAGTTCGCCGAGGTCACTCATCGGGCCGCTCCCTCGGTCATGGAAACCGGTGCCGTGGCCCGAGCGCCGGTTGCCCGTTCGATCGCGCAGTGTGCGGTCGCGCCCCGGGTGGGCGTCACCGGGTCGGGTGCCTCCGTCGCCCAGCCGGGGCCGCCGCGGGCCGCGACGCGTGCGGCGGGGTCGGCCCAGCGGCCGGGGACGTGCGCCTCGGCCGGGGCGGCGAACGGCAGTGGTTCACCGGTGTCGTCGAGAAGGACGCGACGTACCGGTGTGCGGGAGAGGATCTCCAGGTAAATGCCGTGAAATGCCATGACGTTCTGCTCGACGGTGAAGAGCTCCAGTGCGCGGGCGCGCGCGGCGGCACCGAGTCGCTCACGGCGTTCGGGGTCGCGCAGCAGCGCGACGCACGCCTCACCGAGTGCCCGCGGATTGCGCGGGGGCACGACGAGTCCGGTGCCGCCGATGGCCTCCACCACCGCGCCGACGTCGGTGGAAACCGTCGCGCGGCCGCAGAACATGGCCTCGACCAGACCGGACGGGAACCCCTCGACGACGCTGGAGAGGACCACCACGGCGCCGGCGGTGTACGCGTCGGCGCGGGACGGCAGTTCCGGTCCCCCGATCTCCTCGAAGGAGACCGGGTTGCGGCCCACGGCGTGCGGGCCGTCGGCCTCGTCGGGGAAGAGCTGCGCGGCCAGTCCCTTGCAGTGGGCGAGGTAGGCCGCGCCCTCGGGGCCGGACGGCGCCCCGACGATCCGCAGGCGCGCCCCGGGCTCCGCCCTGCGGGTCTCCGCGAAGGCGTGCAGCAGTGAGACCAGGTCCTTGGTCGGTTCGACCCGCCCCACCCAGACGAG
Source organism: Streptomyces mayonensis (assembly GCF_018982965.1). Lineage (GTDB taxonomy): Bacteria > Actinomycetota > Actinomycetes > Streptomycetales > Streptomycetaceae > Streptomyces > Streptomyces mayonensis. Next base: position 1,108 of record NZ_JACBYP010000092.1, on the reverse strand, counting down.
GGTCTGCGGGTCGGCGCACTCCGGCGCCTCCCCCGCCTCGGCGAAGGGAGCCGCGTCCATGCCCGGGGGGACCGTGCGGAGCTTGGTGCGCTCGGCCCCGCATCGCTCCTGCCACCGGCGGGCGTGCGCGTTGCCCGGCGTGATCACGGATGCGCGCCGGTAGGTCTCGGCGGCCAGCCGGCCGTGGAAGGCGGCCAGCAGGGACCGTATCGCCGGTGGGGAGTCGGGCTCCGTGAGGTAGTGCGTCCGCAGCCGCACTCCGTACTCGGTGACCAGCAGCGGTACGTCGCAGAAGTGCCGGGCGAGCAGGCCCGGGAGAGCGGCCGGGCCGCCGGAGGCTGCGTGGCACAGGTCCACCGCACCGAGGCCGTCGTCCTCGTACCAGTCGAGCGACAGGGGGCGCAGGGCGTGTTCGAGGCGCGCGACGACGGTCAGCAGCTCAGGGACGCGCGCCTCGCGTGCGGCACGGTGGGCGCCGGGCGCGCGACAGGCGCGTTCCAGGGCGCGCGCGGCGGTCTCGGAGCGGAGCGCCGCAGGCAGGCCGCCCTCGTCCCGAGCGAGGTCGGCGAGGCCGTACAACGCGTTGGCGAAACGGTCCGCCTGGGCAGCCGAGGCGTCCTGCGCGGCACCGGAGGGGTCGCCGGGGGCTGCGGTGCACAGGGAGGCAGCCAACTCGCCGTAGTACTCGGCGAAGCGCCGGCGCGCGCGCCGGCCGTACGCGACCCCGTCGTCCTCGTGGTCCCACACAGAGGCGGTGCGCACCCGTCGGACCTGCGGCGGCAGGGGCATCCACCCCTCGGCCTCCTGATGCTCACTGCGGCTGAGCGCGTAGACGTCGAACTCGTGCTCTGCCATCCCGCGCACCAGCCGGTCGCACCAGAGCACGGCCTCACCACTCGCATACGGATAGCCACCTTCCGTGAGCAGTCCGATACGCACGCGCGCACCCCCGGTCCTCCTTTTGGGGAGCCGCCGTTGGCCCGGCGGCTCGCAGCGGGACGAACGTATGCGGACAAGGCGGTGGGGGGGGGGGGGGGGGGGGGGGGGGGGGGGGCGCCGCGGCGGGGGGGGGGGGGGGGGGGGGGGGGGGGGGGGGGGGCGGCGGCGG
>NZ_JACBYP010000091.1 GCF_018982965.1 Streptomyces mayonensis | reverse complement strand
TCCCCGGCCCTTCCCCGCCCCTTCTCTGCGCACTGGAGCACCCCCGTGAGACGCCCGGCCCTGTCGACAGCCCTTCTCCTGCTGCTCGCGGGCTGCACATCGGCCCCCGGCGACGACGGGGCCGCCGAGCGCTGGCAGCCGCGGCCCGGCACCGGTTGGCAGTGGCAGCTCAGCGGCAGGCTCGACACCTCCGTCGACGTGCCGGTCTACGACATCGACGGCTTCGACCACGGCAAGGACGCGGTCGCCGACCTGCACGACGACGGCCGCAAGGTCATCTGCTACATCTCCACCGGCGCCTGGGAGGACTTCCGCCCCGACGCGGAGAAGTTCCCCGAGTCGGTGCTCGGCGAGGGCAACGGCTGGGAGGGCGAGCGGTGGCTGGACATCCGCGCGACGGACGTCCTGGAGCCGCTGATGGCCGAGCGCCTCGACATGTGCCGCGAGAAGGGCTTCGACGCCGTCGAACCGGACAACATGGACGGCTACAAGAACGACACCGGTTTCCCGCTCACCGGGGACGACCAGCTCCGCTACAACCGGCTGATCGCGAGGCTCGCCCACGACCGGGGCATGGCCGTCGGCCTCAAGAACGACCTCGACCAGATCCCCGACCTGGTCGACGACTTCGACTTCGCGGTCAACGAACAGTGCGCCCAGTACGGCGAGTGCGCCGACAACCAGCCGTTCATCGACGCGGACAAGGCGGTCTTCCACGTCGAGTACGAGCTGCCCACGGAGCGGTTCTGTGCCGAGTCCCGGGAGCTGGAGCTGAGTTCGATGCTGAAGAAGTACGAACTGGGGGTGTGGCGGGAGGCCTGCTGAGTCCCGGGGATTCTCCCGGTCCGTTCAGCCGAGGGCCAGGACGACGAGGGCCGTGGTGGCCGCCGCCTCCGCGACCCCGCCGAAGACGTCGCCGGTGACTCCGCCGAAACGGCGCACGCAGCGCCGCAGCAGGAGTTCGGCGACGGTGACGGCGCACACGACGGCGAGCGCCGTCCGGAGTGCGTCGTACGCCCCCAGGTACGCGCCCGCCGCCGCGCCGGCCAGCGTGACGGCCGCGGCCGCGGCCAGCGCGCCGCCCGTCGGCACCACCCCGGCGACCGCCGCGCCCAGGCCCTCCGGGCGGGCGGCGGGGACCCCCGACCGGGCCGCGAGTGTGAGCGCCAGCCGGGCGGCCGCCGCCGAGACCACGGCCGCGACGGCGCCCCGCGCCCAGGAGCCGTCGTAGGCCTGCGCGAGGGCGGCCACCTGCGCGAAGAGCACGAACACCAGGGTGAGGACGCCGAACGGGCCGATGTCCGACTGCTTCATGATCCGCAGGGCGTCGGCGGCGGGCTTCCCGCTGCCCAGCCCGTCCGCGGTGTCGGCCAGGCCATCGAGGTGCAGACCGCGGGTGAGCACGGCGGGCACGGCGGCGGTGGCGACGGCGGCGAGCAGGCTGCCGGCGCCCAGGAACAGCAGCACGAGCCCGGTGACCGCGGCGGCCGCGCCGACGGCCAGGCCCACCAGCGGCGCGCACAGCATGCCGCCACGCGCCGCGTCCCGGTCCCAGCGGGTCACCGCGACCGGGATCACGGTGAGGGTGCCGAAGGCGAAACGGAGACCGTCGCGGAGGGCGGAGTCGGATCCGGAGGCGGAAGGAGGGGTCCTGGGCACCGGCGCAGACTACCCGGCGGCCGGCAGGGCGCCTGCGCCCCCCGGGGACGACGTGTGCCTGCAGAAGAGTGAGGTCAGCGGACGCCGCCCTAGCCGGCCGGGGCCGGCTCCTCCCGGCCGTCGAAGCCCTCCGGCAACTCCGCCGCCAGCGACGCCGCAGCCTGCACCAGTGGCAGGGCCAGCAGTCCGCCCGCGCCCTCGCCCACCTTCACCCCGTGGGACAGCAGCGGCTCCAGGGCCATCCGGTCCAGCGCCTTGGCCTGTCCGGGCTCCCCGCTGTCGTGCGACGCCAGCCACCAGTCCGGTGCCCGGAACGCCACCCGCTGCCCGACCAGCGCGCACGCCGCCGTCACCACGCCGTCCAGGACCACCGGCATCTTCCGCACCGCGCTCTGCAGCAGGAAGCCCGTCATGGCGGTGAGGTCGGCCCCGCCCACCGTGGCGAGGAGCCGCAACTGGTCGCCGAGGACCGGCCGCGCCCGGCGCAGCCCGTCGCGGATCGCCGCGCACTTGCGCATCCACGCCAGGTCGTCGATCGGCAGCCCGCCCCGCCCGGTGACGACCGACGCGTCCGTGCCGCACAGCGCCGCGACCAGCACGCCCGCCGCCGTCGTCCCGCCCACGCTCACGTCGCCGAGCACCACCAGGTCCGTGCCCGAGTCGGCCTCCTCGTCGGCCACCGCCACCCCGGCACGGAAGGCGGCCTCCGCCTCCTCGAGGGTCAGCGCGTCCTCGATGTCGATGCGTCCGCCGCCGCGCCGTACCCGGTGCCCCGCCACCTTGGCCGGCAGGGTCTCCGGGTCGCAGTCCAGGGCCATGTCGACGACGCGCACCGGTACGCCCAGGCGCCGGGCGAGCACGGAAACCGGCCGGGCGCCCTCCAGCACCTCGCGGACCAGCTCGGCCGCGCCGCCCGCGGGCCGTGCCGAGACGCCCAGCTCCGCCACCTTGTGGTCGCCGGCGAAGAGCACCGCGCGCGGCTTCCCGACCGGCCGCACGGGCACGGCGGACTGCGCCGCGGCCAGCCACTCGCCCAGCTCGTCCAGGCGCCCCAGCGCCCCCGGCGGAACGGCCTGGCGCTCCCGGCGCGCCTCCGCGTCGCGGCGTACCCCGCCGTCGGGGCGCTCGATCAGGTCGGTGAAGTCGTCGAGATTCAGCGAGCTCATTCGCCGAACAGTACCGGCCCTGCTCGAACGGTACGGCGGGCCCGTCGACACCGCGCCCGAGCGGCGTCGTTGCGCTCCGGATCGTGATCACCTACGTAACGTTTTGCCTGGATTGTCGTACGTCTTTCCGCGTACGGCCTCGTCTCGCGTCGGGAGCCGCCCATGTCCGCACCACCCGTTCCCCCGGTGCCTCCCCTTCCCGGGTACGAACCCTCCCGCGCGGACTGCCCCTGGTGCGGTTCACGGCGGTTGCGCACCCGGCCGCGGCGCGGGGAGCCGGGACCGGGCGTGCCCGGACGGGCCGTCCTGGAGCGGTGTGCTGACTGCCGGCACCGGTTCTGGAACCCGCCGCCCGCGGAGGAACGCGGACACCGCGTACTCCGCGCCGGGGTCCGGCTCAGACACCGGCTGGCCGCCCGGGCGCTGTCGCGCCACTGCTCCGGGCCCGAGAGCTGGCTGGACGTCGGTACCGGCGACGCCGACTTCCCGCACACCGCCCGCGCGTACTTCCCGTACACCTCCTTCGACGGCCTGGACGCCACCCCTCGCGTCCTGCGCGCGCGTGCCGCCGAGCGCGTCGAGGAGGCGTACGTCGGCCGGCTGACGGACCCGCACATCGCGGCCCGGCTGCGGGCCCGCTACGACGTCGTCAGCCTCTTCCAGCACCTGGAGCGACTCCCGGACCCCCGTGCCGGACTGCGGGCCGCGGTGTCCGTGCTGCGTCCCGGCGGCCACCTCCTCGTGGACGTGGCCGACCCGCGCCGTCTGTTTCCCGCGCATGCTGTGGGGCTGGGCGCCGAGCTCGTGGCGCAGGGCTGCACGGTCCTCACCGGCGACCGCTCCCACCGCGTCGTCGCGCGCAAGGAGGCGTCAGCCCCGTAGCACCAGGGCCTGGCCCGCGACCACGAGCAGCACCTGCTCGCACTCGGCCGCGAACGCCGCGTTCAGACGGCCGAGTTCGTCGCGGTAGCGCCGGCCGGACGCCGTGGCCGGGACGATGCCCGAGCCGACCTCGTTCGACACCGCCACCAGTGTGCGGCGGGTGGCGCGGACCGCCTCCGTCAGCTCCCGCACCCGGTCCCGCAGCGCCCGTTCGCCGCCGTCGGCCCACTCCGCGTCGTCCCACGCCCCGACCGCGTCCATCGCGTCCGTCAGCCACAGGGACAGGCAGTCGACGAGGAGGGGCGGGCCCTCGTCCCTCAGCAGGGGGACCAGGTCGCAGGTCTCGGCGGTGCGCCACGACCCGGGGCGCCGTTCCCGGTGCGCGCAGACCCGGGCCTCCCACTCCGTGTCGCCGTTGCGGGAGCCTCCCGTGGCCACGTAGAGGACGCCGGGGAAGGACTCCAGGCGGCGTTCCGCCTCCACCGACTTGCCCGACCGGGCACCGCCCAGGACCAGGGTGCGCCGCGGTACGTCGGGCACGTCCTCGTAGGCGCCCACCGTCAGCGTCGTGCCGTCCGGCACCGCCCGGGCGCCGGCCGCCGCGAGCCGCCGGGCCAGCTCCGGGCCCGGCGGCACGTCGTGGCCCAGGTGGACGGCGACGACGTCCGTCGTGGGGCCCGCCGCGCCCACCGCCCGCAGCCGCGCCAGCGCGTCCGGCCGTCCGACGACGTCCGCGAGGATCAGGTCGTACGGCTGTACGGGTTCCTCCAGGCCGGCCGGGGAACCGCCCGGCGGCAGGTAGAGGAGCCGGGCGCCGTCCGGGCCCGTCACCGCGTACCCGGTACCCGGCGCGTCCAGCGCCACCGCCCGTACCCGGTGCCCGGTCAGCAGCGCCAGCTCCCGCCCGTCCGGCACCCGCCCCGGCTGCGGCAGCCCGGCCGGCACCTCCACGGCCGGGCCGTCGTGCGGGTGGGAGAGCAGCACCTGCCGTACGCCGGTCAGGGAGTGCCCGGCCCGCGCCGCGGCGAACGCCGCCCCGGGCGTCAGGTCGAGCAGCAGCGCCCCGTCCACCAGCAGCGCGGTCGCCGCGCGCGCGTGTTCGCCCTGTGCCGCGGCACAGGCCGCGCAGGGGCAGTCGGGGCGGGGGAGTCCCGCGGGGGCACCGGTGCCGAGCAGTGTCACGTCCACGCACCGATTTTCCCCGGTCGCCCGGCGACATGCGCGCCCGAGTCCCCCAAGAGCAGCGTTCCCCTCACCCGGGCCTGCTACGGCGTGTCCGGCTCAGCGCATAGGCTGCGGGCGGAGGCCGGATTCAAGATCCGGCTTCCGCTCTGCATGTGCCGACACCTGGGAGGCGTACATGGCGGCATGGACGTGGCGGTTCGAGACGGCCGACGGGACGGAGGTCCGCCCCGCGGTGCAGCCCGAGGAGTTCACCACGCAGGGGGACGCCGAGTCGTGGGTCGGGGAGTACTGGAAGGAGCTCAAGGAGGGCGGCACCGACCAGGTGCGGCTCTTCGAGGACGCGACCGAGATCTACGGTCCGATGAGCCTGCACGCCGAGGAGTCCGAGGCGGCGGCCGAGGCGGAGTCCGAGGCCTGAGGGGCCGGGCGGGCGGGGGCGGCGGCGCCCCCGTCACTGCTCGGCCAGCGTCACCTCGGCGGTGTGCTCGTCGCCGTTGCGGGTGTACGTCACCTTCGTCCGGTCGCCGGGCCGCATCGGCGCCAGCGCCTCGGCCAGCGAGGTGATCGTGGTGATGTCCGTGCCGCCCAGCTTCACGACGACGTCCCCGGACCGCAGTCCCGCGTCGTCGGCGGCGCCGCCCTCGCTCACCTCGACGACGGCCGCCCCCGCGGGCCGGTAGCCGTCGTCGACGACCGTGCGGGCGGTGATGCCCAGCGCGGCCCGCCCCGAGTCGGTGACCCGGCCGTCCTTCACGATCTGCCCGGCCACCGTCGTCACCATCGACGCCGGGATCGCGAAGCCGATGCCGGGTGCCGCGCTGTCGCCGAGGCCCGGGTCGGTGGCCGCCAGCGTCGGGATGCCGATCACCTGCCCGTCCAGGTTCACCAGGGCGCCGCCGCTGTTGCCGGGGTTGATGGCCGCGGACGTCTGCACCATGTTGGCGATCGTCGCGCCCGTCCCGCCGCCGCTGCTGCCCTCCGTGACGGTCCGCCCGGTCGCCGAGACGATGCCCTGCGTCACGCTGGAGGACAGGCCGAGCGGCGAGCCCATCGCCAGCACGATCTGCCCGACCTCCACCTTCGCCGAGTCCGCGAAGCGGGCCGTCTTCATGCCCTCGGGCACCTTGTCGAGCTTGACGACCGCCAGGTCCTGCTCGGGATACGACGAGACGAGCTTCGCGCCCACGGCGCCCTCCGTGCGGGCGGTCGTCACCCGGAAGGACCTGCCGTCCCCGACGACGTGCGCGTTGGTGACGACGTGCCCCTTGTCGTCGAACACCACCCCCGACCCCAGTGAGTCGCCCGCCTGGATCTGCACCACCGACGGCAGCACGTCCTTGATCACCCGCTCGTAGTCGGCCTGCAGGTCGCTCGCCGCGCGCGGTGCCGCCGCCTGCGCCGTGCCGCCCTCCCGGGTCCCGCGGCCACCGGCGTCGGAGCAGCCCGCCACGAGGAGCAGGCAGCAGGTCAGCGCGGTCACCGGGCCGAGCATCCGGGGGACGGCAGCGGCGGTACGGGGCGCACGGGCACGGGAAGCGTCCATGCCCCGAGTCTCGACGCGGCCCGCGGCTGCGGCTCGCGCTGGACACCCGAACGGGCGAAGAGGGCGGGGGCGAGCCTCGCTAACCCCGTACGCCGCACAGGTGCAGCAGTGCCGCGATGCCGCGGTACGGATCCGTGCGGCCCGCCCGCTCCTCGGCGGCCAGCAGGGTGTCGAGGTGGTCGGGCGGCGCGGCTCCCTCGGGTGCGGTGTCCGTGAAGACCCGTACGCCGTACCAGGTGTGCAGCGGGGCGCCGATGCCCGCGAGCTTCGCCGTCAGCGTCGTCAGCCGGTCCGCGCGCACGTCTGCGCCCAGACCGTCGCGGTACGTGGTGGTGTCGAAGGCGGCCAGCGCGCCGGACCAGTCGCCGTGCAGACCGGGGCGCATCGCGAGCGCGTCGGCGTTGCGCACCAGGAGGGACAGCAGCCCGCCCGGTGCCAGCATCCGGGCCAGGCCCGCGAGCAGCGGGTCGGCTTCCTCGACGTACATGAGCACGCCGTGGCACAGCACCACGTCGAAGCTGCCCGGAAGGAAGTGCACGCCGGTGTCCCGGCCGTCGCCCTCGACGATCCGCATCCGCTCCCGGATGCCCTCCGGCTGCCCGGCCAGGGCCTCGCGCGCGGCGGCGATCATCGTCGTGTCCCGCTCCACGCCGGTCACCCGGTGCCCGGCCCGGGCCAGCCGCAGCGCCTGGGTCCCGCGGCCCATCCCCACGTCGAGCACCCGCAGCCGCCTGCCCACCGCGAAGCGCCCGGCCATCTGCTCGTCCAGCTGCCGGGCCACCAGCTCCTGCCGTACGACGTCCCGAAGCCCGGACAGCCCCGCTGTCCAGGCCTCGGCCGCGCCCTCGGTGAACGGCGTCGTGCTCAGGGCCGCTCCCCGCGCTTGACCTGGGGCTTGGGCAGCCGCAGCCGGCGCATCTGGAGCGAGCGCATCAGCGCGTAGGCGACCGCGCCGCGCCGCCGCTCGTCCGGGAAGCGCTCGGCGAGCCGCTTCTTCAGGCGGAAGCCGCTGACGATCGAGTCCAGCACGATCAGCACGATCACGAACAGCCACAGCAGCAGCGCGACGTTCTGCAGCGAGGCCACCCGGATCATGCTCAGCACGAGGATGATCACGGCCATCGGCAGGAAGTACTCCGCGATGTTGAACCGCGAGTCGATGAAGTCGCGCGCGAACCGGCGCACCGGCCCCTTGTCGCGGGCCGGCAGGTACCGCTCGTCGCCCTTGGCCAGCGCCTCGCGCTGCCGCGCCATCGCGGTGCGGCGCTCCTCGCGCTGCCGCTTGGCCGCGTCCTTGCGCGTCATCGGCGTATTGGCGACGCTGCGGCGCTGGGACTGGGCCACACTGCGCTTCGGCGTGGGCCTGCCCTTGGGGGCCTGCGGGTCGCGGGGCTGCTTGGAGTCGGTCACCTGCGCGCTGACGGCGCTCTGGGCCTTCTCATCCTTGGCACGGCTACGGAACACAAAACCCAAGGGTACGGGGTCCCGGGGTGTGGACCCCAGCCCGGTGGGGAACGATCCCGCAACGCCGGTCGTCTGTAAAAGGACAGAGCAGACGTTATCCGCGCGGTGTACGGCCTCGGGCACCGGTGCATTCCGGACACCCCGGGGAGCACCTACTCCCTACGCCGGACCGGGAGCGTACGCAGTCGTCCTTGGGGATGAGCGCATCCGTCCCCGAACAGTGCGGTAATGGAGTCAGGGCCCGTACTGTGGGTTCTGTTGCAGAGCTTGAGCCGGAGTCGGTCAGAAGGGGGCGCGCGAAGCCCATGAGCGGTGTCATGAAGCGTATGGGGATGATCTTCCGCGCGAAGGCCAACAAGGCCCTTGACCGGGCCGAGGACCCGCGCGAGACCCTCGATTACTCGTACCAGAAACAGCTGGAGCTGCTGCAGAAGGTGCGCCGCGGCGTCGCCGACGTGGCGACCAGCCGCAAGCGCCTCGAGCTGCAGCTCAACCAGCTCCAGTCCCAGTCGGGCAAGCTGGAGGACCAGGGCCGCAAGGCGCTGGCGCTGGGCCGCGAGGACCTCGCCCGCGAGGCGCTCTCCCGCCGCGCCGCCCTCCAGCAGCAGGTCACCGACCTGGAGACGCAGCACGCCACGCTCCAGGGCGAGGAGGAGAAGCTCACCCTCGCGGCCCAGCGGCTCCAGGCCAAGGTCGACGCCTTCCGTACGAAGAAGGAGACCATCAAGGCCACCTACACGGCGGCCCAGGCGCAGACCCGCATCGGCGAGGCGTTCTCCGGCATCTCCGAGGAGATGGGCGACGTCGGCATGGCGATCCAGCGGGCCGAGGACAAGACCGCCCAGCTCCAGGCCCGGGCCGGTGCCATCGACGAGCTGCTCGCCTCCGGCGCCCTCGACGACCAGTCCGGCATGCACAAGGACGACATCCAGGCCGAGCTGGACCGGCTCTCCGGTGGTACGGATGTAGAGCTGGAGCTGCAGCGCATGAAGGCCGAGCTGTCCGGGGGCGGCACCCCGGACCGGCAGGCCATCGAGGGCGGCCAGGAGCAGGGCCAGGGCCAGGCGCGGCCCCAGCAGCAGCCGCAGGACACTCCGCGGTTCGACAAGCAGTAGCTCCACTGCCGAGCAGTAGCTCCACGCCAAGCAGTAGCTCCACGCCTAGGAGGGCGACATGATCGTACGGATCATGGGGGAGGGACAGCTGACGCTGTCCGACGGCCGGCTCGCCGAGCTGGACAAGCTGGACGACGAACTCCTCGCGGAGATGGAGAACGGCGACGGGCCGGGCTTCCGCGCGACCCTCCAGGCCCTCCTGGCCAAGGTCCGCGAACTGGGCGAGCCGCTCCCCGAGGACGCCCTGGAGCCCTCGGACCTCATCCTCCCGGCCCCGGACGCCACCCTGGAGGAGGTCAGGGAGCTGCTCAGCGACGACGGGCTCATTCCGGGCGGCGCGTGAGTCCCGACGGCCGGGGCGCCTCCCCTCCCGGGCGGCGCCACCCGAGGAGCGGTCACCCGGCCTGTCCGGCGCCCGAGGACGAGGCCGTCCGGGCCGAAGCGGGGGGCCGGACTCAGGGGGCGCAGCTCGCGGGATCGGCGCCCGCTGAATCCGGGCCCACTGAAAAGCGACGCCCACTCCGGCTACCGTAAAGCGGCGTGAGCACCCTCGCCCGCGCCCGCTGCACCCTCGGCGCCCACCCCTCCGCGCTGGACACCGCCCTCGCCGCGGCCGTCCTGGTGTGCATGCTCGCGGGCTCCTTCGTGGACCCGCACGGACCCGAAGGCGTCAACTGGGACCTGCGCACCCCCGACGCGCTGAGCCTGGCCCTGATGGCCGTCGGCGCCGCCGCCCTCGCCTTCCGCCGCCGGGAGCCGATGACGGTGCTCGCCGTCACCGGCTGCGTCTCCGTCGTCGAGAGCGTCACCGGCGAACCCCGCGCCCCGGTTGTCATGTCCGCCGTTGTCGCGCTCTTCACCGTCGCCGCCTCCACCGACCGCCCCACCACCTGGCGGGTCGGCCTGCTGACCATGACCGTGCTCACCGGCGCCGCCATGCTGGCCGGCCCGCTGCCCTGGTACGCGCAGGAGAACCTCGCCGTCTTCGCCTGGACCGGCATCGGCGCCACCGCCGGGGACGCCGTCCGCAGCCGCCGGGCCTTCGTGCAGGCCATCCGCGACCGGGCCGAGAAGGCCGAACGCACCCGCGAGGAGGAGGCGCGCCGCCGCGTCGCCGAGGAAAGGCTGCGCATCGCCCGCGACCTGCACGACGTGGTCGCCCACCACATCGCCCTCGTCAACGTCCAGGCCGGAGTGGCCTCCCACGTCATGGACAAGCGGCCCGACCAGGCCAAGGAGGCCCTCGCCCACGTACGGCAGGCCAGCCGCAGCGCCCTCGACGAACTGCGGGCCACCGTCGGCCTGCTGCGCCAGTCCGGCGACCCGGAGGCGCCGACCGAGCCCGCTCCCGGCCTCGCCCGCCTCGACGAACTCGTGGGCACCTTCCACCACGCCGGGCTGCACGTCGAGGTGGCCCGCGCCGACCAGGGCACCGAACTGCCCGCCGCCGTCGACCTGGCCGCGTACCGCATCATCCAGGAGGCCCTGACCAACGTCCGCAAGCACGCGGGGGAGCAGGCCAGGGCCGAGGTCAGCGTCGTGCGGGTGGGGCCGAACGTCGAGGTGACCGTGCTCGACGACGGCACCGGCGAGGGCGCCCCGGACGGCGCTCCCGCCGACGGCGGCGGCCACGGTCTGCTCGGCATGCGCGAGCGGGTCACCGCCGTGCGCGGCACCCTCACCACCGGTCCCCGCTACGGAGGCGGTTTCCGGGTCCATGCGATCCTTCCGGTCAGAAGCCGCACCGACGCCGCCGACGCCGTGGAGAGCCCAGTATGACGATCCGTGTCCTGCTCGCCGACGACCAGGCGTTGCTGCGCAGCGCCTTCAGGGTGCTCGTCGACTCCGAGCCCGACATGGAGGTGGTGGGCGAGGCGTCCGACGGCGCGGAGGCGGCCCGGCTGGCCGCCGAACGGCGGGCCGACGTGGTGCTGATGGACATCCGGATGCCCGGCACGGACGGTCTCGCCGCCACCCGCCTGATCAGCGCCGACCCGGCCCTCGCCCAGGTCCGCGTGGTCATACTGACCACCTTCGAGGTCGACGACTACGTGGTGCAGTCGCTGCGCGCCGGCGCCTCCGGCTTCCTCGGCAAGGGCTCCGAGCCCGACGAACTCCTCAGCGCCATCCGCGTCGCGGCCGGCGGCGAGGCGCTGCTGTCGCCGACCGCCACCAAGGGTTTGATCGCCCGCTTCCTCGCCCAGGAGGGCACGGCGGACCAGGAGCGCGACCCCGCCCGCGCCGAGCGGCTGCAGTCGCTGACCGGGCGCGAGCGCGAGGTGCTGGTGCAGGTGGCCGGCGGGCACTCCAACGACGAGATCGCCGAACGCCTGGAGGTCAGCCCGCTCACCGTGAAGACCCACGTGAACCGGGCCATGGCCAAGCTGGGCGCCCGCGACCGCGCCCAACTGGTCGTCATCGCGTACGAGTCGGGGTTGGTCCGTCCAAGGGTGGAGTGACTCCTCCCCGCGTGTACTGCGGCGGCAGTAGGCACCGGACGAGGAAATGGACCTGGGGCCTAGGGAACCGGGGCCGGCCATGGCTCAGGGTGTTGGAGTGGGCGCTCACCTGTTCGCCCGCGCCCGGCGCTGCCACGTGCCCCGTCCCCTGCTCGGCCACAGAAGAGAGACCCTGACCCATGTCCTGGCTGTCGAGATTCAGCCTCGCGCAACGGGCCCTGATCGGGCTGATGTCGATCATCGCGCTCGTCTTCGGGGCGATCGCGATCCCCCAGCTCAAGCAGCAGTTGCTGCCCACCATCGAACTGCCCATGGTGTCGGTCCTCGCCCCGTACCAGGGTGCCTCGCCGGACGTGGTCGAGAAGCAGGTCGTCGAGCCGATCGAGGACAACCTCGAGGCCGTCGACGGCATTTCGGGCGTCACCTCGACGGCCAGTGAGGGCAGCGCCGTCATCATGGCGTCCTTCGACTACGGCCCGGACACCCAGCAGCTCGTCGCCGACGTCCAGCAGGCCGTGAACCGGGCCCGCGCCCAGCTCCCGGACGACGTGGACCCGCAGGTCATCTCCGGGTCGACGGACGACATCCCGACCGTCGTCCTCGCCGTCACCTCGGACAAGGACCAGCAGGCGCTGGCCGACCAGCTCGACAAGACGGTCGTCTCCGAGCTGAAGAACATCGACGGCGTCGCCCAGGTCGTGGTCGACGGCGTACGGGACGTCCAGGTCACCGTCACGCCGGACCAGGCGAAGCTGGCCGAGGCGGGTGTGGCTCCGCAGGCGCTCGCCCAGTCCCTCCAGGCCGGCGGCGCGACCGTCCCGGCGGGCTCCTTCGACGAGGACGGCGCCAACCGCACCGTCCAGGTCGGCGGCGGCTTCACCTCGGTCAAGCAGATCCAGGACCTCATGGTCACCGGGGAGGGCGTCGACGAGCCGGTCCGCCTCGGCGACGTCGCCACCGTCAAGGAGGAGGAGGCCAGGGCCGACTCCCTCACCCGCACCGACGGCAAGCCCTCCCTCGCGGTCGCCGTGACGATGGACCACGACGGCAGCGCGGTCTCCATCTCGAACGCCGTCGAGGACAAGCTCCCCGACCTGCGCGAGCAGCTGGGCTCCGGCGCGACCCTCACCGTCGTCAGCGACCAGGGCCCGGCGGTGTCCAAGGCCATCTCCGGCCTGACCACGGAGGGCGGGCTCGGTCTGCTCTTCGCCGTCCTGGTCATCCTGGTCTTCCTGGCGTCGATCCGCTCCACCCTGGTCACGGCGGTCTCCATCCCGCTGTCGGTGGTGCTGGCGCTGATCGTCCTGTGGACGCGCGACCTGTCGCTCAACATGCTGACGCTGGGCGCGCTGACCATCGCCATCGGCCGCGTCGTCGACGACTCGATCGTGGTCCTGGAGAACATCAAGCGCCACCTCGGCTACGGCGAGGAGCGCCAGGAGGCCATCCTCAAGGCCGTCCGCGAGGTCGCCGGAGCGGTCACCTCCTCCACGCTCACCACCGTCGCCGTGTTCCTGCCGATCGGTCTGGTCGGCGGCATGGTCGGTGAGCTGTTCGGCTCCTTCAGCCTCACCGTCACCGCGGCGCTCCTGGCGTCCCTGCTGGTGTCGCTGACGGTCGTCCCGGTCCTGTCGTACTGGTTCCTGCGGCCTCCGAAGGGCACCCCCGAGGACGCGGCCGAGGCCCGGCGCCTGGCCGAGGAGAAGGAGGCCAGGAGCCGCCTGCAGCGCATCTACGTCCCCGTCCTGCGCTTCGCCACCCGCCGCCGCCTGACCAGCGTGGCCATCGCGGTCGTCGTGCTGGTCGGCACCTTCGGCATGGCGCCGCTGCTCAAGACCAACTTCTTCGACCAGGGCGAGCAGAAGGTCCTCAGCATCAAGCAGGAGCTGGAGCCGGGCACCAGCCTCGGCGCGACCGACGCCCAGGCCAAGAAGGTCGAGAAGCTGCTCGGCGACACCGACGGCGTCAAGGACTACCAGGTCACCATCGGCTCGTCCGGCTTCATGGCCGCCTTCGGCGGCGGCACGGACACCAACCAGGCCTCGTACCAGGTGATGCTGGAGGACTCGGCGTCCTACGAGGACGTCCAGGACCACCTCGAGGACGGGCTCGCCAAGCTCGACGGCATCGGCACCACCACGGTCGCCGGCGGCGACGGCTTCGGCAGCCAGGACCTGAGCGTCGTGGTCAAGGCGGCCGACGCGCAGGTGCTCCGCGACGCCTCCGAACAGGTCCGCAAGACGGTCGCCGGGCTCGACGACGTCACCGACGTCACCAGCGACCTGGCGCAGAGCGTGCCGCGCATCTCGGTCAAGGCCAACGCCAAGGCGGCCGAGGCGGGCTTCACCGACCAGACGCTCGGCGCCGCCGTCGCCCAGGCCGTGCGCGGCACCCCGGCGGCCAAGGCGACGCTGGGCGACACCGAGCGCGACGTCGTCATCAGGTCGGCACAGCCCGCCGAGACGATGGACGAGCTGAAGGCGCTGAACCTGGGCCCCGCGAAGCTCGGTGACATCGCCACCGTGCAGCTGGTGGACGGCCCGGTCTCGATGACCCGCATCGACGGCCAGCGCGCGGCGACCGTCACCGCCAGGCCGACCGGCGACAACACCGGCGCGGTCAGCACCGACCTGCAGACGAAGATCGACGGTCTCGACCTGCCGGCCGGTGCCACGGCCGAGATCGGTGGCGTCACCGCCGACCAGGACGAGGCGTTCGTCAACCTCGGTCTCGCCATGCTCGCGGCCATCGCCATCGTGTTCATGCTGCTGGTCGGCACCTTCCGGTCGCTGGCCCAGCCGCTGATCCTGCTGGTGTCGATCCCGTTCGCGGCGACCGGCGCGATCGGCCTGCTGATCGCCACCGGCACCCCGATGGGCGTCCCGGCGATGATCGGCATGCTGATGCTGATCGGCATCGTGGTCACCAACGCGATCGTGCTGATCGACCTGATCAACCAGTACCGCAAGCAGGGTTACGGCGTCGTCGAGGCCGTGCTCGAGGGCGGCCGCCACCGTCTGCGCCCCATCCTGATGACGGCCCTGGCGACGATCTTCGCCCTGCTCCCGATGGCGCTGGGCGTCACCGGAGAGGGCGGCTTCATCGCCCAGCCGCTCGCGGTGGTCGTGATCGGCGGCCTGATCACCTCGACCCTGCTGACCCTCCTCCTCGTGCCGACGCTCTACGCGATGCTGGAGCTGCGCAAGGAGCGGCGCGCGAAGAAGCGGGCCGCGAAGAAGGGCCTGCCCGAGCAGTCGAAGCCCGCTCAGGAACCGGAGCCGGCCCAGGTCTGACACTCGTCGGTACGGCGGAGGGGCGCTCCCGTGAGCTTTCACGGGAGCGCCCCTCCGCGTCGCGCGGGCGGGGGATCGGAGCGCGGTCGGCCGCGCGGCTCCTCAGTGCTCGCGCAGGAAGAACTCAGTGCTCGCAGAGGGAGAACTCCCGCTCGTAGAGCTGCTCGTTGTGCTCGTCGACGAAGAACTTGCGCTCCCGCATGAGCTCTTCGCGGTAGCCCTTGGCCTCTTCGAGCGTCATGGTCGAGGTGCCGGCCCAGGGCTGCTGCGGCGGCACGTCGGAGGTCGAGACGATCCGCTCCGAGGGGTCGATCAGGAAGAACGCGAGGATCTTGCGGTGGCCCGGGCGGGTGGCGTCCGCGAGGCGGAACTCACTGACGCGGTGCTGCAGGACGTTCGGGAACGCCAGACAGCGGCCCGCCGGGGTCGACGCCGACCCCAGCACCTGGTTCAGCGCGCCCTCGCTCTCCAGGCCGTAGACCTCGCGCACGCCGGTGTGGTCGCTCTGCTCGTAGCCGGGCTCACCGACCGCCGTCCGGAAGCTCAGCCGGCTCTCCGTGATGTTCTCGCTGTCCCAGTAGTAGATGCCGGTCGAGACGATCCGCTCGTTCAGCATTCCCTCGACGTGCCAGGAACCGCCGGAGTACTCGGGCCGGTCAGGGGTGAGGTGGATGGTGGCGAGCTTGACGACGACCTGGAGACGGCGGCCGCGCAGGTCGACGCGTGCCGTGTTGCCGGGCGGCTCGGGCGCGGTGAACTCCGGGGCGTCCGGGACGATCGGCCGGCGGTTGTCCCACCAGGCGTCGTAGGCCTCTTCCCAGGCCTCCACGGCCTCTTCGTAGGCCTCCTTGTCGCTGAAGGAGTCCTCGTCGGGGTCCTCCGGCTCCTCCGACTCGTCGTACCACCCGTAGGGATCGGCCTCGATCCGCAGGGGACGCGGGTGGCGCAGGTCGGTGAGTACGTTCTCCAGCAGCGGGCGCATGCGCGAGAACAGGTCGGGCAGGACGGACGCCAGTTCGCGATGGTCCTCGGGGTGGACGTTGTTGACGTAGGAACGGAACGTGACGTCGCCGCCGTCGCTGACGTCCACGTCCGTGGGCAGCCACTGGAACTTCTCCGAGAACTCGTACTTCGTGTAGTGGCCCGCCGGGTTCGACCAGGCCTGCCCGGGTGCGCCGCTCACGCCCCGCACCAGGCAGAACAGGGAGGGGTGGACCAGGTCCAGTACCTGGCCTGCGGACCCGGGATGCCAGTCCCGCTCCTCCTCGGGGGCCTCTTCCAGGACCCGGACCGCCTCGGCCAGCCGGGAGCGGAGCTTGTCGTCGATCAGCGTGTCCGACTGCCACACCCCGTCGACGGCGGACACCTCGGCGCCGGTCCGGGCGTCCCGCAGCGCGGCGTAGTGCGCGAGTTCGGCGAGCACGTAACGGACCTGCGCCTCGGTCAGGCCCTGTTCGGCCGCTTCCCGCGTCCACCTGGCGACGATGCCGGGGTCGTTCATCTTGTCGGACCACCCCGGCTTCGACCGGATGTGGGCACTGCACCGGATTATCTCGAGTTCCCGCAGCGTCCGGGGAGGTGCGGTCGACAGGGACGAGTTGAAGGGAAGAGGGAAGGGGGCAATGGGCACGCCGGTCACTGCTCTGGGATCCTTACGTCGGTGTACGGGCGGCGGGAAGCCTACGGCAGCGCACTGACACACGACCGTGGGTTCCGCCCGCCCGGACCCGGCCCGGTCACGGCAGTGCCGGCAGCCGCTCCTGCTGGTGTCGATCCCGTTCGCGGCGACCGGCGCGATCGGCCTGCTGATCGCCGGCCCTGCTCCTCGTCCCGACGCTCTGCGCGATGCCGGAGCCGCGCAAGGCGCGGCGCGCGAGGAAGCGGGCCGCCAAGAAGGGCGGCGGCGACGTACCGCCGCAGGCGGAGGCATCGGACGAGCCGGCGGGCGGGCACCGGCGTTTGCCCTGGCCCGGGGCATATTCCCACCGGACCCGCCCGCGTATTGACAGTCTTGATGTGGGTATCGATTTCGTTCCCCAACAGGTCGTGGACATGGTGACTGCCCCTCTCGTAACTTTCTGGGTGTCGCCTTCTCCGATGATTCTTCGACCTGCGGACGGGAGTAATGGACGAGATATCCACGGCGCTTTCCAGCCGTTTCATCGTTACCAGCGTGTCGTCGGACGCGCACATGTGGAACCTTGTTTTCCTGCAATTGCTGCTGGAAGAGCGAGGTGCGGAAGTAGTCAACCTCGGCGCCTGTGTCCCGGACGACGCGATCCTCGCCGAGTGCCGTCGGCAGCGCCCCGACGTCCTGGTCGTGAGCACCGTCAACGGTCACGGCCACCTCGACGGTCTCCGGCTCATCGAGCAGATCCGCAGGGATCCCGAACTGGCCGAACTGCGTGTGGTCATTGGCGGGAAACTCGGAATCCGGGGGGCTGAGAACGCTCGGTTCGGCTCCGAGCTCGTGGCTGCCGGCTTCGATGCCGCGTTCGAGGCGGAAGCAGGAATGGCCGAATTCGAATCCTTCCTCGGCGGGCTGGAGAAAGGGCCTTCGCGGGAACTGGCAATGGCAGGACAGGAGGGTGCGGCATGAATGCCCTGCAGTCGTCCACCGCCCCCGCCTCAGGCCGTTTCTCCCGCTACGTCAGACGCAGCCGCGAAGAGGGTCGGCTGGTGGTGCAGCCGCGCATGGGGTTCGCCGACACGGCCACCATGCGCCGGGGCCTCGAAGCCGTCCGGGGCGTGCACGCGGCGTCCGTCGGAACGGTGACCGTCGACAGCTACACCCGCGTCAACGACCACGTCTCCGCCCGGCGGGCGCTGGACCGGGGTGACGACCTCAACGGGTACCCGGTCGTGGCCCACGGCGAGGAAGAGACCCGGCGGCTGCTCGGCGGTGTGTCCGGCGACGACTTCCCCGTCCAGTTCCGGCACGGCTCCGCCCTGCCGCGGGAGTTGTTCGGCACGTTGGCCCGCGTCGGCGCGGACGCCACCGAGGGCGGGCCGGTGTCGTACTGCCTGCCCTACAGCAGGGTGCCGCTGCCCCAGGCCACCGAGGCCTGGGCCGAGTGCTGCCGCATCCTGGCCGACCGGCCGGAGCCGATGCACCTGGAGAGCTTCGGCGGCTGCATGCTCGGCCAGCTGTGCCCGCCGAGCCTGCTGATCGCGCTGAGCGTGCTGGAGGGGATGTTCTTCCGCGAGAACGGCATGCGCAGCATCTCCGTCAGCTACGCGCAGCAGACCGACCCGCAGCAGGACCTGGAGGCGCTGGCCGCGCTGCGCCGGCTCGCCGCGCAGTGGCTGGGCGACGACGTCGACTGGCACGTGGTCCTCTACACGTACATGGGCGTCTTCCCGAGGACGTCGGTGGGTGCCTACCGCATGCTGGAGGACAGTGTCCGCCTCGCGGTGCGCAGCGGCACCGAGCGGCTGATCGTGAAGACGGCGGTGGAGGCGTACCGGATTCCCACCATCGAGGAGAACGTGGACGCGCTGGAGTTCGCCGCCGCCGTGGAGGCGGAGGAGCGAAGCCGGCCGCCCGCCGCGGAAGCGGTACGGCAGACCGGCATCTACGAGGAGGCGCTGCGGCTGATCACATCGGCGCTGGCCTTCGGCGACGACGTCGGATCGGCGCTGGTGGGCGCCTTCGCCCACGGTCACCTGGACGTGCCGTACTGCCTGCACCAGGACAACGCCAACCGTTCGCGGGCGGCGATCGACCCGAGGGGCACCCTGCGCTGGTCCGACCCGGGCGCGATGCCCGTGGCCGCCTCGTACCACCAGGGCACCGCCAAGGTGACCGCCCGTTCCCTGATCGACATGCTGGGCTACAACGAACGCCGGTTCGACCGCGAGGAGCTGGTCGGCGCGGCAGTTAAGGGGATGCTGTGACTTCCGCGACTTCTGTGACTTCCGCGGCCTCTGTGACTTCCGCGGCTTCTGGGACTGGGACTGGGACTGCTAGGACTGCTGCGACTGCTGGGACGCAAAGGACCGTCGCGACGCTGGACGCGGTGCGCGACCGGGGAGCCGTACGGGCCGTGGTCAGCCAGGGCATCCGGGGCCTGTCCATGCCGGACGGCCGGGGTTCGTGGAGCGGGCTGGACGCGGACGTGGCCCGCGCGGTGGCCGCGGCGGTGCTCGGTGATCCGGGTGCCGTGCAGTGGCTTCCGTCGGACCCCGTCGAACGGCTGACCTGGCTCGACTCGGGCGACGCCGACGTGGCCACCTGCAATCTGTCGTGGGTGCTCAGCCGCGAGACCTCCCATCCCGTCCTGTTCGCCGGCGTCACCTGCTACGACGGCGAGGGCTTCCTGGTGCGGAGCGGGGAGCGGATATCCGTTCCCGAGCAGCTCGCCGGACGGCGGGTCGCCACTCAGGCGGGCACCACGACCGCGGGCAACCTGGCCGAGTGGTTCGGCGCGCGCGGGCTTGAGGTGCATCCGGTCGCCTACGCGACACCCGCCGAAGCACTGGCCGGTTACGCGGACGGCACGTGCGCGGCGTATGTGCTGGACCGCATCGCCCTGGCCGGCGCCCGGGCCACCCTGCCCCGGCCGGCGGACCACGTGGTGCTGGAGACCGCCATCTCCCGGGAGCCGATGGCCCTCGCCGTCCGTGACGACGATCCGGGCTGGTTCCGGGTGTGCCGGTGGGTGCTGCAGTTCCTCATCGGGGCGGAGAACGCCGTGAGCGAGGGCGGCACCGCCCATGCCGTCGCCGACCTGGCGGGCCGGCACGGTCCGGCGCTCGGCCTCGACGCGCACTGGGCGCACCGGGTCCTTGACGCCGTCGGCACCTACGCCGACGTCTACGAACGCAACCTCGGCCCCTCGTCGGGCCTGAACGTCGCCCGTGGCGCCAACGCCCTGTGGAACGCCGGCGGGCTGCACTACCCGCTGCCTCTGCACTGAGGTCCCGCTGCCTCCGCACCGCGTTCCGAACCGGCGTTCCGCCAGCTCCGGGGCCTGTCGGGCGGCCCCATCGACGGCCTTGATGAAGGCATCGATTTCGTTCCCGAGCAGCGTGTGGACCGGGTCGAACGAGACGCCGTAGCGTCCTTGTATCAGCCCGGATTCCTCCGGAACCGAACCTCCCGGCAGGCCCCCTCGCCCTTCCCATCACAGCAGGAGTGTGTCATGAGCACATCAACTTCAACGCAGTCGTCGGCCCCGCCCGCACGCTCGGAGGCGCACGGCGCCACCGAACTCACGGCGGCCATGCTGCTGTCCGGCACCATCGGCGTCTTCGTCGTCGAGTCCGGGGCCTCGCCGTTCAACGTCGTCTTCTACCGGTGCGTGTTCGGCACCCTCTTCCTCGGCCTGTACTGCGCGCTCCGAGGCCTGTTCAAGAACCACGGGTTCACCCCGAAGAAGCTGGGCCTGGCCGCCCTCGGCGGCGTGTTCATCGTCTTCAACTGGGCCTTCCTGTTCGAGTCCTACGACAAGACGTCGATCTCCGTGGCCACGGTCGTCTACCACACCCAGCCGTTCTTCGTGGTACTGCTCGGGGCCATCCTGTTCAAGGACCGGATCACCTCCCGCAAGGCCGGGTGGCTGCTCGTCGCCTTCCTCGGGCTCCTGCTCGTCTCCGGCATCTCCGCGTCCGACTTCTCCAGCGGCAGCACCTACCTGGTGGGCGTCGGCTACGCCCTGCTCGCCGCCCTGTTCTACGGTCTGTCGACGGTCATCACCAAGCGCGTGACCGGAGTGAAGCCCCACCTCGTCGCCCTGGTCCAGGTCGTGCTGGGCATCCCGCTGCTGCTGCCCTTCACCCAGCTCGGCCAGAGCGCGGACTTCGGCACCGGCTGGCTGTGGCTCGCCGGCCTCGGTTTCCTCCACACCGGGGTGATGTACGTGCTGATGTACTCCGCGTACCAGAAGCTGCCCACGTCGAAGATCGCCGTGCTGGCCTTCATCTACCCGGCCGCCGCCATGGTCTGCGACTGGGCCGTCTACGGCCACCACGTCAGCTGGCTCCAGGCGCTGGGCATCCCGCTCATCGTCGTGGCCTCCCTCGGCATCAGCCTCGGCTGGAGCCTGCGGCCGCGACCCGCCACCGCGGAGGCGGCCCCCGCCGTCGAGGAGGCGGCCCCCGCCACCGCGGAGGAAGCCCCGGCGCAGCCGGTCGCCACGGCCGGCAAGCGCACCACCGTCTGACTCCCCGCCCCGTCTCCCGCGGCCCCGAACCCGCCGCCCCCGCGCCCCTGTTCGAATCCGCATCCCGAGAGGACCCTCGCCATGCCCCGAGTCACCGACGCGACCGCACCGCGCATAGCCCTGGTCGGCGCCACCGGAGTCGTCGGCACCACTCTCCTGCAGCTCATGGAGGAACGCGGCTTCCGCTACCGCGACCTGGCCCTGGTCGCCTCCGCCCGCTCCGCCGGCCGCGAGGTGACCACCGAGGGCCACACCTACCGGGTGCACGACCTGGACGGCTACGACTTCACCGGCACCGACATCGCCTTCTTCTCCGCCGGCGCCCGGGTGAGCACCACCTTCGCCCCCAAGGCCGTCGCCCAGGGCGCCCTCGTCATCGACAACACCAGTGCCTTCCGGATGGACCCCGACACCCCCCTGGTCGTCCCCCAGGCCAACGCCCACGAGCTCGGCGACCGCCCGGCGAGCGGCATCGTCGCCAACCCGAACTGCTCCACCATCCCGCTGGTACGGCTGCTCAAACCGGTCCAGGAGCGCTGGGGCGTCCGCCAGGCGGTGGTCAGCACCTACCAGGCGGCGTCCGGAGCCGGCTACTCCGGCATCGACGAACTGCGCGCCGGCGCCCGGGCCGTCCTCGACGACCCCGACGACGCCGGGGTGACCGGGACCTTCAGCCCGTCCCTCGCCTTCGACGTCATCCCGCAGATCGACCGCCTCCTGGACGACGGCTTCACCTTCGAGGAGCAGAAGATGCTCCAGGAGTCCCGGAAGATCCTGTCCCTGCCGCACCTGGACATCACCACGACCTGCGTGCGCGTCCCCGTGGTCAACAGCCACTCCGAGGCCGTCTGGATCGAGGCGCACGACACCGTCGACCGGGAAGAACTGGTGCGGCTGCTCGCCGAGCAGGACGAGGTCACCGTCCACGACCTGCAGACCCCCGGCGCCTTCCCCACCCCGCGCACCGCCGGCGACCCCAACCACGTCCACGTGGGGCGCGTCCGCGTCGCCGCCCACAACCCGCGCGGGTTCTGGCTGTGGATCGTCGCGGACAACGTCCGTATCGGCGCCGCCCTCAACGCGCTGCAGATCGCCGAAGTACTCACCGAACGAGGTGTGCTGTGACCATTCCCGCCGTCCTGAAGTTCGGAGGCTCCACCTTCCCCGACGTCGAGGCCTACGCCGACCTCGCCCAGGCCCTGCGCCGGCGGATCGAGGAGGACGGGCGGCCCCTGGCCGTCGTGGCGAGCGGGATGCCCGGCGAGACGGAGAAGCTGCGCGGCCGGCTGCACGAGGCCGACCCGCAGCCCGAGGACGCCACCGTCGCGGGGCTCCTCACCCTCGCCGACACCGTCAGCGCCCACCTCCTGGCGGCCGCCCTGCACCGGGCGGGAGTGGCGGCCACCGTCCTGGCGGGCCATCAGCAGGGCCTGGTCACCGACAGCACCTTCATGTGGGCCAAGGTGGAGCGGTCGGACGCCGAGCCGCTGCGCCGGGCCTTCGAGGAACACCAGGTCGTCATCGTGCCGGGCGGCCAGGCGGCCGACGCCCAGGGCCGGCCCACCTGGCTCGGCAAGAACAGCTCCGACCTCTCGGCCGTCCTGGTCGCCGCCGCGCTGGGCATCGACCGGGTCGAGATCCATTCCGACGTCGACGGCATCTACAGCGCCGACCCGAACGTGGTCGCCGACGCCCGCCTGATCCCCGAGATCACCTACGACACCGCCGCGCTGATGTCCCTGTACGGGGCGAAGGTCCTGCACCGCAGGTCGGTGCGGACCGCCCAGCAGCACGGCATCACCCTGATCTGTCGCCACAACAAGGCCCCCTTCGCCTCCGGCACGGTCATCAGCGCCGAGGGCGCACCGGCCACCGGCGTCGTCGCCAACACCAGGTCCAGGGTGCTCGCCTACGCCACCGAGACCGACGCCGACCGGGCGCACAGCGTCTTCCACAACGAGGGAGTCGACACCGTCCGCCTGGAGGACGGCCCGCACCTCGCGGTCGTCGGCGGCTACCTCGACATCGACCACTTCCAGCAGGTGCACCAACTGCCCCCGGCGCGGGACATGGGCGTCCTGGTCGCCGAGATCACCGGCAGCCGCGCCACCACCCACATCGCCGCCGACGCCGACCAGGCCCGCGCACTCGCCAGGAAGCTCCACGCCGACCTGCCCGCCCCCGCCCCCAAACTGCACGCCCTGTAAGCCCGCGACCTTCACCGAAGGGAATATCACCATGAGCGCGTCCACCGTCGAGACCGCTGCCGCACCGCAGACTCTTGCCCTGATCGACCTGCCCGACGCCGTGCGCGACACCCTCGGGCGGGAGCTGGCCGCCGAGCCGGATCCCACGCTGGACATCGACCGCACCATGGCCCGCTACCACCAGATCTTCGCCGGCCTGCCGCTCGACCGGCTGCAGCGGATTCTCGACTTCGGCCGCCACAACGAGACCCCGGGCGTCGGCTACGTCCGCAACCTTCCCGTCGACCCGGAGCTGCCCGCCACTCCGGCGAACGGCGGCCCGGCGCCCGACAAGAAGACATTCGTCGCCGAGGGAGTACTGCTCGGCCTGTCCGGTCTGCTCGGGGAGCCGGTCGGCTTCCTCACCGAGAAGAAGGGACAACTCGTCCACGACGTCATCCCCGTCAAGGGCGGCGCGACGACCCAGACGAACCAGGGCTCGACCGTCTTCCTCAACTTCCACAACGACATCGTCCACGACGCCGTCGGCCGTTACGACGTCAGCAACCCCGACTTCCTCGTCCTCAGCTGCCTGCGCGCCGACCACGAGGGCGTCGCCGCGACGCACTACGCGGATGCCCGGGACATCTCACGCGCCCTCGACTCCCGCACCCTGGAACTGCTGCGCAGCCCGCTCTTCAGGCTCAACGCCCCCGGCAGCTACGTCCGCGACGTGGCCGGCGGGCGCGAGGTGCTCTCCGACCCGGTGGCCATGATCAGCGGACCCGAGCAGTTCCCGGAGATATCCTCCTCCGCCAACGGTGTGCGGGCCATGACCACCGCCGCCGAGGCAGCCCTGGACCGGCTGCAGGCCGCCTGCCGCGAGACCGCCCACCAGGTCTTCCTCCGGCCGGGCGAGGCACTCCTGATCAACAACCGGAAGGGGCTGCACGCCCGCACGCCCTTCACCGCCCGCTACGACGGCGCCGACCGCTGGCTGCAGCGGACCTACGTGCGCCGCAGCCAGTGGTCCATCCGCTACCGGCAGACCGAGGGCGACCGCCGCGTCCACTACTGATCGGCTCCCGGACGCGGATGGGGGCGGGGTGCACGGCACCCCGCCCCCACGGCGTGCACCCGTGCACGGAACCGCACGAACCAGACCGCGAGAAGGCCCCCTGAGGGACGAAGAGAGGAACCCATGGACGTCATGACCGCCGTACTGAGCCGTCGCAGCGCACAGCACCTCGTCGAACCCGCCCCCAGCGACGAGGAGTTCGGATACCTGCTCCGGGCCGCCGCCACCGCCCCCGACCACGGGCGGATCCGTCCCTGGCGCTGGGTCCTGGTGCGCGGCGAGGGACGTACCGCCCTGGGCCGCTGCTTCGCCGACGAGAGCCCCGTCACCGACGCGGAGCGGTCCCGGACGGAAAGCAGAACACACCGCGCACCGCTGCTCGCCACCCTGGTGTTCACACCGGCCTCCGGCCACCGGGTGCCCGAGTGGGAGCAACTGGCCGCGACCAGCGCGATGACGACTTCGCTCATGCTCCTGCTGCACGCCCGCGGGTTCGGCAGCATCTGGCGCACCGGCAGGTTCACCGAATCCGACGCCGTCAGCCGGCTGCTGGGGCTGAGCAGCGGTGAACGCCTGCTCGGCTGGCTGTACATCGGCTCGGCCGACGAAGCACAGCCGTTCCGGCGGAGGCTGCCCGACGACGTGAGTGACCGGGTGTCCGCCTTCGCACCCGAACCCGCCCTGGTCTGAGACGGCAGTGAGACGGCAGTGAGACGGCAGTGAGACGGCCGAGTGAGGGGGAGGGGGGAGCCGACGGGACGGGAGGGACGGGAAGGGAGGGAGAGGAGGGGCGGACGGGAAGCGCATCATCCCGACTTGCTGAGCGGCTGCTCCTCCTGCATCAAGCGCACGGTCTGGTCGATGAACAGCTTCAGCTCCCGCGACAGCCGCTTGCCACTGCGCCACGCCAACTGCGTGTACACGGTGAACGGCACGGGCCAGGCCAGCGCCGCCAGTTCACCCTTGTCCAGCTCACTCGCCACCGTCACCCGGGGCAGCAGCGAAACCCCCAGTCCGGACACCACCCCGCGCTTGATCGCCTCGATGGTGCCGAACTCCAGGCACGACGTGGTCTCCGCGCCCTGCAACTCCTCCTCGAACAGGGAGCGGTAGGCGCACCCGGCCTCCGTCGCCAGGATGGACGTCTTCCGCAGGTCGTCGATCGACACACTCTCCTGCCCGGCCAGCGGGTGGTCCGGAGCCGCGACGACCACCAGCGGCTCCTCGGCCAGTACGACGGTCTCCAGGCCCTGGTGGCGGGTGTGCTCCTCGATGAGGAAGCCGATGTCGAAGGTGCCCTGACGCAGGGCGTGGCAGGTCTCGGCGCACAGGCTCGGCCGTAAGGACAACTGCACCTTGGGGTAGCGGTGGTGGACGAACTCGAGTAACGGGGGCATCCGGTAGGAGGTGATGCTCTCCATCGTGCCGATCACCAGGTTGCCCGCCGGGCCGTCCCCGCCGGCCAGGTCCGCTCGCGCCGTCTCGGCCAGCTCCAGGATCTGCTCGGCGTACTGGAGCAGCCGCTCACCGGCGGGCGTCAGACGGATGCGTCCGCCGAGGCGGTCGAAGAGCTCCACCTCGAGCGAGGTTTCCAGGGCACGGATCTGTGTCGTCACGCTCGACTGGGCATAGCTGAGTTCCTCGGCGGCGCGCGTGAAGCTCAACAGGGTTGCGACCTTCTGGAATGTCACCAGTTGACGGATCTCCACGGGCCCTCCAGCCACTGGAACGGTCTGTACCAGAGTGATCGTGCCTGTGATCGACGCGTCGCGCAGCATCAGCAAAGACGACGAAACATTACATAAGCGAACCTGGCTACACAGGGTGAGGTGATGTGCATCACTTGTGTATGTCGCTGCGCGTATGTCACTGGAGGGGGAGTGCTGTGCGGGGCCGTGGGGGGCGGCCCCCCCCCCCCCCCCCCCGGGGGGGGGGGGGGGGGGGGGGGCCGCCCCCGCCCCCCCCCCCCCCCCCCCGGACCGGTGGCCGGGCGGGGCCGTCGCGCCCGGGGCCGGTTACGGCAGCGCCAGCATCCGCTCCAGGGCCAGCTTCGCGAACGCCTCCGTCTCCCGGTCGACCTCGATGCGGTTGACGAGGGTGCCCTCGGCCAGGGATTCGAGGGTCCAGACCAGGTGCGGGAGGTCGATGCGGTTCATGGTCGAGCAGAAGCAGACCGTCCTGTCGAGGAAGACGATCTCCTTGTCCTCGGCGGCGAAACGGTTCGCCAGTCGGCGGACCAGGTTCAGCTCGGTGCCGATGGCCCACTTGGAACCGGCCGGGGCCGCCTCCAGGGCCTTGATGATGTACTCGGTCGAGCCGACCTGGTCCGCGGCGGCCACGACCTCGTGCCTGCACTCGGGGTGCACCAGGACGTTCACGCCCGGTATGCGCTCGCGCACGTCGTTGACCGAGTCGAGGCTGAAGCGGCCGTGCACCGAGCAGTGGCCCCGCCACAGGATCATCCTGGCGGCGCGCAGCTCCTCTGTGGTCAGCCCGCCGTTCGGCCGGTGCGGGTTGTAGACGACGCAGTCCTCCAGGGACATGCCCAGCTCCCGGACCGCCGTGTTGCGGCCGAGGTGCTGGTCGGGGAGGAAGAGCACCTTCTCGCCCTGCTCGAAGGCCCAGTTCAGGGCCCGCTCGGCGTTGGAGGAGGTGCAGATGGTGCCGCCGTGCCTGCCGGTGAACGCCTTGATGTCGGCGGACGAGTTCATGTACGAGACGGGCACGACCTGCTCGGCGACGCCCGCCTCGGTCAGCACGTCCCAGCACTCGGCGACCTGCTCGGCCGTCGCCATGTCCGCCATCGAGCAGCCGGCGGCCAGGTCGGGCAGGACCACCTTCTGGTCGTCGGAGGTGAGGATGTCGGCCGACTCCGCCATGAAGTGCACACCGCAGAAGACGATGTACTCGGCCTCCGGGCGGGCGGCCGCGTCCCGGGCCAGCTTGAAGGAGTCGCCCGTGACGTCGGCGAACTGGATGACCTCGTCGCGCTGGTAGTGGTGACCGAGGACGAAGACCTTGTCACCGAGCTTCTCCTTGGCCGCGCGGGCGCGTGCGACCAGGTCCGGGTCGGAGGGCGAGGGCAGGTCGCCGGGGCACTCCACACCGCGCTCGCTCCTCGGGTCGGCCTCGCGGCCGAGCAGCAGCAGGGCGAGGGGCGTCGGCTGTACGTCGAGCTCCTGGGTTTGGGCGGTGGTCACGACACGCACCCTTTCTTTTCTCGTCGACCCTTTTCGTCGAATTGACGCTATATATCATAGCCGCTTCACGTCACTTTGACGATGCCCATAGTGTCGGTGTGACGTGAATCCCGGCGCCGGGAAGGCACCCTCGGGCCGCTGACCGCGCGCGGGGGCGTGTGCGAGCATGAAGGGGACAGGACGCCGAGGAGAAAGACTCGGCCCGCCCGGAATGAATCCGCGGCTCCGGCGGTTGACGTCGTCGGCAAGCAGTCTCCGTACAACCCGGGAGAGATGTAGATGTCCGTATCGGACGAGACCACCACCGTCACCGACGGCATCATCCTGACCGACGCCGCCGCGTCGAAGGTCAAGGCGCTGCTCGACCAGGAAGGCCGTGACGACCTCGCGCTGCGCGTCGCCGTCCAGCCCGGCGGCTGCTCCGGCCTGCGCTACCAGCTCTTCTTCGACGAGCGCTCCCTCGACGGCGACGTGGTGAAGGACTTCGGCGGCGTCAAGGTCACCACGGACCGCATGAGCGCGCCGTACCTGGGCGGTGCCACCGTCGACTTCGTCGACACCATCGAGAAGCAGGGCTTCACGATCGACAACCCGAACGCGACGGGTTCCTGCGCCTGCGGCGACTCCTTCAGCTGAGCCGCGCGGCGTCCGGGTGAGGACGCGAAGACGCCAGGACGAGGGCGGCGGCCCGGGGTAAAACCCGGGCCGCCGCCCTCGTTCCGTTCCGTTCTCCTGGCGTCCGTGACCGGTCCCCGCCCGTCACTGGCCCCCGCCCGTCACCGGCTCCCGCCCGTCACCGGCCCTCGGCCGGTGCCGGAAGCCGTGCGCCCGGCTTGTACGCCGGCACCCGCTCGCCGTCCGCCCCGACGACCTTGCGGTCGGCGAGCGGCTCGTCGAGCCGCACCGTCCGCTCGTACTCCTTGGCGATCAGGATGCAGACCTTGCCGGGGTGCGGGGTCTCGGTCACCGTGACGGTCACCGACCCGTCGCTCTCCTCCGCCTTCGCGTCGTAGTCGGAGCACACGCCGCCGGTGAAGTGCACGGTCAGCTCGCCGTCCCCGGCCGTGTAGCCGCTGACGTCCACGTTCCGCGGCTTGGACGGCGCCGAGGACGGCTCGCCGGAGGGCGGCGGAGTGGGGGTCGGGGTGGGCGAGGCGGGGGCCGCCGCCGTCAGGTACCGCGGCTCGACCGCCGGATACGTGACCGTGACCGCGTCCCGCGCACCCGGCATCCGCACCTCGAACAGCCACGACGGCACCAGTGTCTGCCGTCCCCGCACGGGGTGCGCGGCCAGCCCGAACACCGCGTCCTCGACCGTGGCCGCCTGCTTCCCGCTCCCGGACTTGCCCGGGGCGCCGGTCGGCAGTCCGCAGGGCAGGTCCGACCCGGCGCCGTCCTGGTGCGGTACGGGACTCGCGCAGCCGCCGATGCCCGCGCCGGTACCGCTGCCCGGCGCGTTCAGCAGCGCCAGCGTCTCCTTCGCGTCCAGGACCGGATACGTGTCCCCCTTGACCGGCGCCTTCACCTGCCCGCTGCCGCCGACCACCTCGCCCTGCGCGCCGACGACGACGCCGGTCGTCCAGCCGTACGTGGGCAGCCCGCCGACCTCCGGTTCCGCGTTCACCGCCCGCTTGGCGCCCATGACCTGGCTCGCGTCCAGCTTGGCGCCGTCCTGGCCCAGCTCCTTCAGCACGGGCGCCGCCGCCTCCTTCGCGGCCGCCTCGCCCACCGGGCTGCCGTCGGCCGACGGGGCCTTGCACTCGGCGCCCTTCTTGCAGTTGTCCGTGCGGGGCGTGTAGCGGTGGAAGGTCCAGGTGCCCGGCGCCTGCCGGTCCACCGTGAGCAGGGGCCCCGAACCGTCCTTCGCGTTGCCCGCCTTCCACGCGTCGCCCTGGACGCGGGGTGCGCTCCCGACGCCCAGCGCCTCGGCCAGCCGGGCCACCTCCGCCTCGGTGACATCGCCCTCCGCCCGGTACACCGGCGCCGAACCGGGGCCCTCGGGGAGCGAGCCGTCGGCCCGGTAGGTGACGCCGTGGGGGTCGGGCTCGCCGGGCGCGATGCCGTGGGTGCCGCCCTCGGGGGACGTGGTCCGGTCGTCGAGGGGGAGGGGCGGGGGCGTGTCGTCGCCCGACGCGCCGGACGACGTACCGCCGTCCGTGCCGTCGCCGGCGGCGGACGTGGCCAGATAGCCCCCGCCGGCTCCCAGGAGCAGCACGGCGGCGGCGACCGACGCGACCGCGACCGCCGGGGGGCGCCGCCGCGCGGGACGCCCTGCGCCGGCCTCGCCGGCGGCGGTGGCGTCGTCGTTGTCGGGTCGCTCGGTGTTCACCGCATCGCTCCTTCGGCTGTTGCTGGGGACAGCCATGGGACGCGGTGGGCGCGGATCCGGTTCCCGGCGACGCGCGCGTCACCCGAAGCGACGGCGCGTGCCACCCGAACGGCCCCGGAGTCCGCCGGGTCCCTCAGTCGCCGTAGTCCGACATGGCCTCCAGCAGCCGGGCCGACGTCTGCGGCACCCGTACGCCGTGCAGGAGCGAGACGGGCACCGGCCGGGCGGAGACACGTACGGGGGCGGACCAGCGCGGCGTCATCCGGGCGCAGTCCCCGCGCAGCGAGGCCAGATCGCCGTCCAGGTCGGCCGGGGCGGGGTCGGCGGTCCTCAGGTTCGTCATAACAGCACCGTAGGCACACCGGCCCCGCGGAGAAAGTTGTACTACCGGGTAGTTTCGCCTGCTTCAGCGCGGGCTCCGGCACCGGCCGGTACCGGCGCCCGTACCCGCGTCCGTGGCTGCCGTCCCCGCCCGCGTCGGGCAACGGCTCAGTACCTGTCCGGCACCTGCTTCAGCCCGGCGCCGCCGCCGGGTAGCGTGAACCGTCAACCCGCCTCCCCTCAGGAGAGAGTCCACGTCGTGCGCATCGCAGTCACCGGCTCCATCGCCACCGACCACCTCATGACCTTCCCCGGCCGATTCTCCGACCAGCTCGTCGCGGACCAGCTGCACACGGTCTCGCTCTCCTTCCTGGTCGACCAGCTGGACGTACGCCGGGGCGGCGTCGCCGCGAACATCGCCTTCGGCATGGGCCAGCTCGGCACCAAGCCGATCCTGGTCGGCGCGGCCGGCGCGGACTTCGACGAGTACCGGGCCTGGCTGGACCGGCACGGCGTCGACACCGGCTCGGTCCGCATCTCCGAGACCCTGCACACCGCCCGCTTCGTCTGTACCACCGACGCCGACCACAACCAGATCGGCTCCTTCTACACGGGCGCCATGAGCGAGGCCCGCCTCATCGAGCTGAAGACCGTCGCCGATCGCGTGGGCGGCCTCGACCTGGTCTCCATCGGCGCCGACGACCCGGAGGCGATGCTCCGGCACACCGAGGAGTGCCGCGCGCGGTCCATCCCCTTCGCCGCCGACTTCTCGCAGCAGATCGCCCGGATGAACGGTGACGAGATCCGGATACTGCTGGACGGGGCGACCTACCTCTTCTCCAACGAGTACGAGAAGGGGCTCATCGAGACCAAGACCGGCTGGAGCGACGCCGAGATCCTCGACCGCGTCGGCCACCGCGTCACCACCCTCGGCGCGCGGGGCGTACGCATCGAGCGGGCCGGTGAGCAGACCATCGAGGTCGGCGTCCCCGACGAGGAGCGCAAGGCCGACCCCACGGGCGTCGGCGACGCCTTCCGCGCCGGGTTCATGTCGGGACTCGCCTGGGACGTGTCGCTGGAGCGGGCGGCGCAGGTCGGCTGCATGCTCGCCACGCTGGTCATCGAGACCGTCGGCACCCAGGAGTACCAGCTGCGCCGGGGCCACTTCATGGAGCGGTTCACCAAGGCGTACGGCGACGAGGCCGCGGCCGAGGTCCAGGCGCACCTGGGCTGAGTCCCGCCCCGGGCGGCCTACCCGGTCCGGCGGACCAGGTAGGCCGTTCCCCGTTCCGCCGGCTCCTCACCCGCGTACTCCTGGCCCCGCATCTCGCACCACGCCGGGATGTCCAGGCGGGCCGCCTCGTCGTCGGACAGGACGCGGACCGTGCCGCCGACGGGGACGTCGCCGATGACCTTGGCCAGTTCGATCACCGGGACCGGGCAGCGGCGGCCGATCGCGTCCACGACCAGCTCGGCCCCCGCCTCCCGGGCCCTCTCCTCCCGGACGGGTCCGGTCCGCGCCGGTGCCCCCAGCTTTTCCCGCACCGCGGCCACCGTGCCCGGCAGCACCTCGAGGAACCGCTCCACGTCCTCGGCCGGTGTCCCCGGCGGCAGTGACACCCGCACGTTCCCCTCGCTCAGCACGCCCATCGCCTTCAGGACGTGGCTCGGCGTCAGCGTGCTGCTCGTGCAGGACGATCCGGACGAGACGGAGAAACCGGCGCGGTCCAGCTCGTGCAGCAGAGTCTCCCCGTCGACATAGAGACACGAGAAGGTGACGATCCCGGGCAGCCGGCGCTCCGGATCACCGACCACCTCCACGTCCGGCACCAGACCCGGCACGCCGGCCCGGATCCGGTCCGTCAGCTCCCGCAGCCGGGCCGCCTCGTCCGCCGCCTCGGCCCGCACCGCCCGCAGGGACGCCGCCGCGGCGACGATCGCCGGGAGGTTCTCGAAGCCCGGCGCCCGGCCCGACTCCCGCTCGTCCCGGGGCCCTTGCGGCGCGAAGCGGACTCCCTTGCGCACGACGAGCAGCCCCACCCCCGAGGGCCCGCCCCACTTGTGGGCGCTGCCCGTGAGCAGCGACCAGTCGCCCTCGACCCGCTCCCAGCCCAGTGACTGGGCGGCGTCCACCAGCAGCGGCACGCCCGCCGCCCGGCACAGCTCCGCCACCCGGGCCACCGGCTGCTCGGTCCCCACCTCGTGGTTGGCCGACTGGAGACAGGCCAGCGCGGTGTCCGCACGCAGGGCCGCCGCGTACGCAGCCGGGTCCACCGCGCCCGTCCGGTCCACCGGGACCTGCGCGACGCTCCCGCCGTCGGCCTCGTGCACCTCGGCCGCGTGGAGTACGGAGGAGTGTTCGACGGCTGACACGATCAGGTGGCGCCCGGCACGCCGCCGCCCGGCCAGCGCCCCCGCCGCCCCCGCGTGCACGGCGCGCGTCCCCGAAGGGGTGAACACCAACTCGTCCGCCCGGCACCCCACGGCCTCGGCCGCGGCCTCCCGGGCGGCGTCGAGCAGCAACCGCGCCCGCCGTCCCTCCCGGTACAGCCGGGCCGGATCCGCCCAGCCCTCGTCGAGCGAGGCCAACAGGGCCTGGCGGGCAACGGGATGGAGAGGGGCGGCGGAAGCAGCGTCGAAGTAGGCCACGGGGCAACGCTAGAACGTCCGGGCGGGCCGGCACCCCCGAAGGGGCGCGGGGAAGTGTCCGGCATGCGGATCCGCCGCGTGGCCGCGACGAGCCGCGACGCACCGTCAGCCGTCGGGAAACACCCGCTCCCACCCCCCGCGGGCGCCCCCGCC
>NZ_JACBYP010000090.1 GCF_018982965.1 Streptomyces mayonensis | reverse complement strand
CCCACCGACCTGCGCAACTCCTCCTCCCCCCCCCGCACGTTGCCGACGTACACAGGAGACCCCCGTGCCGTCCACCATCGTCCTGGCCGCCACCGACAAGAACCTCGAACTCGTCCTGCGGGTCCTGCCCGCCATCGTGGTCATCCTCGCCGCCTCCGCCGTCTGCGGCCGCCTCGCCCTCCTGGTGAAGCAGCCGCGTGTGCTCGGCGAGATGGTCGCCGGTGTCCTCCTCGGCCCCACGCTGTTCGGCGCGCTCTTCCCCGACGCCCAGAGAGCCGTCTTCCCCGCCGAGGTGAAGCCCATCCTCTACGTACTGAGCACCATCGGCCTCACCCTGTTCATGTTCCTCGTCGGTGCCGGTCTCGACCACGGCGGCGGCAACGGCAGGAAGGACACCAGGAACGCGACCGTCCTGGCCGTCTCGGGCATCGTCCCGTCCCTCCTGCTCGGCGCCGTGTGCGGTTACCTGCTGCACGACCGGCTCTCGCGGCCCGACGTCAGCCCCTTCGAGTTCGCCCTCTTCGTCGGCGGAGCCCTGTCCATCACCGCCTTCCCGATGCTCGCCCGCATTCTCTACGAGCGCGGTCTGGAGAACTCCCGGCTCGGCCGCATGACCCTCCTTGGCGCGTCCGTCGACGACGCGGCGGCCTGGTGCTTCCTCGCCGTACTGTCAGCGATGCACACCGGCGCCGGCGCACCGCACGTCCTGCGCACCATCGGCCTCACCGCGGTCTTCGGACTCGTCATGCTCACCCTGGTGGCGCGGCTCCTGCGTCCGATGGGCACCTGGGTACAGCGCACCGGCCGGTTCGGCTTCGACCAGATGTACGTCGTCGTGGGCATCGTCCTGCTCGCCGGGCTGTTCACCGACTACATCGGGATCTACTCCGTCTTCGGGGGCTTCATCGCGGGGCTCGCCATGCCGCGCGACCCCGCCTTCCGCGAGGCCCTGCACAGCCGGATGATGGACCTGGTCTGCGTACTGCTCCTGCCCATCTTCTTCGCCTTCTCCGGCCTCAACACCGAACTGGGCGGCGTCACCGGATGGGGCATGATCGGACCGTTCCTGCTGATCCTCGTGGCCGGGTTCACCGGCAAGTACGTCGGGTGCGCGCTGGCCATGCGCGGCACCGGCTTCAGCTGGCGCGAGTCCTGGGCGGTGGGCGGTCTGATGAACGCCCGCGGCCTGATGATCCTCATCTTCATCAACATCGGCCTCTCCCAGGGCATGATCACCCAGGACGTGTTCTCCATGCTGGTGCTGGTGGCCGTGATCACCACCGCGGGCGCCGTACCGCTGTACCGCTGGGCCCTGCCCGAACGCATCGAACGCCGCATGGCGCCCAGCAGCCCGCCGGCCCCGACCGAGCCGCCGCAATCTCAGAGCCTTCTGATGTGACGCGGTTAGCGTTCCGCCCATGGTGCGCGATTACCTGATCATCGGGGCCGGACCGGCCGGACTTCAGCTCGCCGCTCTACTGGAACGTGACGGACGGGACTACCTCGTCCTGGAGCGGGGAAGCGGGCCCGGCACGTTCTTCACCAAGTACCCCCGACATCGACAGCTGATATCGATCAACAAGGTCCACACCGGGTACACCGACCCGGAACTCAACCTCCGGATGGACTGGAACTCCCTGCTCAGCGACGATCCCGAGCTGCTGTTCTCCCGGTACAGCGAGGAGTACTTCCCCCGCGCCGACGACTTCGTCCGCTACCTGGCCGACTTCGCCGACCGCACCGGCGTCCGCGTCGAGTACGGCACGGACGTGGTCCGTGTCTCCCGCGCGGACGGCGTCTTCACCGTCTCCGACGCCGCCGGGCGGCAGTGGCAGGCCCGGCGACTCGTTGTTGCGACCGGCGTCTCCCGGCTGAACGAGCCGCCGATCCCCGGCATCCACCTCGCCGAACGCTACGACGAGTTCGACACCGACCCGGCCTCCTTCACCAACCAGCGGGTCCTGGTCGTCGGCAAGGGGAACTCCGCCTTCGAGACCGCCGACTCCCTCATGGCGAAGGCCGCCGTCATCCACGTCGCCGGCCCGCACTCCCTGAAACTGGCCTGGAAGACCCACTTCGTGGGGCACCTGCGCGCGGTCAACAACAACTTCCTGGACAGCTACCAGCTGAAGTCGCAGAACGCCGTCCTGGACGGCACCGTGGAGAACGTCGAGAAGACCGAAGACGGCGGGTTCCGCGTGACCTTCCGGTACGCCCGCACCACGGAACGACTCCGCGAACTGCACTACGACCGGGTCATCCTCTGCGCGGGCTTCCGCTTCGACGCCGACGTGTTCGACGAGACCTGCCGCCCCGCCCTGGTCATCAACGACCGCTTCCCCGAACAGACCTCCGCCTACGAGTCGGTGAACGTACCGGGCCTCTACTTCGCCGGCACCCTGACCCAGCAACTCGACTTCAAACAGGGCACCAACGGCTTCATCCACGGCTACCGCTACGGAGCCCGCGCCCTGCACCGCGTCCTCGGCGCCCGCCACCACGACACCCCTTGGCCCGCCCGGCCGGTCACCGCCGCGCCGGAGGCGATCGCCGACGCCGTCGTCGCCCGCGTCAACCGGTCCTCCGGCCTGTGGCAGCAGTTCTCCGTCCTCGGCGACGTCGTCGACGTGGACGCGGAACAGGCCGTCTACCAGGAGGAGGTGCCACTCGCCTACGCCGTCGACGGCAGCCTCGGGCCCGCGGCGCACCGGTTCGTCGTCAACCTGGAGTACGGACCCGACCACGACGACGTGGACCCGTTCGACATCAACGTCCCGCGGGTGACCGAGAACGACGTCGAACACGCCATGGACTCCAGCTACCTCCACCCCGTGGTCAGGCACTACCGCGACGGCGTCCTCGCCGGCACCCACCACCTGGCGGAGAACCTGGAGAACGAGTGGGACATCCCACCGGTGCACCAGCAGCCGCTGGCCGCGTTCGTGAAGGAGAGCCTTGGCTGAGCAGTTCCCCGGTGCCCTGCTGGACCTGCTGGGGGCGGCGGGCGACCGTCCGGTCTTCGAGCACGGCGACCGGACGGTCACCGGTTCCCAACTCCTCGGCGCCGTACGGCGCGTGACCCACGGGTTGCGCACCGGCGGCGTCGGGCCCGGGGACGGCGTTGCGCTGCTGCTGGGCGTCAGCCCCGAAGCGTTCGCCGCCCTCGTCGCCGCCCACGCCGTCGGCGCCAGGGTCGTCGGGGTCCGCCCCGGCCTGACGGAGCAGCAGCGCGCGCACCTCCTCGCGGACACCGCCTTCACGGTCACCGACAGCACCGACAGCACCGACGGACCGGGTGCGGACGCCCGGACCGGGCGGGTCCTCCTCCTGGACGACCTGCTGTCGGCGGCGGACGACGGCCTGCGGCCGGTCGTGTCGGGGCGGCCGCAGGACATCGCCCGGCTCATCCACACCAGCGGCAGCACCGGCCTGCCCAAGGCGTGCGCCCAGACCTACGCGGCGATGACCGCGGCATGGGCCCTGCGACCGGACGCCTGGCCGCCCGCCGTCCGTGAACTGGCCGCGCGCCTGGACCGGTTCCTGGTGTTCGGCACGCTGTCGAGCCAGGTGATGCTGGACTACGGACTGCTCACCCTCGCCGCCGGCGGCACCCTGGTCACCGCCGAGCGGCCGGGATTCCCCGACAGCATCGTGCGGCACCGGGCCACCGCGAGCGTCATCACCGTGGCCCGGCTGGTGAAACTCGTGCAGAGCCAGCGCAAGGAGCCCGCCGACCTCAGCAGCCTCCGGGCGCTGATGGTGTCCGGATCCCCACTGGAGCCCGGGCGGCTGCGCGAGGCCGCGGAGGTGCTCGGCCCCGTCGTCTTCCACGGGTACGGGCAGACCGAGACCGGCATGATCTCCATGGCCACCCCCGACGACGTGCCGGGCTCGCTGGGCGTGCCGCCCGTCGGTCTCCAGGTGCGGGACGCCTCCGGACGTTCTGTCCCGCCGGGCACCGACGGCGAGTTGTTCGCCCGCACCCCCGCGCAGGCCATGGGCTACTGGCGGGAGCCCGCCCTCAGCGCCGAGGTCTTCGCCGACGGCTGGGTGCGCACCCGCGACCTCGGCCGTCTCGACGCCGAGGGCCGCCTGTGGCTCACCGGACGGGCCCGGGACGTGATCATCGTCAACGCCAACGTGTACTACGCCGGGCCCGTCGAGCGACTGCTCGCCACTCACCCGTCAGTGGCCGAGGCCCACGTCGTCGCCGTCCCCGACGACGACACCGGTGAGGCCGTCCACGCCTTCGTGGTGCCCGCCGCCGGACACGTCCCCGACCTGGCCGAACTCCGCGCGCTCGTCACCGCCGGCCTGGAGGAGGCCTGCGCGCCGACCCGGCTGACACTGATCGAGGAGGTCCCGCTCACACCCGCCGGAAAGCCCGACAAACGGCGGCTCGCCTCCGGCGCCGGGTCCCGTTAGGAGCGGCCCGCTCCGTGGGGTAAAGTGCTCTGCGCGTGATCGCGCGGCTCGCCGCGCGTGACCACACCGGGACGTGGCGCAGCTTGGTAGCGCACTTGACTGGGGGTCAAGGGGTCGCAGGTTCAAATCCTGTCGTCCCGACTTTACGAAGTCGAAGGTCAGGGGCCGTTTCAGAGGAGATCTGAAGCGGCCCCTTGATCATTCCTGGGGACCCCGTTTGGGGACCAGCGCACTTTGAAGGGGCTGTGGCGCGGGCACATGGTCTGACCAGTGACTTCAAGTGCGTCCCGGACGGAAAATGGCGGCGGGGCGCGTCTCGTGGAGTGGCCGTCGGTACACCACTCCATCGGACATGACCTCCCGGAGGCCGGCCGCTACTGACGTCTGGCATCGCGTCGGCTTGGCCCTGAGGCAGCGTGTGGCATGGATGTCGATGGGCCCGCTGACCTGGCAAGCTTGGCGCGCCGTTGGGGCCGGCGGCGGCCACGCGGTCGGTGTGGATCACCGTGCCGTCCAAGTTGAGGTGGAGGTATCCGGCCGTTGCCGCTCGTTCCAGTGCAGTGGACAGGTCGGGCACGTGGTCGGCGAGTACGGCCGGGCCCTCGTGCAGGTAGCGGTAGGCGGTCGGGGTCGCGATGCCGTTGTCCCGGGCGAGTTGGACGAGTCGGGTGCCGTCGACGAACCAGCGCCGGACCAGCACGACCTGCTCCCTGTGGGCTCCGGGGCAATCGTGGGTCGTTGATGGGCTGTCCGTGGGTGGGCCGAGGTGGGGTGGTAGCCGTCTGGCGTCCTGTTCCGGCCAAAGCCGTCCGCCACCGACCTCCCGAAGTGGAACCTCAGGGGGAAGGCACACCTCTGTCGTGGGCCGCTGCCTCGCAACGTGCCGCGCTCGTAAGCTGTTTGACTCAGACACATCACAGTGAATGCGTCGTATGTGCGAGGGGCGTGGGAATGAGGGCACTGGAGCCGCTGGGCGAGGACGACCCGACCGAAGTGGGTTCATACCGGTTACTGGGGGTGCTCGGGCACGGCGGCATGGGGCGGGTGTATTTGGGGCGGAGCCGAGGCGGGCGGCTTGTTGCGGTGAAGGTGGTGCACCGGCATCTGGCGGCAGACGAGCGGTTCCGGGCGCGGTTCGCGAGCGAGGTGGCGGCGGCGCGGCTGGTGAGCGGGGAACCAAACCGCACCGCCCCCGTGCTCGCCGCCGATCCGGAGGCCGAGGTCCCGTGGGTGTCGACCGGTTACGTGGCGGGCAGCGACCTGGCGCACATCGTGGAGGAGCACGGCCCGCTGCCCGAACGGACCGTACGCGCGCTGGGCGTCGGTCTGGCCGAGGGGCTGGGCGCCGTGCATGCGCACGGGCTGGTACATCGGGATGTCAAGCCGTCCAACGTGCTGCTCGCGCTCGACGGCCCGTACCTGATCGACTTCGGCATCGCCCGCGCCGCCGAGGCGGCCACCCGGCTTACCTCGACCGGGGTGGCTGTCGGCTCGCCCGGCTTCATGGCTCCCGAGCAGGTCACCGGTGAGGCAGCCGTCGGCCCCGCTGCAGACGTTTTCTCGCTCGGCACCGTGCTCGCCTACGCGGCCAGTGGCCGGCAGCCCTTCCCTGGCGACAGTGCCGCCCAGCTGCTCTATCGGGTCGCTCACGCCGAGCCGCAGCTTGACGATGTCGGACCGGATGCCGTAAAGGAGCTGGTCTCCGCCTGTCTCGCCAAGGATCCTGCCGCCCGCCCGAAACTGCCGGAGGTCGCGCGGGCCCTGGCCGGTGAGCAGGGCGCGGGCGCGTTGCTGGATTCCTCCCGCTGGCTGCCTACGGCAGTCGCCGACGACATCGGTCGCCGGGCCGTCGAGCTGCTCCAGCTGGAATCCGGGCCGGCGGAACGGGGGACGCCCGTACGAACCCCCGCCCTACCCCGCTCGCCCACCGTCGTGGACTCCGCACCGACCTCCGGCCCGGACGCCGCCACTGTGACGGCGATCGTACAGCCGAAGCCGAAGCCGAAGCCGAAGACCGCGGCCAAGCCGAAGTCGACGCCCGCGGCCAAGCCGAAGTCGACGCCCGCGGCCATGCCCAAGTCGGCGAACAAGCCGAAAGCCCCGGCGGCCAAGCCGAAGAAACAAAACCCGTGGCTGGTCGTGGGAGTCCTTGTGCTGCTTGCTGTACTGATCTTCGGCGTATGGAACGCCTTCCAGGAGGGTGACGAACCCGCTGCCCTCCCCGACCGCTTCGTCGGCCGCTGGAGCGACTCGGCGGGCGGCTACGGCAACCAGCTTGAGCTCAGTGCGGGCCGGGTCGGTGAAGAGGTGGGTACGCTCAGCACTGATGTCGACGGCGAAAATGGCTCCGCCACCTGCGGATACCGCCTGAGACTCAACCGCCTGGAGCTGGACGGCTGGTATGCCTTCCTCGACGCTGACCCGATGTCTGGCAACCGTGCTCAGTGCGACGCACCCCTGGAGATGCACGTGCAGCAACAGCGCTTCAAGGGCAAGAACGGCGAGGATGTCATCGAGTTCAGCTCCGACGCCCCGGTCACCACACTTGGCATGCTGTACCGCGTTAGTTGACTGAGGTCATCTCCGCAACCTGATGGTTGTGGTGCGTGACCGCGGGCGAGTAGTCCGGGTGGTGGCCTGACGTCACATATGGGTGGATCTCCTGGTAGGAACGGGTCTGCGAAGATCAAGTTCCGGCCGAGAGGCTTCAAGTGCCGTCCAGTATCACCTGCACCGCAGTCCTTGATGTGTGCTGGGACCGCCGAGCATCTCGCGATGCCGCGTCGCTGGTTCGTCGACGGCACCCGACTCGTCCAACTCGCCCGGGACAACGGCATCGCGACCCCGACCGCCTACCGCTACCTGCACGAGGGCCGGTCAAGAAGCCCAAGGCGGCCCAGGTGATCAGCGACTCCGAGTGCGGGATGAGCCGTTCGTAGTCCCGGGCAGGACGGCGGGCGTGCATGATCCAGGCAAGGGAGCGTTCGACGACCCGGCGGCGGGGCAGGACGATGAACCCGATGGCGTCCTTCGGCCGGCTTCCGGCCTCCACCAGGACGACGGACCCGCCCCAACGGGGCCTCACCGGACTCAAGTTCAGCCCCCTGCACGAGGCTGTGCCCCCTCCCGCCTTCCGGTGACAGCGGCGACGAGCATGATCCCGCCGTGCCCCACTCTGGGCCGCCGGACCTTCATCGACTCGGACGAGTCGGACTACGAGTCCGCCGGTCCGTTCCACATCCGGTTCGCCGGAGTGCTGAGGTTCACTCTGCGCACGGCTCCAGGCCCGCGTCGCGGGCCAGGAGCGCTGCTTGGACCCGGTTGTCGCAGTCGAGCTTGGTCAGGACGCGGCTGACATAGGTCTTCACCGTCGCCTCGCTCATGTGCAGGCGGGTGCCGGCGTCCGCGTTGGACAGTCCTTCGCCGAGCAGGGCCAGTACTTCGCGTTCGCGACCGGTCAGCCCGGCCAGGCGGCGGCGGGCCTCCTCGCCGCGCACGGTGGCGGCGGGAGAGGCGAGGGTGTCCACCACGTGGCGGGTGGCGGCTGGGGACAGGTAGGCGTTGCCGGCCGCCGCCGCGCGGACTGCGTGGATCAGCTCCTGCGGGGCGCTGTCCTTCAGCAGGAAGCCGGCGCTGCCGTGGCCGAGCGCCCGCAGGACGTTGTCGCGTTCCCCGAACGTCGTCAGGATCAGCACCCGTACCCCCGGCGCGGCACGGCCCAGTTCGGCCAGCGCGGTCAGACCGTCCATCACGGGCATCTGGATGTCCAGCAGGGCCACGTCGACCGCGGTGCTCCGGGCGGTGTCCACCGCCTCCCGGCCGTCCCGTGCCTCGGCGACGACCTCGATGTCCTCCGCGGAGGTGAGGATCATTCTGATGCCTGCTCTGATGAGCGGCTCGTCGTCGGCGATGAGAACCCGGATCATACGGTCTCCTGCGCGGGAACGGGTGTGACAGGCGGACAACAGGTCAGCCCATCATGCCCGATCCGGCCGGGAGCGTGGTCACAGACCTCCGGTCAGGCAGTCCATGGGTAGGACACCTTGGAGGCGAGCTTCCCGTCGCGGAAGCAGAACCGGTAGGTGATGTCCTTCTCGTCGTCCTTGAAGTGCTCGCAGTCCGCGTCGTCGGGCAGCGCGGGCCCCTTCTTCTCCTCGCCCTCGGTGAGTAGCGATCCGCCTTCCGGGAGCTTCTTGCGCAGGTCCGCCTCGGCCTCGCCGACTCGTGCCCCCTCGTACACGCTCGTACACGCTCGCCGGTATGCTCCCCTTCTCCCACTCGTCGAGCCCTTTCGACACCCCCCACACCAGAAGGGCCCCGAGGCCCACGACGAGGACGACGGCAGCGGCGGCGCAACCCAGGGCGGCGTTCTTCTTGCGGCTCATGATGGCGGTGAACTCCTTGTGCAGTACGGCGTGTTCGAGAACGCCACCACTGTCTCCCGCCGGGGCCCCGCCGCTCTGCTCTCGGAAGTCGTCGTCCGCAGCCACCGAAGTCGCGCCGCCCGGAGGTGACTGCCGCTCGCCGTCGGCGTACGGCAGTACGCCGGCGAGGCGGAAGCCTCCGCCCGGGGTGCGGCCGGTGTGCACCATGCCGCCGACCAGACGGGCCCGCTCCCGCAGGCCCGTCAGCCCCTGTTGGCCGCCGATCGCGGGGGGCGCGGCCGGAGCCCCGGCCGGTACCGGGCCGTTCGCCACCTCGACCACGAGGCTGTCCGGTTCGTAGCGCAGCGCGACCGTGATCGGGGCGCCCGGCGCGTGCTTGTGTGCATTGGTCAGTCCCTCCTGAGCGATGCGGTACGCCGCCCGGCCGACAGCGGGGGTGAGGGGCCGCTGGGCGCCGGAGCGGTGCAGTTCCACTGCCGTGCCCGCGGCCCGCGACGACGCGACCAGCCCGTCGACGGAAACCGCGGGGCGGTCCGGGGAGGGCTCGGCCTCCCGCGCACCGGGCCCGGACGGCTCCGCGTCGTTGCGCAGGATGCCCACGGTTTCGCGCAGCTCCTGCATCGCCGACCTGGATGCCTCCCGGAGGACGCCAACACCTTCCCGCTGGCGGCCGTTGAGCTCCGGGTCCACCTCCAGCGCCCCGGTGTGCACGGCGATCAGGGCCAACTGGTGGCCAAGGCTGTCGTGCATGTCCTGGGCGATGCGCTGCCGCTCCAGCAGCCGAGCCTGGCGCGCCACCATCGCTCGTTCGCGCACCAGTTGGGCGTTGTGCCGCCGCAGGGCGTCCAGCAGGGCGTGCCGCTGGGCGCGGTACCGGGCGGCGAAACCGGGTGTCACCACCAGCGCCAGGAAGGAGCTCCCGGCCAGTACGACGGTCAGCAGCACCGGCAGCCCGCGATCTACATCCGACGCGGTGGCCACGTCGGCGGCAAGGTGGAGTCCCAAACCCGCCGTGAACGCGGCCAGTGCCCGCATCGGGCGCTCGATGCGGCTGCCGGCGGACCAGCCGGTGCAGACCAGCAGGGCGAACGCACCGGGGAAGGCGCCGGCCAGGGCCGACGCGGCCAGCAGGGCCGACGCCGGCAGGGCGCGACGCGCCAGGGACACCACGGCGACGAACAGGGCCAGTGCCCCGCCCTGCACCAGGGAGCCGGTCTCCGCCGTGCGGAGGACGCCCGCGAGCCCGGAGAGCACTGGGGTGAGCACGGCCTCGCCGGCGATCCGCCGCCGGGGCCAGGGGGAGGCGGCGGCGAGACGGAAGCGGAACGACGGTCCGGTACGGGGAGTTTCTGCAGCATCCACGCGCAGACGATAGACGG
This sequence comes from Streptomyces mayonensis, assembly GCF_018982965.1. Classification (GTDB taxonomy): domain Bacteria; phylum Actinomycetota; class Actinomycetes; order Streptomycetales; family Streptomycetaceae; genus Streptomyces; species Streptomyces mayonensis. Next base: position 23,043 of record NZ_JACBYP010000090.1, on the reverse strand, counting down.
CCGTTCTCGGGCGCCCGCATCCTCCCTTCGGTGCGGTCTCGCGCGACGAAAGTGGCTCCCCGGCTTTCCTGGGGGCCCTGTCTTCTTTGGTCGTTACGGGTGACGACTTATGGAGACTGCCGCAGGGCGGGCGGTCCGGTGATGATGGCTCCGCCGGACGCACCCCGCGGCGGCACAAGGAACGACGGCCAGGGAGTGGAACAGTGGGAAGTGCGGGACAGTGGACCGGCAGCCGCTTCACCGTCCGGCAGGAGAACGGGCTCAAGGCCGCCCGTTACACGGTGAGCGAGCTGATGCCGGACGGCTCGCAGGGCGAGGTGCTGGCCTGCGCCGAGGTGAAGTATCTCTCGCTCAAGGAGAAGATCACCTTCCACGCCGGTGCGTCCGGGACCCGCGTGCTGTTCACCATCGAGGAGCGCTGCCTTCGCGGCGCCGGTGACGGCTACGACGTGTGGGACGCGGAGGGCGACCTGGTCGGCGGTTTCGAGGAGCGGGAGATCGCCTCACTGGTGCGTTCGACCTGGGTGCTGGACGAGCCCGGATTCCCGGACGCCGTCGGCCGCGAGCGCAACCGGTTCGTGGCCGTGCTCCGCCGCGCCTGGGACTTCCTGCCGCTGGACATGCCGTTCCTGTGGCCGTACCACTTCGACTTCGAGACGGGGGGCAAGCGGGTGCTGAAGGTGGACAGGAAATGGGGACTGCGGGACCGTTACGTGGTCGACATCCTCATACCCGGTCTTGACCCCCGCCTGGCCGTCGCCCAGGCCGTGGCCCTGGACACGTTCCAGGACCGCTGACCCGAAGGGGCCGGCGCCGGCGGCGGGCAGACGGGGGATGTCCCGGTCGGAAGGCTCCAGGCCCATGACCGGATCCTTCAAGGTCGGCCCCGCTCGTTGAGCTCTCAGCGGCCCGGCCGCGACCGGGACCGGTCCAGCGCGGCCACGCCGACCGCGGCCAGGCCGATCTGGATGAGCCACTCGATCCAGTCCACGCCGTCCGTGTCGGCCACGCCGAACGCCGATGCGACCCACGAGCCGATCAGGGCGGCCACGATCCCGACGAGAATGGTCCACAGCACGCCGATGCGCTGCCGGCCCGGCACCACGAGGCGGCCCAGAACGCCGATGACGATTCCGATGACGATGGCACTGATGAGGCCGTCGATCTCCATGTCCACCCCTCCTGCGTCAGAACCCCCGCACCGGGGAGTGTGCCCGCTGCGGGCGAGTGCAGTCCGGTGGGTTCGGACGCGGCCGGAGGGCGCACGCACCGGTGAGCCGGCCCGCAGGTGCGCGGACCGGCCCGTGTCACGTTCTTCCGGGTTCCTAGTGCCGTGGGGCGCTCCGCGCCGCCGTACCGGCGCAGACCATGCCCAGGATCAAGGCGAGGGCGCCGATGACGATGTTGTTCCAGATGACGCCGGCGTCCGGACTCGACCCGACGATCCACGGCGAAATGATCATCCAGACGCCGATCGCGCACATGGCCCAGCTGAGGCCGTACATGCGTTCCGGGGCGCGGGTGAAACCGAGGGCCAGCAGACCGATGGCGATGCCCACGATCAGATTGTGGGCCACGAGTGAGGGCTGGCTGGTGGTGAAGTGGAGTATCCACGGGGACACGGCACAGTAGAGGCCGAGCAGGAACACCGGCCCGTCCACGAGTGCCACGTCCCGACCACCGAGCATGCGGGCATAGCGTGCCTGCATTTCCGGGGCGTCGGGGTGGCTGGTGATGTCACCTCGGGGGTGCGAGACGTTGGCCATGAGTCGTCTCCTTTGGCTTACAGGGCCCACCGCTTCCGGCGCGGTGTGCGGTAACGCCGCATGAGTTCCATTGTGCTCTTATTTTTCCCTTATGTGTAGTCGTGGAGGGCGCGATCGCAGACTCCGGCCCGGCCCTCTCCCGGGCGATGGGTCACAGCGTCGCCAGCGCCTCCAGGTGCGCCTCGCGCACCGGCGCGGTCTGACCCTGGACCAGCAGGAACATCGCCTCCCGCGCGAGACGTTGGGCCGGGTGGTCCAGGCTCGTGGCGCGACCGCCGCCGGACACCACCGCCGCCGTCGTGGCGGCCCGCAGCAGGTCGTACGCGCGGGTCCGCAGCGCCAGCCGTTCGGCGACGCGCTCGCTGGGGACGGGATGGTCGGCGAGGGCGTACGCCTGCTCCCTGACCTCGTCGAGCCGGGCGCGCAGCGCGCCGGCCGCACCGGGCCCGTCGGGCGCCGCGGCGAGCAGGTCCAGTGCGGCGCGGGCGACTCCGAACACGGCCGGGGAGGTGTTGGTGCTGCGGGGCACGTCGACGCGGGCGAACTCCTCCCGCGGGGTGCGCAGCACCACCGACTCCTCCGGCACCCACAGGCCGTCCAGCGCCAGGGACACGGTCCGGGCGGCGGTCAGCGCCGCAAGCCGCATCGGCGCGGAGGGATGCAGCCCCGGCTGCTCGCGGGCGTCGGCGAAGGCGAACACCACCTCGTCGGCCCCGGTCACACCCGCGAGCAGCATCAGGTCGTTCAGGCCCCATCCCGTGTACCAGGGCACGGTCCCGTCGAAGCGGACACCTCCCCGCTCGGCGGTGGCGCGCACCGGCACCCGGGGGTGGGAGCGCACGTGCGCGTAGGCGATGCCGGCCAGGAGTTCGCCGTCGGACAGGGGGCGCAACAGGCGTTCACGGGCGGGAAGTTCGGGAGCAGCCCGGCTGAGCAGCCGTACCGGCGTGTGGTGCTGGGTCTGCACGAACCACGTGGACAGACAGGCGCCGGCGAGGATTTCCGCCACCTCGCGGGCGACCGCGTCCGGGGCGCCGGCCCCGCCGTACTCCACGGGTGCGCCGACTCCGAGCAGCCCGGACCGCCGGACCGCCTCCAGGTGGCTCGCGGGCACGACGTCCTGGTCGACACGCTGGGCGGAGGGGGCGAGGAGGTCGTCCGCGAGGCGGCGTGCCTCGGCGACGAGCGGGTGGGGTGTGGTGGTCATGAGGCGATTGTCCCGACGGCTGCCGGAGGGCGACGAGCCGGTACGGCACCGAGGGCCGGGACGCCGGCACCGCACCGGAGGGCCGGGACATCGGCACTGTACCGGGGGTGGAGTGGTGACGCGGCACCGCACCGGGGGTGAGGAGTGGTGCCGCGGCACTGCATCCGGGATGGGAGTGGTGGCGCGGCACCCCGGGGACGGGGCTGCGACGTGTGGCGGGTTCGTGCCGCAGCGGTGAAGATCCTTTCCATACTGACTGGTCTACACCCTTGACTGGTACAGACCAACGCGGTTGAGTGTGCAGCCACACCCCCCTCCACGGCCGCCCCCACGCCGTGGCCGGTCCCACCGGCACGTGCGCGCAGGGCTCAGCTCCGATCTGTCCCTGTCCGGGAGCGGCCGTGCTCCGCCGAAGGAGACAGACCTGTGTCGAGGCGCCGCACATCCGCTCTGGTGACCGCACTCGCACTCGCGGGAGCCGTGCCCCTGTTCATGCCGGCGGGCGAAGCGTCGGCCGCCGCGTGTTCGAGTTACCCGGCCTGGTCGGCCGGTGCGAACTACAACACCGGCGACATCGTCCGCTACACCGACGGCAAGGCCTACATCGCCGAGCACGCCAACCCCGGCTACGACCCGCTCATCAGCACCTGGTACTGGGACCCGTACCCCTGCGACGGCGGCTCCGGCACGCCGGTCGGCCAGTTCGTCGTCAGTGAGGCCCAGTTCAACCAGATGTTCCCGGGCCGCAACTCCTTCTACACCTACAGCGGTCTGACCGCCGCGCTCAGCGCCTATCCCGGCTTCGCCAACACCGGAAGCGACACCACCAAGAAGCAGGAGGCCGCGGCCTTCCTCGCCAACGTCAGCCACGAGACCGGCGGGCTCGTGCACATCGTCGAGCAGAACACCGCCAACTACCCCCACTACTGCGACGGAACGCAGCCCTACGGCTGCCCGGCCGGGAACGACGCCTACTACGGGCGCGGACCGATGCAGCTCAGCTGGAACTACAACTACAAGGCCGCGGGTGACGCGCTCGGCATCAACCTGCTGAACAACCCCTGGCTGGTGCAGAACGACTCGGCCGTCGCCTGGAAGACGGCCCTGTGGTACTGGAACACCCAGTCCGGTCCCGGCAGCATGACCGGGCACAACGCCATGGTCAACGGCGCCGGTTTCGGCCAGACCATCCGTTCCATCAACGGCGCCGTGGAGTGCGACGGCAGGAACCCCGCCCAGGTCCAGAGCCGCGTCACCAAGTACCAGCAGTTCAGTCAGATCCTCGGCGTCTCCCCGGGCGGCAACCTGTACTGCTGACCCGTCCGCTTCCGAAGCGAGAGGGCCCTCCGTTCCGACGGGGCGGCCCTCTCGCCCGTTGGGCCCGTCCGCCCCCGGCGGGGAATCGAGGGCGGGACTTGGCGCCCGGTCAGTTTTACGTATAACCTCTCCGGTCAATCACCCGTCCCGGAAGGTGCCGATGACACGCATCGCCCTGGTCGCCCTCGTCGTCGACGACTACGACGAGGCGATCCGCTTCTACACCGAGGCCCTCGGTTTCCGCCTCGCCGAGGACACGCCCCGGCCGGACGGCTCCCGCTGGGTCGTCGTCGAACCCGGCCCCGGCGCCGGGGGTACCGGTCTGCTGCTGGCCCGCGCCAGGGGAGAGGCCCAGCGTTCCCGGATCGGCGACCAGACGGGTGGGCGCGTCGGCTTCTTCCTGTACACCGACGACTTCGCCCGGGACCACGCCCGCATGACCGCCGCGGGCGTGACCTTCCTCGAGGAGCCGAGGTACGAGCCGTACGGCTCGGTCGCGGTCTTCCGGGATCTGTACGGCAACCGCTGGGACCTGCTCCAGCCCGCCACTCCCTGATCCGCCCCGCGCAGTAGCACCCCCGCACCCGCGTATCCATCACCCCGCGCGCAAGCGCAGCCATCCGCCGAGGAATCACCGCACATGACATCTACGCGCATAGACGCCGACACTCTCCGCCGCCTCCCCAAGGCGGTCCTCCACGACCACCTCGACGGAGGACTGCGCCCCGCGACCGTCGTGGAGCTGGCGCGGAACGCCGGCCACTCCCTGCCGACCACCGACCCCGGCGAACTGGCCGCCTGGTACTACGAGGCCGCCAACTCCGGCGACCTGGTGCGCTACATCGCCACCTTCGAGCACACCCTCGCCGTCATGCAGACCCGCGAGGGCCTGCTGCGCACCGCCGAGGAGTACGTCCTCGACCTCGCCGCCGACGGCGTCGTCTACGGCGAGGTGCGCTACGCCCCCGAGCTGATGACCCGCGGGGAACTCGCCCTCGCCGAGGTCGTCGAGACCGTCCAGGAAGGGCTGGCGGCCGGCATGGCCAAGGCGGCCGCGGCGGGCACCCCGGTCCGGGTCGGCACCCTGCTGTGCGGGATGCGGATGTTCGACCGCACCCGCGAGACCGCGGACCTCGCGGTCGCCTTCCGGGACGCCGGCGTCGTCGGCTTCGACATCGCCGGCGCCGAGGACGGCTTCCCGCCCGCCGACCACCTCGACGCCTTCGAACACCTGCGCCGCGCGAACGTGCCGTTCACCATCCACGCCGGCGAGGCGCACGGGCTGCCCAGCATCCACCAGGCCCTCCAGGTGTGCGGCGCCCAGCGCATCGGCCACGGCGTACGCCTCACCGACGACATCCCCGACCTCGCCGCGGGCAAGCTCGGCCGCCTCGCCGCCTGGGTGCGCGACCGGCGGATCGCCCTGGAGATGTGCCCGACCTCCAACCTCCAGACCGGAGCGGCGACCTCGATCGCCGAGCACCCGATCACCGCGCTGAAGGACCTCGGCTTCCGGGTCACCCTGAACACCGACAACCGCCTCGTCTCCGGCACCACGATGACGCGGGAGATGTCCCTGCTGGTCGAGCGGGCGGGCTGGAGCGTCGAGGACCTGCGCACGGTCACGGTGAACGCCCTCAAGAGCGCCTTCGCGCCGTTCGACGAGCGCAACGCCCTGATCCGGGACGTCGTCCTGCCGGGCTACGCGTCCGTGCTCTGAAGGAGCCCGCGGGCGTATGCGGCCTGTCCGACGTGCTGGAGGTCGTCGGACAGGACGCTGACCAGGCGGGCGCCGAGGGTGACCGGCGGCTCCCAGTTCTCGTCCACGATCCGTTCCAGGTCCTTGGCGGCCAGGGAGCGCAGCGCGCCGAGCGTCTGCTCGTGCACGGCGTCGTAGTAGCCGGTCAGCAGGCCGGCCGAGTCGACCCGTACCTTCGCGACCCGCGCCGAGTCGTGGCCGTACCCGGTGTCGTGGCGGGGCAGACCGAGGCCGAAGCGTTCCTCCCAGCCCCCGGACAGCCACAGCTGGTCGAGACCGAAGGCGTCGGCGACGTGGTCGTCCTGGACCCGGGTGAGGTGCCAGACCAGCCAGGCGACGGAATTGGCGCCGGCGGCGGGCCGGGCGTTCAGGCCGTCGGGGCCGAGACCCCCGACGGCGGCGTGGACTTCTTCCTGGATGCGGCCGTAGCCCTCGATGAGGATGTCCTTCGCATGCATACGTCCACCATCGCGCAGTCGGGCCGCGCGCGCTCCCCGTTCAGGCGCCCGTTCAGGCACCCGCCGTGGCCAGCAGCCCCATCAGTGCCCGCGCCGCCGGGCTGGTCGCCTGCACGGGCGGCAGCAGCGCGATGGTCTCGTACTCCGTCGCACCCGCGTCCTTCAGCGGCAGCGAGGTCAGGGCGGCCCGCTTGTGCCGGAAGTGCCGCGGCACGACGGCGATGCCGAGGTTCTCGTCGATCAGGTCGAGCAGGCCGTGCACGTCGTTCACCTCCAGCGGGACCGTCCGCCGCACCCCCGCCGCGGCGAAGACGGCGTCGGTGACGCGCCGCGGGCCCCAGTCCGGGTGGAAGTCGACGAAGATCTCGTCGGCCAGATCGTGCGGAGTGAGCACCGCGCCGTCCGCCGCCAGGCGGTGCCCGGGATGGCACAGCACCGTCATCGGCTCCCCGGCCAGCGAGACCGAGCGCAACTGCTCCGTGTCCGCCTGGGTGCGGTAGGCGAAGGCCAGGTCGAGCCTGCCCTCCGCGACCTCTTCCGCAAGCTCCCCGGAACCCGCCTGCCGCAGCCGGATCTCCACGTCGGGGTGCTGCCGCCGGAACCCGGCAAGGAGCCGGGCCACCGGCACCCCGGCGATGCACTGCTCGGCACCCAGCGACAGCGTCCCGCGCAACACCCCCTGCACCGCGGCGACCGCCTCGTGCGCCGACCGCACCTGGGCCAGGATCCGCTGCGCCTCGCCCAGCAGCGCCCGCCCGGCCTCCGTCAGGGTCACCCGGCGGGTCGTCCGCACGAACAACGGCGCCCGCAACTCCCGCTCCAGCGCCCGGATCGACGCCGACAGGCCCGACTGGGACACCAGCAGCCGTTCCGCCGCGCGGGTGAAGTGCTGGTCCTCGGCGACCGCCACGAAGTGCTGGAGATGACGCAGTTCCATGATTGAGAAGCGTAACCGCGCAATCCCATCGGATTCTTCTGTTGGACCACTGTCCGCAGGCCGCGCCAGAGTGGGGGACGGCCGCACCCGAGCCCTCCGTACCACCGGGCCAACCCCTCTGGAGTCGCGTTGTACACCGCACACCCCGACCGCTACGCGGACCCCTCCTTCTACCGGCGCGCCGGACGCAGCGGTCTGAAGCTCCCCGCGCTCTCGCTCGGTCTGTGGCACAACTTCGGCCCGGACCGTCCCGCCGAGACCCAGCGCGCCATCCTGCGCCGCGCCTTCGACCTCGGCGTCACCCACTTCGACCTCGCCAACAACTACGGCCCGCCCCCCGGCTCCGCCGAGTCCGCCCTCGGCGAGGCCCTGCGGGCCGACTTCGGGCCGTACCGGGACGAGCTGGTGATCTCCACCAAGGCGGGTTACCTGATGTGGCCCGGACCGTACGGCGAGTGGGGCTCTCGCAAGTACCTGCTGAACTCGCTCGACCAGAGCCTGACCCGCATGGGGATCGACCACGTCGACATCTTCTACTCCCACCGCCCCGACCCGGACACTCCGCTGGAGGAGACGATGGGCGCCCTGCACACAGCGGTGCAGCAGGGCAAGGCGCTCTACGTCGGCGTCTCCAACTACTCCGCCGAGCAGACCCGCGAGGCCGCCCGCATCCTCGCCGGACTCGGCACCCCGCTGCTGATCCACCAGCCGCGCTACTCCATGCTCGACCGCCGCCCGGAGACCGGCGGCCTGCTGGACGCCCTCGACGAGCTGGAGGTGGGTTCCATCGCCTACTCCCCGCTGGAGCAGGGACTGCTGACCTCCCGCTACCTCGACGGCATCCCGGAGGACTCGCGCGCCGCGAGCGACAGCCCCTTCCTGAACTCGGACGCCGTCACCGGGGCACTGGTCGGCAAGCTCCGCGCCCTGGACGAGATCGCGTCCTCGCGGGGCCAGTCGCTGGCCCAGCTGGCCCTGGCCTGGGTGCTGCGGCAGGGCAGGGTGACCTCCGCCCTGGTCGGCGCGAGCAGCCCGCAGCAGCTGGAGGACAGCGTGGCGGCCACCAGGAACCTGCACTTCGACCCCGACGAACTGGCCCGCATCGACAAGATCGTCCAAGGCTAGGAGCCCCTGGGCCCTGCGCCCCGGTCCCTGAGGCGGCGACGCGCGCCCCGGGGACCGGGGCGCACTCGTGCGGGCGCCCACCTTCCCGGGGGCCCGGTCCGGGAGGCCGCACGCCTGCCGAATGCGGTGTTCCGCGCCGTTGTACGGTCGTCCGCGCCGTTGAGCGTGCATCTGCTCGTGGCCGCCGACGGCGGGCACAGGGGCCGGTTCGGTGTTCCGCCGCCATTGGTCCAGGCCGCGCCGCCCGCCTCGGTCCCCGCGTCCGGGCCGGCGTTCGAGGCCGCGCAGCGGCGCGCGACGGCATCGCCGTCTGACGGGTGCGTGCGGACCGGGCGATCGGTCACCGCGGTGGCGGTGTGCGCTGGTCGGGGCCGGTTCCCGGTCCCGGTGACCGGGCGGTCGCCACCGTGCCCGCGCCCCTCCGCGCCGTCGATCGTCCCCGGGCCGCGGCGGCCCGTCGCCCCGTGGCGAAGGGAGGCCGACGGTGCTTGGTGTCCCGGACAGCGGCGGCGCGGGACGCGGGCGACGGTTTTTCGGCCATCAAGCACCCTGAATATGCCAGGAGACTGGCCGGAAACTCATGGTGACAGTGGTTCAGTCGTGAACATACTCACCTCTAGGGCCTTTCACACCATGCGACAGAGCCCTCACGCACAGCACACGAGCCGCACGAACGCCATGCCCGACCGGCAGGCGGCAGGGTGACGGGGGAGGGTAGCAGTGCACGACGAGTTCCTGTGCCATGTCACCGCATACGGCGTCTGCGACGGCCGGCGCATCGGTGTCCCCCTGGGGACCTACCGGGCACCGACGCTCGCCCTCGCCCTGTGGTGGCTGCGTGACCGCGCCTCCTGGATGGCCGAGCGGCTGGACCCGCAGCCCGACAACCCCCACTTACCCCGCGGCGTCCTGACCCCGCTCGCCGACGACGCGCCCGACGTGCCGAGCGTCCTGCGCGCCTGGTGCGCCGACGACCTGCAACAGGAGCTGGTCGCAGACGAGTTGGCCGCCGGACGGCTGGTGCGCATCGCGACCAGCGACGCGACCACCGAGTACGAGCTGATGGCCGAGTCCGTCGACGCGCTGCGCATGCAGCGGGCCGCGCCGCCCCTGGTCGTCCCCGTCGCCTGAGGCCCCGGGCGACGTCCGGGAAGGCTCTCGCCACGTCCGGGAAGGCCCCGGCGACGTCCGGGAAGGCTCTCGCCACGTCCGGGAAGGCCCCGGCCAGGTTCGCGAAGGCCCCGCCTACGTCCGCGAAGGATCCTCTGCGGGCCGGCGCCGCACCCACCGCGCGAGCAGCGCGCCGAGCGTCCCCGCGGCCAGACCCCACAGCAGGGCGAGACCGACCGCACTCCGCAGCCGCGGCCGCAGGAACACCTGTCCGGACAGGCCGCCGCCCAGGTCACCGATGCCGAGCACCGACAGCCCGTAGTGGGCGGAGACCCGGCCGACCAGCCCGATCATGAGAACCGTCAGCGCCAGCGCCACCCCCATGCGCACGGCGTGCAGCCAGAGCGGCGTCCGGGCCGCGGAACCGTACGCCACGCCGAACCCCGCCGCCAGGACCAGGACCGCCGCGACGACCAGCAGCCACCACATCCGACCGTCGCGTTCGGTGAGCGTGCCCAGGTTCACGGTCGACACGTCCCGGGTGCGCAGCACCTCGTCGAGCACCTGCGGCATCGGCAGCCCGAAGGGCCCCTCCACGCGTCCGTTCCACGTCGCGCCGAGACCGACGGTGAGCGCGAGCCACGCCAGGTTCGGCAGCCCGAGAAGCACTACGGCGAAGGTGTCCGCCGGGTGCCCCCGCGTGCCGGCGGCGACCAGGGCGACGACGACGCCGAGGACGACGTACACGAGCAGCAGTGCGGTCATCGCGCACGCCGCCGGCCGGGCCGACGCCCGCAGGCTCGGCAGCCGACCGGGCAGTGGCGGCTCGCGGGTCACGAGCAGGGCCAGCACGAACACCCCCGCCAGCCACAGCAGTCCGAACAGGACGGTGAGTGGCACGTCCGTGGTGAAACCGACCCGCGGGGCGACGCCGAACAGGTCGCCGAGGTCGCTCAGCACGCCTTCGCCGAGGGAGACCTCGAAGGTCTGCCGCGCGGCGAAGGCCGCCCCCAGCAGCGCGAGCAGCCACAGGAACGCGATGCGCCCGGCCCAGCCCGCCAGATCCGCCGCGCCCGCCACGGCACGGTGCCGCAGCGGCCGCAGGAAGCCGCGGGCGAGTACCAGCGCGCCGGTGAGGGTGACGGACAGCGGCAGTACGGTCAGTCCCGCGTCCGTGTCGGCGAGGTCGCCGGCGTCGCCGGACATCTCCAGCGCGCCGCCCACGGCGGTGACGACGGTGGCCGCGACCACGCGAGGGAAGGCACGGTCGGGCAGGTCCGCGGCTCCGGCCGCCCACAGGCCGAGCGCGGCGACGCCACCCATGGCGACCAGCGCGGCCAGCACCGTCCCCAGGGCCTGCGCCCAGCCGTGCCCGACAACCGGCGGTCCGGCAGGTCCCGAGGGGGTTCGCGCACTCACCCCGCCACGCTAAGCAGCCCCGGCACCGCCCGCCCGCCGACAGGGCCGTCCGCGTCGTCCGCCCGGCGGGGCAGGGGACGGTGCGGCGAGGGGGAGTCCTCCGGTGCCGGTGTCCGGGTCCTGCCACGGTCCGGCACCGTACGGCGGATCCGCCCGCCGCGGTACGGAGCGGGGGTCAGGCCGCCCGGACGACCAGGGCGTGGTCGCCGAGGCCGAGGAGACGGGTCGGCGGCACTTCGCCGTGGCTGGTGAAGAGGGCCAGGAGCCGGCCGGTCGCCGGGTCGAACGCCACGTCCAGGACCGTGCCCTGCTCGTTGCCCGTGTCGGTCAGGATCCGATGCCCCAGCAGGTCCCGGCGGGGCGGAGCCTGCCCGGGCGGGGCGGGGGAGTGGGCCCGCACGGCACCGGGCCCGAACGTGTCCACCGCATCCCGGGGCAGCACCCGTTCCCGGCGGAAACGGCCGGCCCGCAGCCGCACGTGGCTCACCCGCGCGGCCGCCACGTCCACGGTCAGGGACGTCACCCGGCCGATCGGCCCGCCACGGCCCGGCAGCACCACCGGCAGCCCGCGCACCTCGCTGAAGAGCATCACGGCAGCGACTCCCGCCACCCGCCCGGCACGCCGCCGACGAGCGCGCCGAAGCCGGACAGGTCGTCCGCCACGTGCCGGACGGCCTCCCCGGAAACGACGAGGGTACGGCCGGCGACCTCGACCGTCCCGCCGCGCGGCACGTACACCCGCCGCCGGTGCCGCGTCGGCCCCGGCGCGAACCCCCTGCTCGCCGCCACGCGGAAGCCGACCACCCGCCCGCCGGTGCCGCCCTCCACCACCGCGTCGAGCACCGTGCCGACCTCCGTACCGGCCTCGGTGAGCAGCCTCGCCCCCAGCACCCGGGCCCGTACCGTCTGCTGGTGTGCCGTCATCGCCGCCGCACTCACCAGGGCCCGCCGGCCCTGGACCATCACCGCGTCGTGGCCCAGTGAGTACACCGCCGACCAGGGCAGAGCCTCCTTCAGCGGACCTGTCGGCAGCCCCCGTCCCGTCAGCGTGAAACCGGTGATCCGGGTGGCCGCGGCGTCGCATACGGTGTCCTTGACGTGGGCGACGGCATCGCCGCCGAGGGTCACCACGGGGCGCGTGGTGAGGCTTCGTGCGGTCATCAGTTCGTTCATCGCACACCCTTCCCACACCTGCGGGTTCCCCGCGGCACTGTGACGATGCCCGCACTCGGAAGAGACGGGGACTGTGCCGCGGCACTCGGGGTACGAGCACAGGTGCAGCAGCGTCCGGCCAGTCCGGCTTCCGAGAGAGAAACGCATGACCGAGTACCTGGACGGGGCAGTGATACCGACTGGTTTCGACGTACCCGTTGAACCGCTGAGGCGGGCGGCCCACTACTCCGGTGAGCCGGGATGCATAGCCGAGGCGCGCTCCTTCGCCTCCCTCTTCCTCGACCAGCTGAGGACCGAGTGGTGCGCCGCGATCGGCCCCCGGGCCGACGGCGCGGTCCTGCTGGTGGTGAGCGAGCTGGTCACCAACGCCGACCGGCACAGCAAGGGCCCGTACATCCTGGAGCTGGAGGGCACGGGCACCTCGGTGTCGGTGACCGTCTACGACAGCAGCGGCGCGGTGCCCGAGCGTTTCCCCCGCGATCCCGAACGGATCGGCCGGCACGGCCTGGAGATCGTCCACGCCCTGGTGGAGACGGTGGTCGTCGAGCGCGTCCCGGTGGGCAAGCGGGTACGCGCCACGGTGCCCCTCACCGAGGGGTGAAGGGCACCGCCACCCTTCTCGGGATGCCGCGGGCCTGTCACGACGGCGCGGGCGCGCGAGTGCTCAGGCGCAGCCGAGTTCGCCCAGCATGCCCTCGCGCAGCCGGGTGATGATCCGCTTGATCAGCCGGGACACGTGCATCTGCGAGCAGCCCAGCTCCGCACCGATCTCCGCCTGCGTCGCCTCTTCCACGAACCGCATGTGGATGATCCGGCGGTCGCGCTCGCTCAGCTCGGCCATCAGCGGCGCCAGTGAGTGGAAGTCCTCGACGAGCCGCAGCCCGTCCTCCTCCACGCCGATGAAGTCGGCCAGCACCGACTCCCCGTGCTCGGGGCCGTCGCCGGTGAGTGCGGCGTCCAGCGACGAGGAGTTGTAGCCGTTGGCCGCGATCTGGCCCTCCACCACCTCGTTCTCGCCGATGTTCATCAGCGTGGCGAGTTCGGCGACGGTGGGCTCGCGGTCCAGACGGGAGGACAGCTCCTCACGGGCCCTGGCCAGCTCCACGCGCAGCTCCTGCAGCCGCCGCGGCACGTGCACCGCCCAGGTGGTGTCCCGGAAGAACCGCTTGATCTCACCGACGATGTACGGCAGCGCGAACGACGTGAACTCGACCTCGCGCGACAGCTCGAACCGGTCGATGGCCTTGATCAGCCCGATCATGCCGGTCTGGACGATGTCCTCCATGTCGTCCCCGCGACCGCGGAAGCGGCCGGCGGCGAACCGCACGAGCGACATGTTCATCTCGATCAGGGTGTTGCGCGCGTACTGGTATTCGTGCGTGCCCTCCTCGAGCTCCGTCAGCCGCCGGAAGAACTGGCGGGACAGCTGACGCGCGTCGCGCGGCGCCACACTGCTCGCGTCCACGACCCCCGGCAGCGTTCCGACGTCCGTTCCGCCCCCGGCGGTCCCGGCGGTCTCCTCGACAACCTGCGCTTGCGGCCGGACCACGGCGGTCTCCATTACCTCTCCCACGAAAGTCACGCTTCGACGTCTCCTGGGCTGTTGACGTCTCCTGGGCTGTTCCCGCCTGCGGGTACCCCGGGCGCGACGGCACATGCCCCGAGCGACGGCCCGAGTCGCTCAGTGGCGGGAAATCTGCGCCGCTGTGTCTTCGCGGGGCGATGTCCGTACCTCAAGCGTAGCCCCGCCCACCGCGGTCGGCACCCGAGGATTTCCCTCAGGGCGCAACGCCGGACCCTTCCGCGGCGCAGCCGGGACCCTAGCCTGAGGAGGTGACCAGCCACGTGCCGAACGAAGCGCGCGTCATCGCGCTGCGCCCGCCGACCGCCCATCCGGAGCCCGGCCGCCCGCAGTCCGCCCATCCGGAGCCCGGCCGCCCGCAGTCCGCCCGCCCGCGCGGCGGCTCCGCGGCCCGGCCGGCCGGGCCTGAGCAGCGGCCGCCCGCCGTGCGGGAACCGCTGTGGCGCGATCTGGTCGGCGACGTCCTCAGACGCGAACGCCTCGCGCAGGAACGCACCCTGAAGGAGGTCGCGGAGTCCGCCCGGATCTCCATGCCCTACCTGTCCGAGGTGGAGCGCGGCCGCAAGGAGGCGTCGTCGGAGGTGCTGGCCGCGGCGGCGGGCGCCCTCGGACTGGGCCTGGGCGACCTGCTGGCGCGGGCCCAGGGCGAGTTGGTCCGCCTCGCCTCGCGGCACACCGGTGCCGCACCGGGCCGTGGCACCTCCGCGTCGCGGTTCGACGGGATGTGCCTGGCCGCCTGAGGCACGCACGGGCCGGCGCCCCGCCTCGCGCGCGGCGCCGGCCCGGCGTCTCACACCCCGGCCAGACGGCGGCTGAGGACTTCGTCCGCCAGCCCGTACGCCACCGCCTCCTCCGCCGTGAACACCTTGTCCCGGTCCATGTCCGTGCGCAGGGTCGCGACGTCGTGGTGCGTGTGCCGGGCCAGGACCTCCTCCACCTGGGCGCGGATCCGCACCATCTCCTTGGCCTCGAGTGCCAGGTCGGAAATGGTCCCCCGGCGTCCGCCGCTGGCCGGCTGGCCCAGCAGGACCCGGGCGTGCTCGAGCACGAACCGCCGTCCGGGGTCCCCGCCGGCCAGCAGGACCGCGGCCGTGGACGCCGCCTGCCCGACGCAGAAGGTGGAGATGGGCGCCTGCACGAAGGTCATCGTGTCGTAGATCGCCATCAGTGACGTGAACGAGCCGCCGGGGGAGTTGATGTAGACGGCGATCTCGCTCTCCGGCGCCGACGACTCCAGGTGCAGGAGCTGCGCGATCACGACGTTGGCGACCCCGTCGTCGATCTCGGTGCCCAGGAAGATGATCCGCTCCGACAGGAGCCGGCTGAAGACGTCGTAGGAGCGCTCGCCCTGCGGGGTGCGCTGGACGACGTTCGGAATCGTGTAGCTGCTCATCTCACAGTCCCATCCGTCGCCTGGCGGCGGCCGGGCGCACATCCGAGAAGGACTGGACGACCTGGTCCACCATTCCGTACTCCCGGGCCTGTTCGGCCGTGAACCACCGGTCCCGGTCGCCGTCCCGGCGGATGGTCTCCGGGCTCTGACCGGTGTGCTCGGCGGTGATCCGCTCGATGGTCCGCTTGATGTAGTCCAGGCTGTCGGCCTGGATCTCGATGTCGGCGGTGGTGCCGCCGATGCCCGCGGACGGCTGGTGCATCATCACCCGCGCGTTCGGCAGCGCGTAGCGCTTGCCCGGCGCGCCGACGCTCAGCAGGAACTGGCCCATGCTGGCGGCGAACCCCATGGCGAGCGTCGAGACGTCGTTGGGGATCAGCCGCATCGTGTCGTAGACGGCGAGGCCCGCGTGCACGGAGCCGCCGGGGCTGTTGATGTACAGGCTGATGTCGGTGCGCGGGTCCTGCGAGGAGAGGATCAGCAGCTGGGCGCAGACCCGGTTCGCGGACACCTCGTCGACCTGCGTGCCCAGGAGCACGATCCGCTGGTCGAGCAACTGCTCGGCCAGCCGGTCGTCGAACGGGGTGGCGGTGGTGTCGCCCTCCTCCGCCCGGGGCGGTGCGGCGGCGCCCGGGCCGGCCATGAGTGGAGACATCGGCACTCCTTGTCGAGTAGCGAGTAGCGAGTAGTGAGGAATCGCGGGGTGGTGCGCGGCGGTCGCGCCGCCGGCTTCTCCACTCTCGGCCCGCCCGTGCCCCGGGCGGGGACTTCTCTGCCCGCGGCAGATTCGCCACGGGCAGAGCCGGAGGATCCCGCCGCCCGGACACCGATGAGTTCCGCGGCCCGCACCGGTCGACAGTGGTGACCGAGTTCCACACCCAGGAGGCAGTCATGAGCACCGACGGATTCACCACGTGTCTCTGGTTCGACGGCGAGGCCGAGGAGGCCGCCCGGTTCTACGTCTCGCTCTTCAAGAACTCCGCCCTCGGCGCCGTCGCCCGCTACCCCGAGGGAGGACACCGGCCCGCCGGCACCGTCCTCACCGTCGAGTTCACGGCCAACGGCCAGAAGTTCGTCGCACTCAACGGCGGTCCCGAGTTCACCTTCAACGAGGCGGTCTCCTTCCAGATCACCTGCGAGGACCAGGAGGAGGTCGACCACTACTGGGCCCGGCTGACCGAGGACGGCGGCACGGAAGGTCCCTGCGGCTGGCTCAAGGACCGGTTCGGGGTGTCCTGGCAGGTCGTCCCCGGCAGGCTGGAGGAGATGTTCCGCGACCCGGACCCCGCCAGGGTGGCCCGCGCCAACCGGGCCATGATGTCGATGGGCAAGCTCGACATCGCCGAGCTGGAGCGCGCGTACGCCGGACAGTGAGCGCACCACCGGCGTCCGGACAGCCCACCGGGCCATGGCATGATCGGGCGCATGCGTGAACGTGTGGTGGCCGCGTGCGACGGGGCTTCGAAGGGAAACCCGGGTCCGGCCGGCTGGGCCTGGGTGGTGGCCGACGCGACCGAGAGCCCGGTGCACTGGGAGGCGGGCCCGCTCGGCCGGGCCACCAACAACATCGCCGAACTCACGGCCCTGGAACGCCTGCTGGCCTCCACCGACCCCGACGTGCCGCTCGAGGTGCGGATGGATTCCCAGTACGCGATGAAGGCCGTCACCACCTGGCTGCCGGGCTGGAAGCGCAACGGCTGGAAGACGTCCGCGGGCAAGCCCGTCGCCAACCGGGACCTGGTCGTGCGCATCGACGAACTGCTCGGGGGCCGCTCCGTCGAGTTCCGCTACGTACCCGCCCACCAGGTCGACGGCGACCGGCTCAACGACTTCGCCGACCGCGCGGCCAGCCGGGCGGCCGTGGCCCAGGAGCCCGCGGGCAGCGCCCTCGGCTCCCCGGAGCCGCCGCCCGCCCCCGACGTACCGGCGGCCCGCAAGGCACCCCGGCGCGCGTCGAACACGGCCCGCAAGGGCGGCGGCTCCTCCGCGCGCACCATCAAGGCGAAGTTCCCGGGACGCTGCCTGTGCGGCCGTTCCTACGCGGCGGGCGAGTCCATCGCCAAGAACGACCAGGGCTGGGGCCACCCCGAGTGCCGTACGGCGGCCGCCGGATGAACCGCCCGGCCCCGGCCGTATAGCGCGGCGGGACCACCTCTCGTTGCTACTGTGCGTACGCGTGAAGGCGCGTAATGTCACTACGAGTATGCATCTGGGGTGCGCGTGAAGGTCGCCTGCGTCGGCGGCGGGCCCGCCGGCCTGTACCTGTCGATCCTGCTGAAACTGCAGGACCCGTCCCACGACATCACCGTCCACGAACGCGACCCGGAGGGCTCCACCTACGGCTGGGGCGTCACCTACTGGGGCGGACTCCTCGACCGCCTGCGCGAACACGACCCCGAGTCGGCCCGCGCCGTTCTGGAGCACTCCGTGCGCTGGCGGGACGGCGTCGCCCACGTAGGAGACCTGTCCACCCGGCACCGCGGCGACGAGGGCTTCGGCATCGGCCGCCACCGGCTCCTGGAGATCCTCGCCGCCCGCGCCCGCTCCCTCGGCGTGGACCTGCGCCACGAGCACCGGATCACCGGCGACGCCCCGCCCGCCGCCGATCTCGTGGTCGCGGCCGACGGCGCGGGCAGCGCGCTGCGCACCCGCCACGCCGCCCACTTCGGCACCGGGATCACACACGGCCGCAACCACTACCTGTGGCTCGGCACCCCCAAGGTCTTCGACGCCTTCACCTTCGCCTTCGCCGAGACCGGCCACGGGTGGATCTGGGCGTACGGCTACGGCTTCGGACCCGGCGGCAGCACCTGCGTCGTCGAGTGCGCACCCGAGACCTGGCGGGGCCTCGGGCTGGACCGGGCCGACGAGGCCGAAGGACTGGTCCTGCTGGAGAAGGTGTTCGCCGGCGTCCTGGACGGACACCCGCTCACCGCCCGGTCCGCGGGCCGTGCCGCCGCCCCGTGGCAGACCTTCCGCACCGTCACCAACCGCACCTGGTCCAGGGACAACCTGGTCCTGCTCGGGGACGCCGCCCACACCACGCACTACTCCATCGGCGCCGGCACCACGCTCGCCCTGGAGGACGCCATGGCGCTGGCCGCGGCCCTGCGCGAACGGGACAGCGTCCCGGACGCCCTCGCCCACTACGAGCGCGAACGCCGGGCCGCCCTGCTGCCGGTGCAGAGCGCCGCCCGGCACAGCGCCCAGTGGTACGAGAACCTGCCCCGCTACATCCACCTCCCCCCGCAGACGATGTTCGACCTGCTCGGACAGCGCCACTCGCCCCTGCTGCCGTACGTCCCGCCCCGCCTGTACCACCGCGTGGACCGGGCGGTGAGCCGGCTGGAGGTACTGCGCCGGCTCAAGCGCAGGCTCGGCCCCCGGCTGGCGCGGGCGGCACAGGCCCGCACGCTCGCCGCCGCGCACCGGCCGGAGCCGGAAGGGTCGTCCCCGCGCGGTACCGGGGCACGGCGGACGACCGACCGGCGCATGACAGACTGACGCCATGGACGAGCGCACTTTCGACAGGTCGGACCAGCACGCGTCGGTGGTCGGCCTCGGCACCTGGCAACTGGGCGCCGACTGGGGAGACGTCGACGACAAGGAGGCCCTCGCGGTCCTGGAGGCGGCGGCCGAGTCGGGGGTGACCTTCTTCGACACCGCCGACGTCTACGGCGACGGACGCAGCGAGCAGACCATCGCGGCCTTCCTCGCGGGCCGCCCCGACCTGCACGTGCTGGTCGCCACCAAGATGGGCCGCCGGGTCGACCAGATCCCGCAGAACTACGTACTGGACAACTTCCGGGAGTGGAACGACCGTTCACGCCGCAACCTCGGCGTCGACCGTCTCGACCTCGTGCAGCTGCACTGCCCGCCGACGCCCGTCTACTCCACCGACGAGGTGTTCGACGCCCTGGACACCCTCGTCGAGGAGGAGCGCGTCGCCGCGTACGGCGTCAGCGTCGAGACCTGCGCCGAGGCGCTCACCGCGATCGCGCGGCCGGGCGTCGCGAGCGTCCAGATCATCCTCAACCCGTTCCGCATGAAGCCGCTGCGCGAGGTCCTGCCGGCCGCCCGGGA
Source organism: Streptomyces mayonensis (assembly GCF_018982965.1). Classification (GTDB taxonomy): domain Bacteria; phylum Actinomycetota; class Actinomycetes; order Streptomycetales; family Streptomycetaceae; genus Streptomyces; species Streptomyces mayonensis. The sequence continues at coordinate 3,714 of NZ_JACBYP010000090.1, read as the reverse complement.
GGCGGGCGTCGGCATCATCGCCCGGGTACCGCTCGCCTCCGGCCTGCTGTCCGGCAAGTACACCGGCGACACGGTCTTCGCGGCGAACGACCACCGGAACTTCAACCGGCACGGCGAGGCCTTCGACCAGGGCGAGACCTTCTCCGGCGTCGACTTCGCCACCGGCGTCGAGGCCGCCGCGGAGTTCGCCGCGCTCGCCCCCGAGGGATACACCCCGGCCCAGCTGGCACTGCGCTGGATCGTCCAGCAGCCCGGAGTGACCACGGTGATCCCCGGCGCCCGCACGCCCGCACAGGCACGCGCCAACACGGAGGCCGCCCGGCTGCCGGAGCTGTCCGGGCAGACCCTCGCGGCCGTCCGCGACCTCTACGACCGCCGGATCAAGGACCAGGTCGAGAGCCGCTGGTAGGCGGTCGCGCCCGCGACGGCGGGCGGCCGTCTCACGGCACCAGGAGCAGCTGCCTCTCGCGCTCCTGGTCGCCGGCGGCCGCCCCCTCGTCACGCGTGGCGAAGGCGCGCGTGAGCGTCTCGCTCGCCGCTTCGACGGCCTGCGGCGTGCCCTGCACGGTGACCGTCACCGGCGCCGACAGCGCGGCCGCGGCCCCGCGCCCCGCCGGGGACGCCTGCGGCTCGGACGGGGAGTCGAACGTCGCGGTGCGCACCGTCGCCCGGTCGTCGGCCGGCAGGCCGTCGGGTGCGCCGAAGACCCCTTCCAGCGCGTGCACGATCGCTCGCGCGTCCCCGATCCCACCGCCACTGAGCGTCACGGTGAGCTGAGTGTCGGACATGCTCCGTACCTCCCTGCGCCTCGGTCGGTCCCGGCCCGTGTAACCGCCTCCCGATCACCCAAACCGGGCGTCGCCGCCCCCGCGGGGCGTCTGGAAGCGGGGATCCCGGGAACTGGGAGAGGGACGCACGGACGGCCACCGGGAGGACAGGGTGAGCAACTCGGGCACGGCGGAGGACGGAGGCCGGCGCAGGGGGCGCAACGAGACCGAGGAGGAGCGCGCCGACCGGATGTGGACGGAGCTCATCCAGGAGGTACGCGTCGCGCAGATGGGTGTCCAGATCCTCTTCGGCTTCCTGCTCACGGTCGTGTTCCAGCCCAAGTACGAGAGCCTGTCCGACACCGACCAGACGATCTACCTGATCACGGTGGTCCTCGGGGCCGTCACCACCGGAGCCCTGATCGGGCCGGTGTCCCTGCACCGCCTCGTCTCCGGGCGACGGGTCAAGCCCCAGGCGGTGCGCTGGGCGTCCCGGCTGACCGTGCTCGGCCTGGTGCTGCTGCTCGCCACCACGGCCTGCTCGCTGCTGCTGATCCTGCGCGTCGCGACCCACGACGGCTTCGTGCCCTACCTGGTGACGGGCGTGGTGTTCTGGTACCTGCTGTGCTGGTTCGGGATCCCGCTGTGGACCCGGCGCCGCCACACCGCCCGCTGACGCGGCCGCTCAGCCCTCGGCCGCCAGCGCCGCCAGGAAGTCGTCGACGGCGACCTCCTCCTCGCCCGGCGCGACCACCGCGTGCGTCTCGCGCAGGAAGGCCTCGACGGCGGCGGCCCACACGAACACCACGGCGCGGTGGCGTTCCCCGTCGGAGCGGTCGTCGCCGAGCAGTTCGACGCGCAACTCGTTCCACATGCCCCGCGATTCGGGCCGCAGCCGCACGTCCCCGGTACCGACCGGGCGGGCGAGGCCCTCGCCGACCATCTCCCGGTCCAGCGTCCAGCGGGCCAGCACCCGTCCGTCGTGGCAGAAGACCACGGTGAGGGCGAACGGGTCGGCCGCGTCGTAGCCGAAGTGGGCGAGCACCGGGAAGCGGTCGGCGGTGTCGCCCGCCTGGAGCTGCACGACCAGGGTCTTGTGCACACGTGCGTTCACGGGGCCTCCAGCGGGACGGACGTAGATCCCTCTAGTACCCCGCGCGGGGCCAAGATGCTCAGGCGGACGGGTGATTCGCCCGCCCGCCTGCCCCGGGTCCGGTCCGTCCGTGCCGGGTTCGGTATGTGCGCCCCGGGTCCGGTCCGTGCTCCCGGGGTACGCCCACTCGCGCCGCGTGCGGTCCAGCGCCCCGTGTCAGTCCAGTGCCTCGCGCAGGGCCGGCAGCAGCGTCTTCTCCGACCAGTCCAGGAAGGCCGGTTGGGACTCGCCGCCGATCTGCACCAGGGCGATCTCGGTGAACCCCGCCTCGGCGTACGGGCGTACGGCCGCGACGAAGGCGTCCGGGTCGTCGCCGCAGGGGATCGACCCGGCCACGTCGTCCGGCGTGACGAACTGCGTCGCGGCGTCGAAGGCGTCCGGGTGCGGCAGTTCGGAGTTGACCTTCCAGCCGTTGCCGAACCACCGGAACTGCGCGTGCGCCCGCTCGATCGCGGCCTTCCGGTCGGGGTCGTAGGACACCGGCAGCTGGCCCACGCGCGGCTTGCCGGTGCCGCCGTGCCGGTCGAAGGACTCCACCAGCCCGGCCTTGGGCTCGGTCGCGATCACCAGGTCGGCGAGCTCGCCCGCCAACCTGCAGGACTGCTCGCCGGAGACGGCGATCCCGATGGGCGGCGCGGTCTCGGGCAGGTCCCACAGCCGGGCCGACTCCACGCCGAAGTGCGTACCGCGGTGGTTGACGTGGCGGCCACCGAAGAGACCCCGGATGATCTCCACGGCCTCCCGCAGCATCTCGTGCCGCACGTCGGCGGAGGGCCAGCCGCCGCCCACGACGTGCTCGTTCAGGTTCTCACCGGCGCCGAGCCCCAGCCGGAACCGGCCCTCGGACAGCAGTTGCAGGGTCGCCGCCTTCTGGGCCACCACCGCCGGGTGGTAGCGGAACGTCGGGCACGTCACATACGTCATCAGCGGGATGCGGGACGTCGCCTGGGCCGCCGCGCCGAGCACGCTCCACGCGTAGGGAGAGTGCCCCTGCTCGCGCAGCCACGGGAAGTAGTGGTCCGAGGTCACCGAGAAGTCGAACCCCACCTCCTCGGCCCGCACCAGATGGCCGACGAGCTCACGGGGGCCGGCCTGCTCGGTCATCATCGTGTATCCGATTTGCACCATGACGCCCGAGTCCCCGCCCGGGCGCGGCGAAAACGGCGGTGCACCCGGTACGCGGGGGACTCAGCCCTGCTCCTCCCGGAACGTCGCGAGGAACGCGGCGAGCGCCCGCTCGTTGCCGCGGTCGTCCCAGTCTCCGGCCGGTGTCGACCAGCGCAGCGAGAAGCTGCGCCCGCCGCCCAGGAGGTAGCCGCGCCCGAAGGTACGGACCCGGGCACCGTCGTCCCGGACGACCCACTCCATGTCGGCCGCCTCCCGGCCCCGGTACGTCGTCGCCCGGATCTCGCCGATCCGCCGGTAGCCCGCCCTGCGGGCCAGGCCGGGCTCGACGTCGTCGCGCCACACCGCGACCGGGTCCGCGCCCACCCGGCTGCTGCGGGTGACCGCGAGGGTACGCGGATCGCCCGCGGCGCCGAACACCACCCGGTACGCGTTGCCCGGCACCCGCGAGGTGTCCAGCCGCCGCCACGTCCCGGGCAGGGCGACCGAGAAGCCCTCCGGCGCGTCGTAGCGGCGGAACCCGGCGGGCACGCCGTCGCCCGGCCGTGACGGCGCGGCACTCCCACTGGGCGCCCCGGGCGCGGAAGCGGAGGCGGTAGGAGAGGAGGAGGGAGGAGAGGAGGCGGTAGGAGAGGAGGAGGCCGGGGGAGGCGAGGGGGCCTCGTCTCC
>NZ_JACBYP010000008.1 GCF_018982965.1 Streptomyces mayonensis | reverse complement strand
GTCTCGCGGCCGCCGGCCCGGTCCTTGTGACCTGCGCCCGCGAGACCCCGTTCCGGTCCGGCGCCACCGTCAGCCGCATCGCCCGACTCGCCGTCGTCGACTGCCTCTTCGCCGGCGTCGCCCAGCGCTCACGACGCGGCGACCGCCGCCCTGGAAGCGAGACCCGTGCGGCGGTGCAGCGCCGCCGGCGCCCTACGCGCCGCGTCCGGGCCGGAACCTGACGCCCCGGCGCCCGGGCGACCGGCCGGCCAGGACGCGCCGGCGGGCCTGTTCCACGGCCCGCGTCAGGGCGTCGATGTCGTACGCGCCGTGGTGGCGCCTGCCGTTGACGAAGAAGGTCGGGGTGCCCGACACCCCGCTGAGGTCGGCGGAGTCCACGTCCTCGGCGATCCTGCGGACACCCCGCCGGCGTGCCAGGTCCCGGCGGAACACCTCCACGTCCAGGCCGATCTCCCGTGCGTGCCGCACCAGGTCCGGACCGTCCAGCTCGTCCTGGCGTTCCAGCAGCAGATCGTGCATGTCCCAGAACCTTCCCTGCCGTGCTGCCGCCTCCGACGCCTCCGCCGCCGACTGGGCCCGCGGGTGCACGTCCGTCAGCGGCAGGTGCCGCCAGACGTAGCGCACGTCGGTCTCGCTGCCCAGCAGGTCCCGCACCACGCTCTCCGCGCGGCCGCAGTACGGGCACTCGAAGTCGCCGTACTCGACCAGGGTCACGGCCGCGTCCTCCGGACCGCGCACCCGGTCGTGCCGTTCGTCTACGGCCACCGCCAGGTCTGTCAGCGGCTCGGCGGAGCCCAGCAGGGCCCGCGCCCGCCGGGCCGCCGGCAGGAGCCCGACGATCCCGGCCACCGCCCAGGCGGCCACGAAGGAACCGAGCAGTGTGGCGAGGATGCCGATGCGTGCCTGGTTCAGCTCCTCGCCCTCGAAGGCGATCGACGCGATCAGCAGCGACACCGTGAAGGCGGCCCCCGCGACCGCTCCGGCGGCGGTGACCGAGCCCCAGCCCACATTGGGCCGCAGCCGTCCGCCCGACAGCAGCTGCGCCCCGGCCATGGAACCCACGATGCCCACGATCTTGCCCACCACACAGCCGCACACGATGCCCAGCGTGACCGGCGAGGCGAACGCCTCCGCCAGCCGGGCCCCGCTCAGCTCGATCCCCGCGTTGGCCATCGCGAACAGCGGCACGATGCCGAAACTCACCCACGGCAGGAACCGCTGCTCCAGCCGCTCGTTCGGCGAGATCGCCGAGGCCAGCCCCCGGGCCGCCGAACGCTGCAGCTCCGGTGTCGGCTGCTCCCGGAACAACCGGAACAGGCGGCTCGCCCGCTCCAGGTCCCCGCGCGGCGCCGGGTACGCGGCGACCAGCCCGCCCACGGCCAGGCCCGTGACCACCGGATCGACCCCGGCCTCGAGCAGGGCCACCCACACCACCACCGACAGCACCGCGCAGTACGGCGCGCCCCGTACGCCGGCCAGCCGCAGCACGACGACGAGCACCAGCGCGCCCACCGCGACCAGCAGCGCGGGCAGACGGATCCGGTCGCTGTAGAACACCGCGATGACGAGCAGCGCCACGAGGTCGTCGACGACCGAGACGGACAGCATGAGCGCCCGCAGGGAGGCCGGCAGCCGAGTGCCGAAGACGGCCAGGATGCCGAGCGCGAACGCGGTGTCGGTCGACATCGCGGTGCCCCAGCCGTGCACCGAGTCGTGCCCGGCGTTGACCGCGACGTAGATCAGCGCCGGTACGACCATGCTGCCGAGACCCGCCACCGCGCTGAGCACCACCCAGCGCCGGTCCCGCAGTTCCCCCATGTCGAACTCGCGCCGCGCCTCGAGCCCGACGACGAAGAAGAACAGACTCATCAGCCCCGAGTTGACCCACTCGTGCAGGTCGAGCGAGAGCTGGTGGCCGCCGAGACCGATCGTGAAGCGCGTCTGCCACAGCGCCTCGTAGGAGTGGCTGTCGATGTTGGCCCACAGCAGCGCCGCGACCACGGCCGCCAGCAGCAGCGCGGCGCTGCCCGTCTCCGTCTGCAGGAAGTTCCGCCGGCGCGCGCCGCCCCGGCTGGTCATCCACTGCCGCGGCTCGCCGGCCTCGCTCTCGCTCACCCGGGCGATTATGGCTGCCCGTGTCCGGTGTGTCCCGGTGCGCCGCGCGGCGTCACCCCTCCCGCAGACCCGTCACCAGATCACGCGGCAGGCCGTGGGTGTCGTGGAGGTACCGGAAGTCGTCCTCGCCGAGCGGCCCCCGGAAGCGGGGCCGGGCCAGCACCTGCCGGCCGCGTTCCAGGAGCCTGCCGAACCGGCGCTCCTCCTCCACGAGCAGCCGGCGCACCTGCTCGGGACCGTCGTCCTGGCGGAAGTGGTCCAGCGTGTGCGAGACCGGTTCGAGGGGCAGGTCCCCGAGCCCGCGCGACGGATCGTCCCGCCACAGTACGGTGAGCACCCGCCGCACCAGGCGCCGCAGCACATAGCCCCGCCCGGTGCCGGCGGGGCGGACACCGTCGCCGAGGACCACGACGGCCGAGCGCAGGTGGTCGCCGACCAGCCGCAGCGACGGTTCGTCCAGGGGCCACAGGCCCGGTACGAGACGGCGCCACGGTTCGAAGACGTCGCACTCGAACACCGACGGTTTCCCCTGCAGCAGGGCGGTGAGGCGTTCCAGGCCGAGGCCGGTGTCGACGTTGCGCTGCGGCAGCGGTACGAGGCTGCCGTCGGGCAGGCGCCGGTGACGCATCGTCACGTGGTTCCACACCTCCACCCAGCGGTCGTCCCGGGTGGGCGTCGAGCGCGGAGGGCCGTCACCGGTCCACAGGAAGATCTCCGAGTCGGGCCCGCAGGGTCCCACCGGCCCGTTGGACCACCAGTTGTCCTCCACCGTCAGCTCCACGGGCACGCCGAGCTCCTGCCACAGCCGCAGCGAGGCGGTGTCGGGACCGGTCCGGTCGTCGCCGCCGAACACGGTGGCGTGCAGCCTCCCCGGATCGACGCCCAGGCCCTCGGTGAGCAGCCGGTGGCCCCAGTCGAGGCTCCGGGGGCCCTCGTAGTCGCCCAGCGACCATGTGCCGAGCATCTCGAAGACCGTCAGGTGGGTGCTGTCACCGACCTCGTCGAGGTCCGTGGTGCGCAGACACCGCTGCACGTTGACCAGCCGCCGGCCCAGCGGATGCGGGCGGCCCTCCAGGTAGGGGGTGAGCGGATGCATGCCGGAGGTGGTGAACAACACCGTGCCGCCGGGCGGGGGCAGCAGGGTCGAGCCGGTGATCCGGCGGTGGCCCCGGTCCTCGTAGTACTCGACGAACGTACGGGTCAGCAGTTCCGTGTCCATGAGGGACGACTCCTTCGCGTCGTGGCGGGACGGGCGCCGGAGAACGGGACCGGGCGATCGTCGCGACGAGGCGAGGGGCGGCGGAGAGCCGTGCGACCACCGGCGGGCCGTTTCCGGTCGCCGGTGGGGGAGGGGAGAAGGTCAGGCGGCGGCAACCGGCGAGCTGGTCGCTCGCGCGGTCATGAAGATGCTTCGGCCGGTGACGTTCATGCCGCCCACGGTAACTCCTCGCGCCGTTCGGGGCATGTGATTAGTCCGCGGGCCCGTCCGGCCGGCCCGTCGCGCGGGCCTCCGCCGTGTTCCCCTTCCTGTTCGGGGGTGTGGCGGCCGGCGTCCGCGTCCGGCCGCAGAGGACGGCGGCCAGGACCAGCGCCATGCCGGACACCTGCGGCAGACCGAGATCCTCGCCGGCGAGGGAGACGCCGAGCAGGACCCCGGTGACCGGGTTGAGCAGGCCCAGGAGCCCCACGGTCCCCGCGGACAGGCGTCGCAGGCCGGTGAACCAGGCGAGGAACGCCAGGGCGGTCGCCACCAGCGAGGTGTAGGCGTACGCCCCGACCGCGGCACCGCCGACCGGAGGCGGCGGTCCCTCGGAGAGCGCGGCCGGGACCAGCAGGACCAGGCCCCCGCAGGTGAGCTGCCAGGCCGTGACGGACAGGACGCCCGGGCCGGAGTTCCACCGCTTGCTCAGCAGGTAGCCGGCAGTGGAGACGAGCATGGCCGCCAAGGACGCCAGGATCCCGGCCGGTCGCGTCTGCGCACCGGGCCCGCCCAGCATCAGGACCACCCCCGCGGGTCCGACCGCCGCCGCCACCAGATGCGCCGGGCGGGGCCGTTCGGCGAGCAGGGCCCAGGCGCCGAGGGTCAGGGCCAGCGGCGACAGGGCCATGACCATGGACGCCGTGCTCGTGGCCAGGGTCTGCGAGGCGACGTAGACGAACACGAAGAAGGCGCTGGTGTTCAGGGTGCCGAGGACCGCCGAGCGGCCCCACCACACGCCTCGCGGCCGTTCCCGGGCGGCGACGAGCAGCAGGCACCCGGCGGGGAGCGCGCGCAACGCCGCCCCCCACAGCGGCTGGTCGGCCGGGAGGTACTGCCGGGTGACGTAGTAGTTGGCGCCCCAGGCGACCGGGGCCACGGCGGCCAGCGCTGCCCAGCGAAGGTTACCTTCCATGGAAGTTAATATAGCTTCCGTAGAAGGTATATTGGCCGTCGTGGCAGACACCAGTACTCCGGCAGACCCTCCGGCGCCCGACCGCATCGCCTCCGTCCAGGCCGCCTGGCGGCGGGAGCGGCCCGACCTCGACGTCGCTCCGCAGGCCGTGATCGGCCGGCTGCACCGGCTGGCCGCGCTGCTCACCGAGGAGCTGTGCGTCGTCTATCGCCGCCACGGACTCGGTGAGGGAGACTTCGACGTCCTGGCGGCCCTGCGCAGGGCCGGTGAACCCTTCGAGCGGGCGCCGGGCGAGCTGGCGGCCCACACCATGGTCACCACGGGGGCGATGACCAAGCGGATCGACCGGCTGGAGCGGGCCGGTCTGGTCACCCGGCGCCGGGCCACCGGGGACGGGCGGGGCCGGGTCGTCGCGCTGACCCCGGTCGGGAGGGAACTCTTCGACCGCGCCTTCACCGAGCACATGCGCAACGAACACCGGCTGTTGGGCGCCCTGAGCCGTGACGAGGCCGCCGCCCTGGAGACGCTGCTCACCGCCTGGCTGGCGCGTGTCGAGCACGGCGGCGGCCCCTGTGACGGGGCCTGAGGGCGGCCGCTGTGATCCGCCGGTCCGGCGTTCCCGCTCCGGCTCTCCTCACGGTTCAGCCGAACGTCCGGCGGAAGACCTGCCGGGAACCGCCCTCCGCCTCCGGCCCCGGGGCGGCAGCCTCGCCGGGACGAAGCCGAGGCGCTCGTAGGAGGCGCGGGCTCCGCTCGCGGACGCGCCGGGGTGGCCGGCGCCGAAGGTGACCGCCTCGCCGGTGGCCGGGCCGCGCACCCACCGGCGGTTCGCGTCGTCCACGAGCGCGTGGCCGACCCCCGTGCCGCGCGCCCGCTCGCCGACGACCGGCCCGGGGACGCGGTACGCCCGCGTCCCCGGGCCGAAGAGCAGGCCGCCGGAGAGTTCTCCTCCCGCGGCCGTGGCCGCGAGCGCCCGTGACCGGCGCAGGCGGTCCTCCAGCGCCGTGCGGAAGCCCGCGTCCGCGACCGTCGGGCCGGACCACTGCTCGACCTGCGCGGCCGGCGAGAGGAGGCCCGGCGCGTGCTGCTCTCCGGCGAGTCCGACGGTCACCGGCACAGTGCCGCGGGCGACATCAGGCCTGCTGAAGCCGCCATCAGGCCTGCTGCAGCCGCCATACCTGTGGCTGCAGCCCGTTGCAGGTCCACTGCTGGACGTTGGCGCCCGGCTCCCGCGAGCCCTGCGAGACGTCGAGGCACTGGCCGCTGGAACGGGCGACGAGCCGGTAGTAGCCCCGCCCCACGTTCTCCAGCCGCCAGTCCTGCGCGGCCAGTTGGTTGCAGTACCACTGCCGGACGTTCGCACCGGGTGTCGCGGAACCGTTCTCCACGTCCAGGCAGTGGCCGCTGGCGCGGCCGGTCAGCGTGAAGTGGCCGCCGCCGGTGGCCCGCAGGGTCCAGTCCTGCGGGGCGAGCCCGTTGCAGGTCCACTGCTGGACGTTGCCCCCGGCCTCCCGCGAGTCGGCGGCGACGTCCAGGCAGTGCCCGCTGCCCGCGTTCACCAGCCGGTACCGGGCGCCGTCGGTGACACCTGCCGCGTCCCCGCTGCCGGTGACGCTCCCCGTCGCGAAGTACGCCTTGCACACCGAGCCGTCGTAGTCGGTGGCGATCTCCAGCACGGTCCGGCCGTCGGCCGACGGCAGCAGCGGCGAGCTGTAGTTCTCGCAGGGGTTCACCTCCGGCGCCGGAACCGCCACCGGTGCCTCGACCTCGTACCAGGGCCCGCTGCCGCCCTCCGTGTTGGCGAGGACGGTGCGACCGCTGTCCGCCGCGACCGTGCCGTCCTTGTTGAGGAGCCGCTGGCCGATCAGCAGCAGCCGCCCGTTGGGAGCGCCGTCCGGCGACGGCGCCCAGGCGACCGTCGGCGCGGCACGGAAGTACTTGCCGTCCACGGTCTCCGGACGGTACCCGAGGAAGGTGGGGTCTCCCCAGTTCCAGCCGTCCGCCGAGGTCCGGTAGTGCACCACGCACTGGTACTGGCCGCCCGGGTTGCAGATCTCGAAGCTCATGAAGTAGGTGCCGTCCGGCAGTTCACGCACCACCGGCATCCCCGGCCGGTCCTCCGACCAGCTGCTCGCCACGGTGTCGTGGTGGTCCTGCCAGTGGACGCCGTCGTAGCTGCGTGCCGCGACCAGTTTCTGACTGTGCCCGGGGTCCGTCTCGTCGGAGTAGTGGCAGACCAGCGCACCGTCCTCGGCGACCGAGAACTCCGGCTCCCACAGGCCGTCCGTGCCGCTCGCCACGGCGCACGACGACAGGTAGGACCAGGTGCGGCCCACGTCGTCGCTGCGCCAGATCCGCAGCGCCATCCTGCGCTCCTGCTCGCTCTGCCCGGCCGACGACGCCCACAGGAGGGTGCCGGCCCGCAACGCGCCCACCTGCCGGGGCAGTTCGAACAGCGTGGCGCAGCAGAGCCCCTGGCCGGCCGCCGAGTCCGGGTCGGCGACCCTGCCGACCTCGCGGAAGGTCGCTCCGGAGTCGGTGCTCTCGTGGATGGCGCCGATGCCGTTGTCGCCGTCGAACGTCACGACGCTCGCGAGGATGCGTCCGTCGGCTGCGCCGTTGTGCTCGAGCCGGACGGCTCGCGGATACATGCCGGTGTCGTCGCGCAACGGTGTTCCGGTGGCGGCGGTGGCCGAGGGGGCGGCGACGGTGGTGGAGGGGGCTGCGTCGGCCGCCACGGGTGCCGGGGAGCCGGGGGACGTCAGGGTGGCGGCGGCCGCGGGCACGGCCAGCGCCGCACAGAGGGCGCCGGTCAGACCGTACAGAGCGGCACGTGTGCGAACACGTCTGAGGAGGTGGTGCAGGCGGGAGATCACCACGGCCTTCCTTCCTGGGAGGACGCTGGGGGAGGGAATCCGCGTCAGGTTAGAGCCGGATGTACATCGATGTAAACAGGTCGGACGGCGCCAGGAACCGCCGGTCCGACGGGCGGGTGCGGGAGGAGGCGCGGAGGAGGGGGACGGGACCCGTACACGCGCCGAGTCGTTCTCCGCCGCCATCCGTGGCGGGCTCACAGGCCAGCAGGCAGGAGCAGGCAGTGCCTCCCGGGCGGTGCGGTGCGCCCTTGCCCCGGACGGCTCGGCGGCCGCGTCGCAGCGCGTCGTCAGGCGGCGGCCGTCTGCCTCACCACTCCCACACGCCCTTCACGAGGGTCGTGACGCCGCCCGCCAGTGCCAGGCCCAGCACCAGCCACCTGGCGCGCTGCTCGGACAGCCGTCCCGACAGCGCCCGGCCGGCCAGCATGCCCACGGCCAGGGCGAGCAGGACTCCCGTCCACTGGCCGCCGTCGAGCCGGGGCGTGCCGTTGGAAGCCACGGAGAAGATGTTGACGACGACGCCGTAGAAGAGGGCGTTCGGCACGAACTCCCGGACCGTCCAGCCCGCGTTGACCGCGTACAGGGACATGGGCGGTCCGCCGACTCCGGCGGAGGAGTTCATGACGCCGCCCAGCGCGCCCGCCGCGACCGCGCCTTTCGTGCCCCGCAGGGCCGGGACCCGCGCGCCGTACATCACGAGCAGGACGGCGACCGCCACCAGCGCGCCCATGACCGTCAGCAGAACGGGTTCGGGAAGCCGGCGGGTCAGCCAGGTGCCGACCGGGACCGTGCACGCCGCCGCGACGCACAACGGCACCATCGCGCCCGCCCGTACCCGGCGCCAGCCCTCCGTCAGACCGACGAGGCAGATGACGCCGGAAGCGCAGTTGGCGAGCACGACACCGTCGGCCGGGCCGAGCAGCAGCACGAGTGCGGGGACGGTCACGAGCGCGAACCCCATCCCGGTGAGCCACTGCACGGACGCCCCGAGCAGCACGATCCCGGCCAGCAGCGCGTCCCCGGCCCATGCACCCGTGTCCGTCACGCGGCCTCCTCCCGACACGTGGCTCGTCGAATCCGGTGTCCACCGACGGCCACACCGGCTCCGCGGACGTGCCTGCGGAGCCGGGGAGTTCGCCGTACGGCCGTTGTTCCGGCGCCCGGCGGGGCGCCGGGCGGAGGGTCCACGAGCCGCAGGCGCCCCGCCTCGCCGTCGCTGCCGGGCCTTGCCGTCAGCACATCTTCCCTCTGCTTCCCGCGCGTTCGGTGGCCCCCTTCCGCACCAGAGGGACGCTGCCACCATGATCGTTGCCCGCGCCGCCGAAGACCAGCCCGCGCACACGATGTGCCGGACGATCGGTGTCCCCGCTGCGGGGGAGGGGGAGCGACGAAGCAGCAGGCCGCGAAGGCCGGTCGGCGGGCGCGGCCTGCCGGGGCCGTCGGTACCGCTCGCCCGGAACGCCGCGGTCGCTGCTCGGCGAGCCGCCGACGGACGTCCCCGCGTGTGGGCGGCCGGAGGAAGCAGCGGGCCGATCTAGTGTGGTCCGATGCGACTTGTCCCCAGATGGGTCCTGCTGTCGTCGGGCTGTGCGCCCGTCGTGCTGGTCGGCGGCTGGACGGGTGCGGCCCTGTTCGAAGGGCCGTCCTACGATCCCGTGACCCAGACCATCAGCGTCCTGGGGTCGTACGGGGCTCCCGGTTTCTGGGTGATGACACTGGCGTTCGTCGCGCTGGGCGTCTGCCACCTGCTGACCGCCTGGGGGCTGCGGGCCGCCGCCACCGCCGGCCGTGTCGCACTGGCGGGCGGCGGTCTCGCGGCGCTGGCCGTGGCGGTGCTGCCCGCGCCGAGCAGCGGGGGCTCGCTGCGCCACGGCGCCGTGACGGTGGTCGGGTTCACGCTCCTGGCCGTGTGGCCGGTCCTCGCCGTCAACGGCGGCTGCGCGGCCCCCTGGGCCCTGCGGCTCGCGCCCTCGCTCGCGGCGACGGCTCTGATGGCCGCCGGCGGGGCGTGGTTCCTGGTCGCGATGAGCAGGCACGGGGACGCAGGCGTCGTCGAACGCGTCGTGACGGCCGCCCAGTCGCTGTGGCCCCTGGTGGTCGCCGCCTCCTGCTTCCGCCACTCTCCGAGGAGCGACGGGACCGCGGTCCGCCGGCGGCCGCGGTGACCGGCGAAAGCGTGTCAGATCCGCCAGGAACGGAGCACGTCGGCGACGGCGTAGATGCTCAGCCCGGTCTCACGGACCTTCCGGATCAGCTCGGACAACGCCCCGTAGGGCGGGTCGATCCCCTCGCCGGACTGGTCCATGTACTGGCCGGTGACGAAGGCGGCGAACAGGCTGTTGCGGTGGGGGAGCGGTTCGAGGCGGACGACGGTGTGCAGCAGGGCGGCCGCCCGCCACGCGGGGTCGGGGTTGGACGCGGCGAGCGTCGGCAGACGGGTCTTGTGCCGTGCGACGGCCGCCACGAGCGCCGAGTAGTCGGTGACCGACACGTCCTCGGTGCCCAGGGCGGCGTCCTGGACGTCGAGGAGCCAGGGGACGTCGACGTGCAGTGGCTCGCTCATCAGGCGGCGTTGACTCCCCCAGCGCGCTGGGACGGCGGGATCTCGTCGGGGAACGCCTCGTCGAACTCGGCGCGCAGCCTGTCCGCCCAGGAGGCGGCGCCGGCGACGAACCGCTTGCGCTGCATCTCACGGACACCGAGGTCGTGCATGTACTGCTTGAGGCTCTTGCCCTCGGCCGCCGCGGCCGCGCGCACGCCTTCCATCTCTTCCTCGGTGAAGGTCACATTGAGCGATGGCATACGCGCATGGTACCTACCCGGTACCTGCGGGCGCGACCCGGCCCGGCCCGGGGCACCGCGACGGCGCCGGGAAGCGGCGACCGGCGAGTACCGGCGGCGACCGGCGGCGTTCAGCGCGGAAGCACCCAGCCCGGCCGCCAGGTCCCGGCCGCGTCGTGCCCGGCGCCGGCGGCGGCCAGGTGGGCACGGAGCGTGGCCAGCGCGGGGTGCGGATTGTCGCGGTGCCACAGGAGCGAGTGCGGATAGACGGGCGTCGGGTCCGTCACCGGAATGCGGCGCAGCCCGTGACCGGCGGGCCAGACGAGCCGGGTCCGCTCGCTCATGAACGTGGCCAGGGCGGGGGTGTCGGCGACCGTGTCGATGAGCACGTCCGAACCGAAGTTGGGCCCCGTCGCCTCGACGGTGAGGCCGAACTCGGCGACGAGGTCCTCGTAGTACGCGCCCCACTCGGTCCCCGGTGCGATGCCGGGCATCCAGATCCGGTGCCCGACCAACTGGGCGACGGTCACCGACCGGGCGGACGCCAGCGCGTGGCCGGGGCCGGTGAGGAGCTGGAGCGGCTCGTCCAGCACCCTGACGGACTCGATGTCCTCGGGCAGCGGCCGGCCCGGCATGGCGACGGCCCGGAAGGAGGCGTCGACCGTGCCGGACCGGAGGGCGGCCAGCGCCGTCTCGATGCCGAAGAGCATCACCACGTCGAGGTCGGTCCCGGGGTACGCACGGTGGAAGTCGCGCATCAGCCCCGTCGCCGCACCGCGCGAGGCGATCACGTCGACGCGCAGCGGACGGCGGCCGGCCCGCACGGAAGCGACCGCGCGCTCGGCGGCGCGCAGCAACTCCCGGGCATGGGGCAGGAATGCCTGGCCGTCGATGGTGAGTTCGGCGCCGCGGGGCGTGCGGGCGAACAGCCGTACACCCAGGCTCTGTTCCAGCGCGGCCACGCGCTTGGAAACGGCCTGCTGGGTGACCCCCAGCCCGGCGGCGGCCTCCCGGAACTGCCCCGCGTCGGCGGCGGCGACGAAGGTGCGGACGGTGTCGAGGTCCATGGCGACACCCTAGGGCTACAACCAGTGGTTGTGTCCCGGCGGTGCTGGAGTTGTTTGACCTCCGCCCACCGCGCTCGCTTCGATGACTGCGGTCGCGCACCGGTTGTACGGATCGCGCGCAGGTCGTACGAGTCGCGCGCAGGTCGTACGACCCGCTCGTCGGTTGTACGAGTCGTGAGTCGGTTGTACGAGCGGAGGGGCCCGGTGTACGTGCCGGAGGTGCGGGTGTACGGGCGAGAGGGCGGCCGGACATGAGGGACGGGCACCGCCTGGGGCGGTCCTTCGACCGGCTCTGGGCAGCGTACGCGACCAGCGCGCTCGGTACCTGGCTGGCCTTCGGGGCGTTCCCGCTGATCGCCGTCCAGGTGCTGGGCGCCGGGCCCGCCGAGGTCGCGGCGCTGTCCTCCGCGGGGGCGGCGGTGGGCGCGGCCGTGGCGGTGCCGCTCGGTCCCTGGGTGGAGTTCCGCAGCAAGCGCCGGGTGCTCGTCGGGATGGACCTGGTGCGCTTCGTGGCGCTGCTGACCATTCCCGTCGCCTACGCGCTGGACGCGCTCACCCTCGTACAACTCCTGTTCGTGTCGGTCGCCGTGGCCGCCTGCGACATCGCCTTCCGCGCAGCGTCCGGCGCGTATCTGAAGATGCTGCTGCCGGCCGAGGAACTGCTCGTCGCCAACTCCCGCTTCGAGGCCACCACCTGGACGACCACGGTCGTCGGACCGCCACTGGGCGGCGCGGCGGTGGGGCTGCTGGGGCCGGTGGCGACGGTGGTGGCCGACGCGTTCAGCCACCTGCTCTCGGCCCTCGCCATCCGGACGACGGACGGCGAGGAGCCGGAGCCGCCGCCCGGTCGCCGTAAGGGCGGGCGCATACGGGCCGGGGACCTGCTCGACGGCTGGCGGCACCTGTTCGCCGACCCCGGGCTGCGCCCCCTCTTCCTCAACACCACCCTGTTCAACGGCCTGTTGATGGCGACCACGCCCCTCCTTGCGGTGCTGATGCTGGGGCGGCTCGGGTTCGCGCCGTGGCAGTACGGGCTCGCCTTCGCCGCGCCCTCCCTCGCCGGACTGCTCGGCTCACGGCTGGCCACCCCGCTCGTGACCCGGTTCGGGCAGCACCGGGTGCTGATCGCGTCCGGAGCCCTGCGCGCGGTCTGGCCCGTGGGGCTGGCCTTCGTGGGGCCCGGCACCGGCGGCCTGCTGCTGGTGATGGGCGTCGAACTCGGGCTGATCTTCTGCTGCGCGGTCTTCAACCCGGTGCACGCCACCTACCGGCTCCGGCGCACCCCGGCCGACCGGGTCGTCCGCACGCTGACGGCCTGGTCGGTGACGACCAAGGCGTCGACCGCCGTCCTGACGGCCGCCTGGGGCGTACTCGGTGGCCTGCTCGGCCCGCGCACGGCCGTCGGACTGGCCGGTGTCCTCCTGCTGGCCACCCCCTTGCTGCTCCCGCGCCGCACCGCGGGCGCGCCCTACCGGCCGGCGTCGGCACCGGCCCGCACGACGGGTGTGCGGCCCGTCCAAGGGAGCGCGCGCTCGAGCTGGCCGGCGAGGCGGAAGAGGAGGTCCTCGCGCCCGTAGCCCGCCGCGAACTGCATGCCCGCCGGCAGCCCCGTCTCCGCGTCGGCGGTCACCGGCACGGACATGGCCGGGGTACCCGCCACGTTGAACACCGTGGTGAACGGTGCCCGGTCGAGGAGGCGCTCGATCCAGCCGGCGCCGTCCAGCGCCTCTCCGCCCTCGGTGTACGTCCCCAGGGGCATCGGCAGCTCCGGCAGCGTCGGGGTGAGCAGCACGTCGTAGGTGTCGAAGTACTCCGCGAGGCTGCGGGCGACGGTGTTGCGCACGGTGAGCGCGGCCAGGAGCCGGGGCCCGGTCACCCCCTGCCCGTAGTGGTACGCGGCCAGGGTCGGTGCCTCCAGGGTGGAGGAGTCGACGGGGCGGCCCAGGGCGGTGGCCAGCGCGTCGACCGTGGCGGCGAGGTTCGCGGTGAACACGCGGGCACAGGCCCGTACGAAGCCCTCCCAGTCGGTACCGAGGCCGACGGGTGTCTCCTCCACCCGGTGACCCAGGGATTCGAGCAGCCGCACGGTACGGGTCAGGGCGTCGGCCACGGGGGCGCTGGTGCGGCGCCCGCCCCAGGCCCCGGCGAGGACGCCGACGCGCAGCGTGCCCGCAGGGCGGGTGACCTCCTCGAGAAAGGGACGGAAGGGCCGCGGCGCCGTGTGCGGATCGCCCGGCTCGGGGCCGCAGACGAGGTCGAGCAGCGCGGCGCTGTCGCGCACGGTACGGCTGACGCAGCCCTGCACGGCGAGGCCGCTGAAGACCTCGTCCGCGTCGGGGCCCATCGAGACGCGGCCGCGGCTGGGCTTCAGCCCGAAGAGCCCGTTGCAGGAGGCGGGGATGCGCAGCGAGCCTGCGGCGTCGGTTGCATGGGCGAGCGGGACCACCCCGGCGGCGACGGCCGCGCCCGCGCCCCCACTGGATCCGCCCGCGCTGCGCGCCGGGTCCCAGGGGTTGCGGACCGGACCGTACAGCACCGGCTCCGTGGTGATGCTGTAGGCCAGCTCCGGCGTCGCCGTGCGCCCGAACGTCACGAGGCCGCCGCGGCGCAGGCGCCGCGTCAGGAAGGAGTCGGCCGGGGCCACATGGCCGGCCGCGAGCCGGCTGCCCAGCTCCGTCCGCCGCCCGGCCACGGTCGTTCCTATGTCCTTGACCAGGAAGGGCACCCCGGCCAGTGGCGAGCTGCCGGGCACGGGCACGTCGTCGGCCGGCCAGGTCTCCACGACGGCGCCGACCCGCCCGCCGACCTCCTCCGCGGCCTCGCGCGCGGCCGCCTCCACCTCCGCCGGGGTCACCTCGCCGTCGGCCATCAGCCGGGCCAGGCCGACTCCGTCGTGGCGTACGTACTCGGTCAGATCCACTGTCACTCCTCAGGAACGGGGACAACGGCATCACTGGGGGATACCTTAAGGTCCCATGTGATACCGGACGGTATCGTCTGGGACGGACTGGTACCGTAGCAGCAGTGCAGGCGCCCCGGTCCACCGGACGCCGCGGATCGGCACGTCACGGAGGAGTCATGACAGCGCCCGCCAGAAGGCCGAGCAGGGTGGCCAAGCTGCCGCCCCGCGAGCGCGTCCTCGACGCGGCCGAAGAGCTCTTCCAGACCGAGGGGATCCGGCGGGTGGGCGTCCAGGCGATCGCCGAGCGGGCCGGGACCACGAAAATGGCGATCTACCGGCACTTCGGGACCAAGGACGCCCTCGTCGCCGAGTGGCTGCGGATCGTCGCCGCCGACTACCAGGCCGCCTTCGACCGTGTCGAGGCCGACTTCCCGGACCGCCCCCGGGAGCAGATCCTCGGCCTGGCGCGCTTCATCGCCGAAGGGCTGCCGGCGATCTCGCACCGCGGCTGCCCCTTCATCAACTCGCTGGCCGAACTGCCCGACCGCTCCCACCCCGCCCGGCAGGTGATCGAGGAGCACAAGGCCCGGCAGACCCGCAGGCTGACCGGCATGTGCGTACGGGCCGCACTGCCCGACCCCGAACAGGCCGCGGCACAGATCACGTTCGTCCTGGAGGGCGCACAGGTCAGTACGCAGAACGGCAGCATCGACCGGGCGGGAGAGCGTCTGATGAGCATGGTCGAAGGCATCGTGGGCCGGTAGCCGGCCTGGAAGGCGCCCCACCGGCGCTCGACGCGCAGGAGGCCGGCCCCGGCGGCAGCACCGGCACCGTCCGAACCGGCACCGTCCGAACCGGCAGCGGCGGCCCGGCGGGGGAGGGGCAGTCCCTGCGGTGCTCGGGGGAGGGTGAGCCCCTGCGGCGCCCGGCCGGTGTCCCCCGTCCCGGAGGTGTAGAGCCGGGCGCCCGGATCACCCGTACCCGGCGAGGGAGATTCACGAGCGACGAAGGCGAAGGTGAGTGCGCCGTGGAAGACACCCCGCCGGACGGCGCGGCCGAGATCCTCTTCATCGGCAACGCCACCCTGCTCATCCGCTACCAGGATCTGACGCTCCTCACCGACCCCAACTTCCTGCACCGCGGTCAGGCGGCCCACCTCGGGTACGGGCTGGTCTCGCGCCGGGTGACGGAACCCGCCCTGGACGTCGCCGACCTGCCGCACGCGGACCTGGACGCCGTCGTACTCTCCCACCTGCACGGGGACCACTTCGACCGGGTGGCGCGGCGGGGCCTGGACCGGGGCCTGCCGTTCGTGACCACCCCGCACGGCTCCCGCCTCCTGCGCGGCCTGTACGGCTTCCGCCGCGCCACCGGCCTGCGCACCTGGCAGAGCCGCACCCTGCGGCGCGGGGACTCGTCGGTGCGCGTCACCTCGCTGCCCGGCCGCCACGCACCCGGCCCGGCACGCTTCCTGCTGCCCCCGGTCATGGGCAGCCTGCTGGAGTTCGGCGACCGCTCGGGAGAGACCCGCCTGGTCGTCTACCTCTCCGGCGACACCCTGATGTACGACGGACTGCGTGCGATCGCCGAGCGGTTCCCGGACATCCACCTGGCGGTCCTGCACCTGGGCGGTACGACGCTGCCCGGCGGACTCGTCGTCACCATGGACGCGGAACAGGGGGCCGGCCTCCTCGACCTGCTGCGCCCACGACGGGCACTGCCCGTGCACTACGACGACTACACGGTCTTCCGTTCTCCGCTGGAGGACTTCCTGGCGGAGGCCGGCCGCAGGGGCCACGACGCGCGCCTCCTGCGATGTGCACCGGGCGAACGGGTGACGGTCGGCGCCGGGGCCGCCGCCTGACCCGGCCCGCTCACGGGGCCTCCGCCACCGCGCCGGTCACCGCGCGGGCCCGCCGAGGGTCGGCGACCAGATCGGTACTGTCCGTGAACTGGTCGACCGTGCCGGTCGGCGGCAGGGCGCGGACGGACGGCTCGGTGATGCGTGCGCCCAGCGCCGCGGCGAAGCGCTCGGCGTGCAGCACCCGGAACGGCCTCGCGTGGTACGGGCGGGTCGTGGGGTCGACCGGTTCGGTGAGCCCCAACCGGTTGTGGGCTGCCGCGACGGCCTCGTAGGCGCCGGCCAGACACTCCTCGCGGGTGCGGACGTCCGTCGCGGCGAGGGCGGCGGTGAGGAGCGGCGTGAGGACGGCCGCCTGCGGTGTATGGGCGAACGCACTGCCCAGCCACTTGCTGTACGGAGGGTAGCGGCGGTCCATCAGCAGGCACAGCCGCATCAGATCCCGGACCAGCCGCCCGGCCACGACGGCGGAGCCGAGTTCGTCGCCCACCTCCCCGCAGCGGCCGACGAAGGCCTCCTCCTGCGAGATGCGGCGCCACTGGCAGGCGAGCAGGTGGAGCCAGACGTCGTGGGGATACCAGTCGAGGCTCGCCCGAGCGGGAACGAGACGCCCGAGCCCGTCGTGGAAGACGGCTCCGGCGGTGACCTCGGCGAGCCGCTGGGCGGGAGTGGCCAGCCAGTCCGCCACGGTGACACCGCGGCCGGGGTCGAAGCCCAGCTGCCGGGTGAACCATCCGGCCGTGTCCGTGATCTCGACACGGTGATGGACCGGCCCGTCGGTCACCCGCATGACACGGACCCCCGGGTCGGCGGTCTCGGCGAAGTGGGTCGGCAGGCCGAGGAACGTCTTCGGCAGGCGCTCCGCGAGCAGCTGCCGGATCTCCGCACCCCGTTCGGCGTCCTGCGGCCGCAGGAACAGCTGGAGCCGGGGGCCCCACTCGTGGTCGGCGGAGCGGGCGGTGTCGAACCCCAGCACCTCCGAGCCGCCGCCGAGGCGGGCGGCCGAGTGCGCGATGCCGGGAGCCTGCGCGTCCAGGAGGGGCCGGACGGCTTCGCGGTAGAAACGGCGGGACAGTTCCAGACCCGGAACGAACGACGGTGTGCTCATGGACGCAGACTGCCCGACCGGGCCCGCACGGGCGAAGCGGTTTCGCACGGTCCGGCGCACGCGTGACACCGTCCGCCCGGCGGGGAGAGCATGGGCGGATGGCACGACTCGGCGACATCGTCTTCGACTGCGCCCGCCCCGCGGCCACGGCCCGCTTCTGGGCCGCGGCACTGGACGGCTACGCCGTCGCCCCCTACGACGAGGCGGAGCTCGCCCGGCTGCGCTCGCTCGGCATCACCAGTACCGAGGACGACCCCACCGTGCTCGTCGAACCGGCGGGCGCGGGTCCGCGCCTGTGGTTCCAGCTCGTGCCGGAGGCGAAGACCGGGAAGAACCGCGTGCACCCGGACCTGTTCACCGCGGACCTCCACGCGGAGGTCCGGCGCCTGACCGCTCTTGGCGCGGCCGTGAGGAGTTCCCACCCGGACCACGTGGTGCTGGCCGACCCCGAGGGCAACGAGTTCTGCCTGGCCTTCGACCCCGCGGCCGCCTCCTAGTCTTCCGCGCCGGGCCCGACGGTTGTGCAGGAATTCGGCCAGGTTGCGGGGGCCGACACGTCGTGACCAGCGTGCTGGGGGCCGATCCGGCTCATCGCCGCGTTCGACGAGTACGCCGTGCCGCCCACCGTGTTCGTCGTCGAGGTCGTCGAAGTCGTCGAGCTGACCGGGACGCGGCCCGATGCCGAGGAGTTCCAGGTCGAGCGGGTGAAGTACCGGTGCTCCGGGGAGAGATGCGGCGACTGCGACCAGGCCGTCGCGGCCCTCGGCGCCACCGATCCGCACGGAAAGCGACACGAACCGCCGTTCGATGCCGTGCGCCTGCACGCGAATGGCTGTAAACAGCCGCCAATGGCGTGCAACCACCGAACCGGCGCAAAGGTCTCAATGGGTGGCTTCGGCAACAGTGTGGAGAAGCCAGTCCAGTCACGGATCGAGGTGCCATGAAGCGTTCCATGAAGACCGTGGGAGCGTCGTTGATCGCGGCAGGGGCCGTCGGAGCGGGGATGCTGGTCACGGCTCCCGCCGCCGGCGCGGCCACCGCCGCCGCGACGGCGTCGTACAACGGGGTCTGCGGCTCCGGCTACAACGTGGTGAACTCCATGCCGGTCGGCAGCACCGGCACGGTCTACCTCACCTACAACTCGTCGAACGGCAAGAACTGCACGGTGACGATCCGCAACAGCACCGGCTCGCCGACGTACATGGTGGCCTACGTGCGCAACGTCGACACCGACGAGGACCAGTACGACGAGGGCGAGTACCGCTCGTACGCGGGACCCGTGTACGTGGCGGCGCGCGGCGCCTGCGTGGAGTGGGGCGGCGTCATCGGCAACCAGCAGGCCTGGAACTACGGTTCCAACTGCGGCAGGCTCGCGGCCGCGACCCCTCAGAAGGACTGGTTCGCCGGCGAACGCTGAGGCGGAACCGCAGGGCGAGCGCCCCGACCTGGGTGAAGCAGGCCGGGGCGCTCCACGCGAACCCGCCGCTCGGACGCGACGCGTACTGACAGAGTACGTCCCATGACAACACCCGCAGAGCTGCTCCGCTCCCTCGCCCGCACCCGGGCCTCCCTCGACGGGGAGGAAGTCACGTACTGGTGGACCGGCGACGTGTACTCCTGGGCCCCGGACGCACCCTACGAGCGCCTCTTCGGCTTCGAGGGGGTCAACGTGGCCCGCCTCGTCCAGGACCCCGAGGACGGCCCGGACGCCTACCGCCTGCTCACCCGCGAGGCGGCCTTCTACCTCGACCCGGGCACCCGCGAGATCCTGGAGACCTGGCGGGACCTGCCGGTGGTGCACGTCTGGAACGACCCGGCCCACCAGAAGTGGCGCCCGTTCCCGGTCCCGGCGACCGACCTCGGCGACCAGATCTGCTTCAGCCTGGAGATTCCGCTCGCCTACCCCTCGCCGCTGCCGGTCGCCGAGTATCCCGTCCACTCGGCAGGCGACACCTACAAGGCGCTGGAGTGCTTCCAGTTCTTCGCCCGCCACGCCGACCTCGCGGGGCCCGCGCCCGGTGTCCCGGCCACCATGTCGTGGACGCGGATGTCCCCGTGGCTGCCGTGGATGGCACGCGGACAGCGGCCGGGCGGCCTCACCTTCCACTGCCGGGGCCGCAAGCTCGGCTCGTACGCCGAGGTCCCCGGACGCACGCGCGCGTACATCGCCGACCACCACCCCGAGTTCGCCCACGCCCCCGAGGAGTGGAGCGAGCCGAACGAGACCAGCTGGACGTACTACCGGAAGCTGCACCCACCGAAGTAGCCGCCCGCTCACAGATCCACGACGAGGCGCGGGGACCGGGCCCGGGACACGCACGGGTACATCCGGCCCGCCGGTGCGCCGATGTCGTCCCGGTGCTCGATCTCACCCCGGGCGACGGCGAGTTCGCAGCTGCCGCAGACGCCCTCGCGGCATCCCGCGGGCAGCGGGTGCCCGGCGTGCGTCAGGGCGTCGAGCATCGACTCGTCGGCGGCAACCGGCACCGTGCGGCCCGACCCGCGGCACACGACCTCGAACGCGGTGTCCGGGCCGAACGTCCTCGCCGACGGGCGGAAGCGCTCCGTGTAGAGCCGCCGTGCGGGGAAGGCCCCCGCCGCGGCGGCCAGCAGGGGCGCCGGGCCGCAGCAGTACACCAGGGTGTCCTCGTCCAGTCCGGCGGCCAGGGCGCCCAGGTCGGGCCTGCCCTCCTGCCGGGTGGCGACGACCCGCACCACGGTCCCGTACTCGGCGCACAGTTCGGCGGCGAAGGGCATCACGTCGGGCGACGGCCCCACGTACAGCAGGCCGGCCGGCACGCCCGCGCGGACCGCGGCCCGCAGCATGGGCAGCACGGGGGTGATGCCGATCCCGCCGGCGACGAACAGGTACCGGGGCGCGGGCAGCAGCGGGAAGTGGTTGCGCGGCAGCGACACCGGCAGCGGCCGGCCCGGGCGCAGGAAGCGGTGGACGTACTCGGAGCCGCCCCTGCTGAGGCGGTCGTGGCGCACGGCTACCCGGTAGGTGTCCCGGTCGGCAGGGTCCCCGCACAGGGAGTACTGCCGGGTGAGCCAGTTGGGCAGCCGGAGGTCGATGTGGGCGCCCGGCTCCCACGTTGCGAGCGGGCCCTCGGTGCCGCGCAGGGTCACGGCGACGACGTCGCCGGCGACACGGTCGATGCGGTCGACGACGGTCGCCTGCGTCGGTGCGGTGGTCGGTGCGGTGGCCGGTGTGGCCGTCGGCGGGGTCATCTGCGGTCGTCCTCCGGCGTTCAGTAGAGCTTGCGGTAGCCGTCCTCGAGCTTGCGCTCGATCACTTCCGGCGGGACGTCCAGGCCGTACTGCTCGGTGAACACCTCGCCGACCGACGGCATCTCGTCGGCGAGCGCCCGGCTCGCCGGGTCCCACAGCCGGGACCGGATGAGGGCGCGGCCGCAGTGGAAGTACACCTCGGCCACCTCGACGACGACGGCCAGCACCGGCCGCCTGCCCTCCGCCTCCATGCGGGCGAGGACGTCGGGCTCGTCGGTGACGTGGGCCCGCCCGTTGACGCGCAGGGTCTCGCGCATTCCGGGGACCAGGAAGAGCAGTCCGACGCCGTCGTTCTCGGCGAGGTTCCCGAAGGAGTCGGCGATCTTGTTGCCCGGGCGGTCGGGGACGGCGAGGGTGCGGTCGTCGAGAACCTTGACGAAGCCCGGGTAGTCGCCCCGGGGCGAGCAGTCGGCACGTCCCTCCGCGTCCGCGGTGGCCATCGTCAGGAACGGCGAGTGGGCGATGAAGCGCCTGAAGTGGTCGTCCAGGCGGTCGGTCTTCTTCGACGCGACCATGGCGTCGGGCAGGCCGAGCCGGGCCCTGACCTCCTGCGGGCCCACCGACCGGATCCGGGTGGCGGTATGCGTCATGAAGGGGTCCTTCCGTGAGTGGCGGCTGATACCGAAAGACCGGCGGGAGACCGGCACACCGGCAGGTACCGGCGGACGGTGCGTCGGCAGGGGGAGTTGCACCCCGACGGGCTCCGCCGCAGTTCATGGCACTATTCTGAGCAATTACTCAGCTTGTTGGCTACTCGCTTTCACGGCGCCGACCAGGAGGTGGCATGACGTCCGACCGACGGGGCCTCGCCCCACGTAAGCAGCCCCGGCAGGTCCGGGCCGAGCTGACCCGCGAGCGCATCCTCGACGCGGCTGCTCACGTTTTCGGCGAGTACGGCTATGCCGCGGGGACCACCAACCGGATCGCCGAGCAGGCACGGGTCTCGATCGGTTCGCTGTACCAGTACTACCCGAACAAGGACGCGATCCTTGCCGAGTTGGTGACCCGGCACCTCGACTCGGGGCGCGCAGCCGTCGTCCGCCAACAGGAGCGTGAGCTCTCCGGCTCCCTGGAGGAGGTGCTGCGCCTCTTCGTCCGGGCCGCCGTCGACAACCACCTCGACGCTCCGCGACTGCTGCGCGTCATGGCCGAACAGGGCCCCCGCTCGCCCGAGCTGCTCGCGAAGGTGGCGGACTACGAGGCCGAACGCCTCGCCCACACCCGGGACCTGCTGGAGCGTCACCCGGAGGCCCGGGTGGCCGACGCCGAGATGGCCGCGCGACTCGTCGTGCTCACCATCGAACTGGTGGTCCACAAGGTCAGCGCGGAGCCGGAGCCGGTGGACCTCGGCCGGTTCGAGGACGAACTGGTCGCCATGCTCCACCGCTACCTCACCGGCCCGCCGGGCGGTGCGCGGGGGCTCGACGCCCCCTGACCCGTCCAGGGCGGCCGATCACCGGCTTCACGGGACCCAACGCAGTGTGTGAAAGTGTGACTTGTTGCAAGGAGCAGGCATCTTCGTAGGTCTTCGTAGGTCTTCGTAGGGGAGGCGGGGTGCTCGGAAGACGCATGGGGCTGCTCGCGGGCGCGCTGGCGGTGGCCTGCCTGGCACTGGTCGGCCCCAGCGCGCCCGGCGGCGGGGCCCCGTTCGCCAGGGCGCTGCCCGCGTACGCCGTCACCGAGGTCGTACCGAACCGGGTCATGACGTGGAACCTGTGCAACCCCTGCGAGGAGAGCAACGTCGACCGGGCGGCGGAGATCGCCACCTACGCGCCCCAGGTCGTCGGCCTCCAGGAGGCGTGCGAGGGGGACGTCAGAAGGATCCGCGACCACCTGGAACGCCTGTACGGGCTGGTCTACCACGTCGAGTACGGGGCGGTGCTCCAGCACTGGGGACGCTGCGGGGGAGCGCCGTGGAACCCCGGGGGCTTCGGTCAGGCGATTCTGTCGGCGGCACCGATGACCGACCCCGTCACCGTCGAGTACCCCGACGGCGGGTCCGAGGGCCGCGGGTACACGGCAGTCACCACGCGGATCGGCGGACGGACCGTCCGGGTCTTCAACACCCACCTCGCACAACGACGCCAGGAGGCGGTCCGTGCGGAGCAGGCCGACGTACTCGCCCGCGCCGTCGCCCCGCACGAACGTGCCCTGGTCCTGGGCGACTTCAACGCCGTGCCGGACGCACCCGAACTCGCCCCCCTCTGGGCGGTGGCCGCGGACACGGACCCCGGGTGCCGCCCGGGAGGGGCCGGCGCGTGCGAGGTGACCACGGACTGGCACAGCAAGTTCGACTACGTCTTCCTGCGGGGCCTGGTCCCGCAGGCGCACCGGGTCCGGCCCACCCCGTACTCGGACCACCACCTGCTCCACACCGATCTGCGCACCGCCTGACCGCCCGTGGTTAGTATGGGACGCGGGTACGGGCAAGGGGCCCGTTGTTGCAGGGGTATGGGTTGACATGGTTGTTGGACGAGTGGTGCGGTTCGACGGGGTCCGGGGTTACGGGTTCATCGCCCCCGAGCACGGCGGCGAGGACGTCTTCCTCCACGTGAACGACCTGGTCGTGCCGGAGTCGGTCATCCGCCCGGGCGTGGTGGTCGAGTTCGAGGTCGAAGAGGGAGACCGGGGCCCGAAGGCGTCCACGGTCGGCCTCGCGAAGGGCGCCGTCGCAGCGCCCTCGCCGGCCGCGGCTCCGAGGCGCACGGCCGACGGCGAGGAGCCGGAGTGCGACATCCTCACGGCGAGTGAGTACGGAGCGGAGCTCACTGAGCTTCTCCTGCAGGCGGTTCCCGGCCTGACGGGCGCCCAGATTCTCGAGGTGCGCAAGGAGATGCTGCGCCTCGGCAGGACCCACGGCTGGATCGACGACTGACCGAGCGCCCGGGATCCGACCGCGGCGGCCACTGAGGCGGCGACCGCCGGACCGTGGCCGTGTGCCTCGCGGGCGCGCACGAGGGTTCCGGTGACCGGCGCGCCGCTCACCGGAACGCCGCCCGGTCGGCCGCGCGGGCATCGGCTCGACCGGTGAGCGCGGGAGCACTCCGACCGGCGCGGCCGTGTCTCGCTCTCGGGCTTCCGTGTCCTTGCTGGCTCCCGCGTCCTCTCGGGCTCCCGCGCCCTCGCCGGCTCTCGTGTCCATCGGGTCCCGCGCCATCCGGCACGCGCGCCCGTCCGGCACCCCCGTCCCTCCCCCGCTCCCGTGTCCGTGGCGCGCGCGAGAGCCGGGTCAGGGCCTCCCGCGCACTGCCGCCACGGACCGGTCGTACAGGTCCATGAGGTCCCCCTCGCCGTCGCCCGCGACCCAGGTCGTCGTCGCGGCGTCCAGGCATGCGAAAGCCGCCGCGACCACCGCCCGGGCACCCGGGTCGGAGCTGTCGCGGACACCGTCCATCCGGGCCTCGACGAGCGGCAGCAGGTCCTCCTGGAAGCGCAGCCGCTTCTCCAGCCAGCCGGCCCGCAGCGAGGCGGTGCGGTGCAGCAGGCGGAACCGCTCCAGGGCGTCCTCGCGGCTCTCGTGCAGGGCCAGCACGGCGGCCACCCCCGCGCGCAGCGCCTCCCAGGCGCCGGTCCCCGTCGGCTGACCGCCCACCGTTTCCGTCAGGACCCGGCCGAACCGCTCCTGATCGCCGCCGAGCAGCTCCTCCTTGGTTCCGAAGTAGCGGAAGAGGGTGCGCTGGGAGACTCCGGCCTCCCGGGCGATCTGGGCGATGGTCGTCTCGTCGTACCCCTGCTCGGTGAACAGGCGCAGAGCCGTGTCGAGGATCTCCCGGGAGGCCAGCTGCCGCGTCCGGTCCCAGAGCGTGGCCGGTCCGCCCGCAGCCGCCTTGGCTTCCTGTTTCATGCGCCCAGATTAACCCAGCACTGCCAGGGTGGCAGTCACAGTTAGTCTGGCAGTGACTGCCAGGGGGGCGTAGGCTGTCAGGACAGGGGTGCCGCCGTCGGCGGTGCACGTCCGTCAGCGAAGAGGAAGGAACACGCCATGCCCGCACCTGCAGCTCTGATCACCGGGGGGACGAGCGGGATCGGCAGGGCCACCGCCGAACTGCTCCACTCCCGCGGCTACCGCGTCCTGGTCACCGGAGCCGGCGGCCACACCGGCGCGGGGCTTCCCGACGACGTCGTGACCGTCCGCGCCGACGCACGGTCCCTGCCGGACATCGACCTCGCGATGGACCTGGCGCGACGGCGGTTCGGCGCGCTCGACCTGCTCTTCCTCAACGCGGGCGTCTCCCGTCCGGGCGCCGTCGAGTCGACCGACGAAGCGGCATTCGATGATCTGTTCGACACCAATGTGAAGGGCAACTTCTTCACCTTGCAGAAGGCGCTCCCGCTCCTGCGCGAGGGTTCGTCCGTGGTCGTCACCGTGGGCGCGGGCGAAGGCCTCGGAGCCGCCGTGACGGCCGCCAAGGGTGCCCTGCTGCCTCTCGTGCGGTCCCTCGCGCTCGAACTCGCCCCGCGCCGCATCCGGGTCAACGCCGTCAGCCCGGGGCTGATCGACACTCCGGCCTACAGCGCGCTGGGCATCTCCCCGGAGACGGTCGCCTCCTGGGGCGAGGGCGTCCCGCTCGGCCGGGCCGGGACCCCCGCCGAAGTGGCCGAGGCCGTTGCCTTCCTCGCCTCCGACGCGGCCGGCTACATCACCGGCGAGAATCTGGCGGTGTCCGGCGGAATGGGTGTTCACGCCCGCCCCTGACGGGTACCCCCGCCTCACGCTGACCGGAACCTGTCGCTCCGTTGGTGTGGGCGCCGTGGCCCCGGGTGTTATTGAATGAGGTGTGTGCGGCACGGGGCTCCGGGGCCCGACGGTGCTCCGGGCCCTGCCGGACGGGTCCGGGCACGGCCCGGGGCTGTGCCGGGGTTGGCGAGCGAACTGGGAGAGCCGTATGGACTCCACACCCTCCCCGTCGTCCTCGTCGTCGCCGTTCGACCTCGTCAGCAGCGCCCTGGGCCAGTACATCCCGCGCGGCACGGCGGCGGCAGCGGCGGCCGGTGCCGCGGATGCCCAGGGGGACCGGGCGTCCGACCCGGGCGGATCCGTGGACGGGGCGGCCGAGGGGCGGGAGCAGATCCTCGGCGCGGTCAACCTGGACCGGGAGCTGAGAATCACCCGCAGCAATCTGGGTGCCCCCGTCTTCGCGGGCCTGGAGG
Organism: Streptomyces mayonensis; assembly: GCF_018982965.1. Taxonomy (GTDB): domain Bacteria; phylum Actinomycetota; class Actinomycetes; order Streptomycetales; family Streptomycetaceae; genus Streptomyces; species Streptomyces mayonensis. Next base: position 99,786 of record NZ_JACBYP010000008.1, on the reverse strand, counting down.
CCGTGACCGGGAGCCCCTTCACCGATCTCCTGCCGCCCTGGGACGTGCCGACGGTCACCCGCAGGCTGCGGCACGTCCTCGAGACGGGCGAGGCACATGTGGCCAGGGTCCAGCGCCTGCGGCGCTCCGACGGGTCGGAGCTGGTGGTCTCGATGAGCATCCTGGCCGCGGCGGCGCCCCAGGAAGGACTGACCGTCTCCCTGATCGCCATGGCCAGACGGCTGCACCTGTACGCCGCCGAGACCGCGATCGGCACCTCCCTGGACATCGGCGAGACGGCGCAGTCGCTCGCGGAGTCCCTGCTGGCCTGGGGAGACGTGGCAGCCGTCGACCTCGACCTGGCGGTCTGGACGGGCGAGGGGGTCACCGAGCACCCGCACGGGCGCATCCGGCTGCGGCGGGCGGCCCTGGTGCCGGACCGGGCGTGGCCCGAGGGGTACGTCACGGTGGGCCAGGACCTCCCCCTGGACGCGAGCCGTCTGCTCGCCCAGGCGATCCGGCGGGACGACGCCCCGCAGGCCCTCGTCATCCCGCACCGGCGAGCGATCGAACGGGTGCTCGGCAACCCGCAGCTGGTACGCGCCCTGGTGCCCGGCGACAGGTCGGCGGGCGTGGTGTGCGTCCCGCTCGTCCTGGACGACACGCCGCCCGTCGTGCTGGGCGTGGTGGAGGTCTGGCGGCGGGCGGACCGCCCCTTCGACGACGGCGAGCTGTTCGACCTCCAGGAACTGGTGGCCCGTACCTCCCACCACGTCGACCTGGCCCGCCGGCACCAGCGCGAGCACACACAGGTGCTGGCACTGCAGCGCCGTCTGCTGCCCCGCGTCGGCGGCGACACCGTCGAGACGGCCAGCGTCTACCAGCCCGCCACCCCCGACAGCGCGGGCGTCGGCGGCGACTGGGTCAACAGCTTCCCGCTGCCGGACGGCCGTACCGCGCTGGTGGTGGGCGACGTCGTCGGGCACGGTCTGGGCGCCGCGGCGACCATGGGCCAGCTGAGCATGGAGGCCCGTGCCCTGCTCTCCGCGGGCCTGGCGCCGGACGAGGTGCTGGAACACCTGGACGAGACCGTGACACAGCTGGACGACGCGGAGTCGGGGCTGGCCGCAGGCTACAGCGCCCTCGGGTCGACCTGCTGCATCGCCGTGTACGACCCGGTCAGCCACCGGGTGGCGCTGTCCAGCGCGGGTCACCTGCCCCCCGTCCTGGTGCCCCCGGAAGGGCCCGCGGCCCCGCTCGCGGTCCGTCCCCACCCGGGTCTGGGCGCCGAGTTCGCGCTGCGGGAGCCGTTCGAGGTGCACACCTTCTCCGCACCTCCGGGCTCCCTGCTCGCCCTCTACACCGACGGCCTGGTGGAGGACCCCGCACTGTCGATCGACGAGGGCATCGACCGGCTCGCGGACGCGGTGTCCCGGGTGCACCCCTGGGACGCGCTGCCGCAGGCGGCACGGCACGTGGTCGCCTCGCTCGCGCCGGCCCGCCGCCGCGACGACGTGACCCTGCTGCTGGCCCGCACGATCGGCTACCGCAAGGGCGACACCGCGACCTGGCGGCTGCCCGCCCGCGACGACGCGGCCGCCCGGGCCCGCACGCTGGTCCACGCGCTGCTGGAGCGGTGGGGCACCAGGAGCGACCTCCGCGACAGCGTGGTACTGCTGGTCAGCGAGCTGGTCACCAACGCGGTCCGGTACGCCGGCGGGCCCATCACGGTGCGGTTGATCAGGGTCGGCCACGGTCTGCTGTGCGAGGTGGGGGACGCAGGCAACGGCAGGCCGCGGCTGGGCCGCAACGCGCTCCTCGACGACGGCGGCCGCGGCCTGCACATCGTGCACCGCCTCACCACCCGGTGGGGAGTGCGGTGGACGGACACCGGCAAGGTGGTCTGGGCGGAGGTCGCCAGGTGAGACGTCCGCGGGGGGCACCCGCGGACGCCAGGCGGACGGAAATGGCCTCACAGGTCCTTGGCTAGAGCCATTCCCCTTCGAGGGCGGTGGCCGTGAGTCCGGGAGCCGCCGCGTACAGGACGGCGCGCGTACCCGGCTCCTGACCGGCGTCGTGGGCCCTGCGCATGATGTCGAAGACGGCCGCGCCACCGCGATTGCCGCTGGTGTAGCTCGCGCGGCTGTGGTCCAGCAGGCCCGACGGCCACTCGGCGGGCATCGTCTGCTCCATGTACTCGAGGACCCGGGTCCCGCCGGGGTGCGCGAGCAGGACGTCGGGGTGCCAGGACGTGGGGTGGTCCTGGTAACGGGTCCGCAGCCACTCCCACATCGCCGTGACCGTCTGCTGCACGGCCCGCGGCCCGCGCCGGTCCATCACGAAGTGGGTGCCGTCCTCCCGCGTCTCCAGGCGGTGCAGGTCCCGGGTGTCCGGCAGGGTGTGGTGCCAGGCGGCGTCCAGCCGCAGCACCGACTCGGGCCGCGGGCGCCCCGTGACCACCGCGGCGACCGCGGTGTCGGCGAACAGCAGCCGGACGATCAGGGACTCCAGGGTGTCGTCCGCCGGCTGGTAGGTCGTACTGAGCGCCTCGGAGATCACCACCAGGACCACCCGGTCGGGATCCGCCGCCACGAGATCGGCCGCCAGCGCCAGGGACCGGGTCCCCGCGACGCAGGCCCACTGGGCGGCCGGCAGCAGCGTCACGTCGCCCCGGAGGGGGAGACTGTTGGCCAGCGAGACGTCCAGCCCCGGCAGCGCGGGGGTCGTCGAGTTGCTGGTGATCAGGCAGTCGACGTCGGAGGGGTCCAGACCCGCGCTCTGCAGCGCCCCGCGCGCCGCACGCTCGCCGTACGCCTGCACGGCGTCCCAGGCAGGGGCCGTGCGCTCCTGTACGGTCTGCGGCGCCGGTATCGCCTCGAGCGCGGCGATCGCGCGGTCCACGTCCTCGGCCGAGAACCCGTCGAGGGCCAGCGCCTCCCGCGCCGGACCGGCCGCGGCGGCCGGCAGGGCGCCCTCGCGGCCGGGGGCGACGGCGGTCTCGAGCGGGAGCATCCAGCCCCGGGTGTCGATGCCCGTACTCGCCGCGATGCCGTCGATCCGCGGCGCCCACGCGGCATGCGGGTGCCGGCCGCGCACCTCCTCCACGATCTGGCCGGTGCCGACGGCGTGCTCGCCGTGGATGACGGAGGGAGGGCACAGGTATGCGGCCACGATGCGCACCTTTCTGCGGTGACGGAGGGGTACGTCACGGGCGCTGTGGCATGGCTCACTCCACCACTCCGGTCCAGCACACCGCGATCAAGTCGGGGCCGGTGCACGCCACTTGGCGGCACGACGGCATCCACTACCCAGCATGCACGCCAAAAGGACATTTACGCTGTGAGCCACACAACTCGGGCCGCCGTCCCGTCGGGTGACGCTGCACACACCGCAGGACGCGCACCGCAGGAACGGGGCGGCCCCGTGCGGCACCGCCGTGGGGCCGCCCGCGATCGACCACCGGCCGGGGGCAGGACCCGGGGGCTCAGGGCTCCACTCGCAGGACGGCCCACACCGCGGTCCCCCCGGTGCGCGCCGAGCGGACGGCGCCCCAGGAGTCCGCGAGCTGCTGCACGATCAGCAGGCCGCGACCGCTCTCGTCGTCGGGGCCGGGCGGCCGGGCGCCGGAGGGGTGCGCCTCGGTGCGCCCGTCGTCGTGCACCTCGACCCGCAACCGCTCGCCCGGTGTCAGCGACAGCCCGCACAGCATGCCGGTGCTCGCGGAGTGGACGACGGCGTTCGTGGCCAGTTCGGAGACGAGCAGTACGGCGTCGGTGCACACGTCGCCGGGCAGCCGCCAGGTGCGCAGCTGCCGGCGTGCCGTGTCGCGGGCCGTTCGCACGCTCGCCCGGATCGAGGGGAGGTCGAACCAGTGCTCCCGGTCCGCCGGTGTGGTGGCTAAGAGATCGGGCGAGGAGGCCGTGTGGGGGGTCACGTTGATCGCCTTCCAATGCGGACGGGCGCGGCGCAAGGGAGCGGGCCTGGTCCGGGGCGCAGGGAGAGGGGGAGGGGGAGAGGGGACAGTCTGCTGTCCGTGCGCAGGAATGTAAGTCCACACACACGCGCAGGAGTTGACGGCGCCCCGGCCGGTCGGGAGGGCTCGCTCACGAGGCAACTATGCTCGCAGCGCACTTCATGCTGCAACCGCTTCCCTGATAATTTCAGCGAGACGTGATCAGGGTGGTGTCGTCATCAAGTCGCTGTCAGAATCGAACAGTGACAGCCCATCAGGAGGTAGGGCGTGAGTGAAGCCCGATCCAGCACCGGTACGAGCGCCCCGACGGTACTGCGCATGATCCTCGGCAGGCGGCTCCAGGACATGCGGCAGGCCGCCGGTGCGTCACTGGCCGACGCCGCGGGGGCCCTGCGGGTGACGCCCCTGACCATCCGCCGCCTGGAGAAGGCCGAAGTCGCCCTCAAACCCCTCTACGTCGAAAAGCTCCTGCAGACCTACGGCGCCGGGCAGCAGGAGACGGACGAGTTCGTCACGCTGGCCGAGCAGGCCAACAAGCCCGGCTGGTGGCACGCGTACCGCGACGTGCTGCCCAGCTGGTTCACCGCGTACGTGAGCCTGGAAACGGGCGCGAGCACGCTGCGCACCTACGAACCCCACTACGTCACGGGGCTCCTGCAGACCCCCGCCTACGCCCGCGGCGTCCTCCGGGGCGGCTTCCCGGGCGACGCGGAGGACGAGCTGGACCGCCGCGTCCACCTGCGGCTGCGCCGGCAGAGCCTGCTCGACCGCGAGAACGCGCCCACGCTCTGGGTGGTCATGGAGGAGGCCGTCCTGCACCGGGTCGTAGGCGGTCCCGACGTCATGCGCGAACAGATAGACCGGCTCCTGGAGGTGTCGGAACTGGACCACGTCAGCATCGACATCCTGCCCTTCGAGGTCGGCGCCCACGTCGGCGCCTGCGCCCCCTTCACCTACTTCCGGTTCGAGGAGCCCGAGCTGCCGGACATCGTGTACAGCGAGATCCTCTCGGCCTCGGTCTACCTGGACCAGCGCGACGACGTCGTCGCCCACCTGGAGGCCCACAACAGGATGTCCCTGATGACCTCGTCCCGGGCCGCCAAGGCACTCCTGAACCGCATGCGCAAGGAGTACTCATGACCACCACCGACGACACCGTCTACAACGGCATGCCGGCCTGCGACCTCGGCGAACAGGGCTGGGAGCGCCCGTGGAGCGGGCCCAACGGAGGCCAGTGCGTCGAGACCAAGCAACTCGCGGACGGCCGCGTCGCCCTGCGCCAGTCGACCGATCCCGCCGGTCCGGCGCTCATCTACACGCCCGAGGAGATCGGCGCCTTCGTCCGAGGGGTCAAGCAGGGCATGGCCGACCACCTGACACCGCAGCACACCTTCTGAAGGGAACAGGATGAGCAACACCCACGCCCCGCGGGACCTCGACACCAGCAGGCCCCACTCGGCGCGCATGTACGACTACTACCTCGGCGGCAAGGACCACTTCGCGGTCGACAAGCAGGCCGCGCAAGCGGTTGCCGAGGCCTACCCGGGGATCTTCACCTGCGCCCGCGAGAACCGCGCCTTCATGCACCGCGCCACCCGGGTCCTGGCGGAGGAACACGGCATCCGGCAGTGGCTCGACATCGGCACCGGCATACCCACTGAGCCGAACGTGCACCAGGTGGCGCAGTCCGTGGTCCCCGAGGCGCGCGTGGTCTACGCCGACAACGACCCGCTGGTCCTGAAGTACGCCGAGCGTCTCATGCGCAGCAGCCCGCAGGGACGCACCACCTACATAGAGGCCGACGTCAACGACCCCGACGCGCTGCTCGGCGCGCCGGAGCTGGCCGAGGTGCTCGACCTGTCCCGGCCCGTCGCCCTGTCCCTCAACGCGCTGATGCACTTCATCACCGACGCCGGCGACCCGTACGGCATCGTCGCCCGCGTCATGGCGGCCCTGCCCGCGGGCAGCGCTCTCGCGCTGAGCCACTGCACGCCCGACTTCGACCCGTCCACCTGGGAGAAGGTGACGGACATCTACACCCGGGCGGGCACACCGGTGCAGTTCCGCTCGCAGCACGACGTCTCCCGCTTCTTCGAGGGGCTCGACCTCCTCGACCCGGGCGTCACCGTCGGCCACCGCTGGCGGCCGGCCCGGCCCCTGGACTCCGAGGCACCGACGGACGCACAGGTCAGCCTGTGGGCGGGGGTCGGCATCAAACGGTGACGGCAGCCGCCGTCACTCCTTCCGGTGGAAGCCCGGGAATGCCCCCGGGCGGCGGCGGACGCCTCCTACGCTGGTCTCCCGCAACCGTGAAGGGACGGCGATGCTGGTTCAGTTGAGGGCCGAGCCGGACGACGACGTACGGACCGCGCTCGACCTGTACGCCTGGCTCCGGGGAGACCCGGACGTCCGTGCCCACGCCGAGGTCGGCATCGGGCCGTCGGAGCCGGGCGGCGAGACCATGGGCGCGGCGGAGGTCGTCAACCTGGTGGTGGGACAGACCTTCGCCGCCCTCAACCTCGCCCTGGCCTACGCGAGCTGGCGCCAGGCACGTCCGGCGGCCCCCGCCGTCACCCTCACCGTCGACGGCAGGTCCCTCACGGTCGAGGGCGCCTCGCAGGAGACCCTGCGGCAGATCGTGGAGCTGCTCGGCGAACCCCGCACGGACGGAACGCAGACGCCGCCGGCGGACGGCCCGCGCGACCCGGGCGGCCCGCGGCCGCACGGCGACGGCACCCCGGGCCCCGGGTGACGACCCTGCCCGACCCCGCGGCCTCCCGTGCCGTGCTCGTCGGGGTCGACACGTACACCAGGCCCCTGGAGCCGCTGCCCGCCGTCGCCGCCAACCTGGTCGGGTTCCGGGAAGTGCTCACCGGCCCCGACTCGTGGCACCTGCCGCCCGAGCACTGCACCGTCCTGCGCAACCCCGGCTCCGCCACGCAGGTCCTCGACGCCGTGCACGCCGCTGCCACCGAGGCGACCGACGCCCTGTTCGTCTACTTCGCCGGCCACGGCCTGCTGTCCCCGGCCGGCGACCTCTACCTCGCCCTCCCGGACTCGACACAGGGCCGCCTCTTCCGCGCGGTGGACTACGACCAGCTGCGCTTCCTGGTGGCGGAGGAGTGCTCGGCGCTCAGCCGCGTCGTCGTCCTCGACTGCTGCTACAGCGGCCGCGCGCTGCACGGCTACATGGGCACCGGGTCCGGGCCCGCCGACGACGGCGCGATCGACGGTACGTACGTCCTGACCGCGTCCGCCGAGACGAAGCGGGCCATGGCGCCCAGGGGCGAGCGCCACACCGCCTTCTCGGGCGCCCTGCTGAAGACGCTCACCGAAGGGGTGCCCCACGGCCCCGAGGTGCTCGACACGGAGTCCGTCCACCGGCACGTGTGGAAGGAGCTGCGGGCGCGGAACCGGCCGCTGCCCCAGCAGCGCGCCCGCAACGGCGGCCACCGGATCGCCCTCGCCCGCAACCGCTGGAACCCCGCGCCGGGACCCGAGGCGAAGAAGTACGCGGCGGCCCTGCGCAGGGCGGCCCCGGAAGGTGCCCGCACCGCGGACACCGACACCGCACGCCTCCTGCGGGGGGAGGGCATCGCCCCGCGCGCCTTCGTCGACTCCCTGGCCGACCACCGCTCCGAGGCAGAGCTCGGCCGTCTGCACACCCTGCGAAGAGCGGCCCAGCGCGCCGCCGCCGACCCCGCGACCCGGCTCCTCTACTGGCAGGAGGAGGTGGAGGTCCTCACCCGGCGGCTCGCCCACGCCGGGGACTACAGCCGCGGCATCGAGGACGAACTGACCCAGGCGAAGCGGCGGGTGGAGCTGCTCGACGTGGAGATCGGCGTACTGCGCCGACAGGTCCGCACCCTGCTGGAGGAGAAGGAGCGGCAGACCGGGTCCGAGGACCTCGTGGACGCCGCCGTCTCCGCGCCCGAGGCGGTGCGGGGACGCGGTGCCGGGCAGGCGAAGACACCGGCTTCCCGGGCCCCGTCGGGTCCGGGCGGGGCCCCGGCAGCCCGCCCGCCCGCCTCCGTGGCCGCACGGACCTCCCGGGTGCTGGCCGTCCTCGCCGTCCTCTACGTCGTCACCGCCTGGGCCCTCACCCTCGACACGGTCGCGCTGACGTACGCGTCGGGCCGGAAGCCCGCGTCGACGGGATCCGCGCCCGACCTGGGGTACGGGGACGGCCCGCGCTACGTCTGGGACACGGAGACGGACCTGGAGAGCACGTTCCGCCCGGAGGAGGACGACGCGGTCGACCGGCTGGAGGGCGGTCTCACGGTCTCCGTACCGGGCGGGTGCGCGGACCGGACCGTCGAATGGGAGATCTCCGCCGACGGCCGGCGCCTGGTGCACGGCTCCCTGACCGGCGAGGTGGAGCACACGGTCGCCCTCGATCTGCCGCTGGACCGCTCCCCGGAACGGGTCACCGTCGCCGCCTCGTGGGACGGGGGCACCGGCAGCTGCGAGAGCTTCGGCGTGGTCTGGGAGGACCCCCGCCTGGCCGACGACTTCGACCTGGTCCCGTGGTGACGAGGGGAGGAGGGCGGTGAGCGACGGCGCGGGAGTCTGGTTCGGCGGCACCGCGGGCCTCCTGGTCACCCTCGGCGTCCTCACCGCCTTCGCGGCGGGCTGCAGCGCGACCGGCCGCCAACTCGCCTACGACAGCGGTGACCGGCCCGTGAAACAGACCCTCTCCTACGGCGGCAAGTTCGCCGACCCGGTGTACGCCTACGTCTGGGACGTCCGCCGGAGCATGGACAGCACCTTCTCCGTCCCGGACGGCTTCGGCACCGGCGACGCGAACCTCCTCTCCGGCCGTCTGCGGATCTCCGTGCCGAAGGGCTGTGCCGACCGTACCGTCCACTGGCGGCTTACCGCCGACGGCGAGCACCGCATCGGCCGGGGCAGCACCCAGTGGCTGCGCCGGTACGACACTGACCCCCGGCCGCGACCGCACGGACTGCGTCCCGCGACGGTCACCCTCGAGGCGTGGTGGAACGGCGGGGACGGCGACTGCCCTTCCTTCTCCCTCACCTGGAGGGATCCGAAGCTCCACTTCGAGGCGGACCCGGACTTCGTCGACGCGGACTTCTACCCGTGAGCCGCGGCCGGCCTCACTGCTCCGCGAGCGCGGTGAGGACGGTGGCGGCCAGGGCCGCGCGACCGACCATGCCGGACACCGAGACCCGCTCCGAACGGGCGTGGGCGCCGTGGCCGACCGCGCCGATGCCGTCCAGTACCGGTACCCCGGCCGCGGCGAGGAAGTTGCCGTCGCTCGCCCCGCCGACCGACGCCTCGGCGAGGTCCTGGCCGAGCAGCCGCGCGCAGGACTTCGCCAGCCCGGCGAGGGCGGCGACCTCCGCGCTGCGTTCGAAGACCGGGCGGTTCCAGTCGCCGGTGACGCGCAGCCCGGTGCGGGCGTCGACGGGTTCGAGGGCGGCGAGGGCCCGCGTGATGCGCTCCTGCTCGGCGGCCGACGCCACACGGACGTCCAGACGCGCCGTGGCCCGGCCGGCCGTGACGTTGCTGCGGGTGCCGCCCTCGACGACCCCCACGTTGACGGAGGTCCCCGCGTCCAGATCGGCCAGCCGCGTCAAGTGCAGTACCTGGGCCGCGAGTTCGTGCACGGCGCTGGCTCCCGCGGTGGGGTCGAGACCGGCGTGGGCCTCGGTGCCGGTGACCGTCAGGGTGAACAGACCGACCCCCTTGCGGGCGGTCTTGACGGCACCGTCGGCCGCGCCCTCGAAGACCATGGCGCACCGCGCACCGCGCGCCTCGGCGACGATCGCCTCGTGGGAGGCGAGGCTGCCGGTCTCCTCGTCGCCGTTGAGCAGGACCGTGCAGGCGGGGCGCGGCAGACCGAGGGCGTCGAGCGCCCACACCGCCTGGACGAGCCCGCCCTTCATGTCGAACACGCCGGGTCCGGTGACGAGGTCGCCGTCCCGGTGGAAGGGCCAGGTGTCCAGGGTGCCCGTCGGCCACACGGTGTCGTAGTGGCCGACCAGCACCACCGGCCGGTCGTCGCACGTGCCGCGGGCCGGGTAGCGGCGTACCAGGATGTCGCCGGTCTCCTCGCGGGGGAGCACCTCCTCCGTGTCCGGCGCCCCCAGCCGGCGGTCCAGCCAGTCGCGCAGCCAGGCGAGGCAGGTGTCGAGGGCGTCGGGGTCGTCGCTGGCGCTGCCCTGCGCGGTACAGGCGGCCAGATCGGCCACCATGTCCTCGCGGTGGCGTTCCAGCCAGTCCTGGACCGCCCGGGCCCGCTCGCCCTCCCCCTCGCGGCCGGGCGCGGACCGCCGGGCGAGCCGGTCGAGTCCGGCCAGGCGGGACTCGGACATCTTCCGCGGTGCGCCCTCCAGTTCGCGCAGACCGTCCAGGACGGCCTGCACGAGGGGCGTCGGCAGTCCCGCGCGGGCGGCCTCCTCGACGACGTCCGCGTAGTGGGTGGTGACCTCCACGGGCCGGTGGCGCACGGCCAGGTCGCGCCAGATGCCGCTGCGGTCCTTGCTCTGGGTGCGCAGCCAGGCGGTGAGGCGGTCGAAGGCGGCCTCGCGCGCGGCGGGGTCGGCTCCCCGCCGGAACGGGTGCGGGTCGAAGGCGTCGAACGCCTCCAGCGTGACGCCGCGCCGGTCCGCCACCGCGAAGATCTCGCCCGTCAGCCCGGCCATGGCGACGCGGTGCCGGTCGATGAGGTCGGCCATGGGCGCGTCGGCCAGAGCGGTGGCGGCGAGCATGGCACCGAAACCGGCCTTGGCCCACAGGTAGCCCTCGACGTTGTCGCTGGCCCGTGCCGGGCCCCAGCTCTGCAGGTCGGCGACCAGGCCGCGGACGCGGTCGCTGACGGCGGCGCCGTGCGGCTCGCCGACGACCAGGGCCCCGGCGCCGCCGTCCTGGACGACACCCGGCTCGACGACGTCGGCGAAGATGTTGACGAAGGCCGCGACGGTGCGGTGCGCGCCGACCCCCTGGGCGATCAGGTCCTCGTTGAAGCCGTTCTGCACGGAGACGACCCAGCCGTCCGCGTCCAGCCGCGGGACGATCCAGTCGACGGCGGCCCTGGTGGCCTGTGCCTTCACCGAGAGCAGGACCCGGCCGAGGGTGCCGGTGAACTCGTCCGGGGTGACGGCCCGCACGGGGACGCTCGTGCGGCTGCCGCCCCGGGCGACGACGAGACCGTCGGCCCGGATGGCGTCGACGTGCGCCCGGTCCGTGTCGACGACGGTGACGGGGTGGCCGGCGCGGGCGAGGGCGAACGCCAGGGTTCCGCCGATCGCTCCCGCGCCCACGACCGTGTAGGCGGCTCGCTGCGGGGTGACGTCGCTCGTCGGACGGGTGTCGCTCGTCGGGCAGGTGTCGCTCTTGGGGCGGGTGTCGCTCATCGGGCGGGTTCCTCCGTGGCCGTGGGGACGGCGGTGGCGCGGGTGTCGTGGGACTGCCATATGCGGGGCAGGTGAAGGGCTCCGGTGCTGGATCCGCCGTCGACCCGCAGAACCTCTCCGGTGACCCAGGAGGCGTCGGGCCCCGCGAGCCAGCAGACGGCCCGGGCCACGTCCTCGGGCGTGCCGGGACGGCCCAGCGGATTGGCGCCGATGGCCTCCGCGTACTCGGCGGAGACGGGGTTGCAGTCGCTGTCGACCAGGACGAAGCCGGGGCTGACCGCGTTGACGCGCAGGCCCTGGGCGCCCAGTTCCAGGGCGGCGGCTCGGGTGGCCATCTCCAGGGCCGCCTTCGAGCTGGCGTACGGTCCGCCGCCCGGGCGGGAGCGCAGGGCCGAACCGGAGGAGATGTTGACGACGCAGCCGGGTCGGCCCGCCGCGCCGGCGAGCCGGGCGAAGGCGGCGGTCGCCAGGACCGGGGCGCGCAGGTTGACCGCGAACAGCCGGTCCCAGGCCCGCGCGTCGACCCCGGCCATGTCCAGCGAGGGATAGACGCCCGCCGCGTTGACCAGGACGTCGACGGGCCCGTGCGCCGACCAGGCCTGCTCGACCAGCGCGGCGGGGGCGTCCGGACCGGTCAGGTCCACGGCGTGGACGGCCGCGCCCGCGCCGAAACGGGACGCCGTGGCCTCCAGCGCGGCACGGTCGAGGTCGGCGAGCGTCAGGAACGCCCCCCGGGCGGCGAATGCGTCGGCGATCGCACCGCCGATGCCGCCCGCGGCGCCGGTGACGAGAATGTGCGGGGTCACTCGAACTCCTTGTCCTTGGTCTCGGGCATCGTGAGGTAGACGGCCAGGGAGACCAGCGCGGAGGCACTCACGTAGACCCACAGCAGGTCGCTGTGACCGCTCTCGTGCAGCCACGTGGTGACGTACGGGGCCGTGCCGCCGAAGACGGCGACGGCGAGCGCGTAGGGCAGCGCGATCCCGGTGGCGCGCACCTCCGGCGGGAACTGCTCGGCCATGATGACGGCGCAGTTCGCGGAGTAGCCGAGGATCAGCAGCATGCCCACGAGCTGGACCAGGAACAGGCTGAGGAAGCTGTCGCCCAGCAGGTGCAGCAGCGGCCAGGCGAGGACCACGAAGCCGCCGGCGAAACCGGCCATCGTCGGCTTGCGTCCGAGCCGGTCCGAGAGCAGTCCCGCGAACGGGAGCGCGATCACGAAGACGATCAGACACAGGGTCTGCGAGAGCAGCGCCGTCTCCAGCGGGATGCCGGTGGTCAGATTCGCGTAGGTGGGCAGGTAGTTGACCCAGATGTAGTACGTGAGGGTGCCCGCGACCGTGATGCCGGCGACCCGCAGCGTCGCCGCCGGGTGCTCGACGAACATCGCCCTGACGGGGTTGGTCCGGGTACGGCCGCTGCCCCGGGCCTCGGTGAAGGACTCGGTGTCCTCGACCGAGACCCGCAGCCACAGGCCCACCAGGCCGAGCAGCCCGCCGAGGACGAACGCCATGCGCCAGCCCCAGGAGTGCAGCGCGTCGTCGCTCAGCGCCGACGTGGTGAGGGTGCCGAGGAGCGAGGCGACGAGGACGCCGCCCGCGACCGACACCTGCTGCCAGGACCCGGCGAACGCGCGCCGGCCCCGGGCCGCGGACTCGACGAGGAAGGCGGAGGACGACCCGAACTCGCCACCGGCGGAGAAGCCCTGCACGAGCCGGGCGACCAGGAGCAGCAGCGGCGAGACGACGCCGATGGACTCGTAGGAGGGGGTGACGGCGATGGCGAAGCCGGCGCCCGCCATCAGCGCCACGGTGAGCGTCATGCCCTTCTTGCGGCCCCGCCGGTCCGCGTAGGCGCCGAGGACCGCCGCGCCGACCGGGCGCATGACGAACCCGACCGCGAAGACCGCGAGGGTCGACAGCAGGGCGACCGCGCCGTCCCCCTTGGGGAAGAACTCGTCGGCGATGATCTTCGCGAAGATCGAGTACAGCGCCCAGTCCACCCACTCGACGGTGTTGCCGATGGTGCCCGCGACGATGGCCTTGCGCTGGGCGCCGCTCAGTTTCCCCGGCGGGGCTGCACCGCCGGGGCCCTTGCGGGGGCCGGCGGGCGTGACAGATCCGGTGTTCATGGCAGTGCGCTCCGTGGCGTCAGGGACGGGCGGGACCGGAGCCGGGCAGCATGCTGCGCGCGGCGTCGGCCAGCTGGGCGTGGGTGGCGAACCAGACGTCCTGGTGCGAGGCGATGTGGTCGAGCAGTTCCCGCAGCACCACCAGCCGCGAGCGGTGACCGATGACGTGCGGGTGCAGCGTGAGCTGGAAGACGCCCCCGTCCCGGTACGCCGCGTCGAACTCGTCCCGCCAGATCTCGCCGACGTCGCGGGGGCGGCTGTGGGGGCGGACGGCGCCGTAGCGGTCCATCGTGAAGTACGGGGCGTCGTCGCGGATCCAGTCCACCGGGATCTCGACGAGGCCGGTGGAGCGCCCGCCGGCGACGATCTCGTACGGCTCGTCGTCGGCCATCAGGGAGGAGTCGTACGCGAAACCGAGCTCCAGCATGATGTCGAGGGTGGAGTCGGAGAAGTCCCAGGACGGGGTCCGGATGCCGACCGGCCGCTGCCCGGTGAGGGTCGTCAGGGTGTCCAGGGCCCGCGCGGTCAGCTCCCGCTCCTCCTCGCGGTCCAGCAGCATGTTCCGTTCGTGGATCCAGCCGTGCACGGCCAGCTCGTGCCCGTCCCGGGCGCAGGCGCGGGCCTCCTCCGGGTGGAGCAGCGCGGAGACGGCCGGCATGAAGAAGGTGGCGGGAACGCCGTAGCGCTCCAGGAGCCGCAGGATCCGCGGGGCGCCGGCCCGCGCGCCGTACTCGCCCTGGGCCAGGCGGCCGGGGCTCGTCTCGCCGTCGCGCAGCGGGATCGTCTCGTGGTCGGAGTCGAAGGACAGGGCGACCGCGACGCGGGCGCCGCCGGGCCAGCGGTCGGGGAGAAGGCGCCGCCCGGCGCGGACGGCGTCGACGTGAGTGCGCCAGGCGGACTCGGGCCAGCGCCAGGTCTCCTTGGGCAGGCCGAAGCCTTCTGAGGACATGGTGACTCCACGGGGGTGTACGGGGCTGGGGAGTGAGCGGTGTGAAGGGCCGCGCAGCGGCCGCGCTGTGCTGTGTCGTGCCGGTGAGACCGGTGAGACCGGTGAGACCGGTGAGACCGGTGGGCCGGCGGCTCAGGCCGGGCGGACCATCCGGTGCCAGGAGTACTTCGTGGTGACGAGGTGCAGCGTCACGTCGGAGGAGAGGAGTCCGGGCAGTGACCCGATCACGTCGCTCGTGTAGCGGAAGAGGTCGGCCCGCCGGGGCAGCACCATGTGCCCGACGAGATTGAAACGCCCGGTCGCCGCGCTGAGGAACTTCGTCCCGGGATGCCGGGCCAGCTGCCGGCCGGCGACGTCCAGCCGGCCCGGCTCGATGGAGAGCCACACCATGAACTCCGCGTCGAAACCGAGGAGTGCCGGTTCGACGAGGGTGCGGAACTGGAGGACGCCGCGGGAGATGAGCCGGTCCAGGGCACGGGCGACACTGGACTCGGCGCGGTCCAGGCGCCGGGCGAGCACGCTCACCTGCGTACGGCCGTCCTCCCTCAGGGCCGCGGTGATCTCCTGCTCCAGCGGGGTCAGCGCTTGTGGCGCCCGGCCCCAGTCGGTGCGGTCGCACGAGGAGGAGAACGTGTCCGGCCGCAGGTCGGCCGCCGCCTCCGGCGGAAGCAGCCGGGTGTCCCACATCGCGGCCGAGGTGAACGCCCGGATGACGGGCACCGCCTCGGTGCTCGTGATGAGGTCCGCCGCGGGCAGGTCGGCGAAGAGCATCCGCATCATCTCCTCGTTGTCACGGGCGACGAAGTCGACGACGAGGTCCGCCGATCCCGTGACGACGGCCACGAAGCGGACGTCGGGGCTCGCGGCGAACGCGTCCGCGACCTCCAGCCCGCGCCCGGGACGGGCCTGCACCCGGACCAGCATGGAGGAACCCTCCCGGGTCCGGTCCAGCTCCAGCGTGCCGGTGACCCTCAGCAGCCCACGCTCCCGCATCGCCGCGTAGCGGCGCTGGGCGGTCGTCTCACTGGCGCCCACCCAGCGTGCCACCGCGCTCCACGGAGCACGCCCGTTGAGCTGGAGCGCCGCGACGACGCGGCGGTCCAGGTCGTCGATGGTGTCCGCGAGGGCTTCCTGGGTCATGCCGATGAAGCTAACCGGCGAGTTTTCGCCAGTCAATGGCGGAATCCAGCATCCCTGCTGGTCAGAGGGGCGTCATCCCGCACCGGACGCCGTGCGTGACGGAAAAGGCCCAGATCCGGCGCGGACGCGGGGCCGGACGGGGCGTGAAGGATTTCCCCAGAACGGCCGGCGAGGAAATTGCCGCCGGCGGGCGTCGGGGCACGGCCGCTCCCCGGCATGTCGCCGCCCGCGCCGCCGCGGCGGTCGGCAAGGATGCCGTCATCGGGAGGCAGACATGACGGTCGGGCGGGTCACGACGGTTCGCTCGCGACAGCGCGCGGACGCCTGGACGGCGCGGCTGCTGACGTTCTCCGCGGGCGCGGTCAACGCCCTGGGCTTCCTCGCCCTCGGCGAGGTCTTCACGAGCGTGGTCACCGCCAACTCGGCGCTGACCGGGGTCGCCCTGGGCGGCGCGGAGCCGGCGCTCGGCATCCGGGCCGCCGTCGCGTTGCTCTGCTATGTGCTCGGTGCGGCGGCGGGCAGCCGGGCGGCCGCACCCGCCCACCGCGGCGGGTGTCCCCGCCGGGCGGACTTCCTGCTGCTCGAGGCCCTGCTGCTGTGGGCCGTCGCGGGATGGTGGCTCGCCGTGGACGGCGGCCCGGGCGGCGCGGAGCGCACGGCGGTGCTGGGCATGCTGGCCGCGGCCATGGGCTGCCAGAACGCCGGTGTCCGCGTCGCGCTGGGCTCCCAGGTGCCGACCGCCTACCTGACCGGCCTGCTCACGGGAGCGGTCGCCGAGGCGGTGACGGCCCGGCGCGTCCAGTGGCGGGCCCTGCTCACCACGGCTCTCCTGATCCTCGGGGCGGCCGCCGCCACGCTCCTCGACCGCCTGCTGCACGAAGCCGCCCCGCTGCTCCCCGCGCTGCTGGTGACGGCGGCGTGGGCGACCCTGCGCGCGACGCCCCGGCCGGCGGACGCCTCCTGACCGGTCCGGACCGTACCGCTCCCCGGCATGACATGCTGCGTACCGGGAGGGGAGACGATGCCAGGAACGGGGACGACGGCGGTGCTCGCGCTCCTGCCCGAGGCCGACCCACTGCTGGAGCTGGCCGCCGGGGTGGACGCGCGGGCCGTGCGGCCGGGCGTGCCCGCGCACGCGGCCCTGCTCTACCCCTGGCTGGCCGCCGACCGGGTCGACGAGCCGGCGCTGCGGCGACTGCGGGAGGCGCTGCCGCCCGGCCGGGTCCGGGCAGGGCTGACGGCGGTCGAGCACAAGGGCGGCTTCGTGGGTGTCCCGCTGCCCGGGCTGGGGCCGGTGGCCACGGCCGTGCGCGCCGCCTTCCCCGAGCAGGTCCCCTACGGCGGCCGGTTCGGCACCGATCCGCCGGTGCACGTCACCGTTGCCCTCGGCGCCGCTCCCGAGGCCGCCGCTGGCATCGCCCGGCGGGTCGCCACCCGGCTGCCGGTCACCGTGGAGATCGCCGCGCTGCACGTGGTGGCCCTCGGGCCCACGGGCTGGCGGCGCCTCGCCGAACTGCCCCTGCTCCGCCGGGACGCGTGAGTCCCGCGGCGCGCTCCCCGGACCGTCCCGCTCTGAGAGGCCGCGCTCAGTAGCGCACCGGCAGGGCGAGGAGCCCCCGGGAGCGCATGGAGGGCCGTCGCGGGATCTCGGCGGGGTCCACGGCAAGTGCGAGATCCGGGAACCGTTCGAACAGGGCGGAAAGGGCGATCCGTGTCTCGGCGCGGGCCAGCGGCGCACCCAGGCAGTAGTGGATGCCGTGGCCGAGGGCGAGGTGCCCGGTCACGTCCCGGGTGACGTCGAGTGTGTCGGGGTCCGTGAAACGGCGGGGGTCGCGGTGTGCCGCCGCCAGGGACAGCAGGACCGTACTGCCGGCCGGCACGGTGACACCGCCGACCGGCACGTCCTCGGTGGCGAAACGGCGGATGGCCAGCGGAGCCGGCCCGTCGAACCGGGCCAGTTCCTCCACGGCGTTCGCCAGCAGCCCGGGGTCGGCCCGTACGGCCGCCAGCTGGTCGGGCCGTTCGAGCAGCGCCAGCGTCGCGTTGCCGAGCAGGTGGACGGTGTTCTCGTATCCGGCGACCAGCAGCAGGAAGGCCAGCGAGGTCAACTCGTCCTCGGACAGCCGGTCCTCCTCGTCACGCAGGTCGACCAGCGCGGACATGAGGTCGTCGGCCGGGCGGGCGCGCTTGTCGGCGATCAGCCCGGTGAAGAACCCGAGCAGGCCCTTCACCGCGTCCCGGGCCCGCTCGGGACGTTCCGGGTCGGGCGAGACGAGCGCCTCGGTCCACGCCCCGAAGTCGACGCGGGCCTCCTCCGGGACGCCCAGCAGGTCACAGATGACCGTGACCGGGAGCGGGGCGGCGTAGGCGCTGATCAGGTCCGCCCGCCCGGCCGGCGCCATGGCGTCCAGCAGCCGGGCGGCCGTGCGGCGAATGGGCTCGTGGAGCCTCGTCACCTGGTGGGGACCGAACGCGCGGGAGACCAGACGGCGGATGCGGGTGTGGTCGGGCGGGTCCATGTTGAGCAGGTTCGCGTCGAGCGCCGGAGGAAGGGCCATGCCCCGGTAGCCGCCCGGCGCGGCGTTGCGCTTGTCCAGGGAGAACCGGGGATCGGCCAGCGCGTGGCGGACGTCCTCGTACCGGGTGATCAGCCAGGCCGGCAGGCCGTCCGTCCCCATGACGGCGTGCACCGGTCCCTGTTCGCGCAGGCGTGCGTACACGGCGTACGGGTCCTTGACCAGCTCCGCCGGGTCAACGGCGGAGGAATCGGAGGGTGTTGCGAGCGACATGCCCTCACTATAGGGAGCGGCCCCGCTCCGAAGGATTACCGAAGTCTGACGCGGACCGGCAGCCCCTGGTCCGGCCGGCCCGGCGGTGCTCCAATGAACGGGTGAACTCTGAACCGCCCGAGACGCGGGGCGCTCCGGTGGGGCGGCGCGTCCTGCTCGGCACACTCGGCCTCGGCGCGCTGGGCGTCCTCGCCGCGCCCACGCTGCAGCGCGGCACGGAAGCGTTCCTCGGCGGCGCGGCCGACCGGGACCCCACCGGTCTGACGGGCCTGCTCCCGAACGGCGGCGGCTTCCGCTACTACTCGGTCACCTCCTCCGTCCCCCACAAGGACGCCGGAAACTACCGGCTCACCGTCGACGGCCTCGTCGAGCGCCCGGCGACGTACACCCTGGCCGGCCTCAGGGCACTGCCCCAGACCCGGACGGTGCGCGACGTCCAGTGCGTCACGGGCTGGCGCGTGCCCGGCACCCCGTTCGAAGGAGTGCGCCTGTCCGAGCTGCTGGACGCCGCGGGGGTGCGCTCCTCGGCGCGCGCGGTCCGCTTCACCTGTTTCGACGGCGCCTACTCGGAGAGCCTCACGCTCGAACAGGCACGCCGCGCGGACGTCCTGGTCGCCCTGCGGATGCAGGACGAGGACCTGGGCCACTCCCACGGCGGCCCCGTACGTCTGTACGTGGCACCCATGTACTTCTACAAGTCCGCCAAGTGGCTCTCCGGCATCACCGTCACGGACGAGGTCCGGCCCGGCTACTGGGAGGAGCGCGGCTACGACGTCGACGCCTGGGTCGGACGTTCGAACGGACGGGACGATGAACCCACCACCTGAACCGGCGCCATCACCTGAACCGGCGCCATCACCTGGAGCGACGTCACCACCTGAACCGACGCCACCTCCTGAACGGGCGAGACCGCAGCAACTTCCCGGGCGCCTGCGGCGCTTCAGCACGGCCGAACGCTGGGCGCACCGCGCGACCGCCCTGCTCATGGGCGTCTGCGTCCTCACCGCGGCCTGCCTCTACCTCCCCCAGCTCGCCCAACTCGTCGGCCGCCGCGCCCTGGTGGTCACCGTGCACCAGTGGGCGGGAGCCGCCCTCCCGGTCCCGGTCCTGGCCGCCCTCGGCTCCCGCGCCCTGCGGACCGACCTCGGTCTGCTCAACCGCTTCGGCCCGCACGACCGCCAGTGGCTGCGAGCCGTCCTGCGCAGGGACAGACGGCCGTCCGCCCGGCCGGCGCACAAGTTCAACGCCGGGCAGAAGATCTACGCCGCCTGGGCGGCCGGTGCCACGCTCGTCATGCTCGGCACCGGGCTGATGATGTGGTTCACCCACCTCACCCCGCTGGTCTGGCGCACCGCCGCGACGTTCGTGCACGACTGGCTGGCCCTCACCCTCGGCATCGTCCTCGCCGGCCACGTCGGCATGGCCGTCGCCGACCCCGAGGCACGCCGGGGCATGCGTACCGGTTCGGTCGCGCGGGAGTGGGCGCAGCGCGAACACCCGCTCTGGCAGCCGGACGGTCCCGGCACCCGGCGGCCGCACCGCACGCCGGAGCACCGCTGACCTGGGTGAGGGCTGCGAAACGGTGGTCTTCGAGGGGTGTTGGGGGAGAGGATGGGGCCATGACGGGAGAGACTTCCTCGATCGACAGCACCAGGCCGAGCATCGCCCGCGTCTACGACTACCTGCTCGGCGGCAAGGACAACTACGCCGTCGACCGGGAGATCGGCGACGTGTTCAAGCGAGACCTGCCCGGTTCGGTGGCGATCGCCTTCGCCAACCGCGCGTCCCTGACCCGGGCGGTGGCCGAGATCGTGACGACCACTGACGTACGGCAGTTCGTCGACCTGGGCAGCGGCCTTCCCACCGCCGACAACGTGCACCAGGTCGCGCAGCGGTACGATCCCGGCTCCCCGGTGGTGTACGTCGACACCGATCCCCAAGTGCTCGTCCACGGACGCGCGTTGCTGGAGGAGAACGACCGGACGCGGGTCGTGCCGGTCGACGTGCGCGACCCGGAGAAGGTGCGCACCCATCCGGAGACCCTGGAGCTGATCGACTTCGGCCGTCCCGTCGCCGTCGTGTTCAGCGCCGTCCTGCACCACGTCAACGACGACGAGGACCCCGCCGGGATCGTCCGCCACTGGCGGGAGAACGTGCCGTCCGGCAGCTACTTCTTCGTCAGCCACTTCCGCTCCGGCAACAACCCGGAGACCGCGGAGGCCGAAAGGGTCCTCCAGAACACCTTCGGCCGCGGCCGGTGGCGGACCGACCAGGAGATCGAGGCCCTGCTGGACGGTCTGGAGATCCTGGAGCCCGGGATAGTCCCGGCCTCCCGGTGGCGTCCCGGCGACTCCGGCGGCCCCTGGGACGGCGAGCGGGAACTCACCGTCTGGGAACGCCTCATCGCCGCCGGCCTGGCGCGCAAGCCGTAGCGGACACCGGCGCACTCCGCCGCCCCGCCTTGTGGGCGCCGCCGAGTACCCGGTCCGGACCCGCCCGTCACCACCAGCCGAAGGCCACACAGGCGAGCGCGGGGCCGACGACCACCGACACCGCTCCGTAGGTCAGCAGATGGCGGAAGAGCCGCGGACGGTCGTCCGGCCGCGCCGCGCCGAGGATCAGCCCGCCGGTGATGCCCAGCGGATTGATGTCGACCAGGATCGAGGCCAACGCCACCGCGAGGACCGCGCCGACGGGCGAGGCACCCTCGGCGACGACGGCGGGGATCAGCGGCATCGTGGTCGCGAAGACGGCGATGGAACTCGCCGCGAAGGACGTGATGCCTGCGATGTAGCAGATGACCAGCAGGCTCAGCAGCGGCGAACCCTCGACCCGCAGCAGGTCGCTGATCCGCGTGAACGCGCCCATGTCCTGCATGAGGCCGACGTAGGTGAGCAGCCCTCCGATGAGCAGCACGACGTTCCACGGGATCCGGGAGACGATCTCCCCCGGCTCCAGCCGCAGGACGATCTGCTGGACCACCGCGGCGGTGAGCCCCAGATAGCCGATGTTCGCGTCGAATCCGACCGACAGCACCACGACGGCCGCCAGGCACGTGAGGGTCAGGGCACGCGTGGCGGCCGGCGACACCGCGCGTCCGGCGGTCTCCGTCCCGGTCACCGCCGGCGCCCGTTCCGTCCCCGACGTGTCCGACGGGGGCACGAGCGTGCGGTCTTTCGTGGTGTCCGTGGTGTCCGTGGTGGGGGAGACGCGGCCCCGGGGCACGGCGCCGGTGCGCACCCCGACCAGGAGGCAGCCGGTGGCGACCACGAGACCGGCGACCAGGCCGCCGAGGAAGAAGGCGACCGGCGCGGAGTCGGGCAGCCCGATCTTCAGCGTGTCACCGAGGCGGCGCGCGCTCGTGCCGTAGACGGCCAGCGGCGACAGGAGCCCGCTGATGATGCCGGTGATGCCCAGTACGGCCGCGACCAGGGGAGAAATGCCGTAGCGGGCGGCGAGGCCGAGGGCGATCGGCGCGACGATGGCGGTCGCCGCGGCGGGCAGTGTGCCGATCGCCGTCAGCACGGCGCCGATCAGGAACGGGACCAGGGCGACCAGCAGCACGCGCCCGCCGACCAGGCGGAGCATGCCGTCCAGCAGCCAGTCGAGGGTGCCGTTGAGCTGCGCCACCGCGAACAGGGCCGTGATCCCGACGATCAGGACGAAGAAGTCGGAGGGGAAGAACGCGGTGACCTCGTCGGCGGTGCGGTCCGCGGCGAGGCCGACCAGGAAGGCGGCGGGCAGGGCCGCCAGACCGAGGTTGAACCTCGGCAGGAGGGTCGCCGCGAAGAGGGCGACGAGAACGACGACGGAGACGTCGGCCATGGACATCTGCGGCTCCTCGGTTCAGATGACGCCGCGTGCGGCGAGCTCGTCGATGGCGGCGGGAGCGAGACCGAGGTCCCGCAGTACGGCGGACGTGTGCTCGCCCAGGCCCGGTGCGGTGTGTCCGACGGTCTGCTCGAACCCCGAGAACCGGCCGGCGGACCCCTGCACCAGCCGCGTCCGGCCGCCGCTGCCGCCGCTCACCTCGACCACCGAGCCGCGGGCCCTGACATGCGGGTCGGCGCAGATGTCGGCGGCCGTGTTGACCGGCCCGTGGGCGACGCCCGCCCGGTCCAGGACCTCGGTCAGGGACGCGAGGTCGTGGGCGGCGACGAAGGCGGCCACGCGGCCCTCGATCTCCGCACGGTGCTCGATCCGGCTCGCCATGGAGTCGTGCACGGCGAGGTCCGGTGCCTCCATCGCCCCGACCAGCCGCCGCCACATCTGATCGGTCGACGCCGGCAGCGCCAGCCACCGCCCGTCGCGGGTCCGGTAGAGGTTGTTGGGGCTGATGTGCGGATTCTCGTTGCCCCGGCGCCCGTGGCTCTCGCCGGTCGCGCCGTAGTCGGCGACGAAGTCCTCCATCATCCGCAGCAGCGGTTCGTACAGGCCGATGTCGGCCAGCTGGGGTTCTCCGGTGAGGTCGCGCTGGCGCAGCGCCAGCATCGCCGCGAAGGCCGCGTAGATGCCGGTGACGCCGTCGGCGACCGGATAGCCGGAGAACACCGGCGGGCCGTCGGGGAAGCCCGTGCGGTGGGTCAGTCCGGCGAAGGCCTCCGCCACGCGGGCGAAGCCGGGGCGGTCGGCGTACGGACCGGTGCGCCCGAAGGCGCTGACGTGCACCATCACCAGGTCGGGACGGTGGACGACGAGGTCGTCGAAGTCGACGGAGAACCTTTTCAGGTTCGCCGGCCGGAAGTTGGTCACCACCACGTCGGTCGTCGCGGCGAGCCGCCCGACCAGGGCCGCGGCGTCCGGGTGGTGCAGGTCGACGGTCACACTCGACTTGTTCCGGCCCACGACCGACCAGGCCGCGGACTCGCCGTCCGCCAACGGCGGGTAGCCGCGGGCCGGGTCTCCGGTGCCCGGCTGTTCGACCTTGATCACCTCCGCGCCGAACTCGCCGAGCAGGGACGAGGCCAGCGGCCCGGCCAGCACCGTCGAGAGGTCGAGCACACGTACACCACTGAGAGGACCGGACACGGATTTCCCTTCCACGAGTACCGCCACATCACGGCTTGCCGTGACCCGCGTCACGATGTCGCGCGGGAACGGCCACGGGAAGACGTCGAACGCTTCAGGCGGTGAAAGGCAACACCTATAACGGCGCTGCTCGGCGACGCGGCTGTAACATCCCGGCATGCGAGTCGAACGGGCCCGGTACTTCCTCGCCGCGGTGCGCACCGGTTCCCTCCGGTCGGCGGCGGCCGCCTGCGGCGTCAGCCAGCCCACCATCGGACAGCAGCTGACCCTGCTGGAGGAGGAGCTGGACGCGGTGCTGCTGACCCGGAGCAGGCAGGGCGTACGCGCGACCCCCGCGGGCGAGGCGCTCGTCGGTCCGCTGGCGCGCCTCGTGGCGGCCGAGGACGCGGCGCGGGAGGCGGCCCTGGCCTCCAACGGGACGTATCAGGGCAGGGTGTCCATCGGCGGCGGGTCGGTGACCGTCGAGACCGTCGTCGCCCCGGTCGTGGGGCGGCTGCTCACCGACCACCCGGGACTGCGCTTCTCCGTCCGCGAGGGGTCCTCGGCGGACATCGAGCGCGCGGTGGCCTCCGGCGACCTGGACCTCGCCGTCGTCACCACACCGGGCCGGCCACCGCCGCGCGGGCTGGTCCGGCGGCGGATCCTGCTGGCCCCGCTGGGCGTCCACACCCGTTCCGACCACCCGCTCGCCGACCGGCACGAGGTCACCTGGGGCGAACTCGGCCGGTGGCCGATCGTGACCATGCGACCGGGAACGGTCCTGCACCAGCGGCTGCGCGAGCGCCTTCCGGACGCCGAGGCCACGGTCGAGGCGATGTCGGCCCGCACGGTCCAGACCATGGTCTCCCAGGGCGCCGGGATCGGGCTCCTCGCGCGCTTCGACAGCCGGCAGTCCCCGGCGGGCCTGGTGTGGCTGCCCCTGGCGGACGCCGAGCCGGTCGAGGTCAGCCTGGTCCAGCGGGCCGACAGCCAGCCGTCACGGTCCGCCGCCGTGGTCCGCAGGCTGATCGGCGCGCGCGCCGACGAACTGGCGGACCGCCTCCACAACGGCCGCTGAGGCCGGCAGAAAAGCAGTCGACACGTCGCGTCCGCTCCCGGCAGAGTGACCGCCCGTGACGAGCAGCGAAGTGTGGACCCGTGAGACCGCCGACCGCTACGACACCGAGGAGGCCGAGCACTCCTCGGCCGCCGCCCTCGGACCGACCCTCGACTTCCTCGCCGAACTGGCGGGAGACGGACGGGCATTGGAGTTCGCCATCGGAACCGGACGCGTGGGCGTCCCGCTGCGGGAACGCGGCGTGCCGGTGACCGGCATCGAACTCTCCGAGCACATGGCCGCCGTACTGCGGCGCAAGACCGACGAGGACACACTGCCGGTGGTCCTCGGGGACATGGCCACCACCGTCGTCCCCGGCGAGTTCACCCTCGTCTACCTCGTCTACAACACCATCTCCAACCTGCTCACGCAGGACGAACAGGTCGAGTGCTTCCGCAACGCCGCACGCCATCTGGGGCCCGGCGGCCGGTTCGTGATCGAACTGGGCGTGCCGCCGCTGCGCTTCCTGCCGCCCGGTCAGATCGCGGTGCCGTTCGAGGTCGCCGGGCACCATGTCGGTCTGGACACCTTCGACCTGGTCGAACAGACCCTCGTCTCCCACCACTTCACGCGCGACGACGACACCGGCCACTACCGCCGCGGCGCCTCCCGCCACCGGTACGCGTGGCCGGCGGAGCTGGACCTCATGGCGAAGATCGCCGGGCTCGAGCTCGAACGCCGCGTCGCGGACTGGGACGGGACGCCGTTCACCCAGGACTCCGTCCGGCACGTCTCCGTCTGGCGCAAGCCGGCCTGAGGCGGACGGCAGCAGGCCTGGCGGACGACCGGAGCCGGGCGGCACGACCGGCACGGCCGATTAGCCTGGACCCATGCGTGTCACCAGGGAACTGCCGACGTTCGCCGCCGGCGAGGTGGACGTGTCGTTCGTGATCAAGGGGTACGAGGAAGTCGTGGCGGCCGACACCGCCTGGAACGAGCATTCGCACCCGTGGCACGAACTGCTCTGGAACGAGCACGGCACGTCCACCGCCGTGGTGGGCTCACAGGTGTGGTGCATCACCCCGACCCTGGGGCTCTGGATGCCCGCGGGCCAGCTGCACTCCGCCTCCGCCGTCGCGGGCACCTCCTACCGCGCCCACTTCTTCCGGCACGGCACGGTGTCGGTGCTGCCCGACGTCCCGGTGGCCGTGGAGATCACGCCGCTGCTGCGGCTCGTACTGGAACGGCTCGGGGAACCGGACCTGCCGGCGCGGTCCCGGGCCGTGACCGAGGCCATGGCGCTCGACGTCCTGCGGCCGTCGCCGCGGGCGCTGCTGGTGCAGCTGCCCACGTCTCCGCTGCTGCGGCCGATCGTGGACGCGGTCCGGGCGGACCCCGCCGACCAGCGGACGCTGACCGGCTGGGCAGCCGCCCTCGGCTGCAGCGCCCGCACGCTGACCCGCGCGTTCCGTGCGGAGACGGGCACGAGCTTCGCCCGCTGGGTCGCCTCGGTGCGGGCCCAGCACGCGGTGCGGCTGCTGTCCCGCGGCCTCGAGGTCGACGTCGTGGCCGACGCCGTCGGCTACCGCTCGGCGAGTGCCTTCGGGGCGGCCTTCCGGCGCACGACCGGCACCACGCCGGGCACGTTCCGGCCGCGGTGACGGCGGGGACCCGGCGGTCGCTGCGCGGGCCGCGCCGACGTGCGTGTCCCGATCGCGACAAGGGCTGTCGCAAAGTCTCGATTGAAGCGCGTCCAGCAGCTCTCTAGTCTATGCAGGCAAGCCTTACCTAACCTTCTGTGCAACTGCGGTGCGGGCTCGCGCGTCCACAGCCCCGGACGAGCGCGCCCGGCACCCCGACCGAGAGTGAACCCCGGGTCGATGAGAACACCCCGCCTTCGCGTGCTCGCCCTCGCGGCCGCCCTCCTGTTCGGCCTCACCGCCTGCGGCGGCCAGGACGACGCCAAGGACGACAGCAGCGCCGCGAGCGCCGGCGCAGACGGTGCCGGCCAGTTCCCCGTGACGATCAAGCACGCGCTCGGAACCACCACCGTCCCCGAGAAGCCCGAGCGCGTCGCCACCGTCAACTGGGCCAACGACGAGGTGCCGCTCGCCCTCGGCGTCGTCCCCGTCGGCATGGCCAAGGCCAACTTCGGCGACGACGACGGCAACGGCGTCCTGCCCTGGACGGAGGACCGGCTCAAGGAGCTCGGCGCCAAGACGCCCGTCCTGTTCGACGAGACCGACGGCATCGACTTTGAGGCCGTCGCCGACACCAAGCCGGACGTCATCCTCGCCGCCTACTCCGGACTGACCGCCGAGGACTACGAGACGCTCAGCCAGATCGCCCCCGTCGTCGCCTACCCCGAAGCCGCCTGGGCCACCCCGTGGCGCGACATCATCAAGCTCAACAGCAAGGCCATCGGCCTGGCCGACGAGGGCGACAAGCTGATCGGCGACCTCGAGGGGCAGATCACCGAGACCGTCGCCAAGTACCCCCAGATCAAGGGCAAGTCGGCGATGTTCCTGACCCACGTGTCCTCGAAGGACGTCAGTGAGGTCGGCTTCTACACCACCCACGACACCCGCACCCAGTTCTTCACCGACCTCGGCATGAAGATCCCGGCCAGCGTCTCCGGACCGTCCGAGGACACCGAGAAATTCGTCCTCACCAAGAGCGCCGAACGCATCGACGACTTCAACGACGTCGACATCGTCACCGGCTACGGAGACGACAAGGGCGAACTGCTGGCCGCCCTCAAGAAGGACCCGCTCACCTCCAAGCTGAAGGCCGTCAAGCAGGACTCCCTCTACCTGCTGCCCGGCAGCACCCCGCTGGCCACCGCCGCCAACCCGACCCCGCTCTCCATCCCGTACGTCCTCGACGACTACGTGAAGGCGCTCGCCCAGGCCGCGGACAAGGCCGCGTGACCGCCACCGAAACCGTGAGCGTGCCGAACACCGCCCCGGTGCGGCGTTCGGCACGCGTCCGCGTGACCTGGCTCCTCGTCCTCGCGGCCGTCCTGCTCCTCGTCATGACCGCCTCCCTCGCCTTCGGCTCCCGCGACGTCGCCTTCTCCGACGTGTGGTCCGCCCTCGGCGGAGCGGAACAGACCCTGGAGGAGGCCGCGGTCGCCAAACGCGTACCGCGCACGCTCCTCGCCGTCGTCGTGGGCGCCGCCCTCGCGGTCTCCGGCACGGTCATGCAGGGGGTGACCCGCAACCCGCTCGCCGACCCGGGCATCCTCGGCGTCAACATGGGCGCCTCCCTGGCCGTCGTCACCGCCATCGCCCACTTCGGCCTCGCGTCGGCGTCCGGGTACATCTGGGTGGCGATGACCGGAGCGGCGCTGACCGCCGCCTTCGTCTACACCGTCGGCTCGCTGGGCCGCGGCGGCGCCACACCGCTCAAGCTCGCCCTCGCCGGTGCCGCCATCTCGGCCGCGCTCGCCTCCCTGGTCAGCGCCGTCGTCCTGCCGCGCAACGACATCTCCGACACCTTCCGGCTGTGGCAGATCGGCGGGGTCGGGGGAGCCTCCTACTCCCAGCTCGGCAGCGTCGTCCCGTTCCTCGCCGCCGGGTTCCTGCTCTGCCTCGCCTCCGCGCGTGCCCTCAACTCCCTCGCCCTGGGCGACGACCTGGCCGCCGGGCTCGGTGAACGGGTGGCCCTCGTACGGGCCACCTCGGCGCTCGGCGCGGTCGTGCTCTGCGGCGCGTCCACCGCCGTCGCCGGACCGATCGCCTTCGTCGGGCTGCTCGTCCCGCACACCTGCCGGCTCCTCGTCGGAGTCGACCACCGCTGGCTGCTGCCGTTCGCCGCGCTCGGCGGTGCCGCCCTCCTCACGGCGGCGGACGTGGTCGGACGCGTCGTCGCCCGGCCCTCCGAGATCGACGTGGGGATCCTGACCGCCGTCATCGGGGCACCCTTCTTCATCCACATCGTCCGCCGACAGAAGGTCAGATCCCTGTGAGCGCCCCCGCCGTCAGCGACACCCCCACGCTGCGGACCGTCACCCGCAGCCGTGTCCGCGGCTCCCGCCGGCGACGGCTGCTCGTGGTGACCCTGCTCGTCCTGGTCGTCGCGGCGTTCGCCACCAGCCTCATGGCCGGTCACACCTTCTACCCGGCCCACGACGTGCTGCGCGTCGTCATGGGCGAGGACGTGCCCGGCGCGTCCTTCACCGTCGGCCGGCTGCGGCTGCCGCGGGCGGTGCTCGCCCTGACCGCCGGATTCAGCTTCGGCATCGCCGGCGTCACCTTCCAGACGATGCTCCGCAACCCGCTGGCCAGCCCCGACATCATCGGCATCAGCGCGGGGGCGAGCGCGGCGGCGGCCGTCGCCATCGTGACGTTCTCGCTGAGCGGCACCGAGGTCTCCGTCGTCGCGATCGCCGCCGCCCTCGCGGTGGCGCTGCTCGTGTACACCCTCGCGTTCCGCGACGGCGTGGCCGGCACACGGCTCATCCTCATCGGCATCGGCATGGCCGCCCTCCTGGACAGCGCAACCTCCTACGTCCTGTCGCAGGCCGGCGAATGGGACCTCCAGGAGGCGATGCGCTGGCTCACCGGCAGCCTCAACGGCACCACCTGGGAGGAGACGGTGCCCGCCGTCCTCGCGGTGCTCGTGCTCGTACCCGTGCTGCTGTCCCGGGCCCGCGACCTGAGTGCCCTGAGCCTCGGCGACGACACGGCGTCCGCGCTCGGGGTGCGCGTCGAACGCACCCGCGTCGTCGTGATCGTCGCGGCCGTCGGACTCATCGCCTTCGCCACCGCGGCCGCCGGACCCATCGCCTTCGTCGCGTTCCTCTCCGGGCCGATCGCCGCCCGCCTCGTCGGCACCGGCGGCTCCCTGCTGGTCCCCGCCGGCCTGGTCGGCGCCCTGCTCGTGCTCGTCGCCGACTTCACCGGCCAGTACGCCTTCGACACCCGCTACCCCGTGGGCGTCGTCACCGGCGTCCTCGGCGCCCCCTACCTCGTCTACCTGATCGTCCGCACCAACCGGGCCGGAGGCTCACTGTGACCGCGTCCCACTCCCTGTCGACCGAGGACCTCACGCTCGGCTACGGCGACCGCACCGTCATCGAGGGCCTGGACCTGACCCTCGCCGCCGGGAGGATCACGGTGATCGTCGGGGCCAACGCGTGCGGCAAGTCGACCCTGCTGCGCTCCATGTCCCGGCTCCTCGCGCCGCGCGCGGGCCGGGTCGTCCTGGACGGCCGCGAGGTCCACCGCACTCCCGCCAAGGAACTCGCCCGCACCCTGGGCCTGCTGCCCCAGTCGCCGGTCACCCCGGAGGGCATCACGGTCCTCGACCTGGTCGGCCGGGGCCGCCACCCCCACCAGCGTGCCTTCTCCCGCTGGACGGCCGAGGACGACGCGGCGGTCGCCGCCGCACTGGAGGCCACGCACACCACCGACCTGATGGACCGCTCGGTCGACGAACTCTCCGGCGGCCAGCGCCAGCGCGTGTGGATCGCCATGGCACTCGCGCAGCAGACCGACCTGCTGCTGCTCGACGAACCCACCACGTTCCTCGACATCAGCCACCAGGTCGAGGTCCTCGACCTGCTGACCGACCTGAACCGCACCCGCGGCACCACGATCGTCATGGTCCTGCACGACCTCAACCTGGCCGCGCGCTACGCGGACCGGCTCATCGCCCTGGCCTCCGGAGGGCTGCACGCAGCCGGAGACACCGAGGACGTCATGACGCGGGACATGGTCCGCTCGGTCTACGGCATGGACAGCCGCGTCATCGAGGACCCGGTCTCCGGCAGACCGCTCGTCCTGCCGATCGGACGCCACCACTCGGCGGCCGCGGACGGCGGGGCCGCCCCCGCCGGCCGGCCCGAGCCGTCGGCACCGGCCGGAAGCCGCTGACCGTGCCCCGGAGACTCGCGGCACTGCTGCCCGACCTCGCCCCCTGGCGCTCCTCCCGCGACTTCCGTCTGCTGTGGGTGCAGGGGCTCGTCACCTACCTGGGCAGCGCCATGGCGCTGATCGCGCTGCCGCTCCAGATCAAGGAGCTCACCGGATCGCCGCTCGCGGTCGGCGTCATGGGCGCCGTGGAACTCGTACCGCTCGTGGTCTTCGGCCTCTACGGCGGCGCACTCGCCGACGCGGTGGACCGCCGCAGGGTCATCGTCCTGACCGAGGCGGGCCTGGGACTGCTGGCGGCCGTCCTGCTGCTGAACGCGCTCCTGCCCAGCCCCATGCTGTGGCCGCTGTACGTGGTCGCGGCCGGGGTGGCGGCGCTCGCCGGACTCCAGCGGCCCGCCCTGGACTCGCTGATGGCCCGCATCGTCCCGCACGACCAGCTCGCCGCGGCGGCCGCGCTGAACGCCCTGCGCTGGCAGGCCGGCGCGATCGGCGGCCCCGCCCTGGCCGGACTGGTCGTGGCCTACGCGGGCAACGTCCCCGCGTACACCACCACGGTGGTCTGCTTCGCGGCGTCGGTGCTGATGTGCCGCAGGCTGTCGCCCGCGCCGCCGGTCGAGCACGCGGCCCGGCCGTCCCTGCGCGGCATCGCCGAAGGCGCCCGTTACGCCTGGTCGCGACCCGTGCTGCTCGGCACCTACGCCGTCGACCTGGCGGCGATGTTCTTCGCCTTCCCGAACACCGTCTTCCCCTTCCTGGCCGACGAGTTGGACGCGGACTGGGCGCTGGGGCTGATGTACTCCGCCGGAGCCGTCGGATCACTGCTCGTGAGTCTCACCAGCGGCTGGGTGTCCCGGACCCACCGGCACGGGCTGCTGGTGGTGTTCGGCGCGGCGGGCTGGGGCGTGGCCATCGCGGCGGCCGGCTGGACCGCGAACATCTGGCTGGTACTGGCATGCCTCGCGCTGGCCGGGGCCGGCGACATGCTCAGCGGCCTGGGCCGCTCCACCCTCTGGAACCAGACCATCCCCGACCGGCTGCGGGGCCGCCTCGCCGGCATCGAGGTCCTCTCCTACAGCGTCGGCCCCCAGCTCGGACAGGTCCGCGCGGGGGCCATGGCCGGCTGGACCGGCGCCCGTCCGGCGATCTGGACGGGCGGCGTCGCCTGCGTCGCCACGGTGGGCCTGCTCGCCACCGCGCTGCCCAAGCTGCTCAGTTACGACGCCCGCACCGACGAGGACGCCCTGCGCAGGGCGGCCGGCCGGGGCGCCGGGGCCGCCGCACCGGGCACGGAGGACCCCGGGCCGGCTCCGGCGGTGGGCGGGTCCGCGCAGCCCTGAACCTCCGCCGTGCACGCGGCGGGTGTCCAGGGCGAGGGCGTTTCATGCGCGGCCGGGCGGACTCCGCCCGTTCGTGTGCACAGCGTGACTTTCCCGCCCGCGGGTGCCGAAACGGGCGGACAGTGGGCGGGTCGCGCGGGCGCCGCCCGGGCGGCCCAGGAATGCGGCAACCCACCCGGAAAGCCGGAGGTGCACCATGACGCCCACCAACGAGGCGACCGACCGCGTCCAGCTGGTCTTCTCCCTCTTCGACGCCGACGGCAACGGCCACCTGGAGCTTGCCGACTTCGAGCTGATGAGCAGCCGCGTCGTGGCGGCGGTCCCGGCGGCGGGCGACGCACTGAAGGAGCGGCTCACGGCCTCCTTCCGCCGCTACTGGGACACGCTCCTGACCGAGCTGGACGCCAACGGGGACGGACGGATCAGCCCCGAGGAGTTCACGTCCGTCGTCCTGAACCCGCAGCGCTTCGACGGCGCCGCCGACGAGTTCGCCGAGGCGCTGGCCGCGATGGGGGACCCCGACGGGGACGGCCTCGTCGCCCGTCCCGAGTTCCTCGCCCTGATGATCGCCATCGGTTTCGAGCGCCGCAACATCGAGACGCTGTTCGACGCCTTCGGGCCGGACGGGAGCGACCGCATCCCGGTGGCCACCTGGGCGGACGGCATCCGGGACTACTACCGGCCGGAGAAGTCCGGCATCCCCGGCGACCACCTGACCGCGGGGACGACGGGCTGACCCGCGCCGCGCCGGGAGCCGGCCGCGCCTTCGACGGCCGGCCGCAACCGCCGGAGCGGGCCGCCACCGTGCTCGACGGACCGCCCGGGGCCGGCGGCGGCCGGGGTGGGGCACGGCGACCGGCGCCGCACCCGCCGACGGCGGTTCAGGTGCTGCGGATCGCGGAGATGTCGAACTGCAGCCGGACCTTCTCGCTCACCATGCTGCCGCCCGCCTCCAGCCGCTGGTTGTAGACCAGGCCCCAGTCCCTGCGGTCGATGGTGGTGGTGCCGTCGAACCCGGCCCGCTCGTAGCCGAACGGGTCCACGACCGAGCCGAGGTAGTCCAGCTGGAGCTCGACGGGCCGGGTCGTGTCGCGGATGGTGAGGTCACCCGTCATACGGAAGGTCTCGCCGCCCTCATGGATGGTCGACGTGGAGCGGAAGGTCATCTCCGGGTAGCGGCGCGCGTCGAAGAAGTCCCTGCCGACGAGGTGCCCGTCGCGCTGCTCCACGCCGGTGTCGACGCTGGCCACGCGGATGACCAGCTCCGCCCGGGACTCGGACGGGCGGGCCCCGTCGAAGTAGAGGGCGCTGTCGTAGTCGGTGAAGGCCCCGCGGACGGTGGTGACCATGGCATGCCGCACCGAGAACCCGATCCGGCTGTGCGGACGGTCGATGGACCACTGCCCGGTCAGCGCACGAAGGGCCGGGTCCGGCGCGGATCCCTGCGCGGCGGGCCCGGCGGCGGACCGGTCCGGGCCGGCGGCCGCCGAGGGCTCGACGGCGGTGGTCTGGCGGCGGCTGAAGATACCCATGAGTCGTAGGCCCTTTCGAGTTGATCACCTCGTGTTATCACGGAGTCGACCGGTGGCCCACGGCGAGTTGTGGCGGCTCGTCCGGGTTCCATGACCCCGGCCGCAAAGCTGCACGGGTCCGACATGAGTGTGGACGCCGTCCAGGCGTTCGACGCCGGAACCGGAACGGAACCCGGGCCGGGTCAGGCGTCCGGGATCCAGCTGCCGTGGAACCCGAGGGGTACGCGCCCGGGCAGATGGATCCGGGCCACGGGCTCCCCGGTGAAGTCCTGAGCGGAGAGGATCACCAGGTCGGAGGCCCCGCGGTCCGGATTGTGCACGTAGGCGACCGTGTACCCGTCGTCCTCCGCCGCCCCCGGGCCGTCCGGGACCCGCGGCACGTACACCGCCTCGCTCGCGGCGGCGCCGCGGGGCAGGCGGTGGACCTCGGTGCGGTGGCGCAGGAGGTCGTGCTTGATGAGCGCGTTGCTGAAGGCCCGGTCGGGCGGGTTGCCGTCCGCGGTCAGATACGCCTCGGACATCTCGGCCGCCGCCGCGGTGTACCCGTACCGGTGCCTGCGGGAGACCAACGACTCGTTGACGCGGGGGAATTCCTGGGGGCGGTCGTCGAGCGTCCTGGTCCGCACCTTCCCGTGCCGCAGGTCGATCGTCCACCGGTCGAGGGTCGCGGTGTCCAGCCCGGCGGGCCCGCCGGAGCCGTTGCCCGCGACGAGGAAGGGCGCGGGGAAGTTCGTCATGTCGACGACGATCCGCTCCCCCTCCTCGTAGGCGTTGAGGGTGTGCGAGTAGTACACCGGGTCCACCTCGAACCACCGCACGGCACCGCCGGAGCGCGGGAGCACGCCCACACGCGCCGGATGCGCGGTGTTCCAGACGTACGGCACCGGCGCCCCGCCCTCGGCGGCGGCCATGTCGAAGGTGACCGGCATGTCGAGGACGACCACGTGGTGCTCGGTGAGGGCGAAGTCGTGGATCATCGGTGCGTCGGCGACGGGGATCCGCGTCGTGCGCGAGACGCGGCCGGCCGGATCCACCACGAGGTGCCGCACGTGGTCCCAGGCCGGGTAGTAGGCGATCGCGTGCAGTTCCCCGGCGGCCGCGTCGAACTTGGTGTGCGCGGTGAAGGCGCCCGCCAGGGTGCCCCGGAAGTCGTACGTGCCCACGGTGCCCAGTTCCTCGTCGAGTTCGTACGGCAGCGGCCCGCTCTCCTGGAGCGCGAGGACCCGGCCCCGGTGGCCGATGACGTGGGTGTTGCAGGGGAAGTCGTCCGGCGGGACCGGGCCGGGGTACGGCTCGCCCAGTTTCCGTGCCACCTGCGAGGAGCGCACCCAGCGGTTGCGGTACCACTCGGCCTTTCCCTCCCGCAGCCGCACGCCGTGGACCATGCCCTCGCCGAGCATCCAGTGGTGGGCCCGCGGGTCCTCGAGCCCCAGGACGTTGGGACCGGTGCGCAGGTAGCGCCCGTTCAGCTCGCGCGGGACGCGTCCGGTGACGGGGAGGTCGAAGGCCGTCAGCTCCTCGGTGACGGGCTCGAACGCGCCCTCCAGGAACGGGAAGCGCCCCGCGGCCCCGGGCGCGGGCCCGGACGCCGCCCTCGCCTGAGCGCCGGCCGTCCCGGCGAGCCCGGTCGCCGCGGCGAGGCCCGCGGCACCGAGAAGAACGCTCCGTCGAGTGTGCTCTGCCATCTTCGAGACTCCTCCGCCGCTCCGGTGCTGACGGACTCGAGTCTGCGGGCGCGGACGGGTCTGTTCAGGAGGGCTGCGCCCCCGAAGAGCGGTGTACCCAGCCCCCTCTTCTGCCCTGCTCCTCCCTGCTCCTGCCCCGGCCTGCTCCGCGCGGAGGCTAAACTTCGCGGTGTAAGGTAACGGCATGAAGAACTCCGAGTCGGCGGCGCAGTCGCCTCCCGCACCGAGACCGGCCCGCAGGCGCAACAAGCGGGGCGAGGGGGGCCGGCTGCGCGAGGACATCGTCACGGCGGCGGCCGAGCTGCTCGACGAGGCCGGTGACGAGCACGCGGTGACCCTGCGTTCGGTCGCCCGCCGGGTCGGGATCGCCGCCCCCTCCATCTACCCGCACTTTCCCGACCAGCCGGCCATCATGCTGGCCGTCGTGCAGCGGGAGTTCGCCGCCCTGGAAGGCCTCCTGCGCTCCGCGCTCGAGCAGGCGGGCGACGATCCGCGGCGGAGGCTGCGGGCCGTGTGCGACGCCTATCTCGACTTCGCCCGCAGCCACCCGGAGCGCTACCGCACGATGTTCGCAGGCGTGTGGGTTCCGGCCCTGGAGGGCAGCTCCCTGACCGAGGAGGACATGGCCGCACTCGGTTCCGAGACCCTGGACCTGCTGTCCGGGGCCCTGGGGGAGTGCGTCGCCGCGGGCGCCGCCGAGAGCGACGACGTGCCCGCCGACGCGACGGCGCTGTGGGTGGGCCTGCACGGACTGGCCCACCAGCGGGGCGTCAGCCCCTCCTTCCGCTGGCCGCCGGACATCGCCGACCGCATCATCACGGCGCTCGCCCGTCTGAAGGACGCCTGAGGGCCGCTCGCGCGGCGCGAGCGGGGCCGGGCACCGGAAGGAAGGGCCGTGGGGGGGGGGGGGGGGGCGCGGGCCGCCCGCCCCCCGCCCGCGCCGGGGGGCCGCCCGGGGGGGCCCGCCGCCGGGGCCCGGCCCCCGGGGGGCGGGGGGCGGGGCCCCCCCCCCCCCCCCCCCCCCCCCCCCCGCCTCAGGCGAGCCTGATCTCCGGCTTGTACATGTCCAGCCACTGCGCCAGGTCGAGGGCGCGCTCCAGGCCGCGTCGCTCGGCCTGGCTGTTCACCGGAGCGTCGCGGTGGGCGAGGCGGTGGAGCCGGTCGTGGCCGACGAGGTCGAAGACCGGGTGGTCGCGGCGGGTGAGCAGGTCCTTGGCCTGGTCCTGGAGCGCCGCGGCGTACTTCGGGTCCTGGGTGGACGGGTAGGGGCTCTTGACCCGGTCGTACACCGACTTCGGAAGGACGTCCGCGGTCGCCTCCCGCAGCAGGCTCTTCTCCCGGCCGTCGAAGGACTTCAGGGCCCACGGGGTGTTGTACACGTACTCGACGAGCCGGTGGTCGCAGAACGGGACCCTGACCTCGAGGCCGACGGCCATGCTCGCCCGGTCCTTGCGGTCGAGCAGCACCCGGACGAAGCGGGAGAGGTGCAGGTGGGACATGCGCCGCATCCGGTACTCGAAGTCGCTCTCCGTGTCGAGGCGGTCGATGGCGCCGACGGCGGTGCGGTAGCCGTCGGCCACGTATTCCGGCAGGTCCAGCGACTGGACGAGTTCGGGGCGCAGGACCTCGCTGTCCTGGCCGAAGTGACGGCTGAACTGGACCAGCCACGGGAAGGTGCCGCCCCGCCGGGCCTCCTCGTCGAAGAACTGGAGGTACCCGCCGAAGACCTCGTCGGCCGACTCCCCGGACAGCGCCACGGTCGACTGCTCGCGGATCGCCTTGAAGAGCAGGTACAGGGAGGCGTCCATGTCCCCGAACCCGGCCGGCAGGTCCCGCGCCCGGATCACCTTCGCCCGTACGCCGGGATCGGCGAGCGCCTGCGAGTCGAGCACGATGTCCTGGTGCTCGGTCGCGGCGGACCGGGCCACGTCGTGCACGAACGGGGTGTCGGGGGTGCCGCGGAGTTCGTCGGCGACGAAGCTGTCCGCCTGTCCCACGAAGTCGACCGCGAAACTGCGCACCTTCTCGCCGTGGGCGCCGAGCTGCCGGGCGGCCAGCGCGGTCATCGCGGACGAGTCGAGACCGCCCGAGAGCAGGGTGCAGCGGGGGACGTCCGCGATCAGCTGGCGGCGGACGATGTCGTCGAGGAGCGAGCGGACGGTGGCGACGGTGGTGTCGCGGTCGTCGGTGTGGGGACGGGTCTCCAGCTCCCAGTACACACGGCGGTGCGTGCCCGAGCGGTCGACGGTGACCACCGTGCCCGGCTCGACCTCGGCCATGCCGTCCCAGACGGCGTGCCCCGGCGTCTTGACCATGGTGAACAGCTCACGCAGCCCGTCCAGCGTGACGCGGGCCCGGGCCAGCGGGTTGGCGAGGATCGCCTTCGGCTCGGATCCGAACAGGACGCCGTCGGGCGTCACGGAGTAGTAGAACGGCTTGATGCCCATGCGGTCCCGGACCATCACCAGCCGGTCGCTGCGGCCGTCCCAGACGGCGAACGCGTACATTCCGTTGAGCCGCTCCGCGACGCGGTCGCCCCATTCCAGGTAGCCGTGCAGGACCACCTCGGTGTCGGAGTCGGTCGTGAACCGGTGTCCCCGGCCGCTCAGTTCAGCCCGCAGCTCGGTGAAGTTGTAGGCCTCGCCGGAGTACACGAGGGCCACTGTCCCGTGCGGAGTCCCGGCGGTCATCGGCTGCCGGCCGCCGGGCAGGTCGATGACGGCGAGCCTTCGGTGCCCGAGGGCGGCCGGGCCCTGCGCCCAGGTGCCGGAGTCGTCCGGTCCGCGGCAGGCCATCGTCCCGGTCATTGCATCCAATGCGGCGGCCTCCTTGCCGAGGTCGCGGTCGAAGGAGATCCAGCCGGTGATGCCGCACATCGCGTTGCCTCTCGTCCCGGTTCGCCAGGGCAATCGCTCTCACCTGCGGACCTCCGCGGTCGTGGAGCGCCCCCCGGCGAACAAGATGTAAATGCCATCTATTTGACGAGGGTGCTCCGCGAGGAGGGCCGGGTCAACACGGCCGTAATACCACGAGCCGGTCCGCCCCTGTGTTTTCGGCCTGACTTTGCACGAGCGAAAGGTGTGTGCCGCGTTGTGCTGGGGCGATGGCGCAAAGAATCGGCCACGAGTAAAAAGTTCCCCCCGGGCCGGCACGGCCGCCCGGACCCGGCTCGGGCGCGCGGGCCGCAGGTCCCGTACACACGGCCGTCGTACGGCTGACAAGTACTTGTCACACAGGAACCGGAATGTGCCGCCGGGCACGGGCGGTTTCCACCGGCATGACTGTTGGAGTGACACTCAACGCTTCCGACGCACCGAACCAGGTCGACGCCTCCGTGGCACTGGCCGGGGAAGCCGCGGCCGCCGGCCTGCGCTCCGCCTGGTTCGGGCAGACCTTCGGCGCGGACTCCCCCCAGCTCGCGGCGATCGTGGGGCGCGAGGTCCCCGGGATCCACGTGGGCACCTCCGCGATCCCCGTGTTCGGCCGGCACCCCCTGATCGTCTCCAGCCAGGCCCAGACCGCCCAGGCCGCCACGCACGGCCGCTACCACCTCGGACTGGCGCTGGGGACCCGCCTCCTCACCGAGGGCGGCTTCGGCCTGCCCTTCGAGCGCCCCGTGGCCCGCCTGCGCGAGTTCCTCACCGCGCTGCGGCAGCTGACGCGGGACGGCAGCGCCGACTTCCGGGGCGAACTCCTCACCGCCGCCACACCGGTTCCCGCCCGGGTGCCGGGCGCGGAGTCAGGCGTTCCGCTGCTGGTCGCGGCCATGGGTCCGAAGGCGCTGCGGGCCAGCGGTGAACTGGCGGACGGAATCCTGCCCTACCTCGCGGGCCCCCGGGCACTGGAGACGCACATCGTCCCGGCCCTCACCGCCGCGGCACAGGCCGCCGGCCGGCCCGCGCCCAGAGTCGTGGCCCTGGTGCACGGCGTGGTCACGGACGACGTCGACGCGGTACGGGAGAAGGCCACCGGGCAACTGGCGTTCTACGAGCAGATCCCGTCCTACGCACGGGTCGTCGAGCTCTCCGGGGGCACGAGGGCGTCCGACGTGGCCGTGATCGGCGACGAGAAGACGGTCGCGGCCGAGGTCCGGCGCTACCGGGACGCCGGGGCCACCGAGGTGGTCTTCTCCGGCACGGAGATCGCGGGAGAGGCGGACCGGCGACGTACGTGGGCCCTCCTCGGCGACCTGGCCACGTCCTCGTCGTAGGCCGGGCCGGCAGCGGGCGCCGGGCACGTGACGGCGCCCGCTGCGGGTGCGGCTGTGCGGTGTCGTGCCGGGGGAGGGTGTTCCCGCCGGAGAGGCTGCCCTGCCACGGCACGGGCCGTGGCAGGGCGGAGCACGGCTTGTGCACCGCTCGTACGGGTTGCGCGGCGGGGTCCCGCAACAGGCGCGGGCCGGTCCTGCACACGGTGTCCGACCGCCTCGATGATGACCAGCATCCAGGCGGTCCCGGGCGCCCCGGGCTGCGGGTCAGGACGGCCGGGAGGACGAGGAGGCCGGACCGATGCACTCCCAGGACGCGCTTCGCACGGCACGGTCCCTGCCGGAGCTGTTCCAGCAGACCGTACGGCGCCACCGGGACCGCGTGGCGCTGAGACGCTCGGACGGCGGGCCCGTGCTGACCTGGGGCCGGTACTCCGAACGCGTCGAACGCATCGCCGCCGGTCTGGCGCGGCTGGGTGTACGCCAGGGCGACGCCGTGGCGCTGATGCTGACCAACCGGCCCGAGTTCCACCTGGTGGACACCGCGGTCCTGCACCTCGGCGCCACGCCGTTCTCGGTCTACAACACCAGCGCGGCCGGACAGGTCGGCCGCCTGTTCGCCAACGCGGGCAACCGGATCGTGGTGACGGAGAAGCAGTATGTGCCGGTGATCAGGGCCGCGGGCGGGGCACTGGACCACATGGTGTGCGTCGACGACTGCGTGGAGGGCACGCTGTCCCTGGACGACGTGGAGGCGGACGGGACCGGCTCGTTCGACTTCGAAGCCGCATGGCGGGCGGTCGGCCCCGGGGACCTGGCCACGCTCATCTACACCTCCGGCACCACCGGCGCGCCCAAGGGCGTCGAGCTGGAGCACCGGGCTCTCCTGGCCAGCCTGCGCGCCGGCCTGGCGCTGGAGCACATCGCCGCCGGCTCCCGCGCCGGCCGGCTGGTGTCCTACCTGCCGGACGCGCACGTCGCCAACCGGTACTTCGGCCACTACCTGGCGATGGCGACCGGCGCGTCGGTCACCACGGTCGCCGACCCGAAGACGATGGCACACGTGCTGCCGGCCCTGCGGCCGACGGTGTTCCTGGGCGTCCCGGCGTTCTGGTACCGGCTGCAGGGAGCCGTCAACGGCACCTTGTCAGACGGGTCCGGTCTGCGCAGCCGACTGGCGGCCTGGGCGGTGTCCACCGGCCGTGCGGTCACCGAACGGCACAGAGACGGCCGCCCCGTCCCTGCCGCCCTGGCCTTCCGGCATGCCGTGGCCGAGCGCGTCGTGCTGCGCCGGCTGCGCGCCCGCATCGGCCTGGACCGGGCAGTGGCGGCCATCACCGGCTCGGCGCCGATCAACCCGGACACCGTCCGCCTGTTCCTGGCCCTGGGCGTCCAGCTGTGCGAGGGGTGGGCCATGTCGGAGTCGGCCGCCGGCGGGTCGGTCAACCGGCCGGGCGAGGTCAGGCCCGGGACGGTCGGCAGGCCGATGCACGACGTCGAGGTGCGGGTGGCCGAGGACGGCGAACTCCTGCTGCGCGGCCCGACGCTGATGCGCGGGTACCGGGGCGACCAAGCGCAGACCGCGGAAGCCCTCGACGGAGAGGGATGGCTGCGCACGGGTGACGTCGGCAACGTCGACGCCGACGGGTACGTCACCATCCTGGACCGCAAGAAGGACCTGATCATCAATGCGTACGGGAAGAACATGTCGCCGGCCGGCATCGAGAACGCGGTACTGGCGGCATGCCCGCTCCTCTCCTCCGTGGTCGCGATAGGCGATCGACGCCCCTATGTGACCGCCCTGGCCACCCTGGACCCCGCGGCGGCGCGGACCTTCGTGCAGTCCCGCGGCCTGCCCGGCGACGGTGACATCGCCCGGCTGGCGGGCTCCCCGGAGATCCGCGCCGAAGTGGACGCGTGCGTCGAACGGGCGAACGCGGCCCTGTCACGCGTGGAGCAGATCAAGTACCTCCGCATCCTGCCGACGGTGTGGGCCCCGAGCAGCGAGGAACTCACTCCCACCAGCAAACTGCGCCGTCGCCGCATCACGGAGAAGTACGCGGGAGACATCGAGGAGTTGTACCGCAACGCGTCCCTTCCGGACGGCTGACCCTGCGGGAAGGGAACCGCCCACGAGGCGTTCGATCCGGGCGGACTCCCGCCAACGGCCGGTCCGCGGGGACGTTCCACGGGGTACGCCGTGGGTTCAGGCCCCTGTCGCGGAGCCCCGTGGCCCCTCCGGTGTGCGGTAGGAGCCAGGCGGTCTTCCGGTCCAGCGGCGAAACGCACGGCGGAACGCGCTGGCCTCGGAGAAGCCCAGCCGTCGGGCCAGGTCCTCCACCGATTCCTCGCCCCGGCTGAGGCTGGCGATCGCGGCGTCCCGCAGCAGTTCCTCCTTCGTCTGCCCGATCGAGGTGTGCTCGTCCCGCAGCAGCCTCCGCAGGTGCTGAGTGCTGACGCGCAGCTGGGCGGCGATGTCGTCGGGCGTGGGCCAGTGCCCGCTCAGTCCTCGCTGGAGGATCATGCGCACCTGGTCGGCGGTGGTGGAGCCGAAGTCGCGGGTGGAGAACCAGACGTTGGGCTGGTCGCTCAAGTAGTCGGTCAGATCCTGCTCGTCGCGGACCAGCGGAGCGGTCAGCAGCCGGCTGTCGAAGGCCATGACCAGGCGCGGTGCGTCGAAGTCCGGGTGCCGGCCGAAGACGATCTCGTAGTCCGCGGCGTACTCGGAGGGCGGCCACGGCAGGTCCAGCGCGAGCAGCGGCAGGCGCCGTCCCACGAGCCAGCCCAGTGTCCGGTGGATCGCGGCGGCCGTCAGTTCGGCGCCGAGATGGTCGGGATCGTCGAGTTCACCGACGTCGATCCCGAGGTCCACGCGGTCGTCGCCGACCATGACACTGACGTTCGGCATGCCCGTCAGAACGGTGCTCGCCTCCACCAGCCGCTGCAGTGCCGACCGCAGATCGGGTACATGGATCAGCGAGCGCATCACCAGCTGGAACGAGCCCCGGGGGAGAGGCGGGCCCAGGTTCATGAGCTCGTCCTCGGTGAGGATCCACATCTCGTGGGTCAGCTCGGACAACTGCTCTCCGGTGACCTCGGCGACGGGCCGCCCCGCGGAGTCGGCGGCGATGCCCGCGCGCCGCAGCAGGGAGGACACGTCCAGGCCCTGCCGTTCGGCCACGCGTGCCAGACGCAGCGCCACATTGCCCGACCGCATCGCATTGCTCACGGTCACACCATAAGGGCGCCGAGGCGGGCCGATCCCGCCGGTGAGGGCCATGCCCCGCCCCGGCACGTGAACCGCGGCGAGTGCGCGCCGGGGTCATCACATGCGCTAGCCACGGTTCTCCACACGCCCGCCCGAGCTCCGTAGCGTTCCGGGCATGTTCACCACACAGCGGATCGGCATCTGGAGCGAGCCGGCCAGGTTCACCGTTGCGGCTGAGCGGACGATCGCCTACGCCGAGGCCACCAACGATCCCCTCGCCCCCCACCTCGACGGCACCCAGGCGCCCCCGGTGTTCGCAGTCGTCCCCGGATTTGACGTCATGGCCGGGCAGACCCTGGCGGCCGCCCCGGAAGACGCCGCCGGCCGGATCCTGCACGGCCGGCACGACCTGTACATCTCCCGGCCGATCGTGCCCGGCGACGTCCTGAGCACACGCGCCCAGGTCGTCGGCGTTCACGGCCGCAGCTCCGGCGTCGTGGTCACCACCCTGGTCGAGACGGAGGACGCCGCCGGCGAACCGGTCAACGAGCAGTACTTCACCGGCTTCTTCCGCGGGGTGCGGCACGAGGGGGACGCCGGGCGCACCACGCCGGAGGTTCCCGCGGCCGGGACCGGCGGGGAACCCCTCGCCGACGTGGTGCAGAAGATCGACCGGGACCAGACCCACCGCTACGCGGACGCCTCCGGAGACCGCATGCCCGTCCACCTGGACGACGACTTCGCCCGCGGCGCCGGCCTGCCGGGGATCATCGTGCACGGCCTGTGCACCATGGCCTTCGCCTCCCACGCCCTGATCACTCGCACCACCGGCGAGCCGAGCCGGCTGCGTCGCCTCGCGGTGCGCTTCAGCGCTCCCGCGCGGCCCGGTCAGGAGATCACCACCACCGTGCGGCACGCCGGACCGAACGCGTTCTCCTTCGACACGGTCGACGACCGGGGCGTCCAGGTCCTGAGCAGTGGCCGCGCCGAGTTCGCCGACTGACCGACGCCCGGGAACAGGAGCTGCACATGCCACGCAAGGTGTTCGTCATCGGTGTCGGGATGACGAAGTTCGAGAAGCCGGGCCGGCGCGAGGGCTGGGACTATCCGGCCATGGTCGCCGAATCCGGTGCGGCGGCGGTCGAGGACGCCGGGATCACCTACGCCGACGTGCAGGAGGTGTACGCCGCCTACGTCTACGGCGACTCCACCAGCGGCCAGCGCGCGGTGTACGAACTGGGGATGACCGGTGTGCCGGTCGTCAACGTGAACAACAACTGCGCCACCGGCTCGTCGGCCCTGTGGCTGGCCGCGCGCGCCGTCACGGGGGGACTCGCCGACTGCGTGCTGGCCACCGGGTTCGAGAAGATGTCGCCCGGTTCGCTCCGGGAGGGCTGGAGCGACCGGGAGTCCCCGCTCGGCCGGCACACCAAGGCCATGGCCGGGCTCCGCGGCCGGGGGACTCCGACGGCGCCGTGGATGTTCGCAGCGGCCGGCCAGGAGCACATGGAACGCCACGGCACCACCGCCGAGCAGTTCGCGAGGATCGCGGTGAAGAACCACCGGCACTCGGTGCACAACCCCTACGCGCAGTTCCGGAGCGAGTTCACCCTCGACGAGGTCCTGGCAGCGCCGACGGTCGTCGCACCGCTGACCAGGCTGCAGTCTTCGCCGACCTCGGACGGCTCCGCCACCGCGGTGCTGGCCGGCGAGGACTTCGTCGACCGCCACGGCCTGGCCGGGCAGGCCGTCGAAATCGTCGGCCAGGCCTTCCTCACCGACAGGGACGACACCTTCGACGGCAGCGCCGCCGCCCTGGTCGGCGCGCACATGACCCGCGCCGCCGCACAGCACGTGTACGAGCAGGCCGGCATCGGTCCCGAGGACGTGGCGGTCATCGAGCTGCACGACTGCTTCTCCACCAACGAACTGCTGACGTACGAAGCCCTCGGGCTGTGCGCCCCCGGCGAGGGCGGCAGGCTCGTCGACGCCGGGCAGACCACCTACGGCGGCACCTGGGTGGTCAATCCGTCCGGCGGCCTGATCTCCAAGGGCCACCCGTTGGGCGCCACCGGGCTCGCCCAGTGCGCGGAACTGACCTGGCAGCTGCGCGGCCGG
Source organism: Streptomyces mayonensis (assembly GCF_018982965.1). Lineage (GTDB taxonomy): Bacteria > Actinomycetota > Actinomycetes > Streptomycetales > Streptomycetaceae > Streptomyces > Streptomyces mayonensis. The sequence goes on along the minus strand of NZ_JACBYP010000008.1, from coordinate 55,416 downwards.
GCCGGCGCCCGGCAGGTCCACCGTGCCGCAGCACCCTCCGGCGTCGCTCTCGCCCACAACATCGGGCTCGGCGGTGCGGCCGTGGTCACCGCCTACCGGCCCGCCGAACGCAGCTGAGCCCCCGCCTCTCACGCGGCCCCGGTGCCCGGTCCTCGACACCTCGCCGCCCTTCCTCCTTTGACCACCACTTCTACCGCCGAGAGGGACCATGTCCGCCCACACCAGCCATGCCGACCCACCACCCGCCGCCCCACGACCGGAGCCCGCCGGGCCGCAGCGGAGTGCACCGCGCACGCGCCGGGCCTTCGTCCCCGGCCGTCCCGCCGTGTGGTTGCTGCTCGGCACGTTCCTCCAGCTGCTCGCCGTCGGCGGCCGGTGGGACGTCCCCCTGGCCGCCTGGCTCTTCCAGACGTTCCTGCTGCGGTTCCTGCGGACCACCCGACCGTGGGCCGGGATTCCCCTGGTCATCGTGGTGCTCGGCGGGGCCGGCCTGTTCTGGGCCTGGCAGCTCGCCGTGCCGTTCCGGCCGTTGACCATCGTCGGAGTGCTCGGGCTGGGTGTCGTGAGCGCCGTCCCCTACGCCCTGGACCGGCTGCTGGCCCCGCGCCTGGGACGGCTGGGCAGGCTGCTGCTGTTCCCCTCCGCGCTGGCGACCCTGGCATTCCTCCTCGGCACGTACAACCTCTTCGGCACCGCCTACGGCCTGCTCGCCGTCACCCAGCACGACAACCTGGCGCTGCTCCAAGTGATCAGCTTCACCGGCCCCTACGCGATCACCTTCCTCATGGGCGCCGTGGCGACGGCGGCGAACCACCTGTGGGAACACGGCCGCACCCGGCAGGACCTGTCCTGGTACCGGGTGGGTCCCGCCGTGACCGTCGCCTCCGCCGTGGCGGTGGTGCTCGTCGGAGGGCAGGCGGTCCTCGCGTTCGCGCCGGCCGCCACCGCGCCCACGGTGCGCATCGCCGGAATCAACCCGAGCGCAGCCGTCCTGGACAAGGCCGACCGGATGCTCGGCACCGCCCCCACCGACCTCGAGGCCGTCGCGGGCCTGGACCCCGCGAAGGTACGCGCGGCCGCCGATGCGATCAACCAACAGCTGCTGGACGACACCCGGCAGGCCGCCCGGGCAGGCGCGAGAATCGTCATGTGGTCGGAGAACTCCGCCCGCGTGCGCTCCGCGGACGAACCGGCGTTCCTGTCCCGGGCGGGTGCGCTGGCCCGCGAGGAGGGCATCTACCTCAACGTCGCGGCCAACGTGTACCTCCCCGAGGCGCCGTACGGCCGCGACCAGACGGTGCTCTTCGGCCCGGACGGCAAGGTGCTGTGGACGTACCAGAAGCACCACCCGATTCCCGGGCTGGAGGACTACGAGGCCGGCACCGGGCCGGTGCCCGTGGTCGACACCCCGTACGGACGGCTGTCGAACGTCATCTGCTTCGACGCCGACTTCCCCGACCTGATGCACGTGGACGCCGACATCATGCTGGTGCCCGGCGGCGACTGGCCGGAGATGGGCCGTATCCACACCCGGATGGCGGGCCTGCGCGCCATGGAGAACGGCTACGCCCTGGTCCGCAGCGACTTCAACGGCTCCTCCCAGGCGTTCGACCACCAGGGACGCGTGCTCTCCCAGCAGGACACCACGTCCGGCGACAACCCGCCCTGGATCTCGGACGTGCCCACCCGCGGCACCACGACCGTCTACCGGGTGATCGGCGACGTCTTCGCCTACCTGTGCGCGGCGGTGACACTCGCGGCCTCCGCCTTCACCGTCCGGCGCCCCCGCGCCGCCACGCCGCTGCCGCAGGACGGGAACCCGGCGTGAAGCCGGGACCGCGCCGGGAGGGTCCGTGCGGAGAGGCCCGGACAGACCGCCCCGGCCCGTCGGCCGGCTCTCCCGGCCCGTCGGCCACCGCACCGAACGCACGTGCCGTACCGCGGCCCTGACGCGTACGGCAGGCACCGATCACACAGCCCCCTGCCCTGAGGAGCCCGCCATGGGACAGCTCGACGGACGCACCGCCCTCGTCACCGGCGCCGGCCGCGGCATCGGCCGCGAGATCGCCCTCACCCTGGCCGCCGACGGCGCCGACGTCGTCGTCAACGACCTGGACGAGGAGCCCGGAGCAGAGACGGCCAAGGAGATCGAGGCCCGGGGCGGCAGCGCCGTGACCTGCGCCGGCAACGTCACCGACGCGGACTTCGCCGAGCGCTTCGTGAGGACCGCAGTGGACTCCTACGGTGGCGTCGACATCATCGTCAACAACGCCGGCCACACCTGGGACTCGGTCATTCAGAGGATGACCGACGAACAGTGGGAAGCCGTCATCGACGTACACCTCACGGCGCCGTTCCGCATCCTGCGCGCGGCCCAGCCGGTCGTCGCCGGTGCCGTGCGCGCGGCGAAGGAGGCCGGCGAGCCGGTGATCTGCCGCAAGGTCGTGAACATCTCCTCCGTCGCCGGCCTCGGCGGCAACCCCGGACAGGCCAACTACGCCTCGGCCAAGGCCGGAGTCATCGGCATGACCAAGACCCTCGCCAAGGAGTGGGGCCGGTACAACGTCACGGTGAACACCGTCGCCTTCGGCTTCATCCGCACCCGTCTGACGGAGGCGGCCGCCGGAGACGACAGCACCATCGACATCGACGGCCGGGAGATCAAGGTCGGCGTCAACGCCCGGCTGCTGGCGGCGGCCGAGCAGATGATCCCCCTGGGGCGCACCGGCACCCCCGCCGAGGCCGCCGGAGCGGTGCACCTGCTGTGCCTGCCCGGATCCGACTACGTCAGCGCCCAGACCCTCGTCTGCGGCGGCGGCCTGACCCTCTGAGCGGAGAACCAGCATGCAGCGCAGCCTGTTCACGGCCGACCACGACGCGTACCGGAAGAGCGTGCGCGCCTTCCTGGAACGGGAGGTCCTGCCCCACCGTGAGACCTGGGACCGAGCCGGCATCGTCCCCCGGCAACTGTTCCGCGGTGCCGCAGCCGTGGGAATCTTCGACGCCGTCCCGGAGCAGTACGGCGGCGCGGGCACCACCGACTTCCGGTGCAACACCGTGGTGCTGGAGGAAGCGGCCCGGCTCGACGTGGCCCCGGTGATGGCCGGCCCCACCCTCCAGTCCGACATCGTCCTGCCCTACCTGCTCGATCTGACCGATGAGGAGCAGCGCCGACGCTGGCTGCCCGGTGTCGCCACGGGCGAGACCGTCACCGCCGTGGCGATGACCGAGCCCGGCACCGGGTCGGACCTGACGGGCATCCGCACGACCGCCCGCCGCGAGGGCGACCACTACATCGTCAACGGCGCCAAGACGTTCATCACCAACGGCATCAACGCGGACCTGGTGGTCACCGCCGTGCGCACCGGTGACCACCCGCACCGCGGCCTCAGCCTGCTGGTCGTCGAACGCGACATGCCCGGCTTCACCCGCGGACGCAACCTGGACAAGGTCGGCCAGCACGCCCAGGACACCGCCGAGTTGTCCTTCGCCGACGTCCCCGTGCCCGCGGCCAACCTGCTCGGCGCCGAAGGCGACGGGTTCACCGGCCTGACCGGCAACCTGGTCCGGGAGCGGCTTTCGGTGGCCGTCTCCGGCCTGGCGCAGGCCAGGACCGCGTTCCACCACACCGTCGGCCACGTACGCACCCGCCACGCCTTCGGCGCCCCGATCGGAGCCCTGCAGCACACCCGGTTCCGGATGGCCGAGATGGACACCGAACTCGACCTCGCCCAGCACTACCTCGACGCGTGCGTGGAGAACCTCAACGCCGGCACCCTCACCGCGGTCGACGCGGCCAAGGCCAAGTGGTTCAGCACCGAACTCCAGGGACGCGTCGTCGACGGCTGCGTGCAACTGCACGGCGGCTACGGCTACATGCTCGAACACCCCGTCGCCCGCGCCTACGCGGACGCACGCGTCAGCAGGATCTACGCGGGCTCCACCGAGGTCATGAAGGAAATCGTCGGCCGTGCACTGGAGCTGGCGCCATGAGCGGCGCACCGGTCGGACCCGGCCGCCGGGACTTGGCCGACGGGCCCCTGGCCGGAGTCCGGGTGATCGAACTCGCCGGTCTCGGCCCGTGTCCGTTCGCCGCGATGATCCTCGCCGAAATGGGCGCCGACGTCATCCGGATCGAACGGCCGGCCCGCGGGCTGCTCGACATGTCCGACCCCCGTGCCGACCTGCTCGGCCGGGGAAAGCGCTCCGTCGTGCTCGACCTGAAGGTCCCGGAGGCCGTGGACACCCTGCACCGGCTGTGCGCCACCGCCGACATCCTGCTCGAGGGGTACCGCCCCGGAGTCACCGAACGCCTGCGCCTCGGGCCCGACGACCTCCGGGAGACCAACCCCCGCCTGGTGTACGGACGGATGACCGGATGGGGCCAGGAAGGGCCCGCGTCGCACACCGCCGGTCACGACATCACCTACATCGCCCCCACCGGCGCCCTCCACGCCATCGGTGAGCCCGACGGCGCACCCCGGATCCCCCTCAACCTCGTCGGCGACATCGGCGGCGGTGCCACCTACCTCGTGATGGGCGTGCTGGCTGCCCTGTGGGAGGCGCGTTCCACCGGCCGCGGTCAAGTCGTCGACGCGGCCATCGTGGACGGCACCGCCCACATGCTGGCCGTCGTGCACAGCCTGCTGGCCGACAACCGTTGGGAGGACCGGCGCGGCAGGAACCTCATCGACGGCGGAGCGCCCTTCTACGGCGTCTACCGCACCCGCGACGCCCGCCACATGGCGGTCGGCGCACTCGAACCGCAGTTCTTCGCCACGTTCGTACGCCTCCTGGGCGTCGACGTCGAGCCGGCCGCCCAGACCGACCGCACCCGCTGGGACGCGATGCGCACCACGTTCGCCAACGCCTTCGCCGAACGGACCCAGCAGGAGTGGACGGCGGTCTTCGCGGGCAGCGACGCCTGCGTGGCACCCGTGCTCTCCCTCCGGGAGGCCGCGGAACACCCGCACGTCGTGGCACGGCGGAGCCTCGTCACGATCGACGGCGTACTCCAGGCCGCACCGGCACCCCGCTTCTCCCTCCATCCCCGGACAGGCCCCGCAGCGGCGCCGACGAAGGGAGAGCACACACAAGAGGTACTGGACGGCGTCGAGTCACCTCGGCCCTTGTCACGGCAGACGCCCGGGACGAGTTGAGGGCAGCGGTGTCCCGCCTCGCGCCGTGCGTGCTTCTCCTGTTCGACGAGGCCGCCGGCCTCCGGTTCAGTCGAGACAGAACTCGTTGCCCTCGATGTCCTGCATCACGATGCAGGAGTCCCGGCCGTCGTACAGGAGCCGCACACGGGCCGCGCCGAGCGGGAGAAGCCGTGCGCACTCGGCCTCCAGCGCCGCCAGACGTTCCTCCCCGACGAGGCCGGTGCCGACCCGCACGTCGAGGTGCACCCGGTTCTTGGCGGTCTTCCCTTCGGGTACGCGCTGGAAGAACAGCCGCGGTCCTTCCCCCGAGGGATCACTGCAGGCGAACCACGACCCCCGCTCCTCGGGCGGCCGGGAGCGGTCGAAGTCCTCCCAGGTGCTGAACCCCGCCGGCGGCGGTGACACCTCGTAGCCCAGCACCTCGCACCAGAAGCGGGCGAGACGCCCCGGGTCCGCGCAGTCGAAGGTGACTTGGAACCGCCTGATCGATGACATCGGCGCACCATAACAGGGTGGCGCCACCCGCCCGTCCGGTGCGGGCGGGGACGGCTCCTGGCCGACCGGGGGTTTGGCGGTGCCGTGGACGATCACCCGGGTGGGAGAGACGGACGGCCGGAGGCGGAGGAGAGCGGGATGGCGAACGACTTCGAGGTGGGGGACCACGTGCGCTGGAACTCCGAGGCCGGCCACGTCCAGGGCGTCGTCGTCAAGAAGCACACGGCCGACGTGGAGTTCAAGGGCCGCACCCGGCACTGCTCGCCGCAGGACCCCCAGTACGAGATCAGGAGCGACCGGACCGACCACGTCGCCATGCACAAGGGGAGCGCCCTGACCAGGGTCTGAACCTACTGGTCCGCCCCGTCGAGCGCGCCGCGCAGCTGGTGGAGGCGGACCGCCAGGTGCAGGCGCAGCGCGGAGTCCGGGGAACGCCACCCGTCGCCGAGCAGGACACCGATCCGGTCCAGGCGCTTGAGCAGGGTGTTCATGTGCACGTGCAGGTGACGGGCGGTGCGGCTCAGATTGCCGCCCTGGGCGAAGTAGGCGGCCGCCGTGGCCACCAGGTCCGTCGACCGCCGCCGGTCGTACTCCAGGAGCGGACCGAGACAGTCGGCGAGGAAGCGGTCGAGGTCGTGCGCGCGCTCCGGGTCGAAGACGATCGCGTACATGGCGTACTGCACGGTGGCCGACCCGCGGTCGGTCACGCCCAGCGAGCGCATCACCTCGACACAGCGCCACGTCAGCCCGAAGGAGCGGGACCACTCCCGCCCGTCGACCCGGTCGGCGGCCACGAGCACCGGGACGCCGAGGGCGCGGCGCAGCCTGCGGTGCAGGGCACCCGCCGCCTCCTCCGTGTCGTCGGCCCGCAGCAGCATCGTCGCCCGGCCGAGGTACTCGCCGGCCAGCCCGGACCACTCGGGGGACAGGGCGTTCAGCCGGCGCACGACGTCGCCGGTCGGCTTCCCGGGGCAGTCGGCCACCACGAGGACGTCGAGGCGGTCGACGTCGACCCCCCGGGCGAGCGCCCGGTCCCGCTGGGCGGGATGCAGCGACGGGCGTGAGAGCAGTTCCACGAGCAGCTCGCCGCGGACCCGCTCCTCCGCCTCGACCCGGGCGTCGCGCATCAGGATCAGCAGGCCCATGATCTGGGCCGAGCGCTCCAGCATCCGGACGTCCGCCGAGCCCGGCGCGGCACCGCGGGTCAGCGACAGCGAACCGAGGTGGCTGCTGCCCGCGTGGACGACGGCGACGCTGCAGACCGATCCGTCGCCGTCCGGTGCCGAGGCGCAGCGGCCCGTCCTGCGGGCCTCCTCCAGCAGCTCCCGCGCGGGCTCCCGGGCGGCGGCGGCCGGCCGTTCCTCCGAGACCCGTGTCGCCACGACCCGGTCGTCCCGGTCGAGGACGGTCACCGCGCCCCCCAGGTGCTCGACCAGCAACCGGGCGATGTCGCCGGGACCCCCGCCGGTCAGGACCACGTGGGTCAGCGCCTCGTGCACGGCCGCCGCCCGCTCGACCGACGTGACCTGCTCCTCGATCGTTTCGTACGCCTCCCGCAGCCGCTGCAGGGACACCCGGCTCTCGTCGTAGAGCCGCGCGTTGTTGAGGGCGATCGCCGCGTGATCGGCGAAGGCGCTGAGGAGGGCGACCTCGTCCTGCTCGAACGGGCGCTCGCTGCGGTCGGCGGCGAACAGCACTCCCACCGCCCGGTCGCCCACGAGCAGCGGCACACCCAGCAGCGCCGTGAGCCCTTCGTTCGGGACGAGCAGGTCGAACGCGGAGTTGTGGCGGACGACGTCGGACTCGCCGTAGTTGCTGACCCAGAAGGGCGCCCTGGACCCGATCACCCGCCCGCCCAGGCCGACCCCCGGAGGCATGCGCGCCGAGGAGAACTCAGCCGAGATCGTCCCGGCACACGCCCTGAGGGTGAGGTTCCCGTCCGCGTCGAGGAGCGACAGGTAGGCGATGTCGCTGCCGATCAGCTCGTGGGCGTGCCTCACGATCGAGGAGAGCACCTCGTCGACCTCGCCGAGCGCGGCCAGTGACCGGGCGGTCGCGTACAGGCTGCTGAGCCTGCGTTCGCGCCGCAGGCGGTAGGAGAGCAGCCCGCCTTGTCCGGCTGCCCCGTCGGTGCCGGTGCCGGCTCGGGTGCCGGCGTCGGGACCGTCGTGGCCCGTCCCGGCCTCCGGACCCGGTCCGTCGTGCGGTGGGGTGGCCCCGGCGCCCGGCCCGTCGTGACCCGTGGCGCCGCCCGCGCCGGAATTGGTTGGTGCCATCGGTGCCCCCGCTCGGGAGTGGGGTGGATACCTCGTCCACCTCCGTGCTCCCGGGAGTGTAGGGACATCCCATCTCCCGGAGTGCCGGCGCGGCTCTACTCTCCCCCCACGGCCGGTGGCCCGGAGCCCGCTCGGCACCGCCCGGGCCCCGCATCCTCCCCACACTCCCTACTCCCCGAGGGACGGCACCCATGACCTCGTCCGCACGCGCGCACCTCCGGGCCGACGCTTCCGCCACCGCCCCGGCGACCGAGCGCCGCGCCCACCGCAAGCTGCTGGCGGCCGGACTGATCGGCAGCTCGATCGAGTGGTACGACTTCTTCCTGTACGGCACCGCGGCGGCGCTCGTCTTCCCGGAGGTCTTCTTCCCCCACTCGTCCGCCCTGACCGGCACACTGCTGTCGTTCAGCACCTTCTGGGCCGGGTTCCTGGCCCGGCCGATCGGCGGGCTTGTCGCGGGGCACTTCGGCGACAAGTACGGGCGCAAGCCCACCGTCGTGATGTGCCTCGTCGCCATGGCGGTCGCGACCTTCCTCATCGGCTGTCTGCCGAGCGCCGACGCCGTCGGCGTCCTGGCCCCGATCCTGCTGGTGCTGCTGCGCTTCGTCCAGGGAATCGCCGCGGGCGGCCAGTGGGGCGGCATCGCGCTCCTGCTCACGGAGTCGGCCGGCGCCAAACGCCGGGGTTTCGCCGGTACCTTCGGCCAGACCAGCGTGCCGGTCGCGGTCATCATCGCCAACCTGATCTTCACCGGAGTCAGTACGGCCGTCGCCGGCGAGGCGTTCCTGAGCTGGGGCTGGCGCATCCCGTTCCTGCTCAGCGCCGTGATGTTCCCGGTGGTCCTCTACATCCAGAACAAGGTCGAGGACACCCCCGACTTCCGCCGGCTGCAGCAGGCGGCCGCCCGGAAGACGGAGGCGACCGTGGTACGGGCGCCGCTGGCCGAGGCCGTGCGCCGCAACTGGCGCACCATTCTCCTCGGCTGCGGCACCCTGTCGGCCACCAACAGCCTCTTCTACGTCAGCATCACCGGGCTGCTGAGCTACGGCACGAAGACGCTGGACATGAACCGCAACGTGCTGCTGACGGTCACCCTGCTGAGCGCGGCGCTGATGACGGCGGTGCTCCCCACCGCGGGGTGGCTGTCGGACCGCTTCGGGCGGCGGAGCCTGATCGTGGTCGGCGGGCTCGGCGTGGCGGCCTGGGGCTTTCCCTACTTCGCGCTCGTGGGGACCGCGTCCGCGCCCCTGGTCTTCGTGGCGGTCGCGGTCGGCTTCGTGTTCCAGGGACTGACCTACGGTCCGATGGCCGCCTACCTCGGTGAGCTGTTCGCCCCGAACGTCCGGTACTCCAGCGCCTCCCTCGCCTACCAGCTCTCGGCCATCGTCGTCAGCGGCGGCACACCGATCCTGATGACCGCCGTGATCGCCGAGACGGGGACGACCACCCTGGTCGCCGCCTACATCGCCCTCATGGGACTCGTCACCTCGGCCAGTGCCTGGTTCCTGCCCGAGACGAACCCGGCCGAGGTGCGCCGGGACCCCGACGCGCTGCCCGGAGCGCACCTCCACAGCTGACCGGGCGACCGGCCACGTCCCGATCCACGAGCTGCGAACCACCAGCTGCGAGCCACGAGTTGCGAACCACGATCCACGAGTTGCGAACCACGAGCTGCGAACCATGAGTAGGAGAAGACGCACATGTTCACTCCCGGCCCCGGATTCCCACTCGGCGACATCCTCGGGGAGCACGCCGCGCAACGTCCCGACACGGTCGCGGTGCGCGCGGACGGCGAGGAGCTGACCTGGGACGAGCTGCGACGGGCGAGCAACGCCGTCGCGCGCGGCCTGCGGCTCCGTGGCGTCACGCGCGGACGCATCGTCGCCCTCATGCTGCCCAACGGCCTGGACGTCGTGGTGGCCGCCTTCGCCTGTCTCAAGACGGGCGCCGTGCCCCAGCCGCTGTCGACCCGCCTCGCGCCCGCCGAGACACGGGCCATCCTCGAACTCTCCGATCCCGCGGCCGTCGTGGGCCTCCACGACGGCACACCGCTCGGCGACGGCCGGTTGCGGTCCGTCACCGTCGCCACGCTGCGCGACCGCGGCGGCACGGACGCCGACCTCCCCACGGAGGTGGGTCCGTCGTGGAAGGCGCCGACCTCGGGGGGCTCCACCGGCCGGCCGAAGATCATCCTGTCGGGCACCCCGGGAACGTACAACGCCTTCGACACCGAGGCATGGGGGCTGCGGGGCGCGGAGCAGGTGCTGATCACCGCGCCGGTCCACCACAACGCGCCCTTCTCCACGGCCATGACCGCCCTGTTCAACGGGAGCACCGTCACGCTGCTGCCCAGGTTCGACGCCGAGCGGGTACTGGCCGAGGTGGAGCGGCACGCGATCACCTGGATGTACCTGGTGCCGACGATGATGCGGCGCATCCTCGCGCTGCCCGGGCGGACCCGCGAACGCTACGACCTCTCGTCGCTGGTGTCGGTGTGGCACTGCGCCGAGCCCTGCCCGCCCGCGGTCAAGCAGGCCTGGATCGACTGGCTGGGCGCCGGGCGGATCTGGGAACTGTACGCGGGCACCGAGGCCCAGGCCGGCTGCACCATCTCGGGCACGGAGTGGCTGCTGCACCGCGGTTCGGTGGGCCGGGCGGCCTGGGGCGAGATCAAGATCGTGGCGCTCGACGGCACACCGGTGAACGAACCGGGCGTCCCGGGCGAGGTGTTCATGCGGGTCCCGCCCGGCAACCCGCCCGCCTTCCGCTACATCGGCGCCGAGGTACGGGAGGAAGACGGGTGGTCGACCCTCGGCGACATCGGTGAGCTGGACGCGGACGGATACCTCTACCTCCGCGACCGGCGTTCGGACATGCTGCTGGTCGGGGGAGTGAACGTCTATCCCGCCGAGATCGAGGGCGCCCTCGCCGAGCACCCGGCGGTCCTGTCCAGTGCGGTCATCGGACTGCCGGACCCCGAGCGAGGCAACCGGATCCACGCCATCGTCCAGACCGGCACCGGTGCCGCGGTCACCGCCGGCGAACTCGGTTCCTTCCTCGCCACCAGGCTGTCGCCCCACAAGCGGCCCCGGTCGATCGAGCTCGTCGACACCCCGCTGCGCAGTGCCGCGGGCAAGCTGCGCCGCTCCGCGCTGCGGGCCGAGCGCCTGACGGACGCCGAGCCGGTCCGCTGACCGGTGGATCGTCCGGGACGCCCGGCCCCGCCCAGGGTCACATGAGCACGAAGTAGCGCAGCCACACGTACGCGGCCGCCACCGTCACGGTGACGGCGGTGACGACGAGTCCGTAGCGGCTGAACTGCCAGAACGAGATGTGGTGGCCCTCTCGTTCGGCGATGCCGACGACCACGACGTTGGCGGAGGAGGCGATGATCGTGGCGTTGCCGCCGAGGTCCGCGCCGAGGGCGAAGGCCCACCAGAGCATCCCCGCCTCCTCCAGGCCGCCGGACGAGGCGACGATCTCGGAGACGATCGGACTGACCGAGGCCACGAACGGGATGTTGTCGACGATCGCGGACGGGACGACGGAACCGAACACCAGGGCCATGGAGGTGCCGAAGAGGTTGCCGTCGGCCGCCCTGGCCGCCGCCTCGCCCAGATCGCCGATGACTCCGGTCTGCACCATCGCACCGACCATGACGAACAGGCCGACGAAGAACGCCAGGGTCTCCCACTCCACGTCCTTGACGACGTCGCCGGGGGCGAGCCGGGAGGCGGCGAGCAGCACCAGACCGCCGCTGATGGCCACCACCGACGGCTCCAGGTGCAGCGCGGTGTGCAGGACGAAGCAGGCCATCACGACGGTGATCACCACACCGCTCACGACGAGCAGCCGGCCGTCCTTGATGGCCTCCCGCGGGTCGAGTTCCATCACCGAAGCGGCACGCTCGGGGTCGTAGTGGAACGCACCCCGGAACATCACCCGGCTCATCAGGATGAACACGATCATCAGCACGACGACGATCGGCGTCATGTGGATCAGGAAGTCGTTGAAGGACAAACCCGCACGGGACCCGATCATGATGTTGGGCGGGTCACCGATGAGGGTGGCCGCGCCGCCTATGTTGCAGGCCATCACCTCGGCGATGAGGAACGGTACGACGGGTACCCCGAGCCGCCGGCAGACCGAGATCGTCACGGGGACGATCAGCAGCACGGTGGTGACATTGTCCAGCCAGGGCGACAGGACACCCGTCGCCACGATCAGCAGGACCATGAGCCGGTACGGTCTGCCCTTGGCCTTGCGCGCGGCCCAGATCGCGATGAACTCGAAGACGCCCGTGCGTCTGAGCACGGAGACGATCAGCATCATTCCGAGCAGCAGGAAGATGACGTTCCAGTCGACGCCCGCGTGTTCGGAGAAGAAGGCGTGCTCGGCGTCGGTCGCGCCGATGAGCAGCATCACCACGGCGCCGCCGAGCGCGGCGGCGACCCGGTTCACCCACTCGGTCGCGATGAGTACGAAGACGACGGCGAAGACCGCCACGGCCATCCAGGTCGTGAGGCTCACCCAGTGTCCTCCTTCGCGCGCGGCGACGTGCGCGGCGACTGTTCGGGGTCGTCGAACTCCTTTGACCAGCACGCTTTTCGCAACACTGCGTTCATGACTGCCGGGATCCTCTCGTCGTAGCCCGGCCAGTGGTGTGCCGCGCCCGCCCGAGGACCGGGCCCGCGGCCTCGGGAACGAGGCCGGTGCGGGCCGCACGGCCGTCAAGAACCGGAGAGCACAGGCACGAGCGCGCCGAACGCGGCAGGGGGCCGCACGACGCCGGGCCGGAACAGGGGTTGTGAAGATCCTTGCCGACCTGACGGCCCGTCGCCATTGGGGAAGGGGCCCATTTACGGGCGGGTCCGACCTGTAGGCCCGCCGGGCGGCGGGAACGCGGACGCGGGCGCCGCGGGCGCGCCTTCCCCGTTCAGCGCCCGGTGAGGGTGGGCTCGGCCCGGGGTGCCGGGGCCTGCTGGAGCGAGGGCAGGGTGAGACACCACCAGTCGCAGAGCCGGTCGGTGAGAGCCTGCGGCCCTTCCAGGGACTCGGTGAGGGTGCAGAAGCCGAAGAAGCCGCGGACCAGGGTGCGGGCGGCGGTCGCGGGGCGGACGTGGGCGGCCAGTTGACCGGCCGAGCGCGCCTCGGCGAGCAGGCGCGTGGTGGCGGCCGTCCAGAGGACGAACGGGTCGGGGAGGGGCGCGTTGATGGTGTCGCGCTCTGCCCACAGGCGTGCGCCCGCTCGCGTCAGCGGATCCTCGGCGAGAGCGTGCGCGATGTCGTGGCTCAGCGAGACCAGCCGCTCCAGCGGCGGCACGGCCCGGTCGCCGTAGCGCGGGGCGAGACCCGGCCACGCGGCGAAACCGCCGTGGACGACGGCGAGGGCGATGCCCTCCTTGCTGGCGTAGTGGAAGTAGACGGACCCGCTGGTCCGGCCGGAGCGGCTGCCTATGTCGTTGACGCTCGTGGCCGAGTACCCCTGTTCGGCGAAGAGGGCGGCGGCCGCCTCGAGGAGTGACCTCCGGGTCGCTCTGGCCCGTTCCTGCAAGATCCTTTTCACCTTCGCTCGCCTCCGGAGTGACGACGGGAAAATGTAGTGCGCCCGCGTGCGCCGGGAGTAATCGAAAGCGGCCCGCGCATGATAATTGCGCATTTCTTTCGAATGTGAGCGCGTGCGAGTGGTCATTAGCCCTTTCAGGTGCCGTTCTTGGTCGCCGGCCGAGATGTGATCCCGTTCCGCAGCAGGCGGGGCGGTGAAGTGGAACGTGCAACAACTCCCTTTGGGAAGCGCTTGCATGACTGAACGTCAGATATACGGAGCGCGTCCGGCCCGCCATTCCCATACCCCTGAAACGGGCCCCGGTCCAGTGCCTCGAATGGTGATTGCGTCGATTTTCGTGGACGAAATAACGTAGCGACCACAATGTTTTGCATTTGCGGCTGTTGTCCCGAATTCTGCATGGGCGGCCGCAGCACCTCGCACGGCGGGTCCGCCCCGGAGCGCGGCCGCCCACCCCCTCAAGGAGGTCCCCGTGGCTGCAAGGTCACACTCTCTGCTCGGCTGGTCGCCCGAGGCCGTCGTCTTCGACTGCGACGGCACGCTGATGGACTCCGAACGCCACTGGCAGGACGCACGCAACCGGGCGTTCAGGGACTTCGGTCTGCTGCCCCCGCCCGGGTTCGCGGAGCGCGCGAAAGGCGTGCACTACATCGACTGCGGACGCCTGATGGCCGAGGAGACGAACAAGCCCGAACTGGCCGACGACCTGACGGCGGCACTGCTCGACCACTTCCGGTCACTCGTCGCCGAGGACCCCGTGACGATGCCCGGTGCGGCCGACTTCGTCCGGCTCCTCTCCGGCCGGCTGCCGCTCGCGGTGGCCAGCAACTGCCCCGAGGAGGTGGTGGAGGAGAGCCTGGGCCGGGCCGGTCTGCGCCGGCACTTCCTGCACGTCGTCGTCCCCACCGGGACCCAGGAGACGGCGCGGGCCGGGGGAGGCCCGGCAGGGGGCACTGAAGGACGGCAGGTCGTGCGCCCCAAGCCGTGGCCCGACGTGTACGCGACGGCGGCCCAACTCTGCGGCGTCCGGCCGGAGTCCGCCCTCGCCGTCGAGGACTCGATGGCGGGTGTCGAGTCCGCTCGCCGGGCGGGCCTGCGCGTCCTCGGCGTCGGACCGGTGCCCAGTGACGAGGACGCCGACCGGACCGACCTGTGGGTGACCGCCCTGCACGCGGAGGAGGTGCTGACCTGGGCCCGGGACCGGCTGCCGGATCCGGCCCCGCGCGGCGGAGGACATGGCTGAGTGAGGAGGCCCGCGCCGCGCCCGGCCTCACGGGCCCGCGCGGGTCCGACTCCGCCGCAGGGGGGGGCGGGCGGACCCGCCGGCCGCAGGCGAGGGACCGTACGTCCGGCGGGTGGCCGGTCCGGTCCTGGTCAGGCGGACAGCCGGTCCGGTCCTGGTCAGGCGGACGCGTCGAGCGACGCGAGCAGGGCGAGGGCGTCGGCCGAGGACGTGCCGGGCTCGGCGTGCAGGAGCATCGCCTCCAGCCCGGCGGCCCCGACCACCTGGAACTTCTCGACCATGAGTTCCAGGGGGCCGACCCGGGGGTGCCGCACCCGGAAGGTGACACCCTGCGCCGAGCGCACGTCGTGGCGTCCCCACAGCCGGCGGAAGCGGTCGCTCTTGACCGACAGCTCCCCGATCAGCGCGTGCAGTCTCTCGTCGTCGGTGTCGGTGCCGGCCTGGGCCCGCAGATGGGCCACGGCGACCGCCGTGTACCGCTCCCAGTCGGTGTGGTACTCGCGTGCCGCCCGGTCGGTGAACAGCACGCGCAGACGGTTCACCCCCGGGACCAGGTCCGGTGACAGGGCGCGCGCGAGCCGGTTCGCGGCCAGTACGTCGCTGTACTTGTCGAAGACGAGGGCGGGCACGTTGAGCGTGTGCAGCAGCGCGTCGAGGCCGACCGGCACGTGCTCCACGGGCCGCCCGCGGCCACGGCGCGGCTTCGGGCCCGCGAGCGACATCAGGTACGCCGTGCTCTCGGCGTCGAGCCGGAGCACGCCGGCCAGCGCGTCGACCACCTGCGCCGAAGGGTTGCGGTCGCGGCCCTGCTCCAGGCGCAGGTAGTACTCGACGCTGATGCCGGCCAGCAGGGCCACCTCCTCGCGCCGCAGCCCGGACACCCGGCGCAGCCCGTGCCCGGGTGCGAGGCCGGCCTCGGCCGGAGTGACCAGTTCACGCCGCGCGCGCAGGAAGTCTCCGAGGGCGTTGTCCACGGCTCGAGGGTAGGCGGTCCCGCACATCGCCGGGTGTCCCTCCCACTACCAGGAACGCCACCCTCTGGCAGGGCGGGCCGGCACCGGTGAGGGTCAGTGGCATGACAGCAAGGACATGGTTCATCACCGGAGTCAACAGCGGTTTCGGACGGGAGCTGGCCCGGCAGCTGCTCGCCCGCGGCGACCGCGTCGCCGGCACGGTCCGGAGGGAGGGCTCGGCGGACGACCTGCGGGCCGAGTACGGGGACCGCTTCCGGCTCGCCCACCTCGACGTCACCGACCTGCCGGAGGTGCGCACGGTCGTGGACGCCGCCTTCAGCGACCTCGGCCGTATCGACGCGGTGGTCGGCAACGCCGGTTACGGCCTCTTCGGCGCCGCCGAGGAACTCACCGACGACCAGGTGCTCCACCAGATCACCACCAACCTCCTCGGCTCGATCCAGACCGCCCGGGCGGCGTTGCCGCACCTGCGCGCCCAGGGCGGCGGCCGGCTGATCCAGATCTCCTCGGTGGCCGGGCTGGCGGCACACGCCGGGGCCTCGCTCTACCACGCCGGCAAGTGGGGCATCGAAGGGTTCATGGAGGCCCTCGCCCAGGAGGTCGCCCCCTTCGGCATCGGTGTCACCCTCGTCGAGCCCGGCGGCGCCCGCACCGCGTTCTCCCGCGGCAGCCTGCGCATCGGCGAGCCACTGGCCGCCTACGACGGGACACCCGCCGCGTTCGTGCGCCGGTTCCGGACGGCCGGGGTACCGGTCATCGGCGACCCGGTACGGATCGCCGCCCGCATCATCGACAGCGCGGCCCAGCACCCCGCGCCCCTCAGGGTCGTGCTCGGCAGCGACTCCTACCAGGCGGTCACCGGGGCCCTGCGCCGACGACTGGAGCAGGTGGAGGGCCAGCAGGCCTCCGCCGCGGAGACGGACGCCACCGACTGACCACGCCGGATCCGGCGCCGGGCACCCACCGCCGCGACACCACCCCGTCATCGGCGGCCGTCCGCCGCCGCGGCAGCGGCAGCCGGCGCCGGAGCCGCGGCCGGCCAGGACACCGAGGCCCGGTGTGCCGCTGACGGCAGCTTCGGCGCGGTCCGCCCCGGATGGTCCAGCACCGCCGCGCCGTCCGCCGCCTCCCGTGCCACGCTGGGCGCGGAGCTGCAGAATCCCGGTCGGCGCGCGCCGGCCGGTGCGGTCACGCGGGTCGCCGGCCGGCCCCGAAGAGAGCGGAGACACCGATGCTGCTCAGTCTTCAGGAGCGCGAGCGCCTGATGATCTACACGGCTGCCAGCCTCGCCCGGGAACGCCGGGACCGCGGAGGCCACGGCGGTCATCTCCTCGTTCCTCCTCGAAGGTGCCCGCGACGGACGTACCAAGGCAGAGCTCCAGGAGGCGGGACGCGGGGTGCTGCGTCGTGAGGAGGTGATGGACGGTGTGGCCGAGATGCTCGTCCAGGTCCAGGTCGAGGCGACCTTCCTCGACGGCACCAAGCTGATCGCCGTCCAGGGGCCGATCCAGTGAGCGAGCGCCAGCAACGACCGGGCAGCGGCCGGGCGCTGGTTCCCGGCTCGGGCAAGGGCAGGGCCACCGGGCTGGTGCAGCCCGGGGCGGAGACGGGCGAGGAACCCGGAGCCCCGGGACAGATCATCCACGGTCCGGGTCCGGTGACCATCAACGCGGGCCGCCCCGTCCGCACGGTGACGGTCGTCAACACGGCCGACCGTCCGGTGAGCGTCGGCTCGCACTACCACTTCGCCGAGGCGAACCCGGCGCTGAGCTTCGACCGGGACCGGGCCTGGGGGCACCGGCTGAACATCCTGGCAGGCGGCATGCAGCGCTTCGACCCCGGTGCCACGGTCGAGGTGGAACTCGTACCCCTCGGCGGCCGGCGCATCGTGCGCGGGCTGCGCGGCGCATGCGGAGGACCCCTCGATGGCTGAGATCGACCGCCGGACTTACGTCGCGTCACTCGGGCCGACCAAGGGCGACCGGATCCGTCTGGCCGACACCGACCTCCTGATCGAGGTCGAGGAGGACCGCTGCGCCGGCGGTGACGAAACCGTCTTCGGCGGTGGCAAGTCGGGGCGCGAGTCGCAGGGGCAGTCGCACGCCACCCGGGCCGAGGGCACGCCCGACCTGGTGATCGGTGGCGTCGTCGTGCTGGACCACTGGGGTGTCGTCAAGGCGGACGTCGGGATTCGCGACGGGCGGATCGTCGCGCTCGGCAAGTGCGGCAACCCCGACATCATGGACGGTGTCCATCCCGACCTCGTCATCGGTCCCTCGACGGAGATGGTCAACGGCAGCGGACTGATCATGACGGCCGGCACGGTCGACACCCACGTGCACTTCGTCTCTCCCGACATGTCGGTCGTCGCCCTCGAATCCGGCACCACGACCGTCGCCGGCGGCGGCACCGGCCCCACCGACGGATCGAAGGCGGCCCTGGCGACACCGGGCGGCTGGTGGATGGAGCGCATGCTCGAAGGGTTCGAACCGTGGCCGGTCAACGTGCTCTTCCTCGGCCGCGGCAGCACCGTCAGCGAGGAGTCGCTGTGGGAGCAACTGCGCTCCGGCATGGGAGGGTTCAAGGTCCACGAGGACTGGGGCGCAACTCCGGCCGTCATCGACACGGCGCTGCGCGTCGCGGACGCCGCCGGCGTGCAGGTGGCCATCCACAGCGACACCCTCAACGAGGCCGGATTCGTCGAGGACCTGCTCCGCACGGTCCATGGCCGCACCTTCCACGCGTACCACACCGAGGGCGCCGGTGGCGGCCACGCCCCGGACATCATCCGTATCGCCGGCGAGGCCTGCGTCCTGCCGTCCTCGACCACGCCGACCCGCCCGTTCACCGTCAACACCGCCGACGAACAGCTCGACATCTGCCTGATCGCCCACCACCTCAACCCACAGATCCCGGCCGAACTCGCCTTCGCCGAGAGCAGGGTGCGAGCCTCCACCATGGCGGCGGAGGACATCCTGCAGGACATGGGCGCCATCTCCGCGATGAGCTCGGACGCCCAGGCGATGGGGCGGCTCGGCGAGGTCGTACGGCGGACCTGGCAGACCGCGCACGTCATGAAGAAGCTGCGCGGCTCCCTGCCGGGCGACGGCAGGGCCGACAACCACCGCGCCCGGCGCTACGTGGCCAAGTACACGATCGTCCCCGCGACCATCCACGGGATGGAACGCGAGGTCGGTTCCGTCGAACCGGGCAAGCTCGCCGACCTGGTGCTGTGGGAGCCCGCGCTGTTCGGCGTGCGTCCCACGGCGGTCTACAAGTCCGGCATGGCCGCGATGGCGCTGCTCGGCGATCCCAACGCCGCGGTACCCACGCCGCAGCCGGTGCTGCCGCGGCTGGGCTACAACGTGCACACCAAGGCCGCGGGGGCGACCAGCGTGGCGTTCGTCGCACCCGCCGCGATCGAGGACGGACTGGCCGACCGGCTCGGCATCGAACGCAGACTCGTTCCCGTGGAGAACGTACGCGGACGCACCAAGGCCGACCTCCCGCAGAACGACGCGCTGCCCGGCATCGAGGTCGATCCCGACACCTTCACCGTCCGCATCGACGGCCAGGCCGTCGACCACGAACCGGCCACCGAACTCCCCATGAACCACCGCTACTTCCTCTTCTGACCATGTCCGGCAACCGGTCCGCCCCCGCCGCCCCGACGGCCGCCCTGCTGATGCTGGCGGACGGCCGCTTCCCCGCGGGCGGCCACGCCCACTCCGGGGGACTCGAGGCGGCGGTCGCGGCGGGCCGCGTGGTGGACACGACCACGCTCGAAGCGTTCTTGCGGGGGCGTGCCGCCACCAGTGGGGCGACGGCCGCCGCGTTCGCCGCCGCGGCCTGTACCGCTGCCGGCAGCGGGTCCGCGAAGACGGCGGACACCGGCCGCACCGCCGAGCTGGACACCGAGTACGAGGCGCGGACCCCGGCCCCCGCCCTGCGGGCCGCCTCCCGCAAGCTCGGACGCCAACTGCTGCGTGCGGCACGGACGATCCGGCCGGCCCCCGCTCTGGACGCGCTGGCCGCCGCGCTGCCCGCCGGCCCGCACCAGCCCGTCGCCCTCGGCACGGTCGCCCACACTCTCGGCCTCGGCCCCCACGCCGCGGCAGCCGCCGCACTGCACGACGCCGTGACCGGCCCCGCCACGGCAGCCGTCCGGCTGCTCGGCCTCGACCCGTTCGCCGTGCACGCCGTCCTCGCCCGGCTGGCTCCGGAGCTGGACCGGCTGGCCGACGCAGCCGACGCCCACGCCGCCGGCACCCCCGCACACGCCCTCGCCGCACCCGCCGCGCCTCTGCTCGACATCTTCGCCGAACACCACGCCACCTGGGAGGTGCGTCTCTTTGCGTCCTGACCACGACGACCCCGAGACTCAGCAGGCACACAGCCACCCGCTGCCCGGCCGGAACGCGGGCAGGCTCGCCCGAATCCCCGGACGTCCCCTGCGCATCGGACTCGGCGGCCCGGTGGGATCCGGCAAGACGGCGCTCGTCGCCGCCCTGTGCCGCTCCCTGGCCGGCGAGGTGCGGCTGGCCGTCGTCACCAACGACATCTACACCACTGAGGACGCCGACTTCCTGCTGCGCAACGGCGTCCTGCCGACGGAACGGGTCAGAGCGGTCGAGACCGGCTGCTGTCCGCACACCGCCATCCGTGACGACATCTCCGCGAACCTCGAAGCGGTGGAAGACCTCGAGCACAGCCTGCCGCCCCTGGACCTGGTCCTGATCGAGAGCGGCGGCGACAATCTCACCGCCACCTTCAGCCACGGCCTCGTCCACCATCAGATCTTCGTGATCGACGTCTCCGGCGGCGACAAGGTGCCGCGCAAGGGCGGACCCGGCGTCACCTCCTCCGACCTGCTGGTCATCAACAAGACCGACCTTGCCGGGCAGGTGAACGCCGACCTGGCCGTGATGGCCCGCGACGCCGAGGACAAGCGCGGGGACCTCCCCGTCCGCTTCCTCTCCCTCGTCGAGGACCCCCAGGCGCACGACATCACCGCGTGGGTCCGCGAACGGCTGGGCGAGGACGGCTGAGGGGCGCGCCATGACACAGGGGTCGGCCCGGCTCGCCACCGAACGTGCCGCTTCCGGCGCAGGGCGGCCACGCACCCGGATCTCGGCGCTGAGGTCCGGCTGGCCGCTGATGCTGCGGGCCACCGCGGCGCTTGCTCCGACCCCGGTCACCGTGTGGGCCGCCCGCAGCACCGAGGCCGCCCGCGTCCACCTGGCGGCCGGCGCGGCGGGGCCGCTCGGCGGAGACCGGCTGCGCCTGGAGGTGCACGTGGGCGGCGGCAGTGCCCTCGTCCTCGGCGAGATCGCCCCCACCCTGCTGCTGCCGGGACCGCACGGTGCGGAGTCCCGGCTGGACGTCCGCATCCACGTGGAACCGGATGCGACCCTGGCCTGGCTGCCCGAGCTGGTGATCGCCTCACGACACTGCCGGCACGCCACCGACGTGCGGGTCGTGCTCGAGAGCGGGGCCCGGCTCCTGCTGCACGAGGAGGTGCTGTTCGGACGGCACGGCGAGCCCTCTGGCCGCTACCGCCAGCGGATCCGCGTCGAGACCGTGCACGGCCCGCTCTACGACCAGGAGCTGAACGCGGGCCCGGACGCCCCCGGATGGGACGGCCCCGCCGTCACCGCCGGTCACCGCGCCGCCGGGACGGTACTCGTCGTGGACCCCCTGCCGGCGGCCGGGCAGGATCCGGGCGCCGGGGACACGGAAGGGGGCGGGCAGCCCGGACGGGAGCCGCATCGCACACGACCCGGACACGCCCCGCGCCCCGGCTCCCGCACGTGCCCGACGGCAGCCCGAGAACCCGGCACCGCCCTCATGCGCCTGTCTCCGGACAGCGCACTGGTCAGCGCGCTCGCCCCCGACACCACGACCCTGCGCCGCCGACTCGACCGCGCCGTCGCCCACCTCCTGCGCCCCCACGACCAGGACCCGGCCGCGCCCGAACCCCTCGGTGTGTGAGAGGCCGGGCCGCGCCCGGGCGTCGAGGTTCCCGGCCGGGACAAGCCGCCCGGGAACCTGGCCCTCGGACGCGACGCGATCGAACGCCGCCTGACCCCCTCGGCCGTCGGCGGCCGCCACCGGGCGCGGGACGCCCCCGATCCCGACGTCAGGACGGACGTCGTGAGGTGGTGTCGCCCAACTGGCCCGTGGGCGACCGGCGGACCGCGGGGCGGGGCCCGGGCCGGGGAACGTACGGCACGATGTGCGGGTGAACGACGACCTGACCGAAACCGCCCCCCACCCCGTCCGCGGCCTCTCCCGGTGCGTCACCGCGATGCTCGCCCTGGCAGGCGCGGCCTGGCTCGCCCGGGCCGTCTGGCACATCCGGCTCGCCACGGCCGGAGAGCCGCTCTCCGGGCCACCGGACCAGGGCGACGGCATGCACCGGCCGTTGACCGGCCTCGAGAACTCCTACCACCTCGTCAGCGCGCTCGGTGACGTGGCCACGGTGCTCTGCGCCCTCGCCTTCCTGGCCTGGCTGCTGCGCGTGCGCGACAACGCGCGCGCACGGTCCGGGCAGCGGCCGCGCTACGCCTGGCCCTGGGTCTACGCCGGGTGGGTGGTGCCGATAGCCAACCTCTGGGTCCCGCGCGGAATAGTCGCGGAGGCCCATCGGGCCGGTGATCCCGAGGCACCCCTGCCGCGGGTGCTGAACTGGTGGTGGGGCCTGTGGCTGGTCGGCTCCCTGAGCGGTGCGGGCCTGATGTACAGCGACTCGACGGACGCCGTCGTCGCCCGCGCCTACACGGACGTCGCACCGTTGCTCGTCTCCGACGCGGCGGTCGTCGGGGCGGCCGTGACATGCGCGCTCCTGGTCCGTGCCGTGACCGGCAAGCAGGAGCGGGCCGGGGGCGAGGAGTCCCGGCGACGGACCGCCGAGCCGGGCGTCGTCGACGGCGCGACGAGCTGAGGGCCCGCCAGGCACCACCCCGGTCGGCGTCGTTCTGCGCGGACCGGGGTGACGGGACGCCAAGGAGCAGCACGGGCACCGGCGGCCACCGAGCCCGCCGCACCGTCCGCCGGTACCGGCCCGGCCTCGGGACCCGAGGCCGCGGTGGCGAGCCCGACGGGGACCTCCCGCACGCCCGCGGCCCCGGCCGAGCGGTCGCTCCGGCACTGAGCCGTGCCGGGCGGCGCCCCGCCGGCCGGGCCTACGGCGAAGCGGTCGGTACGGACACCCAGAACACGGCCGCGGTACCCACGAAACCCACGACGCCGAGGGCGGTCCCGGCAACGGCGGTCCACGTACGGCCGTTGCCCCGGCGGGCGTGGTGGACACCCGTCGCGCCGAGAACGACGGCGAGCGCCCCGGCGACGACCGCCCACGGAACCACGAGGAACGCGAGGGCGGCGGAGACGAGGAGAACGAACGCGGGCGTGACGGAGACGACGCCCAGCGTCAGCGCGGCGGGGCCCAGAAGCACGGCGGGCGTGTCCGCCGGACGGGGCGTCAACGGTTCAGGCATGAGCCGCTCTTCTCTTTTGAACAGGTTCACATCCGAGCCCGATCGTACCGGCCGGGGTGCGCCGGTGGGCACCGAACGCCTCACGGGCCGGTGCGCACGACCCGGGGCGCGGCCCGTCCGCGGCCGGCGTGCACGGTCCGGCCGGCGTCGCGCCCGCGGGCCCGGCGCACACCCTCCTGCACCCGGGCGACACCCGGCCCCGGCGTCAGCGCTGCACCGGGACGGGCACGGCGCCCGCCGCCAGGGGATCCTCGGCCCGGGGGAGCCACTGCGAGGCGGGGTGCACCGCACGCCAGTGGCGGGCGACGTCCACCCGGCGCGCGACCCACACGTCCGGGTGCCCGGCCACCAGGTCGAGGAACCGCCGCAGATCGGCGGCGCGGCCCGGCCGTCCGCTGATCCGCAGGTGCAGTCCCACGCTCATCATCCGCGGGCGCTCCGCGCCTTCCTCCAGGAGCAGTTCGAGGGCGCGGGTGAGGTACGCGGAGAAGGACTCGGACTGGAACCCGTAGGTGTTGACGTAGCGGCCGTCGTTGTTGTCGAGGGTGTACGGCACCACCAGCTGGGCGGTGCCGTCGACGTCGGTCCAGTACGGCAGGTCGTCGCTGAAGGAGTCGGAGTCGTAGAGGAAGCCGCCGTGCTCGACGACCAGGCGGCGGGTGTTCTCGCTGTTGCGGCCCGTGTACCAGCCGAGGGGCGCCCGGCCGCAGACCTCGGTGTGGATGCGCACGGCACGTTCGATGTGCTCGCGTTCGGTCTCGGGCTCCAGCTGCGCGTAGTTGATCCACCGCAGGGAGTGCGAGGCCAGCTCCCACTCGGACTCCCGTGCCGCCGCCACGATGCCGGGGTTGCGGCGCAGCGACTCCGCGATGCCGAACACCGTCACCGGCAGGCCGCGCTCCGTGAACAGCCGGTGCAGCCGCCAGAAGCCCGCGCGGGTGCCGTACTCGTACTGCGACTCGACGTTGAGGTTGCGCCGGCCGCGCAGCGGGGCCGTGGGCTCCTCGGTCAGGAACGCCTCCGAGGCCTCGTCGCCGTGCAGGACGTTGTTCTCGCCGCCCTCCTCGACGTTGACGACGAACTGCACGGCCACCTTCGCACCACCGGGCCACTGCGCGTGCGGGAGCCGCCCGCCGTAGCCGGCCAGGTCGCGGGGGTAGTCGCTGGGTGGGGGGACGGATGTCATCGCTCTTCCCTTGCCTCGGTCACGAAAGGGCATGCCGCCGCGCGAAGTGGCGCGATATCCTGTGAGCGACAGGCCTCGGTCACTTTTGACTAACCATGGTCGCCGAGGAGTGCCGAGTCAAGTGCCCGCCTCGGCAGCACTGTGCACGCGACGGGTGAGGATCCAGCCGCCGGCGCCGAAGGCGTCCGGAGGGGACGAGTGAGAGGACGACGATGCACGACCGCGAAGGGGCCATGCTCGCGCTCCTGCAACTGATGTCGGCGTCGAGCGGCCCGCTGGGCACGCGCAACGCCCAGCGCGAGCTGGCCCGGCACGGCAGGGACCTGAGCGAGTCCTCCGTGTCCCGGCTGCTGCGCGAGATGGACGCCCGCGGGTGGACCGAGCCGGTGGGCACCAAGGGGCGGACCCTGGCCAGGGAGGGCAGGCGCCGGGCGGCCGAGGCGGTGCTGACGCACCGGGCCTCCAGTTCGCTGCGGCACGCGGTGCGTGACACCAAGGACCTTCTCGACCTGCTCAGAGCACGTCTGGCGGTGGAGAGCGCGGTCGCGGGCGATGCCGCCCGGGCGCCGGAGGAGGGGCGGCTCGAGCAGTTGCGGGGGTTGTGCGAACAGCACGTCCGTGCGGTCGGCAGCGCCCCGATGATCGAACAGCCGGGTCTGCAGTTCCACCGGGCGGTGGTCGGGATGTCGACCAACAAGATCCTCAGGGTCGCCGCCGAGATGATGCTCGCGCCGCAGCTGGACCGCGTGGAGGCGGTGCTCGACACGGTACTGGCCACCCGCCGGGACGAGGAGAAGGTCGTCGCCGAGCACCAGGCCGTCCTGGACCGCATCACCCAGCGGGACCCGGCGGGCGCCGAGGAGGCGATGCGGGCGCACTTCGAGGCGATGATCGCGGCGGTGGAGACCTCGATCGTCGGCGGCAACGAGGTGCTCGTCCAGCGGCTGCTGGAGTGGGTGCCGGCGAACGACTGACACTGAGCAGCGTTCGTCACTATTGACAGACGTAGGTGGCGGCCTCAACACTGGCGTCCACCGTCGCACGCACCGACGGCGGAGAACCACCGAAGACAGGAGCAGGCATGCCGCAGGCAGGCACCATGTCCCCCGCCCGGATCCACCCGCGCCCCACGGCGGCCCGGTACCAGGACGCGCACCGCAAGTGGCAGGGCATCCCGTCGGTCGAGCGCACCCGGGGCGGCCGGCTCTACGTGAACTGGTACACGGGCATGGACACGGAGACCGGCGGCAACTTCGTCGTCGTCACGACCAGCGACGACGAGGGCGACAGCTGGGACGGCCCGCGGTTCGTCGTCGAGCACGACGACCCCGAGGTCCGCGTGTACGACCCCTGCCTGTGGCGGGATCCGAACGACCGGCTGTGGCTGACCTGGAACCAGAGCCGCGACTTCTTCGACGGCCGGGTCGGAGTCTGGGTCGCCACCAGCGACAACCCCGACGACGAGGAGCCCCTCTGGAGCGAGCCGCGGCGGATCGCCAACGGCCTCATGATGAACAAGCCCACCGTGCTCGGCGACGGCACCTGGCTGTTCCCCACGGCCGTCTGGGCCTGCCACACGCCCACCGAGGAGCACCCGCTGGCGGCGGAGCGCTTCTCCAACGTCTACGTCTCGACCGACGAGGGCAGGACGGTCTCGTACCTCGGCGGCGCGGACGTGCCGAACCGCAGTTTCGACGAGCACATGGTCGTGGAGAAGCGCGACGGCAGGCTCTGGATGCTCGTGAGGTGCTTCGACGGTGTGGGCGAGAGCTACTCGGACGACGGCGGCCGGACCTGGTCGCCGGGGACCAGGAGCCACGTCGACGGCCCCTGCTCCCGCTTCCACGTCCGCAGGCTGGAGTCCGGCCGCCTCCTCATGATCAACCACGCCGACTTCGGCGACCGGCGCTCCCGTGAGGAGATCGAACTGCAGGGCAACGTCAAGGAGTGGAAGGGCCGCACCAACCTCACGGCCTTCCTCAGCGACGACGACGGCGCCACCTGGCCGCACCGGCTCCTGCTGGACGACCGCGAGGACGTCTCCTACCCCGACGCCGCCGTCGCGGACGACGGCGGTATCAGCGTCGTGTACGACCACGACCGCTTCGGCGACCGGGGCATCTACCTCGCCCGGTTCACCGAGCAGGACGTCCTGGCCGGGCGGATGGACAGCGCCGGATCCGCCGCCCGCGTCCTTGTCAACCGCGCCCTGGCCCTCCCCGAGCCCGGCGACGGCACACCGGCCCGGCCCGCCCCGGCCACCGCCGGCTGACCCGCGGCCCGGTGGCCGCGCCGACCGCTCAGCGGGGCGCCCGCGTCGACGCCCGCGCCCGCACTCACAGTGAAGGAAAGACGCATGGCAACGGCAACGCCGATGGCGGCGAAGCGGTGGACGACGCTTCCCAACTGGAAGTTCCGGATACTGCCCCGGGACACGCGGACGATCATCACGTGCGTGTTCCTCGGGCTGACCATGGCGGTGGTCCTCCAGATCACCGAACGCCTGGACCTGGCCGTCACCGGTGGCAGTGTCCCGATCGTCTCGGCGGTGGTGGTCTGCGCGATCTGGGTGCCCTCCGCGGCGTTCTACGGCCTCACCGGAGCCCTGATCACCGCGTGGATCAACCCCATCATCTCCAACCTCACGGCCTCCCAGCCGATGGCGCCCTTCCTCTTCCTCACCAACGCCGCGCACACCGTTCCGGTGGCGCTGCTGGTGTGGCTCATGAAGAGCCGTGACAAGGGCCTGAAGCTGTGGCAGATCGTCCTCATCGGGCAGATCGGCGGCCTCGGCGACGCACTGATGTTCGGCGTCGGCAACCGCCTCATCCTGCACCTGCCCTGGGGCTTCATCACCGGCCAGGTCCTCGTCGTCCAGCCCTGCTACCTCGCCGGGTCGTTCATCACGTACGGCATCATGCGGCGGCTGGTCAACACCGGTCTGGTGCAGAAGGAACGCGATGCCAGGACGGCCGCCGATGCGATCTGACCGCTACCCGAGGACCCCTGCCCGAACCCCCGCCCGAACCCGAACCCGAGCCCGGATCCGAACCCGAGCCCACATCCGAACCCGGAGGATCCCGCGATGAGCGGAACGATGCTCTACCAACCGGGAAAAACGTTCCTGCACCGCGCGGACGCACGCGCGAAGATCGCCACCATCCTCGTGGTCCTGGTCGTCGCGCTGACCACCACCCGCATCGACGTCCTGGTCGCACTGACCGCCGTCGTGGTCGTCGGCCTCGCCCTGCTCGCACGGATCACCCCGGCCTCGTACGCCAAGGCCCTGCTGCTGATCGTTCCGCTGGTCCTCCTGCTCACGCTGCTGCAGGCCGTGGTCCAGGGCGGGCCGGCGATCGCCACCGTCGCGGGGGTGTCCCTGTCCCGGTCGGGCGTACTGCTCGGCCTGGGCATCGGGATGCGGCTGTTCGCCATGGGCATCTGCTTCTACGGCTTCTCCGTGACCACCAGCCCGTCCGACATCGCGCTCGCACTGCACAAGGTCGGGGTGCCCTACAAGTTCGCCTACCTGACCAGCTTCGCGTTCCGGTTCCTGCCCCTGCTGCAGGACGAGGCGAGGACCCTGCTCACCGCGATGGCGGTGCGCGGATCGGCGGAGAGCAGCTCACGCCATCCGCTGCGCCGCGGGCGCGCGATCGTCCGGATGCTGTTCCCCATGCTGGCCGGCTCGATGAAGCGCAGCAGCGAGATCGCCCTGTCCATGGAACTGCGGGGCTACAGCCTGCCGGGCCCCCGGACCTTCTACCGGTCCACCGCGTTCCGCCCGGGCGACGCGGCGCTGGTCGCCGGCGTCCTCCTCCTGGCCGCCGGGCTGCTCGCCATGCAGTGGCAGCTGCCCGCACCGTTCACCGAAGGGGCGTGAGCATGAGTACTGCGGCTCTGGCCGTCTCCGGCCTGACCGTCCGCTACGAGGGCGCCGACCGGCGCGCGCTCGACGAGGTCGGCTTCGAGGTCGCACCCGGCGAGGTGCTGGGCATCCTCGGCCCGACCGGCGCGGGCAAGTCCACCCTCCTGCAGTGCCTGTCCGGCGTCATTCCCCGGCACGACGACAGCCCGGGCATGCGCGGCGACATCAGCGTGTTCGGACGCCCGCTGCCGGACTTCGCCGGCCTGTCCGAGATCACGGAGAGCGTCGGCCTGGTCATGCAGGACCCGGAGGTCCAGCTCGTCAACACCGTGGTGCGCGAGGAACTGGTCTGGGGCATGGAGAACCGGGGAATCCCGGTGCCCGAGATCGAGCGGCGCCTGCGGCGGGCGGCCGAGCTGTTCGACATCGGGGCGCTCCTCGACCGGTTCACCCACGCGCTGTCGGGCGGCGAGAAGCAGCGGGTCGTCGTCGCCTCGGTCTTCTGCCTCAGCCCCCGCATCATGCTGCTCGACGAGCCGACCTCCGAACTCGACCCGGCCGGGACCGAGGGCGTCATGGAGGCGATCCGCGTCCTGGCCCAGGAGGGCGTCACCGTCCTCGTCGTCGAGCACAAGATCGAGGAGCTCGCGGTGTACGCCGACCGCCTCCTCGCCATGCGGCAGGGCCGCGTCGAGGCGGTCGGCACCCCGCGCGAGGTGCTCATGGGATCCGCGGCACCGGACCGGCCCCAGGTGCTGGACATCGCCCTGCGGCTGAGGGAGGAGGGACTCTGGGACGCGGAGCCGCCCCTGTCCGTCCCGGCGGCCGTGACGGCATGGGACGCGCTGACGAACGCACCGCACAGTGACAGGAACCCGGCATGAGCAACGCAGACGCCGTCATCGAGATGGACAACGTAGAGCACACGTACGGCGGCGGCACCAAGGCCCTGGCGGGCGTGGACCTGACCGTCGGCCGCGGCGAGTTCGTCGCCGTCATCGGGCGGAACGGCTCCGGCAAGACCACCCTCGCCAAACACTTCAACGGCCTGCTGCGGCCCACGAACCAGGACGGCGCGGTCAGAGTGCGCCGGGCCGACGGCAGATCCGTCGACACCCGCGGCACTCGGCTGCACCACCTCGCCGCGACCGTCGGCTACGTCTTCCAGAACCCCGACCGCCAGATCTTCCACGACACCTGCCGGGAGGAGCTCGAGTACGGACCGCGCAACCTCGGCGCCGACCCCACCACCCTGGCGGACACGGTGTCGCAGACCCTGGAGCTGGTCGGGCTCGAAGGGCGCGAGGAGGCCAACCCCATCCACCTCTCCCGGGGCGAGCGCCAGCGCCTGGCCATCGCCTCCGCCCTCGCCATGGGGTGCGACGTCGTGGTCGTCGACGAACCCACCACCGGCCAGGACCGGGCCGAGTCGCGCAAGATCCTCGACTCGCTCGCCCACCACCACGCCCAGGGCCGGACGGTCGTCATCATCTCCCACGACATGGCCCTGGTCGCCGAGTACGCCACCCGCGTCGTCGCGATGCGCCGGGGCCACGTCCTCGCGGACGGAACGCCGGCCGAGGTCTTCTCACAGCGCGAGGTGCTCCGGGAGACCAACATCAGGCCCCCGCAGGCCGCCGTCCTGGCCGCCGAGATCGGCCTGCCCGGCGTCCTCACGGTCGACCATGCCGTCGACGCCATGCGCGACGTCCTCCAGCACACCGCAACCCCCGTGTCCCACGACGACAAGGTCCACTGAACATGCACTATCTGGTCACCGGAGCCCGGGGCTTCGTGATGAGCGTCCTGGTGGAGCACCTGCTCACCACCGAGCCCGACGCCACCGTCACCGCCGTCGACCTCCACGGCGCCGACGACGTCCTCACCCGGTACCTCGGCGGGCACGGGCGGCGCGTGCGCCACGTCCGGGCCGACGTCACCGACGCCGCAGCGGTCACCGCCGCGGTCACGGCCGCCGCACCGGACGTGATCGTCCACGGTGCGACGGTCACCCACGACGCCACGACCGAGCGGCAGGACCCCGGACGGTTCGTCCGCGTCAACGTCGACGGCACGGCCCACGTCCTCGACGCCGCCCGGCGCACCGGCGGCGTGCGACGCGTCCTGCTGATCAGCAGCGGCGCCGTCTACGGCAGCTCTCCCGAGCGGCTGCTGACCGAGGACACGCCCACCGCGCCCGACGAGATGTACGGCGTCAGCAAGGTCGCCGGCGAACTCGTGGCACGACGGTTCAGCGAGCTGTACGGGCTGCACGTCCCCGTCGCCCGTCTGACCAAGATGTTCGGCCCCATGGAGCGACCCAGCACGGGTCGCGCCGTCATGTCCCTGCCGTACCACCTCGCCGCCGCCCGGCTGGAGGGCCGACCCGTCGACGTGACGGAGCGGACGCTGAACGCGGGCGGTGACTGGCTCGGCGCCGGACAGGCCGCCCGCGCCCTGCACACGCTGGCCGGGAGCGAGGGCGAAGGCAGCCGGGTCCACAACATCTCCAGCGGGGTTCGCACCACCGTCCCCGAACTCGTGGCTCACTTCGGAGTGACGGCCCGCACGGTCCCGGCCGACCGGGCCGCCGCGGACATGGACCCCACCGCGGAGACCGGCAAGAACGGCGTCTACGCCTGCGACCGCGCCCGGCGGGAGCTGGGCTGGACACCCGACGGCCTCGGGGAGCAGGTCGCCGAGTACGTCGATTGGGCGCGCCGGCACCCCGGCTTCTTCACGGACGGCCGGTGACCGCGGGAAGGGCCCGGCGCGGCGGGCTCGTCACCTTCGGTGAGTCGATGGGACGGGTCAGCGCCGACCAGATCGGGCTGCTCGACCTGTGCCGGAGCTTCACCCTCTCGGTCGGCGGCGCGGAGAGCAACGTCGCCATCGCCGCCGCGCGGCTGGGCGCCGACGCGACGTGGGCGGGCCGGCTGGGCGACGACAGCGTGGGGGACACGATCGAACGGCGGCTGCGGACCGAGGGCGTGCGCAGCCGGATCACCCGCGACAGCGGCTTCACCGGACTGATGGTCTGCACCCGCAGGACCAACGCCGGAATCCGCGTCGACTACCACCGCGCGGGCAGCGCCGGTTCCCGCCTGACCTGGGACGACATCGGCGACGACCTGATCCGTGAAGCATCCGTCCTCCATGTCACCGGCATCACGCCCGCCCTCGGCGACAGCGCACGCGACACGACACTGCGCGCCGTGCGCGCCGCGCGGGCGGCCGGGGTCACGGTGTCCGTGGACGTCAACTACCGGAGCAAGCTCTGGGCGCCCCACCGGGCCGCGCCCGTACTGCGCGAACTGGTGGCGGCGGCCGACCTCGTCTTCGCCGGACCCGAGGAGGCCGGCCTCGTCCTGGGCGCCCAGGACGACGACCCCGCGCACGCTTGCGACCCCCTCGGACGCGCCCGCGCCCTGACGGCGCTCGGGCCACGGGACGCGGTCGTCAAGGACGGGCCGCGGGGCTGTGCCGCCGTCCTCGGCGGGCGCGAGTACGTACGGGCCGCGGTGCCCGTGCGGACGGTGGATCCGGTCGGGGCCGGTGACGCGTTCGTGGCGGGCTACCTCGCGGAGCTGCTCGCCGGGGGCGACGCCGGGACCCGGCTGACGACCGCGACCCGGGCCGGGGCCTACGCCGTCACGGTCCCCGGAGACTGCGAGGGACTGCCGTTCCGGCACGAACTCGACTCCTTCGCGGCGGCCGAGGACGTCGCCCGCTGACCGCACCCGCGGACCCGCCCCCGGCCACCCCGCTGCCCCCTCGCTTCCCTCGTTCGCCCGACGAAAGACCTTCACCGTGCCCGCCACCCCGGACGACACCGTGCCCGCCACCCCGGACGGCTTCACCCGCTTCTTCGACCGCGCCTTCGCCGGCGCTCCGCTCATGGCCGTGCTGCGCGGGTACGCACCCGCGCGCACCGTCGAGCTGGCCACCCGGGCCTGGGACCTCGGCGTCACCCAGGTCGAGGTCCCCATCCAGGACGCCGGGGCGGTGGCGTCCCTCCACGCGGCCGTCGCCGCCGGGGCCCGCCGGAACCGGGGCGTGGGCGCCGGCACGGTCACCTCGCCCGAGCGGGTGCGTGCCGCGAGGCGGGCCGGTGCGGCGTTCACCGTCGCGCCCGGCCTCCACGACGACGTCATCGACCTGAGCCTCGACCTCGGCCTGCCCCACCTCCCGGGCGTCTCCACGCCGACGGAGGTGGGCCGGGCACAGCGGCGCGACCTCCACTGGGTCAAGGCCTTCCCGGCCGCCCAGCTCGGCCCCGGGTGGGTGACCGCACTGCGGGCGCCGTTCCCGGAGCTGCGCGTCGTCGCCACCGGCGGCATCGACGCGGGCAACGCCGCGGCCTTCCTCCGGGCCGGTGCACGCGCCGTCGCGCTGGGGTCGGCCCTGACCGACCCCGCACAACTCGACCGGGTCGTCCCGCTGCTGCCGGAGCACGGCACCGCCTGCGAGTAGACCGGCGGGGGAGCGCGGCAGCGGCGTGGCACAGTGGAGGGTGCCCGCCACCGTCCCGTCCCGCGCCCGGCCGCCGAGCCGCCCAGTACTCCAGCAGCCCCGAGGGAGCCTCTTCCCGTATGCGTCTCCTGCTCATCAGACACGGTCAGACCCCGTCCAACCTCAAGCACCTCCTGGACACGGCGGAGCCCGGTCCCGGTCTGACGGCCCTCGGAGAAGAACAGGCCGCGGCGCTGCCCGGGGCCCTGGCTCGCGAGAAGATCGACGCCCTGTACGCGTCGACGCTCGTACGCACGCAGCTGACCGCCGCGCCACTGGCCTCCGCGACCGGGCTCGACGTCCGTGTCCGGCCCGGTATCCGGGAACTGACCGCGGGCGACCTGGAGATGCGCGGCGACGAGGAGGCGGCGCGCGCCTACCTGCAGACCGCCTTCGCCTGGTCCGCGGGGGACGTGGCGCTGCGGATGCCGGGCGGGGAGGACGGAGCGGAGGCACTGGCACGCTACGACGCCGTCGTCGCCGAGGCGTACGCGAGCGGAGCGGGCACGGCGGCCATGATCAGCCACGGTGCCGCGATCCGGATGTGGGTGGCGGCCCGGGCCGACAACGTGGACATCGCCTACGCCGCCCGGCACGCCCTGGCGAACACCGGCGTCGTCGTCCTCTCCGGCTCGCCCGCACAGGGCTGGCGCGCACTGCTCTGGGAGGGCGACTCCGTGGGCCCCCTTCCGCACACACCGGACCCGGACGATCCCACGGGAGCCGCAGTCCCCGTGGAGTGAGCCGCGGGCCCGCCGCGGCGGTCTCCCGGCGCGGACGGGCCGGAAGACCGCACGTGCCGGCAGACCGGACGCCGGGTGTCACGCGCACCGTACGCCGCTGTGTCAGGCGGGCCCGCAGCGGCCTCGCAGGATCTCCACGCCCTCGCCCTCCAGGTCGTCGCAGTGCGCCGCGCGCCCGGTCATCGCCATCACCAGCGACAGGGTCGGACCGGACACGAGGGGCCCCGAGCCGGCGGCGAACGGACCGTCGTCCGCCGCGAGTCTCAGGCCGGCGACGCGCTTCCTGGCCACGACCACGAGGTCCGAACCCCGGTAGTACTCCGCGACCGCCGTGACGACCCCGGCCGGGTGGTCGCGGCGGATGCCCAGCGGGCGCCGGACGTCCTCCCCGTGCACGATGGTCTCGCCCAGCATGGCGATGGCCGGCAGGGGAGGCTTGGTCGTGCTCGACACGACGCGCCGGAAGCGTTCAAGGGTCTCGTCCGCAGTCGCGCCCAGTTGCTCGGCCAGCCGCATGGCCACCTGCCGGTCGAAGTCGAACCGGCAGCGGACCACACCGGCCAGCCACGTCACGGTGGTCAGACTCGCGCCCGCGGTCAGGTGCGCCAGCACCTCACGCACCGTCAGTTCCGTGCACAACGACGGTGTTGCCCACTCCTCGTCGGTCAGTTCCGCGAGATCGGCCGCCAACGCCGCCCGTTCGCAGTGGACGGAGGCCCAGACACCGCTCCCACGGTGGTGCTCCGCCGTCGTCGCCGGATCAGTCGCCGGACCAGTCATGGGGTGGGACTCCTGTTCATGGGCCGTGATCTGCCGTCGCCGTGGCAGACTCCCGCTCCGACGCGAACTCATCGGTGCGTCCGTCAGTCGTCGAGGGCTTCGGCCATGGCGTCGAGGTCGGCGAGCAGCGCCGTCAGGCGCTCTGCGGGAACCCCGGCGATCATGCGCTTCTCGATGGCGTAGACGGCGCCGCGGGCGGCGTGCAGGCGCTCACGTCCGGCAGGCGTGAGGTGCACGGGCAGGGCACGGCCGTGTTCGGCGGCCGACGGCCGGGTGATCAGGCCGGCGTCCCGGAGGCCGCGCAGGACGACGTTGGCCGACTGCCGGGTGACGAAGGTGCCGCGGGCGAGGCCGGCGTTGGACAGGCCGGGCCGCTCGTCGAGGAGCTCCAGGCAGGAGTACTGCGGGACCGTCAGCCCATGTTCGCGCAGCGCTCTGTCCATGGCGTTGCGCAGGGCCGCAGAGGTGCGTTTGAGGCGATACCCCACGTGCTCGGTGACGTCGCGGGCCGGGTGGGGCGCGGGGACGGGAGTCCGATCCTTCATGTCAACATTTTGACATGCCGACGTCCGTGCGGCTACCTTCGCTGATGTCAAAGTCCTGACATCAAAGTTCCGGAGGAACCATGACCGCCACCGTCGAAGGGCCCGACTTCATCGCCCTGCAGGTCACGGACGTGCCCGCGGCCGCCGCCTTCTTCGAGAGGCACCTCGGGCTGCGTCGCGCCCCCGTCTCTCCGCCGGGGGCCGTCGTCTTCGCCACCGCCCCGATCCCGTTCGCCGTCCGTGAGCCGCTGGCCGGGACCGACCTTTCCGCCGACTCCGTCCCGGGCCTCGGTGTGGCGCTGTGGCTGCGCACGGACGACGCCCACCGGCTGCACGCACAGCTCGTCGACGCCGGAGTCGAGGTCGCCGGACCCGTACGGGACACCCCTTTCGGGCCGGCGTTCACCCTCACCGGCCCCGAGGGCTACCGGCTCACCGTCCACGGAGCCCGCCGGGACTGACCACGACCGTCGCCGGCCGGCGCCCCGTCGCGGCGGCCGACTACGGCCGACGGCCCGCCCTGTCCGCCGGCCGTCGGCCCTGCCGGGCAGCTCACACCCGGTCGGCCACGATCATCAGGTACTGGAAGCTGCCGTTGCGGTACGCCGTGAGGAAGGTGTCCTCGATTCCGGTGACGAGGTGCTCGGCGTTGCGGCGCAGTTCCCAGTACGGGACGGTGGCCGCGGTGAGGTCCTGCACGTGTACGGGGACGAGGCGGTTGCGCGCCATGGCCCGGAAGTACGCCGAGCGGGGATGGATGTCGCAGATGTAGTGGGCGTTGATCAGGGACACCTCGCGCGAGGCCTGGCCGTAGGTGTCGTTGTAGCACCCCGTGATCACCGCGTACCGGCCGCCGCGGCGCAGGAGGCGGGCGTGCTCGGCGAACAGCAGGTCCAGCTCGACGTACATCGTGGACTCGTTGTTCCAGGAGGCCGCGTAGGCGCCGGTGTCGAGACCGGTGTCGAGCATGTTGCGGTGGTGGTAGCGCACCTTGCCGTCCACGCCGCGCCTGCGTGCCTGCTCGTTGGCGAAGTCCGCCTGCTTGCGGGAGATGGTCACCCCGTCGGTGCGGCAGCCGTAGCGCAGGTGGGCGACGATGCTGCCGCCGCCGCGTCCGCAGCCGGCGTCGAAGACCCGGTCGGTGGGGGAGAGGTTCCCGAGCTGCGAGGCGAGGAGCTCGGCCTGGCTGTGCTCCAGCCGGTGCAGTTCGTGGGTGATCCGTTCCCGTCGCTGCTCCGGGTCCGGCTCGTTCAGCACCGAGGTGTCGGCGTCACCGATGCCGTAGTGGTGGTGGTACAGGTCGTCGAGTCTGCCGAGTTCGAGGTTGACCGGGTTCTCTTCGGCGTTCCAGTACTCCGCGACGCGGTTCTGGTAGGTGGACTGGGTGGGGAACGGCGCGGGGGTGGTGCCGGTGTGGGCGGTGGTCAACGATGGCTCCCTGTTGCTGTGGTGCGTGTTCCGGTCTGCCGGCTGCGGGCGGGGCGGGGCGCCGCTCACCAGTAGTCGGGCAGGCTGTAGCGCTGGGTGTTGGATGCGTGCCACTCGTGGTTGCCGGAGACCCAGTCGGCGAGGCCCCGGGCGTATCGCTCGACGAGTGGCGAGGTCTCGGACAGCAGGGCGGACTCCGTCTCGAAGGCCTCCATGATCTCGTTGTGGATGTCGACGCTGCGCAGATAGGCGGCCTTCAGGCCGCACCGGTCGTTCGCGGCGACCACCTGGGGCAGGTTCAGGTGTTCGGGGTCGCTGGCCAGTTCCTTGGTGAAGGAGTACAGGTCGTTGACGATGGTGGTGGCATTGCAGGCGAGGACGGTGATCCGCTGCATCTCGGGACGGGCGTAGACGGCTTCCGGCAGTTCGTAGCCGTCCACGGCGTCGACGACGGACAGACAGGGCCGGAAGTTGTTGAACTGGCGCATCACCAGGTACTCCCAGACGCGGGGCATGTGACGCGTCTGGGCCCAGGAGGCCTCCGCCAGATAGCCCAGGTGGAGCCGGGCCAGGTCGTGCACGAGACGGCCGGTCTGGCTGGGCGTGGCGACGGCCGTGAAGTCCTTCAGGGCCCAGTGGTACGAACGGAGGGGACCGTCGGCCTGCACGCCGACGCGCCAGTCCTGCTCGGCCTCGGGGGTGCCGTGGAAGGGGTCCAGGGCGGACTGGGCCACGATCAGCCGGCCGCCGAGGCCGAGCCGTGCGCCGCCCCGGCCCTCGTCCTCCTCGCAGTAGCAGCTGTCGACGATGTTCTCGGCCAGCAGCAGCTTTCCGGCGACGGTGAGGCGGTCCATGTCGGCCGCCCCGGGATGCTGGAGAGCGACGGCGCGGCCGAACTGGAACTGTGCGAAGTCCCCGCTCCACTGAGGGGGGAACAGGTCGAGTGCGCGGGCCCAGGTCTCGAGCCTGCGGTCGATCTCGGCAGCCTTCTCCGGGTCGGCCGGAGCGACCGGCCGGTACTTGAGTCCCGGAACGGCCGTGTCGCCCCGGGCGCGCAGTGACCGGGCGGGACTCGGCGGGCCCGGCAGCGAGAACGCGGGCGTGCTGTTGGCGGTGGTACTCATGGTCAGGTGCTCCACCCGGTCAGTCGGCGACACGGCCGAGCTGGACGTTCTCCAGGACACCGGCCGCGTCGGGTACGAGGATGGCCAGCGAGTAGTAGGCGGTCACGAGGTAGTTGACGACGGCGGCGCTGTTCACGCCCATCCAGCGCACGTTCAGTCCGGGCTCGTACTCCTCGGGGATCCCGGTCTGGTAGAGGCCCACGACACCCTGGTCCGCCTCGCCCGTGCGCAACGCGACGATGCTCGTGGTGTGGGAACCGGAGACGGGGATCTTGCCGCACGGAAAGATCGGGACGCCCCGCCAGGCGGGGACCTGGTGCCCGTTGACCGCGGCGGAACCGGGCACCAGACCGCGTTTGCTGCACTGCCGGAAGAAGGCGGCGATCGCCTTCGGGTGGGCGAGGAACAGCCGTGTCCCGCGGCGCATGGACAGCAGTTCGTCCATGTCGTCGGGGGTGGGCGGGCCGGTGGACGTGCTGATGCGCTCCGTGTGGTCGACGTTGTGCAGCAGGCCGAAGTCCCGGTTGTTCACGAGCTCCCACTCCTGGCGCTCGCGGATCTCCTCGATGGTCAGCCGCAGTTGCTGCCGGGTCTGGTCCATGGGGCCGTTGAAGAGATCGGCGACCCTGGTGTGCACGCGCAGCACGGTCTGGGTCAGGGACAGCTCGTACTCGCGCGGCGCGAGTTCGTAGTCGACGAAGCCGCCCGGCAGCGTCGGTTCACCTCTGTGGCCGGCCCGCACGGGGACATCGGCCTCACCCCTGCGGTTCACCGGCAGACGCTGCCGCTTCGCGTGGGCCGCGAGGTGGGCGGCGAGCGAGGGCACCCGGCCGATGAGCCCGCGGAGCTCGTCCCGCGCCAGCACCAGCACCACAGCGGGCGTCTCGGCGCGCACCGACGTCCGCCACCGCGGGTCGGACCGGCCGATGGCCTCGTCGCCCAGGTGGTCGCCGTCGCTCACCACCCCGAGGACCTCTTCCTCGCCGTATCTGCCGGCCGTGTACCGGGTGAGGCGGCCGTGCGCCACCAGCAAGGTCTCGGTGACGGGCCGGCCCGCCTCGTGCAGGACCTGCCCCGCCCGGACCTCCCGGACCGAGAAACGGCCGGCCAGCTCCTCGAGGACCCCTTGATCGGCGTACCCCCGCAGGGCGGGCAGCTCGGCCAGGGTCTGCGGGACCACCCGGACGTCGTCCGCGCCGTTGTGCTCGAACTGGACCCGTCCCCGGCCGGTCCTGAGGAGCAGACGGCGGTTGACGCGGTAGGTGCCGCCGCCGACGTCCACCCACGGCAGCTGCCTGATCAGCCAACGCGAGGAGATGCCCCGCATCTGGGGCTCCGACTTGTGGGTCGTCGCCAACTGGCGCGCGGCGTGCGTGCCGAGACTGGTGAGCGGGTTCTCCGCAGGCGCCGCGGGCCCGGATGCGTCGGTGACCGGACCCGTGACACTGTCCGGAGCGGACACGTGGCCTCCCAGAGGAACGAGCAGAAGTGAGCGGGAACGGCCGGTGGTGCACGAGGTGGCCGTGCGCAAGGACAAGACAACCAGTGCCGGGCATCGCGCCGATACGGCGTGAAGGGGGCGGTCTTCGCGTCCGGTGGCACAAACATCCATCACGAGGCGAACGGCGCACAACGGACCCGTCCGCACGCCCCACCGCAGGACAGCCGCCACAGCCGCCCCGCGGGGCCCAGGACGCCTGTTGAGTTCGGGTGCCCGGTCCGGCAGGGTGCTGCCGTGGCGCACGTCCGGTGCGCCCGGGGAGACAGGAGCGCGGCGTGGCCTACGGCTGCCTGGCATCGATGAAGACCCGGCCCGGCTTCCGCGAGGAAGTCGTCTCGATCCTCCTGAGTGCCGTCGGCGGCCTGCGGGAAGCGGGATGCGACATCTACGTCGTCGGCCGGTCCGAGGAGGACGACACGACGATCTGGGTGACGGAGGTCTGGAAGACCAGGGAGCACCACGACGCTTCGCTGGAACTGCCCGGGGCGAAGGAGGCGATCGGCCGGGCCATGCCCATGCTGACGGGCGAGTTCACCAAGCAGGAGGTCTCGGTCGCGGGTGGCCTCGGTCTGTGACGGTCCCTTCGCGGGGAAGGAGCGGTCAGGGAGTCCCGGAGCGCGCGGCTGTCGTCGCCAGCGTGGTGTACCGCATCGTGAAACGGCCGCCCAGGGCGTCGACGGCACGGCCGACGTCGCTCAGGATCCCGGTCAGCTGGTCGGGGCGCAGCCGGGTGAGGCCGCCGGTGGTCGGGAGCAGGGCCAGCCACTGGTCGCGGGTGTAGGGGCGGGTCCAGTCGAAGCGCCACTGCTCGGGCTCGTCGAACTGCCCCGTCCCGCGAATCGTGTCGGCGATCTTCGTGTATCCCGCCCGGTACTCCTCGATCGGCCGTCGTGCCGGCCGGCTGCCGAACGGGGAGTCGGGAACGAGCCGGCGGCAGGCGGCCGCGAACGGCTCGGCCACCTCCTCGGGCGGCTCGAAAACGTGCCCGAAGACCGCCAGTCGCCCGTGCGGGCGCAGCACCCGGGCCGCCTTCACGGCGCCGACGGCCGGGTCCACCCAGTGCCACGACTGGGCGGCGATCACCGTGTCGAACGTCCGTCCGGCCGGCTCCCAGGCCTCGAAGGTCGCCACCTCGGCCCGCAGGCCGCGTGCGCGGGCGAAGCCGGCCATCCGCGCGTCCGGCTCGACGCCGAGGACGGTGCAGCCCGCGGCCCGGAACTGACGGGCCGCGATGCCCGTGCCGCAGCCGACGTCCAGTACGTCAGGGCCCGGGCTGCCGTCGACGACACGCGTCACCAGGTCGACGGGGTAATCGGGACGGGCCTCGTCGTAGCGGTGCGCGTCCCTGCCGAAGGACTCTGCCATCTGCCGAGCCAGGTGCGGCTGCTGCTCCGGCTGCGCCGGCGGTAAAGTGGGCATGCGGTCACTTTAGTGGGCGCATGCCCACTTGCCAACCGGTGCCAGGGTTCTGGCGCAGGAGAGGATGCACGAGTGCCCACCGGCGTACACCTCCGCGACGCGCGGCAGCAGTTGTTCGACGCGGCGGAACGAGTGCTCCTGCGGGACGGGCCGAACGGTCTGACCAGCCGGGCCGTCACCGACGAGGCGTCCTGCGCCAAAGGCGTCCTGCACCGGCACTTCGGCGACTTCGACGCCTTTCTCGCCGAACTCGTCCTCGACCGCGCCGCGCAGCTGGAGGCCGAGGCGCACACGCTGCGCGAGGCGGTCGGCACCGGGACCGTGACCGGCAACCTCACGAGCGCGCTCACCACCCTGTTCGGGCCGGTTCCGCTGGCGATCGTCCCGCTGATCACCTTCCGGGACGGGCTGCGCGCGCGGCTGAAGCAGGCCGTCCCCGAAGGCGGCATCGCGATCCTGGCCCAGGTCGCGGCCGCGGTGCGCGCCTATCTGACCGAGGAACGCACGGCGGGGCGCATCTCGGCCGACGCGGACATCGACTCGCTCACTCTCTCCCTGGTCGGCGGCGGGCACCTGCTGTTCACCGGCCACGCATCCGGCCCACCGGCCGCGTCGGCGGTCGACCGGCTGGTGGCCACGGTGCTCGCCGACGTCGTGCGCCGCCGGCCGCGCTGAGACGCGGTCCGCGTCGGGCACTGGTCGGCGAGGGGGGCACTGGCCGGCGGCGGGCACTGGTCCGTGCGCGTCGGCCGCCGCGGGCCGGTTCACCGAGGTCCCGTGTCCGCACCGCACCGCCCCACGCCACGCGCGCGAAGCCCGGGGTGCCCGGCGCCGGCGAGCGCACCGGCACTCTGCCCTGCGGATAGCGGACCGAACCTGTCCGCTACTGGTGGAACGGTGTACCGCAGAGCCGGACGCCGGGCGACGCGCCCCGCGAACACCGGTTCTTCCCAAGCCCGTCAGGTGTCAAGGAGAACCCATGTCCGTCACGACCACCACCCACCTCAACTTCCGGGGCAGCGCACGCGAGGCCCTCGACTTCTACCAGTCCGTCTTCGGCGGACGGACCTCGGCCCTCACCTACAAGGACATGGGCAACGTGCAGAACGAGAACGAAGCCGACTGGATCGTGTGGGGAGAGGTCGTGGCCGACAACGGCTTCCACGTCATGGCCTACGACGTCCCCTCGCACCTGCCCTGGGACCAGGGACGGCAGTCCTTCTTCGTCTCTGTGCGCGGCGCCGACACCACCGAGATCAGCGCCCTGTGGGACAAGCTCGCCCAGGGCGCCACGGTCACGCAGCCGCTGGAGCCCTCCCCGTGGGCGACGCTGTACGGCATGCTCACCGACCGCTTCGGAGTGACCTGGGTCCTGGACGTCCCCGCGCCCTACAACGGCTGAGCGCGACCGTCCCGCACCGGGCGCCGGCCGTTCCCCCCACGGCGGCCGGCGCCCGGCCCACCAAGGATTCGAGAGGAACGGCACACCCATGCGGATGCGACAGCTCGGCCGCAGCGGCATCAAGGTCAGCCCCTACTGCCTGGGCACCATGATGTTCGGCCCCAACGGCAACCGCGACGAGGCCGAGTGCGTGGCCATGACCCACCGGGCCCTGGACGCGGGCATCAACTTCGTCGACACCGCCGACGTGTACGGCTACAGCGAGAGCGAGACGATTCTCGGCAGGGCCCTCAAGGGCCGGCGCGACGACGTCGTGCTCGCCACCAAGTTCAACGGCCCCATGGGAGACGACCCCAACAGCGTCGGCAGTTCACGTCGCTGGATCATGAGAGCAGTGGAAGGGTCGCTGCGCCGGCTGCAGACCGACCACATCGACCTCTACCAGATCCATCACCCCGACCCCGACACGGACATGGAGGAGACCCTCTCCGCCCTCACCGACCTGGTCCGCGCCGGCAAGGTGCGAGCCATCGGCACCTCCAACCTGCCGGCCGCCGACATCGTGGAGACCCAGTGGCTCGCCGAGCGGCGCGGACTGCACCGGCCGCGCACGGAACAGCCCACCTACTCCCTCCTCAGCCGCGGCATCGAGCGTGACGTCCTGCCCGCCTGCCGGCGCTACGGCATGGGCGTGCTGACGTGGGGGCCCCTGTCCATGGGGATGCTCACCGGCCGTTACCGCAAGGGGCAGGCCCCGCCGGACAACGCCAGGATGCGCTGGGTGCCGGGGCACCTCACCGACGCGGGGAAGCTCGACGTGGTCGAGCGGCTCCTCGACGTCGCCGAGCAGGCAGGCCTGCGCCTGCACCACATGGCCATGGCGTTCACCACCACCCACCCGGACGTGACCTCGGCGATCATCGGGCCGCGCACCACGGAACAGCTCGAGGACCTGCTCGCAGCCGCGTCCGTGCGCCTCGACGACGACGTCCTGGACGAGATCGACGCGATCGTCCCGCCCGGCACCGACCTCGGCCCGCTCGACATCTCCTACGCGCCGCCCCCGCTCACCCGCCCGGCCCTTCGCCGCCGCCCCGCCGGGGAGCGCGCGGCCGCCTGAGCCGCCGCGGCCGTACCGCCGCCCCTGCGGCTGCCCGGGCCGGCTCAGCGGCCGCGGGCGGGTCAGGGGCGGCGCAGGCCCTGCAGCAGCAGTGCGATCAGCCGCCGGGGGTCGTACCGGGGATCGTCGTCGTGGCCGATGCAGAGGTTGCCGATGCCGCGCAGCAGTTCGTAGGGGTGGGTGCCGGGCCGGATCTCCCCGGCCTCGGCCGCGGCGTCGAGCAACCGC
The DNA here is from genome assembly GCF_018982965.1 of Streptomyces mayonensis. GTDB lineage: Bacteria > Actinomycetota > Actinomycetes > Streptomycetales > Streptomycetaceae > Streptomyces > Streptomyces mayonensis. The sequence goes on along the minus strand of NZ_JACBYP010000008.1, from coordinate 12,348 downwards.
GCGGCGACCGGCTGCAGCCGGTCGAGGAAGTAGGCGTGCAGCGGGGCGAAGCGGCTGCTGTCCGACTGCAGCGCGTGGGCGAGACCGTGCTTGGTGACCAGGAGGTCGGCGAAGAGGCCGACCCACCGCCGCAGTGCGGCGAACGGGGACCCTTCCTCGGCCAGAAATCTCGGACCGGCCTCGGCGCACTCCTCGATCTGGTGGCGGAAGACGGCCACGACGAGGTCCGCGCGGGTCGGGAAGTGCCGGTAGATCGTCCCCATGCCGACGCCCGCCCGGGCAGCGATCCGGCGGATCGGCGCGTCGACGCCCGAGCCGACGAACACCTCGGCGGCCGCGGCCAGCAGCTTCTCCTGGTTGCGCCGGGCGTCGGCGCGCATGCGCCGTCCCGTCCCGCCCGTGTCCGACCCGTCCGTGGTGGGCACCGCGTTCTCCTTCTCATGGCATGCAGAGCGATTCGGAACGATACTCCGCTTGTTAACCGGAACAATGTTCCGTAAAGTAAGTGGAGCGATGCTCCGATTGCTGTCCCCGGCGGCGACCGGACGTTTCGTGCCCCATGGGGCCACCATCCGCCGGCGTGCCGAAAGGACCAACGACCATGCCCGCATCCACCCCCGCTCCCGCCCCCGGCACCGTCCGCGGGGCCACGCCCGTCCTGTCCTACGCCCCCGTGACGCTGCGGGTACCCGGCCGGCCCGCCGACCTGACGCTGCGGGTCACCGCGCCCGCGACCGGCACCGATCTGCCGCTCATCCTGCTCTCCCACGGTCACGGCGGGTCCCTCAGCCTTTCCTCGGAGGACGGCTACGCGCCGATCGCCCACCGGTGGGCGGCCGACGGATTCGTCGTGGTCCAGCCCACCCACCTCAGCTCCCGGCGGCTCGGCCACCTCTGGGAGACCACCGCGGGAGCGCCGCTGTTCTGGCGCTCCCGCGCCGAGGACATGACCCACATCCTCGACCGCCTCGACGAGATCGAGAAGGCCGTGCCGCTGCTGGCCGGGCGCCTCGACCGCGACGCCGTCGCCGTCGCCGGGCACTCCCTGGGCGGTTCGACGGCCGAGCTCCTGCTGGGCGCCGGGGTCACCGACCCCGACTCCCGGGAGCCGGTGAGCCTCCTCGAACCGCGGATCGGACAGGGCGTGCTGCTGGCCGCGCCCGGCCGGGGCGGCGACACCCTCAACGGGCCGATGGCCGACCAGGTGCCGGTCTTCCGCACACTCGACTTCTCCACGATGACCCGGCCCGCGCTGGTGGTGGCCGGCGACCAGGACGACTCCCGGCACTTCACGGACATGGGGCCGGCCTGGCACTACGACCCGTACCACCTCGCTCCCGGGGCCAAGACCCTGCTCACCGTCTTCGGCGCCGGGCACCTGCTCGGCGGGATCCAGGGGTACGACGCGGCCGAGAGCGCCCAGTTGTCGGACGAGAACCCGGGACACGTTGCCGCGATCGCCCGGCTGACCGCGGCCTACCTCCGCTCCCGGTTCGGCCGGGGCGACGACGCCTGGAAGCAGGCCCGGGAGGAGCTGACGACCGGCCCCGACGCGGTCGGACGCGTCGAGTCGAAGTAGGCGGACCGGTGGACCGCAGCCCGGGCCGGGTCAGGGCCCGTCGAGACACGGCGGCACGCCGCCCGCACGAGAGGACACGCACATGACGCACCAGCAGCAGCCCATCGGGTCCGGATTCACACCGGCGTCGACAGCCGACGACGTCCTCGCCGGCACCGACCTGACCGGCCGGAACGTCGTCGTCACCGGTGGACACGCGGGCATCGGCCGCGAAGTGAGCCGGGCCCTGGCGGCCCGTGGTGCCTCGGTGACCGCCGGGTCACGCCACCCGGAACGGGCGCGTGAGGCCCTGGCCGGCATCGACGGCGCCGGCGCCGAACGGCTCGACCTGGCCGACCCCGCCTCGGCCGACGCGTTCGCCGAGCGGTGGAACCGGTCCGGACGCCCCCTCCACGTTCTCGTCAACTGCGCGGCCGTGGCGGCGCCGGAGCGGCGGGAGGCCGACGCGCGCGGCTACGAGATGCAGTTCGCGGTCAACCACCTCGGACACTTCCAGCTCACCCGCGCCCTGCTGCCCGCCCTGCGCGCGGCGCACGGCGCCCGGGTCGTCAACGTCACCTCCGGCGCCCACCGCTTCTCCACCATCCGCTGGGACGACCCGCACTTCGACTCCGGCGACTACACCCCCGAACTGGCGTACGCCCAGTCGAAGAACGCCAACGTGCTCTTCGCGGTGGAGCTGGACCGCCGCTGGGCCGAGGACGGCATCCGCGGTTACTCGGCCCACCCGGGCGTGGTCGTGGGCACGGCGCTCAACGGCGCGGCCGGAACGGACGGGCTGCGTGCCGCCGGACTCGTCGACGAGGACGGCAGGCCGGTCATCGACCCGGTGGCCGGGAAGAAGACCGTGCAGCAGGGTGCCGCGACCATCGTGTTCGGTGCCGTGAGCCCGCTCCTCGCGGGCATCGGCGGCGTCTACCTGAAGGACTGCGATGTGGCCCCGCTGGACGACGAGCACCGGCCGCTGACGGCGGACAGCCTCCCGGCGGACGCGGCGTCGCACTCGCTCGACCCGCAGAACGCCCTGCGACTCTGGGAGCTGAGCGAGCGGCTGCTCCAACCCTGACGGCGGACCGGGAGCGGCGCGGCCCTCCGGGGCCCCGGAATCCGGCCCGGCGCCTTCGGGCGAGCCCCGGGTGCGCGTAGTCTCATCGGGTGACACAACGGGCGACGAAGAAGCGCAGGACCGGCGCCCCGGCGGCGGCACCCCGTCCGGAGGTGGCCGCCACGGCGGCCGCGTTCCTGGACGGCCAGCAGATCACGTCGACGCAGTGCGGGCTGTGCGGCACGGAGATCGCCGGAGTCAACGGGCGCTACTCCTGCGGGGTCTGCGGATGGACCAACCCGTGGTGGGAGGGGACCAGAACGCTGCCCGGCGCTGCGGACGACGTCCAGGGATGAGGCGGCCGGCCCGCCGCACGCGTCCGGCACACCGCCACGACGGCCACGGCCGTCAGCCGAAGACGTCGTACGTACGACGGTAGAGCGCGTCGGTGTGCGCGCGGACGTCCCGGTGCACCGCCTCCAGCCGGCGGTAGAGGTCGTGGTTCGCCCGGTCCGGGAGGAAGACCTCACCGGGACGGACCATCCTGTCCGTGGCCTCCTCGAAGCCGGAGTACACACCGACGCCCACGGCCGCGCAGATCGCGGCGCCGAGGCCCGCGGCGCTCGACGCCTCGGCACGGCGGGCCGGGAGGCCGTGCACGTCGGCCTGGATCCGCATCATCAGGTCGGAACGTGAACCGCCGCCGGAGACGATGACCTCCCGGTATGCGGTGCCGAGTTCGCGCGCCATGGCCTGCGTCGTGTCGTGCACCGTCATGGCGAGTGCCTCCAGGAGGGACCGGTGGACGTGGAAGCGGCCGTGCCGCCCGTCGAAGCCCAGCATCGTGCCCTTGCGGAAGGGGGCGTCGTCCGGGGCGAGCCAGTCGAGGACGGTCAGCAGCCCGTCGGAGCCCGGCGGCACCTTTGCCGCCCCGGCGCTCAGCCAGTCCTCGACGTGCATACCGGCCGCACGCGCCCCGGCCGCGGCCTCCTCCCCGAGCAGGTCGCGGTACCAGCTGACCGTCCACATGCCGCGCCGGACCCCGCCGGACTCGTACAGGTAGGAGTGCGGCACGGCGGCGTAGTTCACCCAGAAGTCCGCCGGGCCGGTGACGTTGCGCGGCCCCGTCGCCATGCCGGCCACGTAGGTACCGAGCGAGACCAGCAGGGTGTCGGGGTCGCGCAGCCCGCAGCCGAGGGCCTCGACCGCCTTGTCGTTGGCGGTGGCGATCACGGGGACGCCGGCGGGGATGCCGGTGTGGCGCGACGCGTCCGCCGTCACCTCGCCCAGGACCTCTCCCGGCTGCACCAGGTCGAAGAGCTGCTCGCGCCGCAGGCCGTACTTCCCGATCTCGGCGTCGTCGTCGCTCCACTGCCAGGTGTCCGGGTCCAGGGGCCACATCCCGGCGTAGTTGGCCGCCGTGTCCCGGAAGTTCCCCGTCATCCGGTGCCCGATGTAGCCGGAGCTGGTCGTGACGCGGGCGGCAGCTTCGGAGGTGTCCCGGTGGGGCAGGCCGACCCGCTCGTCCATCCAGCTCATGACCGGCTGGGCGAGCGAGCCGTCGGCCTTCAGTACGGCCCGGCAGAACCGGATGGTGCACAGTCCCACGCCCACGATGTCCGCCGGGTCCCCGCCGAAGGCGGCGAGAGCGGACCGGCTCGCCGCGCCGATCGACGTCCACAGGTCGTCGTCCGGATGCTCCACGACACCGGGGCGGCGTGTGTCGTAGGGGCGCAGTGCCTGGCGGCCCTCGCCGACGACGCGTCCCTCGGTGTCGAAGACGGTCACTTTGGACGACTGCGAGCCGTTGTCGATGCCGACGAAGTAGCGGGGACGGGAACGGGACATGGCCACTCCGGAGAGGTCGCGCGGGGTCGGGAAGGGAAGAAGGGGAAGGGAGCGGGCCCCGGGGGCCGGTGCGGGAGCGCCCCGGGGCCCGGAGGTGCCAGGCGCCCGGCTCAGGCGTCCAGCGGGAAGATGGTGCCCCTGTTCATGATCCCGTTGGGGTCGAACGTCTCCTTGAGCCCGGCGAGGATCCGGTAGGCGCTGCCGTGCTCCTGGGCGGTCCACGGAGCACGGTACTTCCCGATGCCGTGGTGGTGGACCATGGAGCCGCCCGCCCTGAGGGCCTCCTCGACGATGATCGCGTTGAGCGGGATGTGGTACTTCTCGATCTCCTCGCGGGGCTCGCAGTTGATCCGGTAGTCGTAGACGAAGTAGAGGTTCGTGCCCGTCTGGTAGCTGTGCGAGGAGTGGGCGCCCAGCAGGACCAGGTCGTCGGCGGCCGGGAACTCCGTGCGGATGCGGCGGATCACGTTGTCGTACAGCTCGACGGTGCGCGACCAGTCGACGGAGACCTCGGTCGTGTAGCCGAGTTCGGCCTCGGCCAGCATGGCCTGCTTCTCCGCCTCGATCTTGTCGGGGCCCCAGTTGAGGTTGCCGAACCACTCCTCGATCAGCCGCGGGTCGACCCGCTCGTGCGCATACTGGGACACCACGCGCTCGATCTCGTCACTGGTGGCGCGCACGATGCCCCGGGGCCCCTCGGCGACGAAGACCACCACCACCTTGTCCCGGCAGAAGTGCGAGAAGTGCTGTCGGGCGTCGTCGGGCGAGTAGACGCGGACGACCGACGGCCTGAACCCGTTGGTGACGACCTCACGGATCACCTTGACACCGGTGGCCATGTCGTCGACGAGGAAGCCGTGGAACTCGTTGTTCTCCGGCTGGTACCTGAAGACCTTGACGGTCACCTCGGTGATGTAGCAGAGAGCCCCCTCGTTGCCGATGACGACGTGCCGGACGTCCGGGCCGGCCGCACGCCGCGGCACGTTCTTGATCCGGGTGACCGTGCCGTCGGGGAAGACCGCCTCCAGTCCCACGACCATGTCCTCGATCGCGCCGTACAGCGTGGAGAACTGGCCGATGGAGCGGGTCGAGACGAGACCGCCGTACTGGGCCAGCGGCTTGGACTGCGGGGAGTGGCCCGTGGTGAGCCCCTGGGCGCGCAGCTTGTCCTCCAGCACCTGCAGCGGTACTCCGCACTCGACCGTCACCTGCATGTTCTCGGCGTCGATGGCGAGGATGGCGTCCATCCCGGAGCCGTCGAGCACGATGGTGTCCTCGACCGCGGTCTCCAGCCCGCCCTCGGTGCCGGTGCGGCCGGTCCGTGCGACGACGTTGATCCCGTGGTCGTTCGCGAAGGCCAGGACCTTCGAGACGTCCTGGGTGGAACGGGCGTTGACGATCGCGGCCGGGATCGGGCCGTCGAAGATGCCGTGCACCGACTGGTACTTCTTGAACCGGTCGACGCTCGCGAGCCTGAGCTGCTCGCCGTCCGTGACGACCTGCTCGGGGGAGAGCAGGTCGCACAGACGGGCGACGATGTCCGCGCGGTTCGGCCTGGAGAGCGACTGGGCCATGGTGATCTACCTCTTGGTGTGCTTCGTGCGGGGGTGCGGGTGTGTGGGCGGGTACGGCCGGTGGGGGATGCGGATCAGCGGACCAGATAACCCCCGTCCACCGGCAGGACATGTCCGTTGACGTAGTCCGAGGCCCGGGAGGCGAGGAAGACCGTCGCCCCCATCAGGTCGGCGGCCTCGCCCCAGCGCCCGGCCGGGATGTGTTCCAGGACGCGCCGGTTGCTCTCGGGGTCCGCCCGCGTCGCCTCCGTGATCCTGGTCGCGAAGTAGCCGGGCGCGATGGCGTTGACCTGGATGTTGTGCTGGGCGAGCTCGTCGCAGTACGCCTTGGTGAAGCCGGCGATGCCGTGCTTGGTCGCCGCGTAGGCGGGGGAGAACCGGCCGCCGAGGAAGGAGAACATCGAGGCGATGTTGATGATCTTTCCGGAGCGCTGCGGAACCATGAACCGGATCGCCTCGTGACTCAGCTCGAACGGCGCCGTGAGATTGATCCCGACCATGGGGTCCCACTGCTCGCGGCCGAACCTTCGGACCTCCGCGAGGGTGCAGATGCCCGCGGAGTTCACCACGATGTCGACCTTTCCGAAGGCCTCCGCGCAGCCCTCGACGACCCGCCGGGGCACGCCCGGCTCGGTCAGGTCCGCCCTCATGAACTCCATGCGGCGGCCTTCGGCCTCGACCAGCTTGCCGGTGGTCCCGTCGTCCTCGGCCACGGACGGTACGAACACGTCGGCGCCCGCCTTGGCGAGGGCCAGCGAGAAGGCCCGGCCGAGGCCGGTGTTGCCGCCGGTGACGATGGCGCTTTGGCCGTCGAGGGAGAAGAAGTCCCGGCTGAACTCGGTGATGTCCATGGAGAGTGACCTTCCTCAGACGGTGGGGGTCGGTGTGGTGGCGGCCGGCGCGGCCGCCGCACGCGCGGCGAGTTCCCGGCGCCGGACGCGGACGGTGAGTGTGGTGAACAGCAGGCCGAGCAGGGCTGCGGCCAGCAGGAAGACGAACATGGTGGTGTAGCCGCCGCCGTGCTCGGGCACCGCGGGATCGGCCGAGGGATCACCGATCCACCAGGCGGCGAGCGAGGGCAGGAACGCGTCCGGCAGGAACGCGATCCCGGAGACCAGGCCGATCACGCCGCCGCGCTCGTCGGCCGGGATCTCCACCTCCCCGACGGTGGCGAAGTAGACCCCGCGGCTCGCGAAGACGAACAGGCAGAGCAGGAACATCAGGGCGACGGCGACCCAGCCGAAGGCCGTGCTGCGCGGCAGTACGAGGAACAGCGCGGCGGCGGCCGCGCACCCCAGGAACATCCACCGCAGGAACAGCGGTGTCGACCTGGTGACCTTGTCGACGACCACACCGCCCGCGGGCCCGGCGGCGAACTGGAACACATAGGTGCGCACGACACCGATGACCCCGACCAGACCTGCCGCGATTCCGTAGCGGTATTCCAGCAGGGGCGAGAAATACCCGAGCGTGGTGTAGAAGCAGTACATCATCATGACGGTGAGCCCGATGAGCCAGGTGTACTTGTTCCGGGCCGCCCGCCACAACTGTTCCAGGGTGACGGTGCTGGAATCCAGCGCGGCCGGTTTCTCCTCGTCTTCGCGGCTCTCGTCCACGAAGAACCAGACGAGTGCCGCGAAGACGAATGCGAGTATTCCGTAGATCCGGATGAGCCAGGTGACACCCGCCGCCTGTGTGACGGCCGTGGCCACCAGCGCGGCGCCGACGAATCCCACCAGGGTGGAGGTGACACCGCGCGCACCCTCGAGAAAACCGAAGAGCCGGCCCTGTTCCGAGGCGTCGCCCAGCATTCCGACGGCCTTGAGCAGCGCCGGCCAGTAGAGGCCGGTTCCCATGACCGCCATGAGGGCGTGCGCGACGAGCGTGCCGGTGTAGCCGGGCGCCTGCGCGATGTACAGGTCCAGTGCGCCGGTACCGGCCAGACCCAGTGCGACCAGGGCCTTCGGCGGGAACCTGTCGGCGAACCAGCCTCCCGCGAAGTACATGACGATCGCCACGACGCCGAACACGGAGATGATGTTGCCGTAGTCCTGCGCCGAAAGGTGCAGCGCCTCGGCCGTGGGCCCCAGAAAGACGAAGCGGATGTAGGCGACCTGGAAGATGATGCCGCATGACATCGACAGGATCAGGAATCCCGTCCATTTCCGCGCTCGGTTCACATTCCACCTCGTTGTGGTTCGCGATGGGCAACAAAAAAAGAACAGCAACTCTCGACGGGCGAGGAGTTACTGTTCTCTGGTCTCTAGTAACTGCTCCGGCACTGGGGCAGGAGCCGATATGGGATTGTGGCGGCGGGTCGTCGGCCGCGGGGCAAACCTAGAGTGACGATCCGGGGAGTGTCAAGGGACCGCCTTCCGTGTCACATCTCCCAGACATCGGTGTTCGACGACGCGATGGCGCTCGCACCCGCCTTGAGCGCGGCGAACACGTCGTCCCGGTCGCAGACCAGGCCGCCCGCGATGAGCGGCACGTCGATGTCGGCGACCACCCAGGAGATGACCCGGGGCATGCACCCGGGCAGGATCTCCACGCAGTCGGCCTGCGAGGCCCGCACCTGCGGGGCAAGCTTGCGGTACGAGAGCGAGTCGATGAGGAAAAAGCGGTGCACGGCGTAGAGGCCGAGTGCGCGGGCGGCGCGCACCATGAACGCCTTGGAGCTGAGGACCCCGTCGGCGGACGTCCGCTCCTTCACGTAACGGACGACGATCTCCTTGCCGGCGAAGCCCTCCAGCAGATCGACGTTGACCAGGACCGTCCGGCCGTCCCGCTTCAGACGGTCGACGATCTCCGGCAGGTCGAGGACCGTGCCGTAGAGCAGGAAGACGATGCGGCAGTCGGAACGCAGCACGGCCTCCAGGCCCTCCGCGTCCTTGACGCTGGCGACGACCGGGCTCTCCTCCAGGAGGGCGGGCAGGGGCGGGGTGTCCAAGGAGTACTCCTGGCAACGGCGGGCGGGATCCTCCCAGGGTAGGACGACCCCGCTTGCCACGGTGCGCTCCGTCACCCGGAAGACCGGCCGCCGGCCGACCCCGGCCGCGCGCTCGCCCTCCGGTCGGTGGCGTCGAGGACCAGACTGCGCGGCCACTGGTCCCAGTGGGTGCCCAGGCCCCGGTGCTGCGGACGGCCGGTGCGCACGAACGCGCGGATGCTGTCCGTCATCAGCTTCGACAACTCCAGGCGGCCGGGTTCGTTGCGCCGGCCGAAGGCGAACGTGAACAGTCCTTCGTCGAAGGTGCCGAAGACGAAGGGCAGGTCCATGGCGTGCGCCGAACCGTAGACGGTGTCGAACGGCGCCGGCTCCTGGTTCCAGCCGAACTGGTAGTAGTACAGGTGCTTGTTGCCCGCCTCCTTCATGGAGTCCATGGAGTCGTGGACGATTCCGGTGAAGATGCTGTCGGTCAGCTCTCCGGCCGCCTCGTTCCATCCGCCGGGCCCGTCGGCCGGCAGGTAGCGGTCGGTGATGAAGTCACGCACCTCGAAGGCGGACGGCTTGTCGGGATCGAAGAAGTACTGCAGGGTGAAGCGTTCGCGGTCGGTCGGGCGGTAGGCGTCGACGAGTGACCCGAAGAGCTTCCCCTCCTCGAAGGTGTTGCCGGCCAGAACGGGTATGTCGCGGAACCGGCCCGTCCTGATGGCCTCGTGGTAGTCCTCGGGCAGGACGACGCCGTCCGCCAGCACCGCCGGCGGATCGCCGACCGCGGCACCGCGGCGCACCTGCGCCCGCACCACGTCGTCCGCGGACATCCCCCGCAGCCGCTGCACGGCCTCCTCCGGGCTCCCGCCCGGGCCGACGGCCTCGTCCCGGAAGTCCTCGGCGTAGCCGCGGGCCTGTTCCGGCGAGGAGAACTTGAGCCCGCCGCTGAGCGGGACCGCCTTGTCCATCAGGCCCCTGCTCAGGGGCGACGTCATGAGGGCCCACACGTTGACGGCGCCGGCTGACTCGCCCATCACGGTCACGTTCGACGCGTCGCCGCCGAAGGCCGACACGTTGCGACGGACGAACCGAAGGGCCTCGATCTGGTCCAGTGTCCCGAAATTGCCCGAGTCGCCGACCGGGTCGCCGGTCTTGAGCCCGGGCAGGTCGAGCCAGCCGAAGACCCCCAGCCGGTAGTTGACGGTGACCACGACCGCGTCGGCGCGGCGTGCCAGCGCGCGCCCGTCGTACATCGGGTCCGCCGAGTACCCGACCACATTGCTTCCGCCGTGGACGAACACGATGACCGGCAGGTCCTTCTTCGCCGTCGAGGGACGGTACACGTTGAGGGTGAGACAGTCCTCGGCGCCCACGGGCTTGTTCAAGCCGTCCCGGACGTCCAGCCCGTAGTGCGGGCCGCTCGGCGCCGGGCTGAAGAGACGTCCCTGCTGGATGCAGCCGTCCCCGTACTCGGTGGCGTCCCGCAGGCCCCGCCACGGCCGGTGCGTCACGGGAGCGCGCCAGCGCAGCGGTCCGACGGGCGGTTGCGCGTAGGGGATGCCCAGCCAGGAGTAAGTGCCGCTCGACCGTCTCTGGTCGAGCCCCTCGACCTTGCCCAGGTCGGTCCGGACCACGGTGGTCCGGTGGCCGCCCCGGCCGCCGTCCGCCGGCACCGCGTTCGTCGGTGCGGCCGCCAGCACCGTGCCGAGCAGCACGGCGGCCACACGCCTCGTCGTCATCACTGTCTCCACTCCCTTCGTACGGGGGGCTTGCTGACCGGGCCGGGGGAGGGACTCCGGGCAGCCCGATGTGGTGGCCGTCACTGTAGGAAGGGGCACGCGGCGTCATGAGGTGGGAATGCTCCATAGTTGCCGCCGGTCCGGTGGGAAGAAGAACCACCGCCGGCGCGACGACCGCGACGTGCCCGGTTCGGAGCAGACGGTGCCGGCATGTGAGGATGTGGTGACGCCGCCGCGGGCACCCGGGAACGGGCCGTCAATGCGCTTGTCAGCGCGCGGAGTCGGGCTGTATAACGTTGTAAAAACGCCCGGTGACTTGGAGCCAGGTCGGAGTGGGGGGCGGGCCACCGCACACCGGGCACTCAAGAGGGTCGCATCGGAGGGAACCGACGTGCGGGTCAGCCTCAAGGACGTAGCCGCGCACGCGGGAGTCTCCGTCAAGACCGTCTCCAACGTGGTCAACGACTACCCGTATGTCACCGCGGCCATGCGGGAACGCGTCCAGCGGTCCATCGACGAGCTCGGGTACCGGCCGAACCTGACCGCACGCCACCTGCGCAAGGGGCGCACCGGAATCATCGCGCTCGCCCTGCCCGAGCTCGGCAACCCCTACTTCGCCGAACTCGCCGCCGCCGTCATCGACGCGGCCGCCGCACACGACTACACCGTGCTGCTCGACCACACCGGCGGGCGCCGGGAGCAGGAGATCCTGGTCAGCCAGGGGTTCCGGGCCAGGGTGATCGACGGGCTCATCCTCAGCCCCATCGAGCTGGAGACGGAGGACCTGCGCGACCGCACGGAGGACGTGCCGCTGGTGCTCCTCGGTGAACGGGACTACGACCTCCCGTACGACCACATCGCCATCGACAACGTCGCGGCGGCCCGTGCCGCGGTCCGCCACCTGATCGGCCTCGGCCGCCGGGAGGTGGCGTTCATCGGCGACCGGCGCGGTCGCAGCGAACCCGCCCAACTGCGCGTGCGCGGCTGGCGCGAGGAGCTCGCCGCCGCCGGGCTCCCCGCCGACGACGGGCTGGTCGCCGACACCGACGGCTGGGGGCACGCGGACGGCGCCGCGGCCATGGCCCGGATCCTGGAGGCAGGGCGGCGGCCCGACGCGGTCTTCGCCTACAACGACCTGGTGGCCATCGGGGCGATGCGGGTGCTGCACGAGCGGGGGCTGCGGGTGCCCGAGGACATCGCGGTCGTCGGTTTTGACGACGTCGTGGAGGGGCGGTTCGGCGCGGTGACGCTCACCTCGGTGTCGCCGGACAAGGAGGCCATCGGCCGGCTCGCGGTGGAGTCGGTGCTGGCCAGGCTCGGCGGCAAGCCGTCCGAGCCGCGCCGCTTCCGGGCCGACCACCGGCTCGCGGAGCGGGAGAGCACGCTGGGCCGCGGCGCGGCGAACGCCTGACGCACGACAGCCGTCGGCGGTTCCGCACGCCGATGCCGTGCGCGCGGCTGACATCGTTGTCGCCGTACTGAACGCCCCAGTCTCGACGAGGCGTCAGGTGCGAGTCAACAGGCGGGTGGGAGTTCGGTCACGGGTCGTGCACGAGGGGTTTACAGCGTTCTTGCAACGATATAAAAACCTCTCTGACAGCACCCTGCCGACGGGTGGTCCCGGCCGG
>NZ_JACBYP010000089.1 GCF_018982965.1 Streptomyces mayonensis | reverse complement strand
CCCCCCCCCCCCCCCCCCCCCCCCCCCCCCCCCCCCCCCCCCCCCCCCCCCCCCCCCCCCCCCCCCCCCCCCCCCCCCCCCCCCCCCCCCCCCCCCCCCCCCCCCCCCCCGAGTCGGTGAAGGGGCCGGTGTTCAGGAGGCGGGCCGGGCGCGCCGGAGCGTGCCGGTGCCGGCGCCGCTGCCGAGCAGCCGCACCAGACCGGACGCGAGGGCGCCGTGCCAGCAGGCGTAGTCGTGGCCGCCGTTGTACGCGTCGTGGGTGACCCGGTGGCCCGCCGCGCGCAGACTGTCGTACAGGGCGCGGGTGTGGCCGACCGTGGCACCCTCGTGCAGTCCGACGTCCAGATGGACCGTCAGGGGCCGCGTCGTGCCGGACGCGAAGCGGCCGGCGAGCCACGGGGCGCCGTGCACCGGGGGTTTCGCGGCGGCCGGCGGCGGCAGGCCGGGGCGCCACCACAGGGAGGCGGACTGGGCGAGGACGTTGCCGAAGCGGTCGGGGCGCAGCAGACCGGCGTACAGCGCGGTCATGGCGCCGAGGCCCTGACCGGCGACGACCGTGCGTTCCGGCGCGGTGGTCAGCGGCCAGCGGCCGGCCGCCCAGGGGAGCAGTTCGTCCGCCAGGAAACGCACGAACGGCTCCCCGCAGCCGAGGTCGCGCCACCGGGTGCTGCGGTCCACCGCGTCCGGGGCGACCACCGCCAGGGGCGGCAGCGCGCCGTCGGCGACCAGTGCGTCCAGGGTGTCGCCGAGGGAGAACCGCCCGAACCACATGTCGCCGTCGCACACGACCGCGACCGGCAGCGGTGTGCCGGTCCTGTCCTGGCCCGGCGGCAGGTACACCCAGGTGTCCCGGTCGCCGACCGGGTCGGTGCCCGGCACCCGGTGCCGCTCCACCCGCCCGGCGGGCACCGTGCCCCGGCGGCCGTACCACGGCTCGGGCGGGGCGCCGGGGAGGGCGAAGACCGATCCGTCGGCCGGTTGCCGGCGCGTCGCCACGGTACGGGGGTTGAGCGGGTCGGCCGCAGCGTGCACGGACAGCGACCGCAGCCGCTGCTGAAGGGCGACCGGGTCCACCGGCACCGACCCCAGTGAGATGTCGGCGGCCATCCGGTAGGAGCCGCGGTGGTCGGCACGCAGGCGCAGGCCGAGGTGCCAGACGTCGGTGCCGGGCACCCGTTCGAGGAGCGAGGCGGCCAGCCGGTCGCTGTCGGTGATGCGGTTGGCGCAGAGCAGCACCTGGCGGGTGGTGCGGTGGCCCCGCCACAGGAACGTGACCGCCCGGTGGTCCGGGTCGCCGTCGAGTTCCTCGACCAGCGGGGTGCCCCGGTGCTCCACCTCGCCCCAGAAGGCCGCCGTGAGCGCCGTCCGCCGGGCGCCGTCGCCCGCCTCGCACTCCTCCAGGAGGCGGGCCAGGCGCGGGCCTGTGACCCGGACCGGTCGGACGTCGGGCGCGTCGGCATCGTCGGCGACGGGGTGGGGGCGCGTGGGCATCGGTGTTCTCCGTGAACCACTGGTCGGAGGGCGGGCAGGGCGGCGAAAGCTGCCGACCGCATCGTCAGCAGCCTTGGTTAGGTAAGCCTAAGCTAAACACATGTCTTCTGGAGCGTGTGCACTGCATCCGGCCGATTCCGCACGGCACGGCGCGGCGGTCCGCGGCGCCGGCGCCGCGGCGTGTGCACAGGGGGGCGCCGAGCCGTGCCGGTGGCGGCACGCCGCTTACCGTTGAGTAATATCGCGCGTCAGGCCCCCGGAGGAGGAACCGTGTCCCGGTCCGAACGCTCGCCCCTGCTGCTCGCCGGCCTGCTGGCCACCGCGGGCGCAGCCCATTTCGCCCAGCCCCGAACCTTCGACGCGATCGTGCCGCGCTCGCTGCCCGGCACGCCGCGGGCCTGGACGTACGCCAGCGGCGCCGCCGAATTCGCGCTGGCCGCCGGTCTCGCCCTGCCGCGCACGCGGAAGGCGGCCGCGCTGACCGCGGCCGTGTTCTTCGCCGGCGTCTTCCCCGCCAACGTCAAGATGGCCTGGGACTGGCGGCACCGGCCCGCGTCCCAGCGGGCGGCCGCCTACGGGCGGCTGCCGGTACAGGTGCCGCTCGTGCTCTGGGCGCGCGGTGTCGCCAGGAGCGCCGGGGGCCGGTCGTGAGCCGGGTCCCCGCGGTCGGGGACGCCGTCGAGGACTTCACCCTGCCCGACGAGACCGGCACCCCGCGCAGCCTGTCCGCACTGCTCGCCGACGGCCCGGTCGTGCTGTTCTTCTACCCCGCCGCCCTGAGCGCCGGCTGCACCGCTCAGGCCTGTCACTTCCGTGACCTCGCCGCCGAGTTCGCCGCGGCCGGTGCCCGCCCCGTCGGCGTCAGCGGCGACCTCGTCGAACGGCAGCGGGAGTTCGCCGGGCGCCACACGCTCGGCATGCCGCTGCTGTCCGACCCCGACGGCGCGGTCCGCGAGCTGTTCGGGGTGAAGCGCGGGATCGGTCTCGCCCCGACCAAACGGGTCACCTTCGTCATCGGCCGGGACCGCACCGTCCTGGAGGTCGTCCGCAGCGAACTGCGCATGAACACCCACGCGGACCGCGCCCTGCGCGCCCTGCGCGTACACCGCTCGTAGCGCTCCGTCCCGGCTCCACCCGTTGCCCCGTCGCGGTTGAAACCATGCGGTATCGGGTCAATCCTGGACGCTATGGAGTTTGTCTCCGCCGCGGCGACCTTGGACGTCCACGGCACTGTGACGGGGTGGAGCGAGGGTGCCCGACGGCTGACCGGGTACCCGGCCGACGAGGCAGTGGGACGGCACGCGCGGGAAATGCTGGCCGAGGACCCGCCGGCGGACGCTCTGCCCGGGCTGGCGGGCACGGTCCTCGTGCGACGGCGCGAGGGGACCGTCGTCGAGCTGTGCCTGCGGGGCTGCGCCGTGACGGGCCCGGACGGGCGACCCACCGGGTACGTGGTCAGCACCGAACCGCCCGCGGCCGGGACCGCGTCACCGGCCGACCGGGCTTTCGGACAGGCGTCGGTTTCGATGGCCGTACTCGACGCCCGGCACCGCTACGTGTGGCTCAACGACGTGGCCCGCCGGGAGCTGGGCGGCCCGGGGGAGGCGCCGGTCGGCCGGTACCTCACCGACACCGTGGGGGCAGGCGAGCACGGCCGTGACTTCCTCACCCACCTGCACCGGGTCATGGAGACGGGCAGGCCGGTGCGCTACGAGAGCCCCCCGGGTTCGCCGCCCACGAGCCCGTGCCGGGACCGGGTCACGGAGATCTGGCCGGTGCGGGACGACGCCGGAGAGCCGGCGGGGACCGCGCTGGCGGCCTTCGACAGTACCGACCAGCACCGGGCACGCGAACGGCTGGTCCTCCTGAACGAGGCGGCGGGCGCCATCGGCACCACGCTGGACCTCGCCCGCACCGCCGAGGAGCTCGTCGACGTCCTGATCCCCCGCTTCGCGGACTTCGCCAGTGTCGACCTGCACGACTGGGTGCTGGGTGCCCGGGAGACACCGCTGGTGTTCAGCGAGGAGGTCGTGCTGCGCAGGGTCGCCCACGGCTCCGTCGTCGCCGGCACCCCCGAAGCGGTGGTACCGCTGGGGCAGGTGGACGTTCCCCCGGCGCTCTCGCCCCCCGCCCGGGCGATGCAGGAGGGCCGGGTGTTCATCGGCCAGGCGGGCGAGCGGTCGTTCTCGCGTTGGGTCGCCGAGCGGACGTCCCGCACACCGGCGGGCCCCCGCGTCGGGCCGGCCGCCCACTCGATGATGGCGGTGCCGCTGCTGGCCCGCGGCATCACGCTGGGCGTCCTGGTGGTCATGCGGACCGGCCAGCCCGAGCCCTACGGTCCCGAGGACGCCCTGTTCGCGGAGGAACTCGGCAGCCGGGCGGCGGTCTGCATCGACAACGCCCGCCGCTTCGCCCGCGAGCGGTCCACCGCCCTGGCGATCCAGCGCAGCCTGCTGCCGAAGGAACTGCCCGGCCAGGCGGCGCTCGAGGTGGCCCACCGCTACCTCCCCTCCGCTTCGGCGGCGGGCATCGGCGGCGACTGGTTCGACGTCATCCCGCTCTCCGGGTCCCGCGTCGGCCTGGTCGTCGGCGACGTCGTGGGCCACGGCATCCCGTCCACGGCGACGATGGGCCGCCTGTGCACGGCCGTCCGCACCCTCGCCGACGTCGACCTGCCGCCCGACGAACTCCTCACCCACCTCGACGACCTCGTCATCCACCTCGCCGCCGGTGCCGACAAGGACCGCGGTGAGATCGCGGAACTGGGCGCCACCTGCCTCTACGCCGTCTACGACCCCGTCTCCCGGCGGCTGGCCCTGGCAGCCGCCGGACACCCCGCGCCCGCCGTCCTGCTGCCCGACGGCACCACCCGGCTCGTCTCCATGACCGCCGGCCCGCCGCTCGGCGTCGGCGGGCTGCCCTTCGAGTCGACCGAGCTGGAACTGCCCGAGGGAGCGGTCGTCGCCCTCTACACCGACGGACTCGTCGAGGACCGCGACCGCGATCCCGACCACGCCACGGCGGAACTGTGCCGTGCGCTGGCCGCGCCCGCGACCTCCCTCGACGCCCTGTGCGACGGCGTGCTCAAGGCCGTACTGCCGGAGGAGCCCGGCGACGACGTCGCCCTGCTGCTGGCCCGCACCCGGGTACTCGGCGCCGACCGGGTGCACACCTGGGACATCCACCCCGACCCCGCGCACGTGGCTGCCACCCGGCGGTCGGTGAGCGAACAACTGGCGGCCTGGGGCCTCGACGAGACGGCGTTCGTCACCGAACTGGTCGTCAGCGAACTGGTCACCAACGCCATCCGGTACGGCGAACCGCCCATCCGGCTGCGCCTGATCCGCCACACGGCCCTCATCTGCGAGGTCTCCGACGCCAGCTCCACCTCACCGCACCTGCGCCGGGCCCACGCCTTCGACGAGGGCGGCCGGGGCCTGATGCTGGTCGCCCAGCTCACCCAGCGCTGGGGCAGCCGGCAGACGGACTCCGGCAAGACCATCTGGGCGGAACAACCCCTGCCCCCGCCGGGCTGAGCGCGCCGGACCGGCGTCCCTACGCCGTGCGCTCCTCGGCCGCGACCCGGCCAAGGGTGCGGCCGGTGCGCGCGGACCGGGCCCGGCGGGGGTCCGGGGTGCCGTGGTCGCGTCCGTCACCGGCCGTCTTCACCAGCAGCCACGCGGTGTCCTCGCCGGCTCGGCCGGCTCCGCCGTCGCGGCCGCCGCGGAACCGGGTCAGTGCGTACTCGCCGTGCAGCTTCGCGCCGTGCAGCCGGAACCGGGCGTGGCCGCGCTCCAGCGACTCGGCGAAGTCCACCGGCCGCCCCCGGCGGTCGTGGCTCAGCGGCTCGTAGGTGCCGCGGTCCCAGACGATGACCGTGCCGCCGCCGTACTCGCCCGCCGGGATCACGCCCTCGAAGTCCTCGTACTCCAGCGGATGGTCCTCGGTCGGCACCGCGAGGCGCTTGTCGCTGGGGTCGCCGGACGGGCCCTTCGCACCGACCAGGACCTCAGCACGTCACCCACCTGCAGCCGGAAGTCGAAGTGCAGGGTGCTCGCGTCGTGGATCTGCACGACGAAACGGTGCTCCCCGCCTCCGGCGGACTCCCCGCGCCCGGCGCACTCCCCGCCTCCCGCGGATTCCCCGCCTCCGGTCGATTCCCCGGGCCCCGCCGGCTCACCGGTCCGGCCGAAGTCCCGCTTGCCGTGGTAGTCCCGCAGTCCGTCGCCCTCGCCGCCCATCCGCCGCTCCTTCCCGGAGTTCCACGCCGACGGGCACCGGGTACCCGCGTCAGAACTCCTCGTGCACCTCCGGGTCCCCGCCGATCCGGCGGTGCGCCCGGTCCGCCACCGTGCGCATCTGCGCCTCGTCCAGTTCAAAACCGAAGACGTCGAGGTTGGCCCGCTGCCGTGCCGGGTCGCCCGACTTCGGGATCGGCACCGCGCCGAGCTGGGTGTGCCAGCGCAGCACCGCTTGGGCCGGGGTCACCCCGTGCGCCCCGGCGACCGCGGCGACGGCCGGGTCGTCCAGCAGGTCGCTGCCGCGGCCGAGCGGACTCCAGCTCTCGGTGCGGATGCCCTTGCGCTCGTGGTAGGCCCGCAGCTCGTCCTGCGGGAAGAGCGGATGCAGCTCGATCTGGTTGACGGACGGCAGGACGCCCGTCTCCTTCTCCAGCCGCTCGATGTGCTCCGCCGTGAAGTTGGAGACGCCCACCGAGCGCACGAGTCCGTCCTCGCGCAGCTTGAGCATGGCCTTCCAGGAGTCGACGTACTGGTCGACGCGGGGCAGCGGCCAGTGGATGAGGTACAGGTCGACGTAGTCCAGGCCGAGCCGGGCGCGGGACTCCTCGAAGGAGGCGAGCGTCTCCTCGTACCCGTGGTGCCGGCCGGGCAGCTTGGTCGTCACCACGATGTCCTCGCGGGGGAGCTGCGCGGAGGCCACGCCGCGGCCGACACCGGTCTCGTTGCGGTAGTTCGCCGCCGTGTCGATCAGGCGGTACCCCGTCCGGAGCGCGTCGCGGACGGCCCGCTCCGCCTCGTCGTCCGTCATCGGCCAGGTGCCCAGGCCCAGAGCGGGGAGCGTGGTGCCGTCGTTGAGCGTGTACGCCGGGATGCCGATCACTGGGGGGACCTTTCCTCGACCGTGCGCGGCGGTCGCCGCCACTCCAGCCTCGCCCACACCCGGTCCGGTGATCAACCGGACGGCGCGGAACAGGGTCTGCCACGATCTGACCATGACAACCGACGAGACGACGGACAGGACGGCGGACCGGACGACGGCGCGCCGGGCGGCGGAGGCGGACGGCGCGGCACGGCGCGACGGGCAGGAGGCGGCGGTCCAGGAGACGGCGGCGCGGGAGACGGCGGTGCGGGAGACGCAGGCCAAGGACGCCGGGATCGAGGTGCGGCCGGCCGCCGGGCACATCGGGGCCGAGATACGCGGCCTCGACCTGGCGGCCGGGCTCGGCCCGGCGCAGATCGAGGCCGTCCGGGCGGCCGTACTGCGCTGGAAGGTGGTGTTCTTCCGCGACCAGCACCTCGACCACGCCGGCCAGGTCGCGTTCGCCCGCCTCTTCGGCGAGCCCGTGGTCCTGCCCCGGCGCGGCAAGGCGTCCCCGGCCGGGTTCCCGGAGATCGAGACGACCGCCGACCGGCTCGAACTGGGCGGCCGGTTCGGGATGGACCACGAGGAGTGGCTGCGGCGCCGGCGCCACACCCTGCTGCGCGGCTGGCACTGCGACCACGGCGCCCGCGTCGACCCGCCCGCCGCCACCATCCTGCGCGCCGAGACCGTACCGCCGTACGGCGGCGACACCACGTGGTCCAACCTGGCCGCCGCCTACGCGGGCCTGTCCGCCCCGGTGCGCGCGTTCGTCGACGGACTGCGCGCCGAGCACCGCCTCGGCGTCGGCTACCAGCCGCGGCCCGGCGACGACGCCTACGTGCGCCACCTGCTCGACCACCAGACCGCGACCGTGCACCCGCTGGTCCGTGTCCACCCGGAGACCGGGGAGCGGGTGCTGTTCGTCAACGGCTACTACGTCGAACAGATCGCCGGTCTCTCGCGCCCCGAGAGCGCGGCCGTCCTCGGCATGCTCCTGGAGCAGGCCACCCGTCCCGAGTACACGGTCCGCTTCCGCTGGGAGCCCGGCAGTGTCGCCTTCTGGGACAACCGGGCCACCATCCACCTCGCACCCAGCGACAACGCCCACCTCGACCACCCGCGGACCATGCACCGCGTGATGCTCGCGGGCGACGTACCGGCCGGCGTCGACGGCACCCCCTCCGAGGCCCTCGTCGGCAGCGCACCGGGCCGCTGGTGACGGCGAGTCCTCCTCAAGGGCCGGCCCGCCCGGCTGCCGCCCAGGGCGGGCCGGCCGGGTGGCGTCGCGGTCAGAACGTCCGGCGCAGGAGGTCGAGCAGGGCCGCCCAGTGCCGCTCCGTCGCCTCCGCGTCGTAGGCCGCCGTGTCGGCCTGCGTGTAGCCGTGGTGGGCGCCGGCGTAGACCTCGCAGCGGTGCCGGCCGCCGGCCGCCGTCAGGGCCGTCGCCAGCCGCTCCTGCTGCTCGGCGGGCATGCCCTGGTCCTGGTCGGCGTGGGCGAAGTACACCTCGGCGGTGATGTCCCCGGCCACCAGGTGCGGGCTCTGCGGATCGTCGGTCGCCAGGTGGGCGCCGTGGAACCCGGCGGCCGCGGCGACCCGGTCCGGATAGGTGCCGGCGGTGCGCAGGGCGAGTGCGGCGCCCATGCAGTATCCGGTCAGCGCCACCGGACCGCCGGCCGCCGCCGGGCAGTCGGCCAGCCACCGCAGGTAGGCGTCGGCGTCCCGCATCGCCCGCTCGGGCGTCAGCTCCCGGAAGGCCGGGCCGAGCTGCTGGAACAGGTCGGGCCGCGCGGACGGGTCGATGAACTCGGGCAGCTCCACGACCGGTGCCCGGCCGTTGCGGTAGAAGACGTTCGGCACCAGCACCGTGTACCCGGCACCGGCCAGCCGGTCCGCCATCCGCCGCAGTTGCGGACGCAGCCCGAAGGCGTCCATGTAGAGCAGGACCGCCGGGTGCGGTCCCCCCTCGGCGGGGTGCGTCAGGTAGGAGTCGGCGATGCCGTCGGCGGTGGAGACGTCGACGACGGTTCCCTGTACGGCGGTCATGGCGGGCCAGTCTCTCTGTCGGGTGCGCACGGGCGATCCGCCGGCGTGCCCGCCGGCGGATCACGGCCATCGTGGCACGACCGCTTCCGGACAGGCGCCCGGCTCCGCGCGGGCCGTTACTCGAAGCGCGCCGTGTCGCCCGCGCCGCGCCGCACGATCTCCGCCTCGCCGCCCGAGAAGTCGACGACCGTGGTCGGCTCGGTGCCGCAGTCGCCGGAGTCGATCACCGCGTCGAGCACGTGGTCGAGCCGGTCCTTGATCTCCCAGCCCTGCGTCATCGGCTCCTCCTCGCCGGGCAGCAGCAGCGTGCTGGACAGCAGCGGCTCACCGAGCTCCGCGAGCAGGGCCTGGGTGACGACGTGGTCGGGGATGCGCACCCCCACGGTCTTCTTCTTCGGGTGCTGGAGCATGCGCGGCACCTCCCGCGTCGCCGGCAGGATGAACGTGTAACTGCCCGGCGTCGACGCCTTGATCGCCCGGAACACGTCGTTGTCGATCTGCACGAACCGCCCGAGCTGCGCGAAGTCCTGGCACACCAGCGTGAAGTGGTGCCGGTTGTCCAGCTGCCTGACCGACCGGATCCGGTCGGTGCCGTCGCGGCTGCCCAGCCGGCAGCCCAGCGCGTAGCAGGAGTCCGTCGGATACGCGATCAGCGCCCCCGAGCGGACGCTGTCGGCGACCTGGGCGATGCTGCGCGGCTGGGGGTTGTCGGGGTGCACGTCGAAGTACTTCGCCATTCACCGAGCTTATGCCCGTACCTGGCCCCCGGCCGACACACCCGGTCGGACGGGGTGCGGCGGCCCGCGGAACCGGCGTCCTTCCGCGCAGGGGCTGCCGGGCGGGCCATGAGGTAACGTCCCCGGTTCGGGCCGGGGGCGAGCGAGGACGACGAGGGAAGGCCGACGTGGCGGGCCGGGAGTATGCGAGAGAGCCTGGACAGCAGCGGGAGTATGCGAGAGAGCCTGGACAGCAGTGGGTGGCCGGGACCGACGGGTACGCGGGCTGGGCACAGGAACTGCTGGAACACCTTCGGCCGGCTGGGCGCGATCCGAACCGGGTGATGACCTGGCTCGCCCGTGCCGCGCACGCCGCGGTGACGCTGCAGGACGGCGCCGGGCACCTGCTGGCCGGCACCCGCGCCGCGCTGGACGCCGGCCTGGTCGCCGACATCACCACCGGCCGGATCGCCTCGGCCGCCCTGGAGGACCGGGGCCGCCACCTGCGGCTCGTCCGCGTGGAGCGGCCCCACCCCGCACCGGCCGCCGTGCTCGCGGTGGCCCGCGAGACCCCGTTCGACCGGCGCGCCTCCGACATCGTCACGCACACCGCCCAGGTGCTGGAGCTGCTGCTCGCCGGCCACGAGTCGACCGTGGCGGGCCGGCGGCTGCGGCGGGCCACCTCCGACCTCCGCCTGGCCATCCTGCAACTGCTCATGGTCGAGGACACCGTCTCCGCCCGCCGCGTGGCAGCCGGACTCTGGCCCGGCCTGCTCGACACCGAGACGGCCTGTGTCTACGTCGTCGAGAGCGACCCCCGCGAACGCGACAGGCTGGCCGAGGAGTGTCTGTCGGCGGCGGGGGAGCGGGCGCTGGTCGTCCGGTGCCCCGCGATGGACGGACACGTGATCGTCCTCGCCCCCCGCGACACCGCCGGCCAGGAGCTGCGCACCCTGGTCGGCGGCCTCCCCGGTGTCTTCCTCGGCGGCAGCTCCCGGCAGAGCCTCGCCCGCACCGCCGCGGCGTACGGGCAGGCCGTGAGCGCCCTGGCCGTCGCCCGGTACCGGCCGGAGCAGGCGGCCGTGTATGCCGAGCGCACCCGCCCCGAGCGCCTGATGGACCCCGCGGCACTGCACGGCTGGACGGCCCGGGTGCTCAGTCCCCTCGACGCCCTCTCCCACCACACCCGCGCCGAGCTGCTGGCCACCACCCGGCTGGGTCTGGAGTTCACCGCCGTCAACACGGCGAAGGTCCTCGGCGTCAGCCGCAACACCGTCCGTGCCCGGATGGACCGGGTCGAGTCGCTGCTGCGCACCGACTTCACCGGCCTGACCGTCCGCGCCGTCGTGCACCTCGCCCTGAACGCCGAGGTCGGCCTGGCCGAGGCCCCGTCCCACACGGACGCCCCGCACGGCACCGCCGGCCTCTCCGACCTGCTGTCCGGCCCCGCGCTGCGCACCTGGGCCGCGGAACTGCTCGGCCGCCTCGACCCGGACGGGCGGGACCTGAGACGCACGCTGCGCACCTGGATCGCCGTCGGCGGCAACGCCGAACGCGCGGCCCAGCGGCTCGGCATGCACGCCCAGACCGTCCGCGAACACGTCCGCAGCGCGGAGCCCGTCCTCGAACGCCAGCTGCTCGCCTCCGGCGGCGACCTGTACGAGGTGGTCCTGGCCCACTTGGTGGCCGGGGACCTCGACCAGCCGCGGCTGCCCGGGACGAAACCGGGCCATCCGGACTCACCTGTGCACGGGTGAGTCATTACGCCCCGGTAGGGGGCATGGACACGATTCACAACGGTGGAGGCCCCCGCGTAGGTTCGACGGGCGCGGGGGCACGACCGGTACGGGGGACCGGTCGCGCCCCCGCCGCCGTTGTGTCCCGCGGCCGTTGTGTCCCGCGGCCTTTCGTCCCGCCGGCGTTCCGTCCCGCGGTCGGCCGCCGCCGTCCAGGGCGGATGCCGGATTCCCCGGGGTGCGGACAGTAGCGTCCCGGTCTGCGGTATCGCGGTCCGGTCTGCGGTCTCCCGGTCCGGTCTCCCGGTCTCCCGGTCTCCTGGCCTCCTGGCCTCCTGGCCTCCTGGCCTCCTGGCCTCCTGGCCTCCTGGCCTCCTGGTCTTCGGGCAGCGGGTACAGGTGTCGTACTTTTCTCACCGCCCGTGCACGGGCGGTCTCCTGCGGTCCGGTGTACGGCGACTCTCCAGCGGCCCGTGCACGGCCGCCGTCCGTAACGGCGGCCGGCTCTTCCCCCGCCGTCCCCCGATCAGTCGCATCCCGGCGCGCCGCCGTCCGGCGGCAGCGGGGAGGCCGTCGAAGTCGGGGTGCCGGTCGGCGGGCCGAGTGGTAGATCGGTGAGTGACCCGTGCCAAAAGCCCGCAAACCGTGAGTCGAAGGAGTGCACGTACATGACGGACGTTTCAGGCCGGGGCCCCGCCCCCGGCGACGACCGCGAGGTGCTCACCAACCGCCAGGGGCATCCCGTCTACGACAACCAGAACCAGCGCACGGTCGGCGACCGCGGGCCCGCCACGCTGGAGAACTACCAGTTCCTGGAGAAGATCAGCCACTTCGACCGCGAGCGCATCCCGGAGCGGGTCGTACACGCACGCGGTGTCACCGCGTACGGCTTCTTCGAGGCGTACGGAGCCTGGGGCGACGAACCGATCGGGCGCTACACCCGGGCCAAGCTGTTCCAGGAGCGCGGCGGACGCACCGACCTCGCCGTCCGGTTCTCCACCGTCATCGGGGGACGCGACTCCTCCGAGGCCGCCCGCGACCCCCGCGGCTTCGCGGTGAAGTTCTACACCGAGGACGGCAACTGGGACCTCGTCGGCAACAACCTGGGCGTCTTCTTCATCCGGGACGCGATCAAGTTCCCCGACGTCATCCACGCGCTGAAGCCGGACCCGGTGACCTTCGAACAGCAGCCCCGGCGCATCTTCGACTTCATGTCGCAGACCCCCGAGTGCATGCACATGCTGGTCAACCTGTTCAGTCCGCGCGGCATCCCGGCGGACTACCGCCACCAGCAGGGCTTCGGAGTGAACACCTACAAGTGGGTCAACGCGGCCGGGGAGACCAGACTCGTCAAGTACCACTGGATGCCCAAGGCCGGCGTGCGCAGCATGACCGAGGAGGACGCGGCCAACGTCCAGGCGGGGGACCTCGGCCACGCCACCAAGGACCTCTACGAGGCCGTTGCGCGCGGCGAGTACCCCGAGTGGGAGCTGCTCGTCCAGCTGATGGACGACCACGACCACCCCGAGCTGGACTTCGACCCGCTCGACGACACCAAGACCTGGCCCGAGCAGGACTTCCCGCCCAGGCCGGTGGGCCGGATGGTGCTCGACCGGATGCCGGAGAACTACTTCGCCGAGAACGAGCAGATCTCGTTCGGCACCGGCGTCCTCGTCGACGGACTGGACTTCTCCGACGACAAGATGCTGGTCGGCCGCACCTTCTCCTACAGCGACACCCAGCGCTACCGCGTCGGGCCCAACTACCTCCAGCTGCCCGTCAACCAGGCCAAGAACACCGAGGCGCGCACCAACCAGCGCGACGGCCAGATGACCTATCACGTGGACGGGGGAGGCGGGAACCCGATCGTCAACTACGAGCCGTCGATCACCGGCGGTCTGCGCGAAGGGGAGTACCCGACGCACGACGAGCAGGGCCCGGAGATCCGGGGCCGCCTCACCCGCAAACGCATCGCGCGCACCAACGACTACCTCCAGGCCGGGCAGCGGTACCTGCTGATGGAGCAGTGGGAGCGCGACGACCTCGTCGACAACTTCGTCGGTCTCCTCTCCCAGTGCGACCGCCCGGTGCAGGAGCGCATGGTGTGGCACTTCCTGCTGGTCGAGAACGACCTCGGGCTGCGGGTCGGTGAAGGCCTCGGCATCGGCCCGCAGGAGGTCGCACACCTGAAGCCGCTGGCGAGCCAGGACCTCACCGACGAGGACCGTGGGCGGCTGGCCAACCTGGGCAAGAACCCGCCGCGCGACGTGACGGGGCTGACGATGACCCACTGCGTCCCCGACGAACGGCACGTGGTCACGCGCTGACGGCCGCCCGCGCCGTTGCGAGGGCCTGCTCGGCGTAGCCGCGGCCGAACAGCACGGCGTGCACCAGCAGCGGGAAGAGCTGGTGCACGCCGACCCGGGCCGCCGAGCCGTCGGCGAGCGGTGCCGTCTCCTCGTAGCCTGCCAGGACGTGCTCCAGGTGCGGGCAGCCGAAGAGGCGCAGCATCGCCAGGTCGGTCTCGCGGTGCCCGCCGTGCGCCGCCGGGTCGATCAGCCGTACGTGACCGTCGGCGCCCCACAGCACGTTGCCGTTCCACAGGTCGCCGTGCAGGCGGGCCGGCGGCTCCGCGGGTCCCGCCAGCTCCGGCAGCCGCTCGCAGACCCGCTCGACGTCGGCCGCCTCGGCCGCCCGGATCGTGCCCGCGTCGACCGCGCCCCGCAGATAGGGCAGCACGCGGTGCTCCGCGTACCAGGACGGCCAGTCGTTCCCGGTGGCGTTGCGCATCGGGGCGGGCCCGATGTACGCGTCCTCGGGGCCGCCGGGCGGCGCGGTGCCGAACGCGGGCGCGCCGGTCGCGTGCAGAGCGGCCAGGCCGCGGCCGAACCGGACGGCCGCCCGTGCGGTCGCCGGTCCCTGCACCACCCGGTCGGTGACCAGCAGCCGCTCGTCGTGGCCGTGCACGGCCGGGATGCCCACCGTCCCCGCGTCGGCCAGCCAGCGCAGTCCGGCTGCCTCGGCGCGCGCGGCACCGGGGCCGTCCGCGGCCTTCACGATCACCGTGCGGCCGTCGTCCAGGTCCACCTCGGTGAGCGCCCCGGACAGCGGGCGCTCACCGGTCACCGGCCTTCCGGTGAACCGGGCCGCGGCGGTGGAGGCGGGTGAGGAGGGCGAGGCGGGTGAAGAGGGTGACGCGGGCGAATCGGGTGAAGAGGGCGAGGAGGCGTTGGTGGGCATGGCATGCAGCGTAGGACCGGGCGGTGACACCGGTGGGCCCGCTGCCGCCGACCCAGTGAATAACGTCCGGTACGCCGAGCGAAGGCTCGGGAAGCGGGGGACCAGTGGGACTATGACCAGTTCAGCATTCCATCGCACCATCGTCCTGCCTGCTCATGTCTGTCAGCAGGCCGCACAGCACCTCGAACAGGCGGTGCACAAGGCCATCGACGGCGCCGCCACGCCCTGGCGCGCGTTCCGCGGGGCCGACGGCGACGACTTCGCGTTCTCGGTTCCGGTCGTCGAGCAGGCCGCGGGCTGTCTGCTGGTCCTGGCCGCCGAGAGCGCCCAGAGCCTGCGTCCCTCCGCGTTGCGCGCCCTGATCACCGTCGCCCTCCATCTGCGCGACGCCGCGGAGGCGGTGCGGCGGCCCGCGGTCCCCAGCGGGGCCTGGTGAGCGTGGGCGGCCGGTGAGCCGCCCGCGCCGTCGGACGCCGGTCAGGCGCCGGTCAGGTCCCGATCATGCGCAGGGCTCCCCACAGGGCCACGGTCGACGCGGCGAGCGTGGTCGGCACCGTGAGCAGACCGAGGAGGGTGAAGCGGCCGAGGCCCACCTCGATGCCGTGCCGGTGCAGGATCCGCCGCCACAGCAGGGTCGCGAGCGAGCCCACGTAGGTCAGGTTGGGACCCAGGTTCACGCCGATCAGCACCGCGAGGACCTGGCCCGGTCCGGCGGGGGCCGCCAGCGGGAGCAGGGCGAGGACGGCCGGCAGGTTGTTGACCACGTTGGCCAGCAGCGCGGCTGACGCCGCCACCCCGAGCAGTGCCGGGAGCGAGTCGCCGTCCGGCAGGAGCCTGCCGAGCCCGTCGGCGGCCGGACCGCTCGCCACGACCGCCTCCACCACGATGCCCAGGGCCAGCACGAACAGGCAGAACAGCGGTGACGCCGCCCCCGCCAGCTCCCGCACGGTGACATGGCGCCGGGACAGTGCCCGCACGCCGAGCACCAGGACCCCGCCGAGTGCCGCCCACGCCGGGTCGAGACCCGCCGGTGAGGCCAGGGCGAAGCCGGCCAGGGTCAGGGCGACCACGACGACGGTGAAGCGTGGGACGGTCGGTGCGGGGGTGGCCGGTGCGTTGGTGGTTGGCGTGGGGGTGGTTGGCATGGGGGTGGTTGGCGTCAGGGTGGCCGGTGCCGTGGTGGCCGGTGCCGTGGTGAGGGAGGCGGTGACGGGGGCGGCCAGGTCTGTGCGGAAGAAGCGGCGGAAGACGGTGTACTCGACGGCGATCGCGGCCAGCCAGGGGAGGGCCATCAGCGCGGCGAACCGGGTGAAGGTCAGGCCGCTGGCCGTGAACGCCAGCAGGTTGGTCAGGTTGGAGACCGGCAGGAGCAGCGAGGCGGAGTTCGACAGGTGCGCCGTCGCGTACACGTGCGGGCGGGCCCTGGCGCCGGCCCGGGCCGCGGTGGCGAGGACCACCGGAGTGAGCAGGACCGCGGTGGCGTCCAGGCTGAGCACGGCCGTCACCGCGCAGGCCACCGCGAACACGCCGGTCAGCAGCCGCCGTGGACTCCCGCCGCAGCGGCGGGCCAGGGCGGCGCCGACGGCCTCGAACAGGCCCTCCTTCGCGCAGAGGAACGCGAGCGTCAGCACCAGGGCGAGGAAGACGACGACCGGTAGCAGGGTGCGGGTCTGCTCCCACGCCTGGTGCGGCGTGACCGCGCCGAGCGCCATGACGAGTACGGCGGCGGGTACGGCCGCGGCCGCCTCCGGCAGGCCCCTGGGGCGCAGTACGGCGAAGGCCAGGACACCCAGCAGCAGGGCGGCGGGGACGGCCTCGGCGAGGACGGCGTTGCTCGGGCTCAGGGTTTCTCCTCCGCACCGGTGGGGCCGGGCAGGCACCCGGTGATCGACGAACGTGGGTCAGGGTCGCACCGTCGGGTAAGCCGGGTAAGAAGGACGGTGCGCGCCGCGCGGTGGGGGGTGTGGCCGAGGCCACGCCCGGGACCTGGGCCGGGCCATGGTCCGCGCCGTGGGGTGGGGGCTACGGTTTTCACGGACCCCGTGTTCCCCACGACCAGCAGTTCGGACGGCTCGGCGGTGCACGCAGATCTCTCCCCCGTCATCGCGGCGACCTCACAGTGGCTGGTCCGCGCCTATCCGGCGTCCGGTGGCGCGCTGGCCTGCGCACTGTGCGAGGTGCAGGCCCGGCAGGCCGTGACGGTCGCGGCGCGGCTGCGGTACCCCACCCCGTTGGACGTCGCCCTGCTGGGGGTGGCGGGGCCCGGGGGCTCGGCCCGGCTCGACGGAATCACCGGCGCGGACGGGGCGGGGTCCGCCGACCGGGGCGAGGACGCCTGGCGGACCTGGGTGGACGAGGTCGTCGCGAGCTGGGCGGTCTGCCTGCTGACCGATCCGGTGCTCGCCGCGTCGGCCGTGGGAGCGTCCGGCGGTACGGCGGCGGAGTTCGGCCGTCTGCTTGCTCCGGACGAGACCGACCTGCGCGCCGCGGTGCTGCTGCGCCACCCCGACCTCGTCGCCGCCGTCGCGGAGCTCCACCACGCGCAGCTCGTGGAGCGGCTCGGCCCCGGGCGGACGCTGGTCGCCTGACAGCGGCTGCTCGTCCGCCTGCGGATGCCTGCGGCGCCTGTGCGGGTTCGGTGGGGGTGCGCGTAGCGCCTTGGGTTTCGTCGTGGGTCGGGCCGCGCCGGGGGGTGTCCGTCCTCGGAACGGCGCGGAATCGGTTGCGTGGAGAGGTGCGGGGCGTTGACGCGCCAACCGCTGCGGGCGAACACCCCCCGACACGTCCCTTCCCGCCGTACGCGTCCGCACCTTCCCGCCCACGGCCGGTGACCCCTTCCCCCGCCGTACGCGGCTGACCCGTGACATGCCCTGGCCGCCCACGGTGCCCCCTCAGCTGCGTCCCACCGCGCCACGCCGCCCAGCTGCGGGCCGCCGCGCCGCGTCGTGCCGCGCCGCTGCGGGCAGTCGTGCCTCCCCCAGTGCCTGAACGGCCTGGGAGGTACCCCCAGGGCGGCACGGGTGGGCGCTGCGGCACCCCGTAAGCGCCGGGCTGCGCGACCCACCCCCGGCCCGCACCCACGCCGGGCGCCATGGCAACGCTGGGTCGCACGCCCAAGGCCCCGCACCCGCGCCGGGCGCCATGGCAACGCCGAGTAAGAAGGCCCGCTCCGGGGGGACCCCTACGCCGCCTCCACCAGTACCGGCGCTCCCGCCCCCGCGGACCTCCGCTCCCGCAGTACATACCCCGCCCCGATCGTCCCCGCGATGATCAGGCCCCCCGCGATGAGCGCCCCTCGTGCACCGGCCAGCTCCATCAGGAGGCCCAGCGCCGGCGGCCCGCCCAGGCCCCACACCGTGCCGATGCTGCCCCACACCCCGAGCACCCTGCCCCGCATGTGCGCGGGCGGGTCGGTCTGGAGTACTGCCGTGCCGGCGGTGTCCGAGACGGACTCCACGACCGCCATCGGCAGCACCATCACCAGCAGCACCGCCAGGGACGGCGACAGCCCTGCCACCACCTGCAGCAGTCCGCCGGCCGCCGCCAGCGCGCCCACGACCTTGACCGAGGGCCTGCGCAGCCGGGCGCCCAGCACCGCGCCGACGATGCCGCCGACCGCCAGCACCGTCGAGACCGTGCCGAACGACCCCGCGCCGCCCGCGAGCGGTCCCGTGACGAGTACCGCCAGGGTCAGCTGGTAGTTGCGTCCGAAGACCGCGCTGACGCCGGTGACACCGGCCAGCGCGAGCAGCCGGGGCCGGCGAGCGAAGAAGGCCAGGCCCTGGCGGACGGTCATGGCGTCGCCGCCGTCGCGGTCCTTCGCGGGCGCCGCCTGCCGGACCGCGCCGCGCGCCGGGCGCAGGAAGGGGATGACCGAGGCCACGAAGAGGAACGACAGCCCGTTGGCGGCGTAGGCGGCGGCCGTGCCGAGGAAGCCGACCGTCACGCCGGCCAGCGCGGCGCCCGTGAGCCGGCCCGCCTGGTGGACCAGCGCCCCGACCCCGATCGCCGAGGGCACGTCCCGCACCGGGACCAGGTCGTTGCCCAGCAGTGAGCAGGCCGGGCCGTCCACGGTGGCGATGATGCCGGTGACGGCGGCCAGCACCATCAGCGAGGTCACGTCGATCCGGTCCAGCGCCACCAGGAGCGCGGTCACGAACGCCACCGCGCCGAGCAGCGCCTGGCTGACCGCCGCGGTCAGTTTGCGGGGCCAGCGGTCCACGGCCGCCCCGCCGAACACGCTGATCAGCAGCGCGGGCGCGGCCTGGACGGACATGGACAGGCCCGTCGCGGCGGCCGAGCCGGTGATCTGCAGGACCAGCAGGTTCTGCACGGTCAGCTGCATCCACGTACCGGCGTTCGACACGAAGTTCGCGACCGACCACCAGCGCATGCTGCGGTAGCGCAGGGACCGCCACGGCGAACGGGACTCGGACGGTGCGGAGGGGGAGGAAGAAGACACGGTGGCGCCACTCGACAACGGGTCGCGGGACCCGGAAGGGGTAGGGGAGGGAGGACCGGCCGCGTTGCGCGGTCTCCCGGGGCCGGGGAAACGGCGCCGACCATCGTGGCAGAAGGGACCGGCGAGTCGTGGCCGGCCGGCCTTGGCCGAGGAGGGGTGCTCGGTCCAATCTGCGGGGACCGGGGCGTACTTGGCCCGGCGAGTGTGGTTGATCACAGGGGGCGGTGCGCCTCCGGGTATGCAAACGGCCCGGTGGGGCACTCGGGGCTGGCTCGTCAGCGCTTCGCCGAGGGAGAAAGGTCGTCCTCATGATGCCGACGGCGGCGTTCGGCCCGGGGGGAGACGCCCGTCCGCCCTGGGCCCGGGCCCTGGTGACCGGCGGTGCCGGGTTCCTGGGCTCCCACCTGTGCACCCGCCTGCTCGACGCGGGCGTGGAGACCGACTGCGTCGACGACCTGTCCACCGGGCGGGCCGAGAAGGTGGCCCATCTGGCGGGCCGGCCCGGCTTCCGCTTCCTCGAACGGGACATCGCCGAACCGGGCTGCTCCGAGGCACTCACCGGCCCCTACGACCTGGTCCTGCACCTCGCGGGACCCGCGTCGCCCACCGCGCCCTCGGACCGGGCCGTGCGGATCCTCGACGCGGCCAGTCTCGGCACCCGCGCGGCGCTGTCGGTCGCCGGACGGGACGGCGCCCGCTTCCTGCTCGCCTCCTCACCGCCCGCGGACCCCCGCGCGGGCGACGCCGACCCGGTCGGCGCGCACAGTGCCTGCGCGGAGGCCGTCAGATTCTCCGAGGCCCTGGTCGCCGCGCATGCGGGAGCCCACGGCTCGAACGCCGGCATCGTACGGCTGTTCACCGGCTACGGGCCCGGTATGCGCACGGACGGCGGGGACGCGCCGGGCGTCTTCATCGAGCAGGCCCTGGCCGGGCGGCCGGTCGTCGTCGCCGGGGACGGGAGCAGGACGCACACCCTGTGCTACGTCGACGACATGGTGGACGGTGTGCTGCTGGTCGCCGCCGGGCGGTCGGTACGGCCCGTGGACATCGGGGGCGACGAGGAGCCCACGGTCGGGGAGATCGCCCGGCGGGTGATCGACCTGGTGGGCTCCGACTCACCACTGGCCTTCGTCGACGGGCGGGACGAGCCGCCCCGCGGTGCGCGGCCGGTCACCGGCTTCGCCCGCGAGATCTTCGGCTGGCTGCCCGGTGTGGGCTGGCGGGACGGTCTGGAGCGTACGGTCGTGGCCTTCCGCGGGCCGGACGATCCGCTTCCCACGGTGGTGAGCGGGCGTACGGCGCAGCGGTGGGAGTGAGGGAGTGAGAAGAGGCCGGCAGCCACTGCTGCCGGCCTCTTCTCGGTCACGCACGGGTCAGTCCGGTTTGCCGCGGCCCGAGAACGTGTCCCGGAGCCGGTCGACCATGCCCGCGCCGGGGGCGAGGAGCTTGTTCATCGGGGGCTTGTCCGGGGTGGCCGGGTGGGGCCGCGTCGGTGCCGTCCTCTTCGCCTGGCGGACCTTCTCGCCCAGCCGGTCCAGGGACTCGGCGGGGCAGGCCTCGCGCAGCCTCGGGAAGAGGTTGCCCTCCTCGTCGGCCACGTGCTCGCGGATCTCGCTCATCAGCGCGCCGACCAGCCGGTCGAACTCGGCGTCGTCCGCCGTGAGGCCTTCCAGATCCTTCATGATCCGCTCGGCCTCGGCGTGGTCCTCCAGCTCCTTGTCGGCGATGGCGCCGCCGTTCGCCACGTGCTCGCGGACGGCCGGGTAGAGATACGCCTCCTCCGCCACCGAATGCCGGACCAGTTCGATCGTGGCCTGATCGGCGTACAGCTTGCGGTCCTTGTGGCCGGGCGGCAGCGCCTCGATCCTGCCGAAGAGCTCGTCGACCTCACGGTGATCGGTCGTCAGCTCGTCGATGACGTTTCCTCCGTGTCCCATGACTCACCTCCGGTACGGGTCGTGGCGGTCGCGGGACCGGTGTCCGCCACGGCCCCCCGGGTCCCCGCGCCGGGAGGGCCAACACCTGGTTCAGGCGCCGAGCTTGGCCCGGACGCCGCCCGCCTTCGCCGTGGCCCGGACGGACCGGCGCACCAGGTGCGCGTCGTGCCGCAGGCCGTGCGCGGCGTGCCGGCTGCGCCACCACCACGAGGGGCGGCCACCGGTGTCGTCGGCGGCGATCAGCAGCCCGCCCATCATGGACAGGTTCTTCAGGAAGTGGATGCGCTGCTGCGCCCGCTCGGAGGGGTCCTCCGCCTCCCAGTACCGGTGCGCCGCCAGGGTGGTGGGGACCAGTGTCGCCGCCAGGGCCAGCGCGGCCGTCCGCGGGCAGCGGCCGAGCCCGAGCATGAGCCCGCCCAGCACGTGGACGGCGCCGTTGAGCCGTACGAGGTGCTCCGTGCGGTCCGGCAGCAGCGTGACGCGCTCGGTCACCGGCCGCACGATCGGCTCGGCGGCCGGCGCCACGTCGGCCGGCCTGCGCAGGGAGTGCAGGCCGCCCGCCAGGAACATCGAGGCGAGCAGGGGACGGCCGGCCGTACGCAGAAGACTCATGACGCTGTCTCGCTCTCGGGAGAGGTCTCGAAGTTCGGTGTGCGGTGTTCCAGTGGGATCATCCGGGGTTCGGGTGGGTGGGCGCCATTCGGCGGTCCGGGGGCGGTGTCCGTCACCGGTGCCGGTTCGTTCGTCCTCCGCGCAGGTCAGAGACTCGTGAGGATCTGCGGCGAGAGGTTCTTGATCATGGTGTTGGTCCAGCGCATCTGGCGCAGCGTCTGCGGGTGGCAGCCGGAGGCGAGGCGGAGCAGTTCGGTGTCCCTGGACGCCTGCGCCGCCTGCGCCAGCATCTCCCAGTGCAGTGAGTTCTCCGCGGCGGCGACATGCAGTTCCCGCAGGTCGCGCAGGAGGAGGAGGCCTGGTTCGGGGCGGTGCACCACGGCCTCCGACGCCTTCTTGCGCAGGGTCGCGAAGACGCCGTCGGAGGCGTCGTGTTCCGACGGGCCGCTCAGGCGTACGTCGTGATGTGCGGCCACCTCGGCCAGCCGGCGGACGTGCTCGCGCGACCAGCCGGCGAGGTCGGTGGCGACGTGGTGCACCTCGTGCTCGGTGCGGTGCCGCTCGGCCGCCGTCACCAGGTCGTGGGCCAGGTGCCGTTCGCCGCGGTGCAGGACGCGCAGGGTGAGGGTGATGCCGTTCACCGGGCGCCCTCCTCGTGGGCGTGCGGGAACTCGGCGGGCCGTTGCGTCGCGCGGGCTCCCGGTCCGCCGGTGGTCGGGCGCGCGGCGCCGGCCGGGACCGGTGCCGACGCGGTGGTGGTCGGGGCGGGGGACGGGGTGCCGTCGTCGCGCTCGACGAGGGTGAGGGCGGCCGTGGAGGTCTTGAACAGCGGCTGTTTGGAGGCCGGGTCCCAGTCGGTGATCGTGGTCTCGTTCGCCGCCCGTCCGGCGTTGTCCCGGGCCGGGCCGCAGCCGCCCTCGGTGTCCCAGTAGCCGTAGTGGAAGGGCACGAAGAGCAGACCGGGCCGGATGCCGGTCACGCGCAGCCGGCCGCGCAGCGAGCCGCGCCTGCTGCTCACCTCGACCAGGTCGCCCTCGGCCAGACCCAGCCGGTCCGCGTCCGGGGCGGCCACCTCCACCCACACGTCCGGGGCTGCACCGTTGAGCTGGGGCGCCCGGCCCGTCTTCGTACGGGTGTGGAAGTGGTAGAGCGTGCGGCCCGTGGTCAGCTGGAAGGGGTACTCGTCGTCCGGCTCCTCGTGCGGGGGCACATAGGCGGCCGCCTTGATCATCGCCCTGCCGTCCGGGTTGAGCGAGCGGTACTCGACGACCTCCTGCGAGGCACCGGTCTCCAGGTCCTTGCCGTAGCTCTCGCACAGATCGGGGTGGGCCCACGCGAAGCCCTCCGTGTAGAGCCGGGCGGTGCCCTCGGGGGCCCGTTCGTCGCAGGGCCACTGGATCCCGCTGGTCTCCTGGAGCTTGGCGTAGGACAGACCGGTGTAGTCGCAGGGGCGGCCCGCGCTGCACCGTTTCCAGGCCTCGAACGCCGACTCGGGGTCGTGCCAGCCGACCAGCGGGCCGCCGTCCTTGTCCCGGAAGTCCATGCGCCGGGCGTAGTCCAGGAAGATGTCCAGGTCGGACCTGGCCTCGCCGGGCGGGTCCACCGCCTTCCTGGACAGGTGCACCGTGCGGTCCGCGTTGGTGAGCGCGCCGGTCTTCTCGCCCCAGGTCGCGGCGGGCAGCACCACGTCGGCCAGCTGCGCGGTCTCCGTGAGGAAGATGTCCTGCACCACCGTGAACAGCCGCTCCTGGCTCAGGAGCGCGCGGACGCGGGCCAGTTCGGGCAGCGAGACCGCCGGGTTGGTGCCGCTGATCCACAGCATCCGGATCGAGCCCTGCTCGGCGTACCGGAACATCTGCATCGCGTGGGTGGGCGGCGCGTAGTGCGGGACGGTCTCCGGCTCCACGTTCCAGATCCTGGCGAGGTCGGTGACGTGGGAGTCGTTCTGCCAGTTGCGGAAGCCCGGCAGGTCGCCGTTGGCGCCGCACTCGCGGGTGTTCTGGGCGGTGGGCTGCCCGTTCATCTGCAGGACGCCCGCTCCCGGTCGGCCCAGCATGCCGCGGATCAGGTGCAGGTTGTTGACCTGCACGGCGGCGGCCGTCGCCTGGTGGGACTGGTAGACGCCCTGGAGGACGGTGGAGAGCAGCGCGTCGGTGGTGCCGACGAGTTCGGCCGCCTCCTCGATGCGCGCGGCGGGCAGGTCGCAGATGTCCGCCGCCCACTTGGGCGTGCAGTCGGCGACCCGGGCGGCCAGCTCGTCGAAGCCGACGGTGTGCGCCCCGATGTAGTCGCGGTCGATCCGCTCGTACCGGATCGTCTCGTGCAGCAGCGCGTTGAGCAGGGCGACGTTGGTGCTGCTGCGGGGCGCGAGGTGTACGGCGGCGTGCTCGGCGACGTGGGTGGGGCGGGGGTCCACGCACAGCAGCCGCGGCGGGTCGGCCCCCTCCAGCCGGTCGAGCAGCCGCATCCACTGCACGGGCTGCGTCTCGGCGACGTTGTGCCCGAACAGGGCGATCACGTCGGCGTGGTCGAAGTCGTCGTAGCTGCCGGGCTGTCCGTCGCAGCCGAACGTCTCCTTCAGCGCCTCGGCGGCCGTCGACGTGCACAGGCGGGTGTTGCCGTCGAGGTGGTTGGTGCCGATGCCGGCCCGGGCGAGGACCGTGAGCGTGTAGTACTCCTCAAGGAACAGCTGCCCGGAGGTGTAGAAGCCGATCGAGCCCGGGCCCCGCTCGTCGAGCAGGTCGCGGGAGCGGGCGGCCACCA
The DNA here is from genome assembly GCF_018982965.1 of Streptomyces mayonensis. Lineage (GTDB taxonomy): Bacteria > Actinomycetota > Actinomycetes > Streptomycetales > Streptomycetaceae > Streptomyces > Streptomyces mayonensis. The sequence continues at coordinate 9,165 of NZ_JACBYP010000089.1, read as the reverse complement.
GGTCCATCGCGGTGTCCCAGTCCGTCTCCACCAGCTGCCCGCCGCGCCGCACCAGCGGCCGGGTCAGCCGGTCCCGCGAGGAGTTGGCCTGCCAGCCGTACAGGTCCTTCGGGCCCAGGCGGCCCCGGTTGACCCGGTCCACGTCCCGGCCCCGCACGCCCACCATCCGGCCGTCGGCCACCGCGATGTCCATGGCGTCGCCGTCGGAGTGCAGGATCGACGCCGACTGCACCCACCGGTCGACGGACCCCGGCCGCACCCCGTCCGCGAGGAACGTGTCCACCCGCGCCGGCCAGGCCGCGCCGCGCCGGTAGGGCGTCCTGCCGCCCCACGGCCGCGCGATCCGGTCCTCGGAATCCTCCATCACCGGCCTCCCGCCGACGTCCGCCACAGTGCCGGGCGCCGGGTACCCGGGGCCCGGCGATCGAAGCGAACCACTTGTGGGAGCGCTCCCAAAGGGCAAGGATGCCGAGGTGAAACCGACTGCCTTCGTACGCCCTTACCGACCCGCCGACGCGGAAGCGCTCGACGACATCTGCATCCGCACCGCGCACAACGGCCGGGACAGCCGGCCCGTGTACGCCGACCCCTCGGTCCTGCCGGCCGTCTTCGCCGCTCCCTACGTCCGGCTGGACCCGGACCTCGCCTTCGTGCTGGACGACGGGAGCGGCCGCGCGGTCGGCTACGTCCTCGGCACCGCCGACACCCCGCGCTTCGCCGAGGAGTTCCGCACCGAGTGGCTGCCCCGCGTGGCGGACCGCTACCCGGCGCCGCAGGGCCCGCCCGGCAACCCGGACGAGGCGATGGCCGCACTGCTGCACGACCCCGAGCGGATGGTCGTCCCCGAACTGGCCGGTCATCCCGCCCACCTCCACATCGACCTGCTGCCCGGCCATCAGGGCCGCGGACACGGCCGGGCCCTGATGCGGGCCTTCTGGCGGGCGCTGCGGGAGCGCGGCGTACCGGCCGTCCACCTCGTCATGGCGACGGCCAACACCCCGGCCAGGGCCTTCTACGACCGGCTGGGCTTCCACGAGATCCCGGTGGCGGGCCTGGACCCCGCGGACGTCGTCTGCCTCGGACGGACGACCGAGGACCCGGAAGGTTCCTGACTGCGCGGCGGCTTGGGCGGGGGAGTGGGGGTGTCCGGTATCAGAAGGTGTTCAGCCGGTATCACGGGGCGTTCAGCCCGTAGACGTTGAAGGCCCGGCGGATGACCGGCTGGGCCACGTTGCGCACTCGCACCCCGCCCGCCGTCATGCCGTGCTCCGAGCCGAGGTGGGCGTGGCCGTGGACGGCGAGGTCGGCGCCGGCCGTGTCGATCGCCTCGGCCAGCAGGTAGCTGCCGAGGAAGGGGTGGATCTCCAGCGGCTCCCCGGCGAGTGTGTCGGCGACGGGGGAGAAGTGGGTGAGGGCCACCCGCGCCGCGCAGTCCTGCCCGGCCAGCTCCTCCAGCGACGTACGCAGGCTGTCCGCCGAGCGGCGGGTGGTGCGGACGAACTCCTTCATCAGCGGCTCGCCGAACTCCCCGGCGCTGCGGCCGACGAAGCCGCCGCCGAAGCCCTTGGCCCCGGCGATCCCCACCCGGGCCCCGGCGCACTCCACGACCGTCCCCTCGCCCTCCAGGACGGTCACGCCGACGTCGCGCAGGAGGTCGGCGACCTTCTCGGGCTGCTCGTCGTGGTGGTCGTGGTTGCCGAGGACCGCCACCACCGGCACCGGCAGGCCGTGCACCTCCCGTGCGACCACCTCCGCCTCCTGGGGGGTGCCGTGCCGGGTGAGGTCCCCGGCGAGCAGCAGCAGGTCCGCGCAGTCGGAGAGGGTGTCGAAGGCGGGCCGGAGCAGTCCCCGGCTGTCGGCCCCCATGTGGATGTCCCCGACGGCGGCCACGCGGATCATCACAGCTCCTCGGCACGGTCGGGGCCGGTCGTCTCCGCCAGCACGACGTCGGTGCGCACGGTGAGCCCGGCCAGCTCCTCGTGGGCGATCCGCAGCAGGGTCTCGCGGCACTGCGCCGACGGCACCGTGCCGGTGAGCACGACGGCGCCGGCCCGGATCTCGGCGCGTACGCCCAGCTCGCCCAGTTCCTCCGCGGCGAGCCGGTCGTGCAGGTGGGCGACGCGGTACTCGACGTTCTCGGACGCCGGTGCCGGGTCGTGGGCCGCGGGGCCGCGGTGGGTGACGGGGTCACTCATGGCCGGTCCTCCTTCGCGGGGGCGACGGGCGGGAGGGGCGGGTCCCCGTCAGGCGGGATGATGTCCAGCCGTTCGAGGACGAAGAAGAACGCGGCGGGCATCGGTGCGTCGCCGCAGTCCCGGCGCAGCGCGGCCCAGTCGATCTTCTCGCGCAGCGTGCGGGCGATCGGCAGCACCGCCCCGAAGTCGCAGTGGTGCTCGGAGAAGGCCGCCAGCAGCCCGCGCAGCAGGTCGGTCGGTGCGAGGACCGGCATGAGCACCGAGTCGACCGGCAGGTCCTCGGCCCGTGCCAGCAGCCGGGACGTCACCGGCTCGTGCGCCAGCTCGAAGATCAGGTCGACCTGCTGCCCCAGGCAGTCCGCCTTCAGCAGCCAGTCCTCGGGCGGGGTGTACACCGTGAGACCGGCCCGCCGCAGGGTCGCGGCGACGGCCTCCGCGTCGTCCGGGCGGATGCAGAAGTCGACGTCGTGCTGGAGGTTCTGGGTGCCGCCGTGCGCGTACACGGCGACGCTGCCGGCCAGCGCGAACGGGTGCTCCGCCTTCTTGAGGGTCGAACCCACCTGCTTCGCGGCCTGCAGGATCGCCTGGTTGCGGTCGAGGGGCAGGTCCTCGTGGGCCGCGGCGTTCCGGGGAACGGGCTCGCCGTCGCCCGTCGCCGGACGCAGTTCGGACACCCCGGCGTGCCGGTCGAGGCCGTGACCGTCGGCGGGCTGCTTCATCGCCGTCCCCTTTCCGGATTCCGGTGTCCCGCGTCCCGCGCCCCATGCCTGCGCCCGGTGCCGGGCCCGTCGTCGGCGGTGGATCGTGGCCGGGTCCGGCGGTGCCCGGGGACACGCGGGTACCCGACGCTCCCGGACCGACACGGGGCCGTACGAGGCCGGAAGGACGGCCGGTACGAGGCCGGGGAGGGTCGGGGGAAGCGTCGGGAGCGCCGAAAAGCGCCGGGAAGCGTAGGGAAGAGGGCCGTACGGCGGGCGGGTGCCTTCCCGCGGGCCTGCTGGATCGGGGAGTCCCTGGTGAACATGAGGGGGGAGAGTCCGCGGGGGACGGGGAACCCGGCCGGTATGAGCGACGAGCGGATGCGGGCGATGCGGGCCGCGCGGGCGGGAGCCGCCCGGGAAGCCGAGGATCGCGGGACCGTGGCACGGCTGGTGGCGGCGTGGCTGGAGGAGACCGGGCGGCACGACGCCGACGCGGCCCGTGAGGCCCGTACGGGCTGGGAGCGCGGCGCACTGTCCGAGCGGGCCGCCCAGGACCTGGCCACCTGGGTGACGGCCCGGGTCACCGACACGGGTTTCACCGAGGACGAAGGGCCCTACGTGCCGGGAGAGGTCCGGATCACGCCCTCCGACAAGGACACCGTGCACGCCTGGTTGCGTGCACGCGGGCACGAGGTCTGAGGCAGCGGTCGGGCGGGGCCGGCCGTCCGCAGCCGGGGGCGGTGATGCCGCGGTGCACCGGCCGCACCGCGCCGGACGGCGGGCGGGGAGGGACGCGGAGGGAAGGGGGGCGGTGCGTGGCCGTTCGCAGGGGGACCGTGCGGCCGTCAGCCGGGAGGCGGTCGCCACTCGAACATCAGGAGCGTCGCGTCGTCCCGCAACCGGCCGTCCTCGTGCATGGCCAGGATCGAATGGATCAGCCGGCGCAGCGACTCCGGCGCCAGCTCGCCGCCGGCCGTGGCCCGGATGACGTAGTCCGCGAACCGTTCGAGCCCCAGCAGCTTGGCCTCCCGGGTCCGCGCCTCCACGACCCCGTCGGTGTACAGCAGCACCCGGTCCCCGGGCTCCAGCGCGATCTCGTGCGTCCGGCGCGGTGTGGAGGTGAGCAGGGAGGGCAGTCCCATGGGCGGGTCGGTGTCCCGTTCCATGGCGTCCATGATCAGCCGCTGGTCGCGGATGAGGAGGGGCGCGGGGTGACCGCAGTTGGTCCAGCGCAGTACCCCGGCCGCCAGGTCCAGCTGGGCGACGACCGCCGTGCAGAACTGGTCCGGCAGCCAGCGGGAGAGCGCCTCGTCCACCTCCCCGACGAGTTCGGGGAGGTCGGCCCCGGTCCGCCGGGCGTTGCGGCAGGCCGCCAGGGCGACGGCGCTGGTGAGTCCCGAGGCCAGGTCGTGCCCCATGGCGTCCATGACCGCCATGTGCAGCGTCGTCTCGGTGAGCGAGTGGTCGAAGGCGTCGCCGCCGATCTCGTAGGCGGGCTCCAGCACGGCCGTCGACACGACGTGGGCGTTGCCGATGGTCCGCGGCGGCAGGAACGCCCGGAGCATCTCGGCGGGCAGCTGCATCCGCTCGGTCCGGGTGCGCCGGACGAAGGAGTCCTCGTAGGCACGCTTGGACGTGATCATCATGGCGATCAGTGAGGCGAGCGCCCGGCCGCGGGCCAGCGAGGCCGCCGTCAGGGACGTCTCGTTCACGGCCAGCACCCCGAGCCGTTCCGCCCCGTCCAGCAGGGGGAACCAGGCGGTGATGCCGTCGCCCCCGGACTCCTCCACCCGCAGCGCCTGCGTGCGGTAGGCCCAGCCCGCCAGGGAGCCGTCGACCGGGACCGGCGGCGCCACGTCCGTCTGCGGCACGAGGCGTCGCTGCTGCAGGTCGACCAGGTAGACGACGGCGTCCCGCAGGCCGAGGGCCCCGGCACAGCGGGCCACGGCCGTGGAAAGGTCCAGGGTCAGATGCTCCGGATCGGCGAGGAACTCCCACAGCGCAGTGTCGCCCGGCTCCGGCGTGGACACCCCGTCTCCTCTCGTCGGGCTCCCCCGGCGGCGGGGACGTCGCTGCAGAAGTCTGGCACCGCAGGGCCCGTCCCGCCCGTCGGGCGGATCGTTCGTGGCGCGCTTCGGACGGGCGGAGCGGGGCACGCGTCACGTCGTACGAGCGTGACGCACGGCCGTGACCGCGATCGCCGAGTACGGCCCCGACGTGACGTACGTCCACGACCGTGGCCGCGAAGCACCACCCGCCTTCGCCCCGGCACACGGTCCCGATCGCCGAGGAGTGGTGCCGCATGACCGAGTACGAGCGTTCCCGCACCATGCCCGCCCAGCCCGAGCAGGTCTTCGACCAGGCCGCGAACGTCGGCCAGCTGGACACCTGGCTGCCCGGGGACCTGCACGTCGAACCTGAGGAGCCGCCCGCGGTCACCGTGCACGAGGACCGCACCGACCACGACACCTCCGCGCTGCTCAGCTCCCGGCCCGAGCAGATGCGGCTGGAGTGGGGGACCCGGGAGAACGGCGCCTACGCCGGCTGGCTGCAGGTCGCCGGCCTCGACAGCGGGGCCAGCGAGGTGACGGTGCACCTGTCGTTCCTCGACGAGAGCCACGACCCGGGGCGGTCCACGGTGGCCGACGCCCTCGACGGCAGCCTGCGGCGGCTGGAGGAGCAGGTGCGGATGCGCACCGACAACGCGGCGGGGTGACCGGGGCAACCCATGGCGGTCGTGCCGGGTCGTACAGGGAAAGCCGTACCGGCCCGGCATCGCGCCGACGGCCGACACGACCGACGTGGGGGAGACATGACTGTCCGTGCCCGAGTCCGTTCCCGAGCGCTCCTGGCCGCCGTGACCGCCCTGGCGGCCGGTGCCGCGGTCGCCGTGACCACCGGCCCGGCGGCCGCGGCGGCGCCGCGCTCCGGCCCGCCCGCCTTCCTGGATCCGGCCGAACTGCCGCCGCACGCCTCCTCGGACTGGTACGCCGGACCGGTCACCGCCGGGCAGCCGGACCCGCTGCCGCTGTGCGTGGGCGAGGCGCTGCCCTCCCTCACCTCCCACCGCAGGTACTGGACCGAGATGGACGCCGGCGCCCTCCAGGTCACCGTCGTCGAGCGCAGCACCCCGCGCGCCCGGGAGCTCGCGGCGCTGCTGCGCGCGGACCTGGCCGACTGCGCGCGCCGGATCGCGGAGCAGCACCCCGACGTCACCGCCACGCAGAAGGACTACGGCTCACTGGACGTGGAGGAGGGCGCCCACGTCTACGGCGTCCACACGGTCGCCGAATGGGGCGCCTCGGACATCAACCTGCTCTCGGTCGGCCGGGACGACAGGGCCGTCACCGTCGTCCAGTGGGGCCAGATGGGTACCTTCGAGCACGCGCAGGTGGCCGACTTCCGGCGGACCACGGTCACGGCCGTGGACAAGCTGTACTGAACGCGAAGGGGCGGGCCGGAGACCGGCCCGCCCGTTTCCCTCGCGCGCGTCAGCAGTCCGGGACGCCCGCGATCTTCTCGCCGCCCCGCAGGTACAGGTTGTTGACCCAGGCGATGTCGCTGCCCGAGAACTCCTGCACGGCCGTCCACCAGCTGTTGCCGCCGACGGCCGGGTCGTTCACGTACTGCCCCTTCTTCTGGCAGACCGCGTCCAGCCAGTAGGTGGAGCGGACGGCCAGCACGTTGGAGTCGGTGGTGGGCTGCTGACGGAGGTTGACGTCCGTCGCCCAGATGTAGACGTCGGTCAGGGACGGGTCGCCGCCGCTCGGCGCGGCCTCCGCCGCCTGGGCCGTGGTGGCGAGCCCGCCGACGGCGAGCGCGGCCGCGGCCAGCGCGGTGACGGAGTGTCGCATCAGTCGCTTCATGTGTCGTTCCCCCATGTGTGTGCGGTGACCGGCCGCAGCGGCCGGCCGATACGGTCCGGCCGACGGCCGGATCCGGGTCAGCAGCGCGCCGAGGCGGGCAGGTCGCCGTACTCGTTCCCCTTGAGGTAGACGGCGCTGACGTAGCCCTCGACGAGCTTCACCCAGACGTTGTTGGTGTAGCCGTGGTCGCTGATGGTCTCGCCATGGGTCCAGCAGTACGCCCCGCGCGGCTGACCGGCCGCGACCGAGCCGACCTTGGAGTAGGAGCGGGCCGGCCCGGAACGGACGTTGACGGTCTCGTACGGCTCGACGGCGTACGGTGCGGCCAGCACCCGGTCGGCGCCACGGGCGTCCCCGGAGGCGGTGGGGGCGGCGGAGGCGGTCGTCGCGGCGAGCGGGCCGAGCAGCGCCAGCGCACCGGCCCCGACGAGGGCGACCCGGGTGATCGGGCGAACGGTCATGTGTGATTCCCCCATGTGTCGATGTGCCACCGGCTGTTCCCGTGCGCCGCCGGGCGGCACCCCTGCTGTGCACTCAGCACTCTAGGGACGGCCGGCGCACAGGTGTCCCTGACAAATGTCAGGGCGCGGCCGGACCCCGCCGCCCGTCCGAGCGCGCGGCGGGTGTCCGTCCGCCGCCCCGGGGCACCCACCCGCCATGGACGCAACCCGCCCGCTGGCCGACCGCACCCTGCCCCTGCTCGTCGAGGGCTACGCCTGGCTGCCCAACCGCATGCGCGAGAGCGCCGGCCACGTGGTGCGCACCCGGCTGCTGGGCAAGCCCGCGCTGGCCGTACGCGGCCCGGCTGCCGTGCGCCTCTTCTACGACGAGACGCATGTGCACCGCCACGGCGCGCTCCCCGCGCCCGTGCTGGACACCCTGTTCGGGCAGGGCGCCGTCCACACCCTCGACGCGGACGCCCACCGGGCCCGCAAGGAACTGTTCCTGCCGCTGCTGGCCGCCGACCGGGTCGCCGCGCTCACCGGACACGTCGAGGCCGCCTGGGACGAGGCCGTGCGCACCTGGAGCGACCGCGACCGCGTGGTGCTGTTCGACGAGGCGGGCCTGGTGCTCACCCGCGCGGTCGGCACCTGGGCGGGACTCCCGCCGGACGCCTGCGACGCGGAGCGGCTCGCGCGGGACCTCGTCGCGATGGTCGACGGTTTCGCCACCGCCGGGCCGCGTCATCTGCGGGCCCGTCGTGCCCGCGCCCGGCAGGAGGATCGGATGGCCCGGCTGATCGAGGACGTCCGGTCGGGCACGGTCACCGCGCCCGCGGAGTCGGTGCTGGAACGGGTCGCCGCCCACCGCGACACGCCCGACGGCCCGCTGGACTCCCGGACCGCGGCCGTGGAACTCCTCAACGTCCTGCGCCCCACCGCCGCCGTGAGCTGGTTCGTGGCCTTCGCCGCGCACGCCCTGCACCGGTGGCCGGCGTGCCGGGAGCGACTGCGCGCGGGCGACCGGGCCTTCGCCACGGCGTTCGCGCACGAGGTCCGCCGCTTCTACCCGTTCGCCCCGTTCCTCGGCGGCCTCGCCGTCAGGGACCTGACCTGGCACGGCGAGTCCGTCCCGGCAGGCGGGATGCTGCTGCTCGACGTCTACGGCCAGAACCACGACGAGGAGCTCTGGGGAGACCCGTACGCCTTCAGGCCCGAGCGGTTCCTGGAGCGCCCCGCCGACCCCGACGAGCTGATCCCGCAGGGCGGCGGCGACCCCGCCGGGGGCCACCGCTGCCCCGGCGAGCGCGTGACCGTGGGCCTGCTGGAGTCGCTGGCGCTGCGGCTGGCCCGCCTGGAGTACGCCGTACCCCCGCAGGACCTGCGGATCCCCCTGCACCGTGTGCCGACCCGTCCGCGCAGCGGCTTCGCCGTCACCGGCGTACGCGGTTCATGAGGGGGCGCCGGGACATGACCCGCCCTCGCACCGCCCACCACCTCGGTACAGCCGGTTGGCCGACCGTTTGCAGCCCTGCGGGTGGGCGGCGGCCCCGGGCGGGCGAAGCGGCCGTCACCCGAATGGACCCCGACCGCTACTGATCGCCGCCCAACCGGTGTCTCCTGGAGGGTGTCAGCGGCGTCCAGGCTGGGAGGCCGAACATGTACGAAATGTGCGTGGGCCCGGAGAAGGCGGGCGGAGCGTTGGTGTGGCACGTGTTGGCCAAACAGGCCGCGGCCACCCTGTGCGGACAGCAGCTCCGTGAACGTATCGAGGCATCCGACGGTGAACGGGCGCGACACTGCCCGGACTGCATGGCTTCCTTCGAGAAGCTGATGGCGACGACACCGTGCTGACGACCCGTCCGCGAACCGTCCGCCCCCCCCCCCCGGGGGGGGGGGGGGGGGGGGGGGGGGGGGGGGGGGGGGGGGGGGGGGGGGGGGGGGGGGGGGGGGGGGGGGGGGG